>SVAH01000034.1 GCA_015059485.1 Bacillota bacterium
TTTTGATTAGACATGCCTAATCGTCCTGATAAAAAACCAACTCCCTGTATAAATATAATAATTAATAAAAGTAATCCTATATTCTTTTCTTTACTTGACTTAACCATTTCACTCCTCCATTTTTATTAATTATATTATATATAACCAATATAATAACTACAAACTTCTCTTAATATTAACTATATTCTATTAACAAAGTTTCATTCCATGGCATTAAATATAGTATATGTTATAAAGGAGTTGTATATAATGGGAAGTTTCAACTGTGCAAGTCCTGAGGAATTATCCTTTATTGCTAATATAATAGCTCTGGAATTATCTGCTGGGAAAAGTGCTGATGAATTAAATGTTCTTGGAAATCTTATTGTTGCAATTGGTAGCCTTATGTTGGTTATGGCAGCTCAAAAACAAAACCTTGAAAGTTTATCTAAAGATAATAACAATAAAAAAAGAGGTAGTTCTAGTTAAAAGCTACCTCTTAAATAAATTATTTAATTAATTTACATACATCATTTGCAAATTGTACAGGATCTTCTATTGGAAGTCCTTCAATAAGTAAAGCTTGATTGTATAGTAAATTTGAAATCATTTTTAATTTGTCTTTATCATCTTTAAAAGCACTTTTAATAGTATTAAACATATCATGATTTGTATTTATTTCTAATATTTTATCAGCCTTTATATTTTCATTATTAGGCATCATACTAAGTACTTTTTCCATTTCAATTGATATATCTGAAGCATTAGCAAGACAAACTGGATGACTCTTTAATCTTTTAGATGCTCTAACTTCTTTTACTTTTCCATTTAAAACATCCTTCATAAATTCAAATATTTCTTTATTTTCATCATTTTCCTTTTGGTCATCTTTTTCTTCAGCTTCAAAACCTAAATCCTTACTATATACTGATTTAAATTCTTTTTCTTTGTAATTCATAAGCATTTTAATTGCAAATTCATCTACTTCATCAGTGAGATATAGTATTTCATATCCCTTATCTCTAACCATCTCTGTTTGAGGTAATTTTTCAATTTTATCTATATTTTCTCCTGGAGCATAGTATATATATTTTTGATCCTCTTTCATACGAGAAATATATTCATCTAATGTTACAAGTTTCTTTTCAGTAGAGGAATAAAACATAATTAAATCTTGTAATGTATCTTTGTTAGCTCCAAAATCTGAATATATACCATATTTTAATTGCCTTCCAAAATTGTTGTAGAATTTAATATAGTCTTCACGATGATTTTTAAGCATGGATAAAAGTTCACTTTTTATTTTTTCCTTTATATTTTTTGCAATAAGTTTAAGTTGTCTATCATGCTGTAGTAATTCTCTTGAAATATTTAAAGAAAGATCTTCTGAGTCAACTAAACCTTGAACAAAACTAAAGTAATCTGGCAATAGATCTCCACACTTTTCCATTATCAATACACCATTTGAATAAAGCTCAAGTCCTTTTTCAAAATTTCTTGTATAAAAATCATATGGTGTTGTAGATGGTATAAAAAGTAGTGATGTATATGACACTAACCCTTCAACCTTTGATCTAATTGATTTTAATGGCTTATCATATCCAAAATGTTTATCCATATAAAATCTTTCGTAATCTTCAGTTTTCACTTCATTTTTATTCTTTTTCCAAATTGGAATCATGCTATTTAAAGTTTCATCTTCAATATAATCTTCATATTCGTCTTTAGTTCCTTCTTTTAATTTGCTTTTCTTCATATGCATTTTAATTGGATATTTTATAAAATCTGAATACTTTTTAACTAGATTTTTTATAGTATATTCTTCCAAAAATTTATCATAATTTTCATCATCAGTATTTTCTTTTATTTTTAATATGATTTCAGTACCAACTTCATCTTTTTCGCATTTTTCAATTTCGTAGCCCTCTACTCCTTTTGATTCCCATTTATATGCTTCATTAGAATCCATAGAACGGCTTTTTACAATAATTTTATCCGCTACCATAAATGCAGAATAGAATCCAACTCCAAATTGACCTATAATATCTATTCCCTCTTTTTGTTCCATTTCATTTTTAAATGCAAGGGATCCACTTTTAGCGATAGTTCCAAGATTATTTTCCAACTCTTCCATAGCCATACCAATACCTGTGTCTATGATTGTAAGAGTTCTTTCTTCTTTATTTGGTATAATTCTTATGTAAAAATCTTCTTTATTAAAGCTTATATTCTCATCAGTAAGTGATCGATAATATCTTTTGTCAATAGCATCACTTGCATTGGATATAAGTTCCCTTAAGAATATTTCTTTATTTGTATAAATTGAATTAATCATTAAATCTAGTAATCTTTTTGATTCTGCCTTAAATTGTTTTACTGCCATTTTATCATTTCCTTTCATTATAATTTATTAAAATATGAAAGGCCCATGCCTTTTTAAGCTTTTTATTAGCACTCTTCTTTATTGAGTGCTAATTTTATTTTACCAATTTAGATAATTTTGTCAAGTCAGCTTTTGTTCAGCGAACAGCAAATAATGAATAATTATGGTTAATTTTCTTTTTTAAAAAATTTATTTTTTACTTTAATATTTTTTTCAGCTTTAAATATTTCAGAGTTCGTATCAATATACAATGAAGGAGTTTTACTTTTTGCTAGTATTTGAGTTGGATAAATACTTTTATGTCCTACTATTAAATAACCTACAACGCATACTACTGCAGCATATATGCCAA
>SVAH01000035.1 GCA_015059485.1 Bacillota bacterium
AAGTCTATCTCGTAACTTAATTATAATACAATTTTATAAAAAAGAAAAGACTGTTTTTATTTGTCAACAGTCTGAGATGACTATTAATAGTCATCTCTATTTCTCAAAAATGATGGTATATCTAATTCTAAATCATCTTCATCATCTTCAACTACTGTTCTTCTTCTTGGAAGTTCTCTTTCTACAGTTGCATATGAAGAAGTATCATCATCTTCATCATCATCGCTTACAGTATCTTTTGCTTTATCAAAGCCAGTTGCAATTACTGTTACAATTACTTCATCTGTCAAATTTTTATTAGGTATTGAGCCAAATATAATATTAATATCACTATTAGCAAGTTCTCTAACTGTTTCTACAGCATCCTCAATTTCAAATAGTGTAAGATTTTCCCCACCTGTTATATTGATAATTGCGTCTGTTGCACCATCAATTGTTGTTTCAATTAATGAGTTATTAACTGCTTGTTTAGCTGCTTCAATTGCTCTATTTTCACCAATTCCCATACCAATACCAATAAGAGCTGTACCGCTTTTTTCCATTACTGTTTTAACATCTGCAAAGTCTAGGTTAATTGTTCCTGTTACTGCAATTAAATCTGAAATTGATTGAACACCTCTGTGAAGTACTGTGTCAACTTCTTTAAATGCATCTTGGAATGTAGTTGTTTTGTCTATTATTTCTCTTAATCTATCATTTGGAATAATAATTAGAGTATCTACATGTTTCTTTAATTCTTCTAGGCCAACCAAAGCATGTTCCATTCTCTTTTTTCCTTCAAATCTAAATGGTTTTGTTACAATACCTACAGTTAAAGCTCCAAGTCCTTGTGCTATTTCTGCAACAACAGGTGCGGCACCAGTTCCTGTTCCACCACCTAGTCCACATGCAATAAATACCATATCAGCACCTTTTAAAGCTTCTTCTATATCTTTTTTACTTTCTAGTGCTGCTTCTCTACCAATTTCAGGATTTGATCCAGCACCACGTCCTCCAGTAATAGTTGTACCTATTTGAATTTTATTTTCACATGGTGATGAATTTAGAGCTTGCAAATCAGTATTTACAATATAAAACTCTACTCCCTTAACTCCTTCAGTAATCATTCTATTAACGGCATTACTTCCACCGCCACCACAACCAATAACTTTAATTTTGGCAATTGGGTCTAATGTTAATCCATCCATTCTTTACACTCTCCTTAATTATCAAAAAAATATCCAAATATTTTACCTAATAATGAATTTTCAGATATATTAATTTTCTTACGTTTACCACTAAGTTCTTCTATTTCATCATTTGTAAATATTCTAAAACTTTTATTTCTTAATTCTAATTTACTATTATAATATTTTATCATTCCAAGAGCAGTTGAATACTTATTACTTCTTGCTCCTAAAGTGTCAGTTTCATAAACTTTTGCATTTTTACCAAACACTTCATCAAGTATTATATCAAAATCTACAAGTTCTGTCACTCCACCAGTAAATATTATATAACTTATTTCTTTTTTTGTTAAGAGATTTATTTGTTTTTTTATCAAATTTAACATTTCAATAAGTCTACTTTCTACTATCTCACTTAATTCATATTGGTTAACTTTAATTTCTTCACCTAATTTATTAATTACTATATCTGATTCTGATGCTTTTGCCATCCTATTTGAAGCTAAAGCTAAATTCTTTTTTAACTTATTTGCATCACTCTTAGTAACCTTATATATAAATGATATATCATTATCAATATTTTGTCCACCCAAATTTATTACTTCTGTATTTGTTATAACCCCTTTATTAAATATAGATATTACTGATGTCTGTTCTCCTAAATTAATTATAGCTCCAACTTCTCTCATCATTTTTTCATTTTTCATTTCATAAAAATCACCAACTGATGAAAGTGTTACATCTATAACAGATATTCCAATACTTTCCAAACATTTAACTACTGGATAAATATTTTTTTTAGGTACTATTGCTACTACATCTTTTACTGTCAATGTTTCAGCATACATATCAATTGGATTAGTTATAGGATTATCTTCATTAATTTTAAATATCATTGGAATAATATTTGCAACTTCATAATTTTTTGGGATACGATTGTAAATAGATGCTTGCATAGCACGCACAATATCTACACCTTTTACTATTTTTTCTTCATTAGTTATTGTTGTTAAGCCTTCACTACTTATAAATTTAGCATTATTTGATGGAACGTTAACAATAACCTTTTTAATTGGTAAGCCAAGCACTTCCTCAGCATTTTTAAATAACTCTTTTAATGATGATATCAATAGTTGTGGATTATCTAACAATCCATTTTTTATGCCTTTAGAAGGCACTTCTGAAATATTTAAAATGTTTAATTTATTTTTTGTAATATCGGCTGTAACCAATTTTAATGATTCACCACCAATATCCAAACTTGCAATAATATTTCCCATAACTCTCTCCTACTATATCTATACTTCATTATACAAAAAATACTATTTAATATCAAGTTTTTCTGAATAAAAATACATAATAAATTAACTAATAAGCATAATAAAAGATAAGATTATTCTTATCTTCAGACTGTTGACAAATATAGATATTATATTTGTATGACAGTCTTTTTTATTATATAAAACCAAAATAAAAGAATA
>SVAH01000011.1 GCA_015059485.1 Bacillota bacterium
TTAAAAGATAATATGTTTGCATTTGAATATGATAGAGAAGCGTTTAGAAAACAAGTAGAGAAAGAAGCAAGAGAAGAGGCAATTAAAGAAGCAAAAGAAAAAGCTGAAAAAGAAGGTTATGATAGTGGTTATGATAATGGCTATGATAGTGGCTATGATAATGGTTATGATAATGGTAAAAATGAAGAAAAAATAGAAATAGCAAAAAAATTTCTTAAAAGTGGAATTGATGAAAAAACGATATCAGAAAATACGGGAGTATCATTAGATGAGTTAAAGAAACTAAAAAGTGAAATGTGAAATACATTGTATAATAAGTTAACAAGAGATGGTGAAATGAAATGATTATATGTGTAGTAGGTCCAACGGGTGTTGGTAAAACAAAAATGAGTATAGAACTTGCTAAAAAATATAAAGGAATAATTATAAATTGTGATGCTATGCAAGTATATAAAGATATGGATATAGCAACTGCAAAAGTAACTGAAAAAGAAAAAGAAGGAATTAAACATTATTTATTAGATATATGTAATATAGAAGATAATTATACAATATATGATTATCAGAAAGATTGCCGTAAAGTACTTGAAGAAAATAAAAACAAAAATATAATAATAGTTGGTGGCTCTGGTTTATATTTAAAGTCAGCATTATTTGATTATAGATTTGAAGAAGAAACAGAAAATGAAACTTATGATAGTTTAACTAATGAAGAATTATATGAATTGGCTCTAAAAAAAGATAAAAATATGGATATACATATTAATAATAGAAAAAGATTAATTAGATTTTTAAATAGAGAGGAAAAAGAAACAGTAGAACCAAACCTTTTATATAAAGATGTATATTTTATTGGACTTACTACAGATAGAGAGAATCTATATAATATAATTAATTCAAGAGTGGATAAAATGGTATCAAATGGTCTTTTAGATGAAGCTAAAAAGTTTTATAATATGAAATTAGATTGTAAATCTTTAAAAACAGTTATAGGCTATAAAGAATTATTTAAATATTTTGATAATGAAATAGATTTGGAAGAAGCTATAGAATTAATAAAAAAGAATTCAAGACATTATGCAAAAAGACAATATACATTCTTTAATAATCAAATGGATATCAAATGGTTTTTAGTTGATTATAATAACTTTAATAATACAATTAAGGAAGTTGAAACTTATATAGAATCGTAATGATTCTTTTTTATTTTTCATATAATTATAGGGGTGAGTATTCTTGAAAATAATAAATAATCTAAGGAATTTTTTAGAAGATAAAGAATATTATATAGATATCTTTGATAATAAATTACACGCGTTTAATTATAATAAATTACTAAATTTGAGTGATAAACAAATAGATTTGAAATTTAATAGTTTTATATTAGAAATAAGTGGTATAAATTTAAAAATAAATGAAATGAATAATACAGAAATACTTATTAGTGGCACTATTAATAATGTGAGGATAAAAAGATGAATAATATAAATCATAATGTTTTAATAGAGGTAAAAACTAAAGATAAGAATAAATTACTATTAAAAATGTATGAATTAAATATAAATATAAGTAAAATAAAATATAAAGATAATTCTATTGAATTTGAGACAAGTATAAAAAATTATGTAACCTTAAAAAAATATTTAAAAAGCTATAGTTTTAAAATAAAAAAAGAAACAGGGATATATGATATATTATTTAAAATAAAATCAAACAAATTATTCATATTAAACCTTATATTATCATTTATACTTATTTATATTATGTCAAATACTATAGTTTCTGTAAAAGTAATTCATTCAAAAAAATATATAAGAGAAATTGTAAATGAGTCTTTAAAAGAATATGGAGTAAAAAGATTATCATGGAAAAAAAATTTTGAAGAATTAAATTCTATAAAGAAAAAGATATTAGATAAATATCCTAAAAATTTAGAATGGTTGGAAATAGAACAAATAGGTATGAACTATGTTGTTAGAGTAGAAGAAAGGATAATAACTGATATAAAAGAAGATAAAAGAATATGCAATATTGTCGCTTCTAAAGATGCAATAATAACTGATATAAAGTCTGTTAAAGGTCAAGATTTAGTTTTAGTTAATGACTATGTTAAAAAAGGAGACGTATTAATATCTGGAGAAATTAAATATAATGATGAAATAAAAAATACTATTTGTGCAACTGGAGAAATTCTAGGAGAAGTATGGTATACAAGTAATGTAAAAATACCAATGAATTATAAAAAAGAAAGGTATACTGGTAAAAAAAGATATAATTTTATGATAAATGATACTAAAATATTCAAAAGCAGATTAAAAAGTTATAAAACCAAAAAGAAAAAGTTTTTTAATTTATTTGGAATAGATTTTTATTTATTAAAAGAGTATGAGATTAATTATGTAAACGAAAAATATAATGAAAAAGAGGCTGTTAAAGAGGCTTTAAAACTAGCAAAAAATAAGATAAACATGAAATTAAATGAAAAAGAGTCAATAATTAATCAAAAAGTTTTGAAAAAAAGTTCAAATAATAGTACAATGTATGTAGAGATATTTACTACTGTTAAAGAAGTGATATCTAAAACTGAAGAAATAATTGAAGAAGAAAAAGAGGTAGAGTAATATGATTAATACAGCTTTAGATGCAGTAAATGATATATGGCCCATGCTTGTAATATTTGTGGTTATTATTACAACAATAAGGCTTACATATTTATCTATACATAAAGAAAAGTTTATTTTTTATAAAGAATTTTTAAATTTAGTATTTATAATATATGTTTTACTTTTATATCAACTACTTACAAATGTTGAAACTAATACTAGTAGCGGATATAATTTAGTACCATTTACTGAAATAATGAGATATAAATTTGGAAGTAGATTATTTATGACAAATGTAGTAGGTAACATATTAATATTTGTTCCGTTTGGTTATTTTGTTTCGGGATATATTAGAGCTTCTAAAGTTGGACATATATTAGCGGTTTCAATAATTTCATCTTTAGTAGTAGAAGTTGTACAACTTCAAATTGGAAGAAGTTTTGACGTTGATGACATTTTATTAAATGTTTCTGGGGCAATATTAGGCTTTTTAGTTTATATTGGATTATGTGCAATAAAGAAACATTTACCAAGGTTTTTACAAAAAAATATAGTTTATGATATTATTTGTGTTGTAATTACTATGCTAATAGTGGTATACTTTTTAAGGTTAATGGGATTTTGGTGGTTTTAATGAATGATATTACAATAAATAATGAATATGGATATGATAAAGACTATAGTTATCTAGATTTAGTATTTTCACATACTTTAGAAGATCAAAAAGTTAATAATGCTGTATTTAGTGTAATATTTGTTTCTGAAGAAGAAATTCAAAATATTAATAAAGAATATAGAGGTATTGATAAAGTAACAGATGTTATATCATTTGCTTTTGAAGATAGTGGAGATTTTAAATCACAAGATATTAGAATACTTGGAGATATATATGTGTGTATTCCAAGAATGATTGAACAAGCAAAAAGCTATGGCCATACAGAAAAAAGAGAGTTAGCATTTTTATGTTGTCATGGGCTATTACATTTACTTGGGTATGACCATGTTAATAATAAAGAAGAAGAAAAAATAATGTTTGATTTACAGGAGAGGTTGTTAAATGAAATATGTATCACGAGATGAAATAAAACAAAAAGGAATTAAAAGATTTTTTAGGAGTATTAAATTTTCAGTAGAAGGTTTAATTTATGCCTATCGTTATGAACAAAGTATGTGGATTCATGCTATTGCAACTATTTTTACAGTTGCTTTAGGCGTATACTTTAAAATTAAATTATCAGAGTGGGCTATTGTATTTATAGCTTTAGGTTCTATTTTAGGAATGGAACTTGTTAATACTGCAATAGAAGCAGCAGTGGATCTTACAACATTAGAAATTAATCCACTTGCTAAAATAGCTAAAGATTGTGGATCAGCGGCAAGTTTTGTATTAACATTAGTAGCGATAGTAATATGTTTATTTGTGTTTGGACCATATTTTACAGAAATGTTTTAAGTTGTTAGGGAGGTAAGCTTATGAGAAGTGGGTTTGTTAGTTTAATCGGTAGACCAAATGTAGGTAAAAGTACACTTTTAAATTCAATTGTTGAATATAAAGTTGCAATCACTTCGAATGTTGCAGGAACAACTAGAAACATTATACAAGCAGTATATAATGATAAAGACACACAAATAGTATTTGTAGATACTCCTGGAATAGCTAAACCAAAAGAAAAATTAGGCAGATTTTTAAATAAACAATCTTATTCACTTATGCAAGACGTTGATGCACTATTATTTGTAATAGATGCTGCAAGTGGACTTGGTCCAGGCGATAAAAAAATAATTGAAGATTTGAAAAACACAAAAGTTCCTATAATACTTGTAATGAATAAAATTGATAGAATAAATAATGAAAAATTAATGATGATGATAAATCAGTATAAAGATTTATTAGATTTCGCTGATATAGTGCCTGTATCTGCACTTAGATTTGACAATATAGAAACACTAATCAACGTAATAAAAAAATATTTAAATGATGATGTAAAATATTATGATGATAATACAATAACATCTTGTTCAAAATATTTTATGATAAGTGAGTTAGTTCGTGAAAAATTACTTCATTTAACAATTGAAGAAGTTCCACATAGTTTAACTTGTATTACTACACATTTTGAAGAAAAAAAAGATATTGTAAATATAAATGTTGATATAATAGTAGATAGAGATGCAATAAAAAAAATAATTATTGGTAAACAAGGGGCAAGACTTAAAAAAGTTGGCACACTTGCTCGTCAAGATATAGAGGAGTTATTAGGGAAAAAAGTTTATTTAGAACTATATGTTAAAACTATAAAAAATTGGAGAGATAAAGAAAGATATATAAATGAATTTGGCTTTAATGAAACTGAATAATACGAAATTGGTTTTTACCAATTTTTTTCTTTTATAATTATTAAAAGTATGATATTATTTATATAGTTAATAATAAGGGTAGGTGTAAGTACTATGAAAAAGAAAAATGGCTTTTTAGCAGTATCAATAATATTTTCCTTTTTTATTGTATTTTTAATGATATTAACTATAAATATGGCATCTTATGCTCAAAATAGAATACTTTTAAATCAAATAAAAAAAGATATAAAGTCAGAAACAAATTTGAAAATAGATAAAATAGAAATATCTAATAATTGTGATCCTTCGACAGAAGAATGTCCAAGATGTATTAGAGCAAAAACTCTTCATGCATCAGGAGCAACTAAATATGGACAATTAGGAACAAGAGGAATTTTAACAGTTGGTGATGCATTTGATTGCGATGTTAACGATGATGGCGAATATAATTCAGATAATGAAAGATTTTATTACTTAAGTGGAGTATTTAGCTATGGATCATATAATTCTGAAATTTATGATGAAAATTATGCTTCATTAATTTATTATACTAATTATGGTTATCCAGGTACTAGTTTATATTCATATTATCCAGGAGATGGGCCAGCAGAAATAATTGAAAAGTTACCAAATTGGACTAAACCTAGTTTAAAAAGTGACTATAGAAATATTTATACTGAAACAGGGACTTTAGTAAAATCGAATTTTGAATATTCTCATAAAAATTCAAGATTACCAAATTATAAAGAAATAGAGCATGCTTGTGGACCATTAGGTGGATATGCAGTCGTCGCACTTAATTGCCCATTTATGTATGAAAATTTGTCTAGCGAATCAGAAAGTTATTGGATAGAAGACTACTATAACGAAAATCAAAACAATGTGTGGGCTGTATCAGGAAGTTATGGTTCATTAAGTTACTATAGGTCAGATTATATGGGTTCTCAATTAAAAGTAAGACCTGTAATTGAAGTGGCAATAAATGATATAGAAGTATAGAAAGGAAAATATACATGATAGCATTAAGTCAAAGTTTAAAATATAATTTAAATAGTAATGATAAATTATTAGGAACACTATTAGTAAGTAAATTTATAAAAAGCATTGATAGATATAAAATGCCGTTTGAAGATACTAGTAAAAAAGAACTTGTAAAAATTGGAAATGGTTCATATGATAATTTTGATAATTTTGTAATATCTTCTTTAAATGATTACTATTCAAAATTAAGTAGTCCAAGTGATGTTGAAACAAAAGAAGATATGCTTGAAAAATATACAGAACTTTATGAACTATGGTCCTCTATTTGTGATAATAAAAAAGAAAATAATGTAGAAGAATTAAATAAACTATATAATAAAATTAGTTATGGTTTATTCTTATTAGGTTATGATGATAATCAACTATAAAAAGTAATCAAATGATTACTTTTTATTAATTCCAAATGTTGATCCAAGTGTTGCTGCTAGTATCAATATAGAGTAGTAAATAATAGTTTTAATATCAAAACTATAATTAAATAGACTTAATAAGAAAAGAATTAAAGAAAGCTTTATTCCGACTTTTAAACCTTGTATATAACCTTTTTTATCAATATTTTTTCCTTTTATGAAACCAGCTATAAAAAAGAATATAATAAATATAATAATACTTATAATTTTAGTTATATTATCACTTAATCCTAGATTATTAAATGTAGATAGTGATAAATTACTTATAATTATTGTTAAAATAAAATATAAATATAGTTTAAATTTATTAATAATTTTTTTCATTAATATCACCTGTTAAAATATATGATTAGAAAAATAGAAAATAGAACATAATAAAAATAGGTGATACATATGCAACTTTTAAATGTAATTTATAGAACATTATTTTTTTATTTTTTTATATTAATATCATATCGTGTAATGGGGAAAAGAGAAATAGCACAACTTGGTGTAATAGATCTTATTATATCTATACTAATAGCAGAACTTGTTGCAATAAGTATAGAAAACTCTAAAGATCCAATGTATTATACAGTAATTCCAATAGTAATACTTACCATTCTTGAAATAATACTAGCATTTATATCTGTAAAATCAAGAAAGTTTAAATCAACTATGGATGGTAAACCAACTATACTTATTTGTAATGGTAAACTAAATTATAAAGAACTAATAACTCAAAGGTATACAATAGATGACTTATTACTTGGCTTAAGACAACAAGGAATTAAGTCAATTGAAGAAGTTGAATATGCTTTTTTAGAACCAAATGGTAAATTATCTGTTTTTAAATATAATATTTTCAAAAGAAAGTCTGAGTATCCAATGCCTATAATTTTAGATGGTGAAATACAATATGATACGTTAAATACTATACATAGAGATATTAATTGGGTGAATAAAGAATTATTAAAATTAAACCTTACTTATGATAAAGTATTTTATGCATTTTGTAAAAAGAATAAAATCTACTTGATAAAAAAATAGTGTAAAGAAGTAGTTCAAAGAACTACTTTTTTTATTGACAAGTACACCTGGGGGGGGGGTAAAATAGACTTAAGAATAGAGGAATGTATATGAAGATATTAAAAAGTAGAATACTACTAGTAATAGTAACAGTAATATTAACAGGAAGTATAAGTGTATATGCAGCAGGAAGGTATTATGCCACTCAAGTAGATTATGAACCATCAAATCCAAACTTTAATGTAGATAATATGTCAGATGCATTAGATGAATTATATGATAAAACAAAGAACTATAAAAATCTAAGTACACCAACAGATGTAGAAGCAAATTATTTATTAAATGGTAAAAAAGCATATAAAAGTAATGGAACACTTGTAACAGGATCAATACCTACATATAGTGGAACTACAAATATAACAGCCTCTAGTGAAACTCAAACACTACAAACAAATGGTAAATATATGAATAGTGATATAACTATAGAACCTGTATTAAGCAGTGAATATATTGTCAACGGTGACTTTGTTTCTTTTGCAGGAGATAATACAATAAACATTGGCTTTGTTCCTAAAAAAGTTATTGTAATAAATAACAATAATGGAAGAATTTATATGTATGATAGAAATTTAAGTACAAATCATTATATATATATATCAGATGCCAAAAGACTTTTTTACGCGGACTTTTCTGGAAATTATCAGTATTATTTTGATATTGAATCAGGAGAATTATCTCAATACAATAATAATTTGACTAATTATTTTAAGTCAATAGGAAACAATACAGTTATTCATTTATCATCTAATATTGCTGGAACAAGTTTCAGTTGGAGTGCATATAGATAATTAGTAAAATATTAGATTAATTTCTAATATTTTTTATTTAGATACCAATTGCATGTGATATAATAATAACTATGGAGTAGGTGGTATAAGATGAAAAAGATAATACTAGTAGATGGTAACAATTTACTTTTTAGAAGTTATTACGCAACAGCATATAATGGAAATGTCATGAAAAATTCTAAAGGATTTCCAACTAATGCATTATATGGATTAGTTACAATGATAAATAAAATAATAACAGAAGAACAACCGGAGTATATAGCAGTGGCTTTTGATATTGGAGTAAACTTTAGACGTGAAAAATATGATTTTTATAAAGATGGAAGAGCTAAAACTCCTGAAGAATTAAAGATGCAAATGCCATATTCTAGAAAAATACTTAATGCTATGGGTATTAAAACATTAGAACTAGAACCATATGAAGCGGATGATATTATTGGTACACTAGCATCAGCAGTAGAAAAAGATAAAGATTTTATTGCAACAATTGTGTCTAGTGATAAAGATTTATTACAATTATTATCTGATCAAGTAGATATAAAATTATTAAAACAAAAAGACTATATTAGATATAATCCAAAAAGCTTTTTTGAAGATTATAAAATTAAACCTATTAATATGATAGATTTAAAAGCTTTAGCAGGGGACTCTTCAGATAATATACCTGGTGTTAAAGGAATAGGTGAAAAAACAGCAATTAATTTACTATCTAAGTATGAGACAATTGAAAACTTATATGAACATATAGATGAAGTAAAAGGCAAAACTAAAGAAAAACTTGAAATAGATAAAGAATCAGCATTTATGAGTAAAGAAATAGCTACTATTTATAGAGAAGTACCAATAGATACTACCCTTGAAAACTATAAATATGAGAAAAAAGAAACAAATGAACTATATGAAATATTTGAAGAATTAGAGTTTTATTCTTTTTTGAAAAACTTTAAAGAAACAAAAAAAGAAGTAAGTGCTGATTATATAGATATAGAAAAAATAGATGATATTAAATTAGATAATGAAATTTCATTCTATATAGAACTTGATAAATTAAATTATCATGATGGTGAAATATTAGGTATGAGTGTGTCTTCTAAAGAGAATAATTATTTTATAAAAAAAGAATTAATTAAAGAAGTAATACCTTTATTTAAAGATAAAATCTTATATACTTTTGATAATAAGAAAAATATAGTTGCTTTAAATAAAATTGGTATAAATATACCAAGTATTAACTATGATCTTTTAGTAGCGGCATCACTTCTTGATATAGAGTTTAAAGATGATATATCATATCTTTTAAATAATGAGGGAATACCTGTTAGATTTTATTCTGAAATAAAAGATTTTGAAGTAAGTGAAGAATTAAAGAAAGAAATAGTATTAAAATCAAGATTTATATTAGATTCAAGAGATGAATTTATTACTAAATTAAAAAGCGAAGAAGAATATGAATTATTTAAAAATATTGAAATGCCACTTATAGATGTTTTAGCAGATATGGAAATAACTGGTGTAAATGTAGATAAAAAAATACTTGAAGAAATGAAAGAAGAAACAAAAAATAAGATAGATAAACTAACTAGTGAAATATATGAACTTGCTGGATGTGAATTTAATATTTCATCTCCAAAACAACTTGGTGAAGTATTATTTGATAAATTAAAGTTACCAGGTGGTAAAAAAGGTACAAAATCATATAAAACAGATGTTAAAGTACTACATAAGTTAATGGATAAACATCCAATTATTGAGCGTATTTTAATATATAGAAATTTAAGTAAAATATATTCTACATATTTAGAAGGATTAATGGCATATATAAAAGATGATTCTAAAGTGCATACAATATTTAAGCAAAATTTTACTCGTACTGGACGTCTTTCATCTATAGAACCAAATTTACAAAATATCCCTGCGAGAGATGAAGAAGGGAGAAAAATTAGAAAAGCATTTTATCCAGAAAATGATTTAATACTTAGTGTAGATTATAGTCAAATAGAATTGAGACTTCTTGCACATATATCTAAATCAAAAGATTTGATAGATGCTTTTGTAAATGGAGAAGATATCCATACTAAAGTTGCTGCTGATATAAATGGAGTATCTAAAGAAGAAGTTACTAAGAGTATGCGTTCTGCAGCTAAAGCAGTTATATTTGGAATAGTATATGGAATAAGTGGATTTGGTCTTGGAGAAAGTTTAGAAATAAGAGCAGTAGAAGCTAAAAAGTTTATAGATAAATACTATGAATTATATCCAGGTGTAAAAAAATATATGGATGATATAGTTAAATTTGCATATGAAAATGGTTATGTTAGAACACTATTTAATAGAAAAAGAGTTATAGATGAACTTTCTAGTAGCAATTATATGGTAAGACAAACAGGTGAAAGAATAGCACTTAATACACCAATTCAAGGAACAAGTGCTGATATAATTAAAAAAGCTATGGTTGAAGTATATAAAAAGTTTAAAGATAATAATATTAAAACTAAGATGATAATACAAGTACATGATGAACTTATATTTGATGTAGTAAAAGAAGAAAAAGAATTAGTTGAATCTATAGTTAAAGATACTATGGAAAATGTAATTAAACTTTCTGTGCCACTAAAAGTAAGTACAGACTATGGAATTAATTGGTATGATGCAAAGTAGGTGATTGAATTGCCAGAAATAGCGGAAGTTAGAACAGTTGCAAAAACATTAAACAAAAATATTGTTGGAAGAAAAATAATATCTATAGAAACACCATATGATAAAATTATAAAATCTAATAAAAAAGAATTTATAAATACTTTAATTAATAAAACTTTAAAGAGTGTATCATCATATGGTAAGTGGTTATTATTTGATTTTGGAGAGTATACAATGCTTTCTCACTTGCGAATGGAAGGTAAATATTTTATTAAACCAAGTAATGAAAAGTATGATAAGCATGAACATATAATATTTCATTTAGATAATAGTACTGATTTAAGATATCATGATGTAAGAAAATTTGGAGTAATGATTTTATGTAAAACTAATGATATCTTTAATTTAGATGAAATAAGTAAATTAGGGTTTGAACCCGATGATGAAAAATTAACAAAAGAATATTTATACAATAAAATTAATAAAAGTAATAAACATATAAAAGAATTATTACTTGATCAATCAATAATAAATGGTTTAGGAAACATATATGTAGATGAAGTTTTATTTGCATCACTAATTAATCCTGAAAGACTAGGTAAAACCATTAGTTTAGATGAATGTCAAAGTATAATAGAAAATTCTAAAAAAATAATAAAAAAGGCAACAGAGTGTGGTGGATGTACTATTAGAAGTTATACTTCATCTTTGGGAGTAATAGGACATTATCAAGATTATTTAAAAGTACATACTAAAGCTAATGATAAATGTCCAAAATGCAATAATAAAATTATTAAAATAAGAGTTGGCGGAAGAGGAACATATCTTTGTACTAATTGTCAGAAATAAATGTTTATAATTATACAAAAAAAATTCTGAAAGTTTAATTTCAGAATTTTTTTTGTCGTATTAGTTCTAGTTTTGTCTACATTTGCCGAAAGCATTGAAAATAAAAAAATAGACTCTATAATAGAGTCCTTGAGAAGCGGAAAAAAAGCACACCACCACAATAAAACTTATGAGGGACTTTAACTCAGGGGGTTCATATGAAAAATTGTGGAGGTGGTACTAATGAGTAAGAAAGATCTTTTAATCGGACTTCTTATTATTATAATTTTTGTATTACTAGTAATCATACTAAAGTTAATATAAAAATAAAGCTTTCATTCTAACTGAATGAAAGCATCATACCAAATGGTGAGGTGCATGTCCCTAGGAATGCCGCTTCTCACTTAAATAAATAATAACATATAAAAATTTGTAAATCAAGTCTTGACAAGTACACCTGGGGGGGGGGTAAAATAGACTTAGAATAGAGGAATGTATATGAAGATATTAAAAAGTAGAATACTACTAGTAATAGTAACAATAATACTAACTGGAAGTATAAGTGTATATGCAGCAAGAAAGTATTATGCAAGTGATATAACATATAAAGAAACAACACTAGATAAAGCCCTAGATACATTATATACAACTCAAAATACAACAGTAAATAATTTAAATAGTCAAATAACTAATTTACAAAGTCAAGTAAATAGTTTAACTGTCCAAGCACAAAATTCATATAAAAAAGTATGTACTTTAAAAAGTGGCAATGCCCTTGCAATAGGAAGTATGTATGAGTGTGACCCAGGAGATGGTACAAAAAGAAATTTCTATATTTTAGAAGTAAGAGCAGATAGTGTAGATTTAATAATGGATAGAAATATAAGTAGTGGAACTATGACATGGAATAATGCCATGAAATATATTAAAAACAATAATTTAAAAACAACATGGAAAGATGTATTTAATGTAGATTTACCAAAAGCACAAGCAATAGCAAATGCAGTAGGTAATACAAGTTGGTATGCTACTGATAATGAAGCTGGTTGGTGCTTTGCAAGTAAAAAAATAGATTATCAATCATCACCATGGTGTAATACTAGTCAAGCAAGTGCATATAATTGGCTATATGATTATACCAGAGCCTGCAATGGTTGTACACATAGTTTAAACGATACAAATGGTCAGCCATATGGATATTGGACAAGAGATATGGTTGTTAATACATCTAACGCTTGGCGCGTGGTTAGGGATGGAAATATGTCGCCTGACACAGTATCTACTGCTGCATATTATGGTGTGCGCCCAGTTATAACTCTTTCAAAATATAATTTATAAAGTTAAATGTTGAAAATTTAAAACTTGATATTTATTAATAATTATAGTAAAATAACTCCTGCTTGAAAGGGGTTATTTTTTATGAATAAACGAGAAAAACTGTTAGATATAAAAGATATACTTGAAGATTGTTTAATAAAAAATGTTATTATAGATGATTATTTATATCATCATAATGTTTCATATAATAATACTCCTTCAGTAGTTCAAAATGGAATATTATCATTAAGAGAACAAAATAAAAGAGGAATAACTAATTATTCAGATGAAATACTAAAAAAACTAGACGATACATCTTCACATATAAATGGTATAGATGGAATATCTCTTTCAATAGTGGGGCTTGATGATCTTTATAAAAATGAGGAGGAATATGACCCATTTAATTCAAGCTACGTTGATATTTTAATATCTAAAGATGTTGATGCCATGAGAAATTCAAAACATTATGGAAATGAATTTATTGCACGTAAGATAATACTTCCAGATAAATTTAGATCAGTAGATATAAGGATACTTATGTATATAAAAGAATTATTAAATAAAAATGATATAACCCAAAAAGATATTAATGAATTAACAAATAAATATAACTGTTTAAGAAAAATAGCAAATGAATTAGTATTAACCGGTAATTTAGTTCCAATAAGAGAAATGTCATATGACAATATTTTATTAGATACATATAAATTGTCTAATGCTCCAAGAATACAAAAATAGATATAGATTTATATAGTTTACTTTGATAAAATAAAGGTGGTGATTATAATGTTTGTAGATGAAACAATTCTTAAAGTAATAGCAGGAAAAGGTGGAGATGGCTGTACTTCTTTTCGTCATGAAAAATATATTGAAATGGGTGGACCAGATGGTGGTAATGGTGGAAAAGGTGCAGACATTATCTTTAAAGTTGATAAAAATTTAAGCACTTTAGTTGATCTTCGATATAATAAGACAATCAAAGGAGATAAAGGTGTAAATGGTAAAGGTAGTAATAGAAATGGTGCTAATGCAGAAGATGTAATAATAAAAGTACCACAAGGAACAACCATTTATGATATGGATACTAATCTAGTTATAGCTGATTTAACAGAAGATGGTGAAGAATTTGTTGTTTGTCATGGTGGACGTGGTGGAAGAGGAAATAGAGCTTTTGCAACTCAACAAGAACCAGCACCAAAAATGAGCGAATATGGTGAACCAGGTGAATATAGAAAAATCAAATGTGAATTAAAAGTTATGGCAGATGTTGGACTTATTGGAATGCCAAGTGTTGGAAAATCAACATTACTTGGTGCTATAAGTGGAGCTAAACCTAAAATAGGTGCTTATCATTTTACAACGCTTTCTCCAAACCTTGGAGTTGTTAAAGTTAAAGATGGAAGAACCTTTACTATAGCAGATTTACCAGGATTAATAGAGGGTGCATCAGAAGGACTTGGACTTGGACATAAATTTTTACGTCATGCAATGAGAACAAGAATACTTGCACATATTATAGATATGGGGTCATTTGAAGGTAGAAATCCAATTGAAGACTATAAAATGATAAAAAATGAGTATGAAAAATTTAGTGATAAATTAAAAAATAAAAAAGAAATAGTAATAGCTAATAAATCTGATTTACCTGATTTTGAGAATAATTTGAAAGAATTCAAAAAAGAATTCCCTGATACAGAAGTTATTTCAATTTCAGCATTAACTCATACAGGATTAGATGAATTAATGAATTATCTTGCAGATGCTTTAGATAATTTACCTAAGACAAATATTTATGATGAGAATGAATTTGAATCATTTATTATGTATAAATTTAATGATGAAAAACCATATACAATAACTAAAGAAGACGATATATGGGTAATTAAAGGCGCAGAAATAGAAAAACTATTTAAAATGACAAAATTCAATGAAGATGAATCGGCACTTCGTTTTGCTAGAAAACTTAAAGGCATGGGCGTAGAAGAAGAACTTGAGAGACTTGGAGCTAAACGTGGTGATGATGTAGCAATAGAAGATTATATGTTTACTTTTAAAGAATAATATTTAAAGTTTTATCCATAATATAACTAGGTGATATATATGGACAAAACTACTTGTGAAACTAAATGTAAATATTATGAGATAATAGATGATACTGATTACAAAAGAAAAAATATTGATTTAAATGAATATGGATTAAATAAATATGAAGGAAATTTTAATGATTATTTGAATTATAATCCTAAAAATGATACAAATTGTGTAAAAAGACTAATAAAAAGATAGTAAAACTATCTTTTTTTTTGTATAATTATGAATAGAGGTGAAAGAAAAATGAAAATACTTACAATTA
Source organism: Bacillota bacterium (assembly GCA_015059485.1). Lineage (GTDB taxonomy): Bacteria > Bacillota_I > Bacilli_A > RF39 > UBA660 > RUG14121. Next base: position 15,386 of record SVAH01000011.1, read on the forward strand.
ACGCAGGTAGTTCATCAATGAAATTTTCAGTAATAGAACTTCCTGAAGAAAAAGAATTAGTAAATGGATATTTCCAAAGAATAGGACTTAATGGAAGTTTCTATGATGTAAAAATTAATGGAGAAAAATTACACAGAGATTTAGATTTAAGAAATCATTTAGTTGCTCTTGAATGTATTAAAAAAGAAATAGTAGAATTAGGAGTAGTTAAATCACTTGAAGAAATTGATGGTATTGGACATCGTCTAGTTCATGGTGGAGAAACTTATAAAGAAAGTGTTATGATTGATGATGAAGTACTAGCTACTTGTGAAAAATATAAAAAGCTTGCTAAATTACATATGCCAGCTATGTTATCTTGTATTGAAGCTTCAAAAGAAGCTTTCCCAAATACACCAATGGTTGCAGTATTTGATACAGCATTCCATCAAAGTATGGAACCAGTAAACTTTATGTATGCATTACCATATGAATGGTATGAAAAATATGGAGTTAGAAAATATGGATTCCATGGAACAAGTCATAAATTTATAAATAGAGAAGTATCTAAATTATTAGGACGTGAAGATTTAAAAGTGATCTCTTGTCACATTGGTTCAGGTGCATCTATTTGTGCAATAGATTCAGGCAAAGTAGTTGATACATCTATGGGATTTTCTCCAATGACAGGAATTATGATGGGAACTCGTCCTGGAGATGTAGATCCATCAATAGTTGAATATATGATGGATGAAGCTAATATGAGCTTAGATGAAGTCATGACAGCTATGAACAAAAAAAGTGGCCTTGAAGGAATATGTGGTAAATCAGATTCTAGAGATGTTGAAGATGGTATCAAAGAAAATGATGAAAAATGTATTCTTGCACAAAATATGTATGCTTGGAAAATTGCTAATTATATAGCAATGTATAATAATATGCTTGGTGGAGCTGATGTTATTGTATTAACAGCTGGTCTTGGAGAAAATTCTAAAATGACTAGAAAAGATATTTTAGATAGAATAGCTACATTAGGTGTAAAAATTGATGAAAGTGCTAATGACTTTAGAGGAGAAGTTAGAAAAATTACTACTGAAGATTCTAAAATTCCAGTGTATGTAATTCCAACTAATGAAGAGTTAATGATAGCGCTTGATACTTATAACATAGTTAAATAATAATGTTAGTAGAATGGATGTGATTACTATCACAAGAAATATATATAAAGATATTTATAAAAAAATAAAGGAATATGACACAATAGTAGTACTTAGACATGTTAGTCCAGATCCTGATGCAATTGCATCACAAATAGCATTAAGAGATTCTATTAAACTAACGTTTCCAAAGAAAAAAGTTTATGCTCTTGGAGCATCAGTTTCTAGATTTAAAAAGTATGGATTAATGGATAAAGTTAATTATGATGAATTGAAAAATTCTTTAGTAGTAGCTCTTGATGTTCCTAATTTATTTAGAGTAGATGGACTTGAATACATCGAGTATAAAGAAATGATTAAAATAGATCATCATCCATTTGAAGATAAATTTGGAGAAATAGAATATGTTGACCCTGATGCATCTTCTGCTTGTGAATTACTTGCTAAAGTAATATTTAATTCCAAATTAAAAATAGATAAAAATATAGCTAATAATCTATTTTTAGGAATAGTGTCAGATAGTGATAGATTTTTAGTAGATTCAACAACAAAAGAAACATTTAAAATTGTATATAAATTAATAGATGAAGTAGATATTGATTTTACTAGTCTTTATCCAATTTTATATGAAAGACCAATAAATGAGATTAAATTCCATGGTTATATAGCTAATAATTTAACTATAACAGAAAATGGTCTTGCATATATGAAATTTGATGCCGACATATTTAATGAATACGGAGTAGATCCATCAACACCTTCTAATATGATAAATGATTTTAATAATATTAAAGATATTTATTCTTGGGTATTTATAACAACTGATGAAAAAAATGATCAATACAAAGTCAATATTAGAAGTAGAGGTCCAATAATAAATGAGATAGCTTCTAAATATAATGGTGGTGGTCATAAATTTGCATCTGGGGCAAGGCCTAAAACAATGGAAAGTGTTGATAATTTAATAAAAGATTTAGATGAAGCTTGTAAGAACTATAAAGATAATTTATAGTTCTTTTTATTATGAAAAAATAAAAAGTGTAAACTAGTATGTAAAATTGTAATTATAAATTGATTTTTATGTTGCAAAAAAATAATAAGTTGATAAAATTGAATTAAGAATAGGGTGAATATATATGAAGAAATTTTTAAATAATAAAGAAAAAAGTTTAGTAGTTTTAAGCATATTAGTTTTAGTAGCTTTAATAGGAACATCATTTGCTTACTATAGAGCAAGAGTAACAAAAATTAGAGAAACAGAAACTAAGATTAAAACAAATGAATTAGATTTAATATATACAGGAGTTGGAGAAATAGATTATTCATCAATGATACCTGGAGATAGTTTTGTAAAAACATTTACTGTAGAAAACATATCTCATAGATCAGTATCATTTAATATATACATGCAAGAAATATTAAATGAATTAAATGAAGATCTAGTATATAAAATAGAAGAAACAGATTCATCTGGTAATGTTTTAACTGAAATAAAAGCTGAAACAGCATTACCTACTACTAATGAAGGAAAATCATATTTAGTACAAGATATAGAAATAGCAAAAGAAACAACAAAATATTATAAAATGACAATAGAATATAAATATACAGATACACCACAAAATGATTATCAAGGAAAGAGATTCAAAGCTAAAGTAGGAATAGATAGTAATGCAGTTGATAATTTAAGTGCGACAATAGATGCAGAAGATGTAGAATATACAAATAGTTATACAGATTGCCAAGATGCAGCATGTGCAGTTGATGAATTATATAGTGAAATAGCAGGAGCATAATAAAAAATAATGTAAAGAAGTAGTTCAAAGAGCTACTTTTTTTATTGACAAACACACCTGGGGGGGTAAAATAGACTTAGAATAGAGGAATGTATATGAAGAGAGTGTTAAAAAGTAGAATACTACTAGTAATAGTAACAGTTATATTAACTGGAAGTATAAGTGTATATGCATCAAGAAAGTATTATGCAAGTGATATAACATATAAAGAAACAACACTAGATAAAGCCCTAGATACATTATATACAACTCAAAATACAACAGTAAATAATTTAAATAGTCAAATAACAACTAAAGATGCAACAATAAGTAGTTTACAATCACAAGTTGAATCTTTAACAGCTACAGCATCAGAAAAAGACTATGTAACAGGAACTTTTAAAGTTAAGGCTGGTACGACTAATAGTCCGGATTTAGGTTTTTATCTAAGTAAAGCTTTAATATATACGCAGAATGCCTCTTGGAGCACTTTAAGTATTTTAACTAGAAGTGGCTGTATTGCTTTTGGCGGAGATAACGTAGGTGGTGGTTGGTCTTCGAGTGATTGCAGTTATTATTGGTCAATAACTGATACTGGATTTAGGTCTACTAATTACACGTCGTCAGATGGTGAGTTAAAATTTAATTGGACTTATTATGCATTTAGATAAAATATTAGATTAATTTCTAATATTTTTTTGATTTTACAGAAATTTCGACAAAATATTCTTCTTTCATGTGTTAGGATATTCCTTAAAAACAAATGAAAGGGGATTTTTATTTTGGAAAACTATTATAATGAGATAAAAAAAGAATTATTAAATTATGAAATAACAAAGAAAGTAAAAGAGTATTCAATTAATAAAAGTGAACTTGAAACTAAATATAATGTAGGTAAGATGTTAATTGAAGCACAAGGAGGAGAAGAAAGAGCAAAATATGGTAATGGTTTAATTAAAGAATATTCTATTAAACTATTAAAAGAAACAGGACTTGAATATAGTGAAAGATCTTTAAGACAAATGAGGCAGTTCTATTTATTTTCAGAAAATGAGATTTGGAAACCGCTGGTTTCCAAATTAAATTGGACGCATTGTTTAATATTAATGAGTTTAAAAGAAGATATACAAATAAAGTATTATATTAATCAAATACTTACAAAACACTTATCTAAAAGACAATTAGAAGAAAAGATAAAATCAAAAGAATATGAAAGATTAAGTGAAGAAACTAAGAATAAGTTATCTTTAGATAGTACTCAGGAATATGAAATAACAGACTTTATAAGGAATCCAATAATTATAAAGAATACTAAGAAAGATGAAAAAGTAGATGAGAAAGCATTACAAAAACTAATACTTGAAAATATACCATCTTTTTTAGAACAATTGGGAGAAGGTTTTACATTCATAAAAAATGAATATAAAATAAAAATGGGTAATACTTATAATTATATAGATTTATTATTATTTAATATAAAGTATAATTCATATGTAGTAGTAGAACTAAAAACAACTAAGCTAGAAAAAGAACATATTGGTCAAGTACAAATATATATGAACTATATAGATACAAATATAAAAACAATATATCAAGATAAAACAATAGGAATAATAATAGCAAAAGAAAATAATAAATATGTAATGAAATATTGTTCTGATCCTAGAATATATAATACTACATATGTTTTAAATTAATAAAATCTTTAATCTTTTTTATTGTTAATAAATATTTATACGTGTTATAATAAATACTGTGGTAGTAAGGGTGGTAAAAATGCTAAGAGAAGAAGTAGACAGAAAAAAATTATCTCCAGGAATGTTACAATATATGGAAATAAAAGATAACTATACAGAAGAGTTATTGTTTTATAGATTAGGGGATTTCTATGAATTATTCTTTCAAGATGGAGAAATAACTGCTCGTGAATGTGAACTTACTTTAACTGGTAAAAATGCTGGATTAGATGAAAGAATACCTATGTGTGGTGTTCCATATCATTCAGTAAAACCTTATATAGAAAAACTTGTAAATAAAGGATATAAAGTAGCTATATGTGAACAACTTGAAGATCCTAAAAATGCTAAAGGCGTAGTTAAAAGAGGAGTTACTCAAGTAATATCTAAAGGTACCATTGTTGATAATGATCTTTTAAATGAACATGACAATAATTATATAGCTAGTGTACTTGATTTTAAATATATTTATATACTTACATATGCTGATGTTTCTACTGGTTCGCTTAATATATTAGAAATACCATATATGAAAGATAAATTAATAAATGAAATATTAAATTTAAATGTAAAAGAATTAATACTTGCAGATAATACAGATGTAGATTTAATTAATATATTAAAAAATAATTATGGTATTGATATTAATATATCTAGTGAATACTTAGAAGACAAATATCAAAATTTAGTAGATACTGTTGAGGATATAAGATATAAAACAGGAGTAAAACATTTACTTTATTATTTAGTAGTTAAAGAATTAAAAGAACTTGATCACTTTAATAATGTTAATTTAGTAGATAAAAATTCTTATTTGGAAATGGATATACATACTGTTAGAAACCTTGAATTAGTTGAAACTTTAAGATTAAAAGATAGAACATATTCTCTTTTATGGTTACTTGATAAAACCAAAACTTCTATGGGGTCTAGATGTCTAAAGCATTGGCTTTTAAACCCTTTAAAAGATAAAAAAATGTTAATAAGTAGATACGATAAAATAGATAAATTAAATGAAGAATTTATTTTAAGAGATAAATTAAAAAATATATTATATGAAATATATGATATAGAAAGACTATGTGGTAAAGTAGCATGCGGTAATTTGAATGCAAGAGATTTACTTCAATTAAAAACTAGCTTAAAAGTATTACCTGAATTAAAACAAACGGTGGAAGAATTAAAATTTAGCTATGATATAGATACTCATAATGTATTATATGAACTTTTAGAAAAAGCAATTTATGAAAATCCACCTGTTACTTTAAAAGAAGGTTATTTAATAAAAGATGGATATAATGAAGAACTTGATGAATTAAAAAGCATAAGAAGTGGTGGTAAAAGCTTTATTGCGGATTTCGAAAATAAATTAAAAGAAGATACTGGTATTAAAAATTTAAAAGTTGGTTTTAATAAAGTATTTGGTTATTATATAGAAATATCTAAAGGTCAAGTAAAAGATATACCAGAAGGATTAAATTGGGAAAGAAGACAAACATTAACCAATTATGAAAGATATATTTCTCCTGACTTAAAAGAAAAAGAATCTTTGATATTAAATGCAGAAGAAAAAATTATTAATATAGAATATGATTTGTTTTGTGAAATAAAAGAAGAAGTAAAAAAATATTTAATATCTTTAAAAAATGTTGCTTCAATAATTGCTGAAATAGATGCTATATGTTCTTTGTCAGTAGCGGCTGATGATTATAATTTAGTAAGACCTACATTAAATGATGAACATATAATAGAAATAATTGAAGGAAGACATCCAGTAGTTGAAAGGGTATCTAAGAATTCATATGTTTGCAATGATTGTATAATGAATAAAGATATAAATACTCTTTTAATAACTGGTCCAAATATGAGTGGTAAATCAACATATATGAGACAACTTGCAATAATAGTTATTATGGCTCAAATAGGATCTTTTGTACCTGCTAAGATAGCTAACTTACCAGTTATTGATAAGATATTTACAAGAATTGGAGCATCAGATGATTTAGTTGCTGGAGAATCAACATTTATGGTTGAAATGAAAGAGGCCAAAAATGCTTTAGTTAATGCAACAAGTGATAGTTTGATATTATTTGATGAACTTGGAAGAGGTACAGCTACATATGATGGAATGAGTCTTGCAAAGGCAATACTTGAATATGTTAATAATAATATTAAGTGTAAAACATTATTTTCAACTCATTATCATGAATTAACTACTATGGAAAGAGAATGTAATGGTATTAAAAATGTACATGTATCAGCTAATGAAGAAGATGGAAATATTATATTTTTACATAAGATAAAAAGTGGAGCAGTAGATAAAAGTTATGGTATACATGTTGCAAAATTATCTGGCATGCCAGATGAAGTAATAAAAAATGCTAGTGAAATATTAAAATACTATGAAAGTAATAAAACTAAAAAAGATACTGGTAAAGTTCAACTTGCAATGGTTTTTGATGAACCTGTAAAAGAAGATAATGAAATAGTAAATAAAATAAAAGATACAGATGTATTAAATATGACTCCAATTGAAGCAATGAACTTACTATATGAATTAAAAGAAATGAGTAAAAAATAAAATTCTGAAAATTTAATTTCAGAATTTTTTGTCGTATTAGTTCTAGTTTTGCCTTCATTTGTCGAAAGTATTGAAAATAAAAAAAGAACTCTTATAATAGAGTCACTAAGGAGCAGAGTTTCTGATGTTTACCTCCAACTATCTGGGCTAATTATTCAGGTGGGTTTTGGATATTGAGGACAAAAGGAGGTAGTTATAATGAACAAGGATACTAGGTTATTTTTGCAAAGTATAATAATTTTTATTTTACTACTGATTATTGGCTACTTGTTATATTTAATGTAAAATAAAAAGCATCTTATTCTTATTGAATAAAGATGCTACCCAATTTGTGGTAAGCGTCTAGCCTGAAGGATATCTGCTTCTCACTTAAATAAATAATAACATATAAAAATTTGTAAATCAAGTCTTGACAAGCACATCTGGGAGTGGGTAAAATAGAGATAGAATAGAGGAATGTATATGAAGATAATGAAAAAAATATTTAAAAGCAGAATATTACTTGTAATAGTAACAGTAATATTAACAGGAAGCATAAGTGTATATGCAGCAGGAAGGTATTATGCAAATCAAGTAGATTATGAACCATCAAATCCAAACTTTAATGTAGACAATATGGCAGATGCATTAGATCAGTTATATACAACTCAAAATACAACAATAAGTAATCTAAATAATCAAATAACTACACTAACAGGCCAAGTATCAGCAAAAGATGCAACAATAAGTGACTTACAAACACAATTAAATGGAATATCAACAACAGATTGTATAAGAGGGACTGCTACTTTAACAAGTGCATGTGGAACTAACAGTGGATGTGTTATAGAAAATAAATTTGCACCTAATTTCTTTGCATTACAATTTTCTAAATATAATTTTACACTTATTTATGATAAAGCAAGATCAACTACGCATTATTTTGAAACTTATGATGGAGCATTAGCTTGGAATAAATGGTCAGACTATTATCGTATATCTGGTAATTCACTTATTGGTCATCATTTTGATCCAGATTTTCAATCAGGCACTATAACATACATAGCCTGTCGCTAGGCTAATACACTCAAATACTTAACATATAGTTAGGTATTTTTTTAATTTTTTGTTAAAATTAGCATTAATGGTTGACAAGTGCTAATCTTTTGCATATAATGATATTAGCACTTAAGAATTATCAGTGCCAAGAAGGTGAAAAAGTGGGAGATAGACAAAAAGAATTATTAAAAATAATTGTTGAATCTTACATTAAAACTTGTAAACCAGTTGGAAGTAAATCATTATGTGATAGTTTAGGACTTTCATCTGCAACTATACGTAATGAAATGGCTATATTAGAAAATTTGGGATACCTTGAAAAATGTCATATATCCTCTGGAAGAATTCCATCAGAGGAAGGATATAAATATTATGTAGATAATTTAATGAAGCCAAAAGAATTAACTGGTGAAGATGTATTGAAACTTCAAACAATATTTAAAAATCAAGACTTAGCTTTATCTGATGCTATTAATCAGTGTGTTGAAATTATTAGTGATATAACAAATTATACTAGTGTTGTTTTAGGGAAAAATTCTTCTAATAATTTTTTACAAAATGTAAGTATAGTTCCACTTCCAAGTAATAAAATAGTGGCAGTTGTATGTACTAATAAAGGTATTGTCGAAAATAAGCAATTTGCTATACCAGAAACTATATCAATTGAAGAGTTAGTCAAAACTAGTGAGATTATTAATAAAATGCTAATTGGTACGCCTATTGATGAAGTATCACAAAGACTTGAATTTGATATAAAACCTATTATTAGTAAAAAGATAAAGCAATATGAAGCAGTCTATAATATATTTCATGATGCGTTTGATGATTTTGTAATGCAAACATCTAATGTACATTTTAGTGGTAAGACAAAGATATTTGATCAACCAGAATATAATGACGTTGATGAAATAAAAAGACTTGCAAATAAGTTTGAAGACGACAATATGATAAAAAATATTGAAAGTGAAAAAGATGGTATTAACATTTATATTGGTGATGAAAATGACTTTGATGAAAATGTTACGGTTGTTAAATCAACATATAATGTTAATGGAGAAAAAGGAACTATTGCTATCATTGGTCCAAAGAGAATGGAATATGATAAAGTAGTTGGGCTTTTATCCTATATAACAGAAAATTTAGAAAGGCAAGATGATAATGGAGAATAAAGAAAAAGAAGAAAAAAAGAATACTGAAGAGATAAAAGAACAAAATAAAAAAGTAGAAAAACCTAAAAAGGAAAAGAAAGAAAAAGTTGATAAAGAGAAAGAAGCTTTAAAAGAAAAAAATGCAGAGTTAAATGATAAGCTTTTAAGAATATCTGCTGAGATGCAAAATATGAAAAGAAGATATGATGAACAAATATCTAAAATTCGTTTGTATGATGGTGAAGATGTTATTAAAGACTTACTTCAAACAGTTGATAATTTTGAAAGAGCTTTAATGGTTGATGAATCTAAATTATCAGATGAACTTTCTAAATTCTTAAGTGGTTTTAAAATGATATATACAAACTTAGTTAAAATATTAGAAGCTAAGGGTGTTAAAGAAATTGAATGCGAGGGTAAAGAATTTGATCCAAATTCAATGCAAGCAGTACTTACTGATAAGGTGGAAGATGTTCCATCAAATCATGTAACAGAAGTACTACAAAAAGGTTATAAATATAATGATAAAGTAATAAGACCAGCCATGGTCAAAGTAAATGAATAAGGAGATGATTGATAATGGCAAAAATTATAGGTATTGATTTAGGTACAACAAATAGTTGTGTTTCAGTTTTAGAAGGTGGAGAACCTAAGGTTATTCCTAATGCTGAAGGTAATAGAACAACTCCTTCAGTAGTGGCTTTTAAAGGAGATGAAGAATTAGTTGGTGAAACTGCTAAAAGACAAGCAGTAACTAATGTAAAAAATACAATTTCATCTATTAAAAGATTAATGGGTACTGATAAGAAGGTTGAAGCTAATGGCAAAAAGTGGACACCACAAGAAATTAGTGCAAAGATTCTTTCTAAGTTAAAAGCTGATGCAGAAAGTTATTTAGGAGAAAAAGTAACTAAAGCAGTTATTACAGTTCCAGCATATTTCAACGATGCAGAAAGACAAGCTACAAAAGATGCTGGTAAAATTGCTGGCTTAGAAGTAGAAAGAATTATTAATGAACCAACAGCTGCAGCTTTAGCTTATGGTTTAGATAAACAAGATAAATTACAAACTATTTTAGTTTATGATTTAGGTGGAGGTACATTTGACGTATCAATCCTTGAATTAGGTGATGGATTATATGAAGTTAAATCTACAAGTGGTAATAATAGACTTGGTGGAGATGATTTTGATAACAGAATTATAGATTATTTAGTAGATGAATTTAAATCAGAAAATGGTATTGATTTATCAAAAGATAATATGGCTATGCAACGTTTAAAAGATGCTGCTGAAAAAGCTAAAAAAGACTTATCTAGTATGACAAATGCTGAAATAAGCCTACCATTCTTAGCTCAAAATGATGAAGGCCCAGTTCATATGGCTACTACATTATCAAAAGCTAAATTTGAAGACTTATGTCGTGATTTGTTTGATTCAACACTTGAACCAGTAAGAAAAGCTTTAAAAGATGCTAAATTAGATAAAAATCAAATTGATGAAGTAATATTAGTTGGTGGATCAACTCGTATTCCATATATTCAAGAATTAGTTAAAAAAGAACTTGGAAAAGAACCTCATAAAGGTGTTAACCCTGATGAAGTTGTTGCAATGGGTGCATCTATCCAAGGTGGTGTTTTAACTGGTGAGGTTGAAGATTTAGTTTTACTTGATGTAACACCACTTTCACTAGGTATTGAAACACTTGGTGGAGTATGTACAGTATTAATTCCAAGAAATACAACTATTCCAACAAGCAAGTCTCAAGTATTCTCAACAGCAGTAGATAATCAACCAGCAGTAGATATTCACATATTACAAGGTGAAAGACCAATGGCTGCAGATAATAAAACTTTAGGAAACTTCCAACTTGGAAATATTCCTCCAGCAAGAAGAGGAGTTCCTCAAATTGAAGTTAAATTCGACATTGATGCAAATGGTATTGTTAACGTAACTGCAAAAGACCTTGGAACTAATAAAGAACAATCTATTACAATTACATCATCTACAAACTTAACTGATGATGAAATAGATAAAATGATGAAGGAAGCTGAAGCTAATCGTGAAGCAGATGAAAAAAGAAAAGAATCTGCAGATATTAAAAATGATGGAGATGCATTAGTATTCCAAACTGAACAAGCACTAAAAGATCTTGGAGATAAAGCAGATGAATCTGATAAAAAAGAAGCGGAAGAAAAACTTGAAGCATTGAAAGAAGCTTTAAAAGGCGATGATACTGATGATATCAAGAAGAAAACTGAAGATTTAAAAGATGTAGCTATGAAGTTAGCTTCAAAAGTATATGAACAAGCCGCTGCTGCAAATCAAAATCCAAGTGAAGAGACAACTACTGATACAGATGATAAAAAATCTAAAAATGATGATGTAGAAGAAGCTAATTACGAAGAAAAATAGAAGTTTTGGTTCTAGGTAACTAGAACCTTAATTTTGTTACTGGAAAGGAATATATATGAAAAAAAGAGACCAAGTTTTAGAAAAATATAAAATGAATACTAAAGATTTATTTGAAAGTGAAAAAGAATTCTTAGAAGAAATAGAAAAATTAAAAGAAGAAATAAAAGAAATAAGTAAGTATGAGGGTAAACTTTTAAGTAATTCAAAAACATTACTTGAAATGTTGGATTTATCTGAAGAATTAGATAAAAGAATAGAAAAAGTATATATTTATGCTCATTTAAATAATGATATGGATTTGGGCGACACTAAAGGGAATGAATATTATGGTGTAGCTTATAAATTGAATAAAGAATACGGTACTCTATCTTCTTATGTAGTTCCTGAACTTTTGGAACATGATTATAAAGAAATAGATGATTATATAAAAGAAAATGAAGATTTAAAAAAATATGAGAATAGTCTAAAAGAAATTTTTAGATTAAAAAGTCATATGCTTTCTAAAAATGAAGAATATATTTTAACTAAATTATCTGATACATTTACATCTCCAGAAGATATTTATTCAAAATTAACTGATGTAGATTTAAAATTTGGTACAGTTAAAGATGAAGATGGAAATGAAGTAGAATTAACTGAGAGTAATTGGGCAACATTTATTGAATCTAAAAATAGAGATGTAAGAAAAAATGTATTTGAAAAATTCTTTACAGCATATAAAAGTATAATTAATACAACTTCTGAACTTTTATCTAGTGAAGTTAAGAAGAATAATGCTATTTCGCAAATAAGAAAATATGACAGTGCAATGCAAAGATCGTTAGATGCTAATGATGTAAGTCCTAAAGTATATGAAAAATTAATATCTTCTATAGAAAAGAATCTTAAAACGGTATATCGCCAATGGAGTATTAGAAAAGAAAAAATGAAATTAGATGAGCTACATCTATATGATACTTATGTACCTTTAACAGAAGAATTTGATAAAAAATATACTTATGAAGAAGCTTCAAAGATGATACTTGATTCACTAAAAGTAATGGGTGAAGATTATGTTAATACACTTTCACGAGCATTTTCGGAAAAATGGATTGATGTAATGCCTAATGAAAATAAAAGAGGCGGAGCATACTGTACATGTTGTTATTTAACTCATCCATATGTAATGACAAATTTTAATGAAAGGTATGGAGATGTATCTACAATAACTCATGAGCTTGGTCATGCAATGCATTATTATTATGCTCAAACAAATAATATATATTGTGATTATGGGTATTCAATATTTGTTGCTGAAGTAGCAAGTCAAGTAAATGAAATATTACTTGCACTTCATGTTCTAAATATATCTGACAATAAAGAAGAAAAAATCTTTATATTAGATACTTTGATGAAGCATTTTAAATCATCAGTAGTAAGACAAGCTATGTTTGCAGAATTTGAAAAAAATGTACATGAAAGTGAACAAAATGGAGAAATACTTACACCTGAATGCTTATGTAATAAATATTATGAATTAAATAAAAAATATTTTGGTAATGATGTAATAGTAGATGATAAGATAAGATATGAATGGTCTAGAATACCTCATTTCTACTATAATTTTTATGTATATCAATATTCAACTGGCTATATAGCAGCACTTAAAATAGCATATGATATATTTAATGGTAATAAACAAACTTTAGATAATTATTTAGAATTCTTGAAACTTGGTTCAACTAAAGATCCTGTAGAGTCATTAAAAGTTGCAGGAGTAGATTTAACAAAAGATGACGTATATGATGAAGCGTTTGGTATGTTAAATGAACAGATGGATGAATTTGAAAAACTTATTAGAGAGGAGTAATACTTATGAGTAGCAATAAACGTGATTATTATGAAGTCCTTGGATTAAAAAAAGGAGCTACAGATGAAGAGATAAAAAGATCTTTTAGAAAACTTGCTAAACAATATCACCCAGATGTTAATAAGGAACCTGGGGCAGAAGAAAAATTCAAAGAGATTGGAGAAGCTTATGCTATATTATCAGATCCTCAAAAAAGAGCTCAATATGATCAATTTGGACATGCAGCATTTGATGGAGCAGCAGGTGGATCTGGATTTAGTGGATTTGATGCAAGTGATATTGATTTAGGAAGCATATTTGAAGATTTATTTGGTGGATCTTTTGGAGGAGGATTTTCTAACTTTGGATTTGGTGGTGGAAGAGGACAAAACTCTAACAGACCAATTAAGGGAAAAGATAGCTTAGTAAGAGTTAAACTTTCATTTGATGAAGCTGTTTATGGATGTAAAAAATCTATTAAAATAGATTTAAATGAAAATTGTGATAAATGCGGTGGTAAAGGAGGTTTTGATGAAGTAACATGTTCTACTTGTGGTGGAAGTGGGCGTGTTGTTACTCAACAACAATCTTTATTTGGAGTAATTCAAACTCAAACTACATGCCGTGATTGTGGTGGACTAGGTAAAATTTATAAAAGAAAATGTACTGAATGTAATGGATTAGGACAAGTTCGTAAAAATAAAACAATTGATGTTACAGTACCAGAAGGTGTAGATAATGGATATCAACTTAGAATAAGTGGAAAAGGAGAAGCTGGAAGAAATGGTGGACCTAATGGTGATATTTATTTAGAGTTTGCAGTAGCAAGTCATGAATTATTTGAAAGAGATGAAGAAGATATTTATCTAGAAGTTCCGCTAACATTTGCAGAAGCTGCTTTAGGATGTAAAAAAGATGTTCCTACAATACATGGAGTTGTTTCAGTAGATTTTAAAGAAGGAATACAAAGTGGAAGTAAATTGAAACTTAAAGGTAAAGGCGTCAAAATACCTGGATCTTTAAGAAAAGGAGACATGTATTTAATTGTAAAAGTTGTTACACCAACTAAACTTGACAAAACTCAAAAAAAATTGTTAAAAGAATTATCTGAAACTGGTTTAGAAAAACAAGATGAATTTAAAAAGTTTAATAAATATTTATAAGAGTATTTATTAAACTTTTATTTTTTGAGTAGAAAAAAGAAACAGATTATGTTATTTATGTTTGAAAGAAAATGATAAAAAGATAAATTATATTTCATATATTAAATCAATGAAAAATAAAGAATGTTTAGATATATAAAAATTGATGAAATTTTAGTATTTATTGATTCTATAGAAAGTATTTCAAAAATAAGAAAGAAATTTTATAAAAAATAATCACTATAAGATATAATTATTTAAAAGAATTGTATACTAATATAGTATTATAAGGTATAATTGTTTGATATATTTGATTAATAATGTTATAATAACTTTGGTGGATGACTATGATTATAGATTTAAATAAAGTAAGAGATTCATTAATTATTAACGAAGAATATAATTTTTCTGAGGAATATTATAAAAAAACAGATATTCAAAAATTAGAAAAAGTTAATTTTTCAGGAAAAATATATTATGACTATAACGATAATTTAAAGTTAGAAGGAACTTGTAATGGTATTATGGTTTTAAAAGATTCAATTACTTTAGATGATATAGAGTATCCATTTGAGTTTGAAATTGACTACGAAATTGACAAAAATAATGAAGAAATTGTAGAATATTATGAAAAAAGTGAAAATACACTTGATATTATGGGAATTTTGTGGCAAAATATTGTATTGGAAGTTCCAATGCGAATCACCAATAGTAAGTTAGAGGATATTAAGACATCTGGTGAGGGTTGGAATCTGATAGATGAAAATAAAAAAGAAATCGATCCAAGATTAGCAAAGTTAACTGAGCTACTTGATGATAGCGGGAAGGAGTGATAATATGGCAGTTCCATTTAGAAGAACAAGTAAAACTAAAAAAAGAATGCGTCGTACTCACTTAAAAAAAGAAGTTGGGGCTTTAACAACATGTCCAAAATGTGGAGCAAAATTAAGACCTCATCGTGCATGTACTAAGTGTGGTTACTACAAAGGTAATGAAGTAATTAAAACTACTGAATCTGAAGAAAAATAAGATAACTATTTAGTTATCTTATTTGCCTTTAAAGGCGATTGGAGGAATTATGAAAAAAGTGTTTTTAGTATTATTAATGTTTGCTATGGTGACAACAGGTTGTGCAAAAAAAGAAAAAGATAGTGTAACATATAATTTAGATAAAAAAGAAATGATAACATATAATTATAATAAAGTAGACTATGTACTTGCAGATATTACTGAAGAAGATAGTGAGATTTTAACAACAGGCTTATTTTATAAAGAAGGTAAAAAATTTGTGCTAATAAAAAAATTAGAATCTATTATTAAAGTTGACAATAAAGGAAACAGCGCTTATAAGTTTTATGATGGAAAACTTTATGGAGTAGGAACAGGTGATTTGCCACTAATTTATGAAATAGAATTAAATAAAGGCAAAAGTAAACTTAATGAACTAAAATTTGATGTTGACGGTAAAAAGAACCCATTTTTGACATTAATAATAGATGAAATAGATGGTGAAAAAATAATTCTTGGAGGAAATATTTTTATAGGAGAACATAGTGAGTATAAAGTGTTTGAATGTTCATTAAAATCAAAAAAATGTTTATATGATAAATAGATATGTAAACAACTTGTAAAAAATATAAAAAATATTAAAAAAAGGCTTTAAAGTATTTACTTTAAAGTCTTTTTAATGTATTATAGTGGTAGACAGTGGTACATAGTGGTAGAAAGTGGGGGATTAAAATGTTCATGGGAGAATTTCATCATAATATTGATGATAAGGGCCGTTTGGTAATTCCTAATAAATTCCGCAACGAATTAGGAAATCAATTTGTGCTTGCACGTGGCCTTGAAAAATGCCTATATGTTTATTCTTTAAGTGAATGGAATAAACTTGTCTCAAAATTAAATACTCTACCTTTTACAAAAAAAGATGCCAGAACATTTACAAGAACCTTTTTCTCTGGTGCTACTGAGTGTGAATTCGATAAACAAGGTCGAATTAACATTACCTCCCCACTGGTTAATTACGCCGGTATATCAAAAGAATGTATGATTATCGGCGCAAATGACCGTATAGAAATATGGTCAGAACAAAGTTGGAATGATTTTATGGATATCAATAGTGAAAAACTTGAAGATATAGCAGAGAATTTATTTTCGGAGGAATGATATGCAACATTATAGCGTTTTAAAAAATGAATCCATAGATGGTTTAAACATTAAAAAAGATGGTATTTATGTAGATGCAACTTTAGGTTATGCAGGCCATAGTAGTGAAATATTAAAAAAAATAACTACTGGAAAACTATATTGCTTTGACAATGATGAAATAGCAATTAAAGCATCAAACGAAAGACTATCAAAAATATCAAATAATTATAAAATTTTTCATAGTAATTTTGTAAATATGAAGGAAATATTACAAAATGAAGGAGTAGAAAAAGTAGATGGAATATTATTTGATTTAGGATTTTCATCGCCTCAAATTGATGATTCAGCTCGTGGGTTTTCATTTATGAGAGATGGTAAGCTAGATATGAGAATGGATCAATCAAAAGAATTCGATGCATATCAAATAGTAAATAATTATGATGTAGAAAAACTAAAAGAAATATTTTTTAAATATGGTGAAGAAAAAACATCATCAGCTATTGCAAAAAAAATAGTTGATGCACGAAATGATAAAAATATTGAGACAACACTAGAATTAGTTGATATAATTAAAAGTGCTGTTGGTTTAAAATATTTTAATCAAAATCATCCAGAAAGAAATATATTTCAAGCAATAAGAATTGAAGTTAATGGTGAATTAAATGTATTAGAAAGTGTCTTACCAGATGCTATAGATTTACTTAATAAAAATGGTAGGATAAGTGTTATAACATTTCATTCATTAGAAGATAGAATAGTAAAAAAAATATTTAAAGAAAATTCAGAAGTTAATGAAATATTTAAGGGACTTCCTGAAATTCCTGATGAATATAAGCCAAAAATAAAACTAATAAATAGAAAGCCAATATTGCCTACGGATGAAGAAATAAAGGAAAATAGCCGTAGTAAAAGTGCTAAACTAAGAATTATTGAAAGGGTTTGATATTATGAAAAAAACTGGTAAAGTAATAAAAACATTAAGAATAGAAAAATTGATATATTCACTTATTATATTCGTGGCTGTATTAATACCAATTGCTAATGTTTTTACAAAGGCAGTTTTATCAGAAACAAACATTGAAGTTGAAAAGCTAGAAAATAAGATTAGTAAACAAACTAATATAAATGATAGCTTGGATATGCAAATTAATGAGTTAGCATCTTTAGATAAAATCCAAGGAGTTGCAAATAATCTTGGGTTATCTTATAATAATGATAATATAAAGTTAATAATATCAGACTAAAGGAGTTAAATACATATGAAAAAAAAGAGAAAAATTACAAAAGCAAAAATTAATGTTAGATTAACTGTTTTTGGAGTTTCTCTTTTATTTTGTATTGCAATAGGAAAACTTTCCTATGTAGTACTATCAAATGATGTTGATGGTACTGATTTGACTGCGTTTGCAAATAATAGAAATACAGTTACAGAAACTTTACCTGCAAAACGTGGAACTATATATGATTATAGTGGAGAAGTTTTAGCTCAAAATGTAAATTCATATACAGTTATTGCATATCTTTCTTCATCAAGAACGACAGATGAAAAAAATCCGGAACATGTAATTGATAAAGAAAAAACAGCAAATGAAATAGCTCCTCTTATTAATATGACACCAGAACAAATAATGAAATTATTAAATCAAGATTTATATCAAGTAGAACTTGGACCAGGTGGAAGAGGAATAACTGAACTTACTAAAAAACAAATAGAAGATTTAAATTTGCCAGGTATAGATTTTATTGCAAGTACTAAAAGATATTATAAAATGGCTACATTTGCTCCATATATAGTTGGATATGCACGTCCTGATGAAAAAGGAAAGATAACTGGTCAAATGGGAATAGAAGCATATTATGACAAAAAATTAAAAGGTGAATCAGGTAAAAAAACGTATCAACAAGATGCATACGGGTATCAACTACCTAATAATGATAAACATCCTGTATATGTAGAAGAAGCAATAAATGGTAATGATATATATCTAACGCTTGACAATAGCATTCAATTGATTGCGGAAAATGCTGTATATACGCTTGCTGATAAGCATGATTTAGATTGGGTAACATTTAGCGTAATGGAAGCAAAAACTGGTAGAATAGTAGCGTCTGCATCAAGTCCTAGTTTTAACTTAAATACTTTAGATAATATTCAGTCATATTTAAATCCACTTACGTCGTATACATATGAACCAGGTTCAACTATGAAAATATTTTCGTTTATGGCTGCAATAGAAGATGGTATATATAATGGAGAAGATACATTTATGTCTGGTACTATTAAATTAAAAGATGAAACGGTAATAAAGGATTTTAATAATACAGGATGGGGTTCTATAACATATAATACTGGATTTGCATATTCTTCAAATGTTGCCGCTACTAAATTGGCACAAAAGTTAGGCACTAAAAAATTGAAAAAATTTTATGAAAGCTTAGGATATGGGAAAACAACTGATATAGAATTACCTGGAGAATTACCAGGAAAGATGACATTTACATACGAGTCAGAACTTGCAAATGCATCTTTTGGACAAGGTATAACAACAACACCAGTTCAAAATTTACAAGCATTAAGTTGTCTTGCTAATAATGGTACTGTTTTAAAACCATATATAGTAGATAAAATAGTTGATCAAAATGGTAAAGTAGTTTATCAAGGAAAAAGAACAGAGCTTAATACAGTAGCTTCTAAGGAAACTATAGATCAAGTTAAAAATTTAATGTATGATGTGGTTTATAATGGACTTAGTTCTTCTAAATATTATGCAGCTGACAATGTAAAAGTAATAGGTAAAACAGGTACTGCACAAATAGCATCTCCATATGGAGGATATTTAACTGGAAAATATGATTATATAAAGTCATTTGCTGGATTATTTCCATATGAAAATCCAGAATATATTATTTATATTTCAGTAAAACAATTAGTTGGAGAAACAAAAGATATAGCTGATGTAGTTTCAGATGCTATTGAAGAAATAGCTAAAACAAAGAAGATAATTGGTACATCAAGTGACATAGATAAGTCTAAAATAATTGAATTATCTAATTATATTTCAAAAGATACAAAAGTTACAACTGATTTTTTAGAAAAGAAAGGATTAAAAGTAGTTGTATTAGGTGATGGAAAGTATGTTATTAACCAATATCCATTAAAGGGTAGTGTAACTACTAAAGACAGTAAAGTATTTTTATTAACAAACGGTTCAATATTTAAAATGCCAGATGTTTCAGGTTGGAGCAGTAATGAACTTATAACATTCTGTAAGATGATAGGTTTAAAATATAATATAAACGGATATGGAAACGTAGCTAGTGTAAGTATACCTGCTGGAGAAGCAATTAACTTTGAAAATACTTTAGAAATTAATTTAGAAAGTTAAAAACATCACATATTTTGTGATGTTTTTATATTATAAAATTGTAAAAACTATTTTAATAATATAAGTATGCAAAGCTTTACATTAATTTGACAAAATCGACTAAAAGTGTTATAATTTGTGTAGTATTTATAAAGGGGGAAAATCATCGTGAATAAAGAAGATTTAATCAAACTTAAAGAAAAGTTATCAAAGTTAAGTGATTTGGAAGAAAAAGAAAGAGATTTGTACCTTAGAAAATTACATACTAGTGAAATTCAAGGGCCTTTAATTGATTGTGCTAGTATAGATAAACCTTGGTTAAAGTATTATACTGCTGATCAAATAAAAACAGATATGCCTAAAATGAGTGCATATTCTTACTTATATCAACAAAATAGTAAGTACTTAGGAAGAACAGCTTTAAGTTATTATGGAAAAAAAATAACATTTGATGAGTTATTTTCTAAAATAGAAGAAACTGCAAAGTCACTAAAAGCAATGGGAGTAAAAGAAAATGATATTGTAACTATTTCAATGCCTAATACACCAGAAGCTGTTTATCTTTTCTATGCAATGAGTAAAATTGGAGCTATTGCAAATATGGTTGATCCAAGAACAAGTGCAGAAGGTATTCATAAGTATATAGAAGAAACTAAATCAGATAAAGTAATAATTGTTGATTCTTATTATAATAAAGTTAAATTATTATCAGAAAATGGTACTGTTAACAAAATTATTGCTGTATCTCCTGCTGAATCTTTGCCATTAGGATTAAGACTTGGATATAAAGTTAAAGACTTTATTGAATCCTTAAAAGATTCTTCTAAGAAAAATAAGTTTAACAAGCATACAATGAATTGGAAACAATTTATAATAAATGGTAAAACTTATACTTCAAAAACTGAAACTGAATTTATTCCAAATAGGCCATTAGTTATTGAACATACTGGTGGTACTACTGGAGATCCAAAAGGCGTAGTTTTGTCAAATGAGAATATTAATGCAGTAGCTTTGCAAAGTGTTCTTACAGGTATTGATATGCAAAGAGAGCATAATTGGTTAGATATAATGCCAACATTTATCGCTTATGGTGTTGGTATGGGGTTACATTTGCCTTTGACTATTGGTATGGAAACAATTCTAATTCCTCAATTTGATCCACAAAAATTTGATGAATTACTTATTAAATATAAACCAATTCACATGATTGGAGTTCCATCTTATTGGGGAACTATTATAAAAAGTAAAAAACTAGCAAAGAAAGACTTATCATACATTATTGCTCCTACAGTTGGTGGTGATGCTATGGATATGACACTTGAACAACAAGCAAATACTTTTTTAAAGGAACATAATTGTTCGTCAAAAATTGTTAAGGGATATGGTATGACAGAAGTAACAGGTGGAGTTTCAGGAACAGTTGATGAAAACAATGAAATTGGTAGTGTAGGTATTCCATTTGTTAAAACTACTATTTCAGTCTTTGAACCTGGTTCTGAAAATGAATTAGGATATAATAAAGATGGAGAAATTTGTATTACTGGTCCAAATATAATGTTAGGATATTATGAAAACGAGGAAGCAACAAATGCAATTTTAAAGAGACATGCTGATGGAAAACTATGGATTCATACTGGAGATATTGGACATATTAAAGAAAATGGAAGTATATTTATAGTTGATAGAATAAAACGTATGATGATTAGATATGATGGATTTAAAATTTTCCCTTCACTTATCGAAAGTGTAATTGGAAGTCATAAAGCAGTTGAAGCTTGTAAAGTTGTTGCTATTGCCGATAGCGGACATAGACAAGGAAAACTACCCAAAGCACATATTGTCTTAAAAGATGATTTTAAGCCTTATCAAGAGCAAATAATGTTAGAAATACAAGAATTATGTGCTACACAGTTACCTGAATATGCACAACCGGTCGATTATAAATTTAGAAATAGTTTACCATTAACTCCGATTGGTAAAATTGACTATTTAGCTTTAGAAAATGAGGATTCAAATATAAATAATATTTCTTCAGAACGAGTTTTGACGATGAGGAGATAATGAAAAACAAGTGTACAAACTTGTTTTTTTATTATATAATATATATATATAAGATAGGTGATAGTAATGATAATCGGAATGTCATTTATTGTATGTAGTTTAATATATATGATTTTATTGTGTGCTATTTATTTTTCTAAAAAAAGAATAAAAACGACGGAAACAGAAATATATGCGATACTTTTAATCTTAAATGTAATAGGTTTAATTTTAGAACTTTTATGCTGTCTTACAGTTAAATATAGAGAAGAAATACCTATTTTAAATGTTATTGCTAACCGATCATATTTAGTGTATTTTGCTACATTTGTTAGTTTATTTACAGTATATGTATATGTTGCATGTTTTAAATTAAAAAAAGGTGATAAATTTACTATAATTAAATTTAATAAAATCGAAAAGATAATAATTTGTTTTATATACTTTGCTTTAATATTATTTGTCTTATTTTTGCCTATTAAATATTATTACGATAAAAAAGCAGTATATTCATATGGACCTGCAACAGATATTTTAGCAGCGGCATGTGCTTTGTTTATGCTTATTGATTTTATTTGTATATTTAAAAATATAAAAAAGCTAAACACTAAAAAAGTGGCTCCAATGTTTGCTTTATTACTTTGCTTTGGAATAGCATTTGCAATTAGAAATATTAATCCTGGAATAATATTAATCACATGTTCTTTCGCTTTCGTAACAGCTATAATGTACTTCACAATAGAAAACCCCGATTTAAAAATGGTTGAACAGCTAACTAAAGCGAATATGCAAGCAGAAAAAGCAAATAGAGCCAAAAGTGATTTCTTATCAAGTATGTCACATGAAATAAGGACGCCACT
>SVAH01000001.1 GCA_015059485.1 Bacillota bacterium
AGTCTATCTCGTAACTTAATTATAATACAATTTTATAAAAAAGAAAAGACTGTTTTTATTTGTCAACAGTCTGAAAGTTCTAATTTATTAGAACTTTTTTATTTAAATTAAATGGCGGAGTAGGAGAGATTCGAACTCTCGCGCCAGTTGCCCGACCTACACCCTTAGCAGGGGCGCCTCTTCAACCTCTTGAGTACTACTCCAAACCAAGATCACAAATAAAGTTTACAATAATTTTTTGATTTAGTCAATACAAAAAGATGATTTTCATCATCCTAATGTAACATTTCTAATATTTTCTAAGAAGTTTTCCATTATTGAAAAATATGTTTCTTTATTATTAACATTTTCATCTGTTAGTGTATTCATAGTGTTTACTTCAATTACTTTTACATCGTAGTTATCAATTAAATCTTTTACTAAATCACTTTTTTCTTCATCTGATCTAACAAATATAGAAGTATACTTTTTGCTTTTAAAATTACCTTTAATAGTTGCTAGATTATTAGTACTCAAATTTTCTTCATCTTCTAAAGATATAACTTTAAACCCATAGTTTTCTAAAAATTTAAATACATTAGAAGAAACAATTAATTCATTACTATTTTTATTTGAACTTGAAGCAATTGTTCTTAATTCAGCATCCATTATTGATAACTGTTCTTCTAAAACATTATAATTTTTTTCAATAGTTTCAACTAAATATTTATTTTCAATAATGTCAATCAGATTATTTTTAGTAGTAGATGCAAGCATTAAGTAATTAGCAGGTGATAACCATAATTCTTCAATTCCATTCTTATATTTTAGACCATAAGCAACATCCAATATTTTTAAATCTTTATTCTTATTTAAAAAATTCTTGGCAATTTCTTTTTCTTGTGATAATCCATTATATACAAATATATTCGCTTTACTATATTCATCTATCTGTTTATTGTTTAATTTATAATTAGTAACATCACTTCCATTAGGGTAGATACTGCTAATTTGTGAATTTTCACCATATAACGTTTCTACTATGTATGTAATAGGGTATACAGTAGTATATATCTTAGCTCCATCTAAATCATCTTTTTTTAAACATCCTGTAGATGAAAATAACGTTAGTAATAAAACTAAAATTGATAAAGTTTTTTTCATTTTTATTTCTCCTTTTCTTTCTTTTTTACAGGGTCATAACCATAGTCGCCTTTAGGCCTACATCTTTTTAGACGTTTAATTCCCATTTTTATACCTTTGTATGTACCATATTCATTAATAGCATCAATCATATATTGACTACAAGTTGGTGTGAACCTACACATCTTATGAGAAGTTAAAGGCACTACCTGATAACATCTAATCAAAAATATTATTAAATGTTTCATTCTATCACCTATAAAACATTTTACTACATATTTTTTATGTTGTAAAAAGAAATTGTTAAAAAGTTGAAAGTTTCTTTAAAATATGCTATTATACGTACCATATATTAAATGAAAGAAACATATAATATTAATAATTTGAAACAGAGGGGTTAATATGATAGAACATGAAACATGGTACAATAAACTTTGGTTAACTTTAGAATGGCAAGTGCAAAATCCAGATAAATCTTTATCTTCAGATGTTGTTTATAAAGATGTTAAAATTGGATCTTTTTATAAACTTGTTAGAAATATATATTTTAATGGTAGTAAAAAAAGTGATGGTAAAATATATTATTATGGAAATGTATTAACGAGTGAACAGCAAAAAATGTTAGAAGAATCAAAGATATTTGAACATTCTAAAAATGTGAAATTTGAAAAAGAATATAAAAGTCTTTTAGAATATGCATTGAATAATAAAACATTACATGGATATGAAAGTTCTTGGTTAAAAAAAATAAGAAAAATTTATAATAATGGGAATTTAATGGATAATGGTAGTATAGTTCTTGATGAAAAAAATATGCTTTTAAAATATCAAGTAGAAAAGTTAGAAAAATTAAATTGTTATCTCGATGATTTTTATACTTTTAATGATAGTACATGGGATAGAAATTTTAATATATTATTTAAATATTTAGATATATATGGTTCTTTTCCAACTGGACATATGAAATATGAAGGCGTAGATATAGTTTATTGGAGCTATCTTCAAAGAACAATTTATTTTAATGGTATTGAAGATGAATATGGTAATATAGTTTTAAAAACAAGTGGAAGAGAAAGAACTCTTACTAAAAGACAAATATTAAAATTAAAAGGAATTGGTCTATTTGATAAAGCTAAAAAATCTAAAATTGATAGAAATGATTTATGGAACGATTTATATATTAAGTTATGCCTAAGATTAAAAGAAGATAGTTCATTAATTAATAGAGAAAAAAAAGAAACAGATACAGTACAAGATAAATATTTATTAGATTGGCTTTATGCTCAAAGAATAATCTTTAAATTTGGCAAAGTTTTACCGAATGGTGATATAAAATATAATTCAAGTATACTTTCAAAAGAACAAATTGTGTCATTAGAAGAATTAGGAATAAAATGGTATTTAGATGATGAATTATTTGAAAGAATAACTATTACGCCTAATAATCAATACCAATTAAAAAGGGAATTGATTAATAGATTATGTTTTGATGATAAAATGATGTAAACATACTAAAATATAGTATGTTTTTTCTTGTTATAAATAAAAAATAATGATATTATTATAACAATAGAAGGGTGATAGTATGAAAGAAGAAAAAAATATTGAAAAAAAAGAAAAAAAAATTAGCTTATTTAGTTTTGCAATTGTATTAATAGGGTTATTTGTGGTAATTGTTTTTTTACTACTAATGAGTTCTAGTAAAACAAATTTTGATATTGTGAAAGATGGTAAAGAACCATCTGGATATAAAGAAAAAATTGAATATAAGAAAGATGATAAAGAAGTTATTTATTATGAATATACTATATATAAAATAGAGGTTATCAAAGATAAAGAACAAATTAGTTATACTTTAAAACCATTTTTTTCAAAAAATTATTAAAAAATTTAGCCTAAGGCTAAATCTAAAATCATCATGATTGTAAAACCTAATAAAGTAAAGAGGGACATAACCTCTTTTTTTATGTTAGATTGACTTTCAGGAATTAACTCCTCAACCACAACATAAATCATGGCACCAGCTGCAAATGATAGTAAAAATGGCAATAAAAATCTGACCTTTAATACTAATATCGCACCTATAACTCCAAAAATTGGTTCAACAATACCACTAAGTTGTCCTAGAAAGAAAGCTTTTTTTCTAGAATATCCATCACGTCTTAGAGGTAGAGAAATAGCAGCACCTTCTGGGAAGTTTTGTATACCGATTCCAAGAGCTAACATCCATGCGGATATAATGGTCGCACTATTAAGATCATAAAATAAAGATCCAAATGCTACACCGATAGCAGCACCTTCTGGAATATTGTGTAAGCTAATAGAAAAAATTAGCATTAGGGTTCTTTTATTTTTATTTGTGTTATTTTTTAGTATCTTAGAAAAGAGTTTGTCACAAATAAATAGAAATATACCTCCACTTAAAAATCCAATAGATAAAACAATAAAAGGTACCATTTTTAAATCATCGGCCATACTTATTGCAGGCATAATAAGTGAAAAAAATGATGCAGCAATCATAATACCAGCGGCACAACTTAACATTGCATCCATAAAATTTTTGTTTAGTTTTTTTATAAATAATACAATACTTGCGCCTAGAGCTGTAACAAAATAGGTAAATAACGTAGCAATTAAAGCTTGATATGTATAACTTAAGTTAAATATTTTATTAATCATAAAAACCTCCTACACTAAGGTATTTTATGATTAAATTGAATTTAAGTGATTAAAAAAAATAATATCATGTCTTGTTTTACTCTTTTTATTAATTTATCATTTTCCATTTTTTTTAGCTCTCTCATCAAGTTAGCACGATCTATACATAAGTATTCGGCTAAGTTAGAGTATGAATATGGAATATGAACTTTATTTGTTTCACTAACTGATAATGTTTTTAAATAGGCTATAATCTTATCACGAGTTGTTTTCCTTGATAATATATCAACTCTTTTTGATAGAAGAGTACTTCTTTCTATAAGTAATTCTGATATTCTAGAAACTAGTTTTTGATGGTGTTCGCAGTTTCTAGCACAACTTTTGATTATATAATCGTATGTTAATATTATGATGGATGAATCAATACTACTAATAGCATATGTGAAATCATTGCCATAGTAAGTTAGCTGTTCTGCAAAAATAGAATTTGGAAGTAGTTTTTCAAGAATAGTTCTATTACCTAATTCATCTTCCCTTATAACATCAATCTCACCACGAATTACTATTCCAACAACTTTATTATTAGTGCCAAATTCTGTAACCTTTGCACCTTGTTTATAGTTTCCAATGAAGGCATTGGCACACTTTGAAATATCGTTTACAAGTTCTTGACTATTACTTATTTTTTTAAAATTTCCCATAAATAAAGGCCTCCTAAACTAGTTATAAAAATATTTTAGCAAATTTTTAATAGTGTTGCAAATGCAACACTATAAATGATAATGTTATGTGCTAAAATCACACTATAAGAAAAAGGTAGAGAGAGGAAAGTGGTTTAATGGGTGGTGACTCGATATACTCCTAAAACAGGAGAAAAAGAAAAAATAATTAATAAAAAATAAGTGTGGAGGAAATTAGAAAGATGGCAAAAAAAGAAGTAAAAACAGTAAAGCTTGATAATATAGCTGAGGGGGCAATAGTTGAGTTAAAAATCATAAAGAGAAATGGAAATAAACAAGATTTTGATCCAGAAAAAATTAAAATTGCAATTAGAAAAAGTGCCGAAAGAGTAATGGTAACATTAACTCCTGAGGCTGAAGAAGAAGTTGTACAACTAGTTTTAGATTATTTAGATAATCAAACTGGCGATGCAGATGTTCAAGAAATTCATAATTGCGTAGAAGCAGCACTTGAAAAAGTTAATCCTTTAGTAGCTAAAAGTTATCGTGAATACAGAAATTATAAAAAAGATTTCGTTCATATTTTAGATAAAGTATATAAAAAAGCACAAGCTATTAGTTATATAGGAGATAAAGAAAATTCAAATACTGATAGTGCACTTGTATCTACTCAAAGAAGTTTAGTATATAATCATTTAAATAAAGAACTATATCAAAAATTTTTCTTAACTCCTGGTGAAGTAGAAGCATGTGAAGATGGATATATTTATGTTCATGATATGAGTGCTAGACGTGACACAATGAACTGTTGCTTATGTGATGTTGGTAGTGTTATGAAAGATGGCTTTGAAATGGGTAATCTTTGGTATAACGAGCCTAAAACACTTGATACAGCATTTGATGTTATGGGAGATGTAATAATAAATACTGCTGCAATGCAATATGGTGGTTTTACAGTTCCTGAAGTTGATACAATTTTAGCGCCATATGCTGAAAAAAGTTATAAAAAATTTTATGATGAATACTTAGAAATTAAACCGGGTGCAGAAGAAGAAGCAAAAGATTATGCTTGGAAGAAAACAAAAAGAGAATGTGAACAAGGATATCAAGGTATTGAATATAAACTTAACAGTATAGGTTCATCTCGTGGAGACTATCCATTCGTAACATTTACATTTGGTATAAATACTACTAAATTTGGTCAAATGATTAATCAAACAATTTTAGAAACACATGCTAAAGGACAAGGTAAAAAAGGAAGAAAGAAACCTACATTATTCCCTAAATTAGTATTTTTATATGATAAAGATTTACATGGAAAAGATAAAGAATTAAGAGATGTATTCTTATCTGCTATTGAATGTAGCCAAAAAACTATGTATCCTGATTACTTATCATTAACTGGTGAAGGGTATGTATGTGAAATGTACAAAAAATATAAGAAAGTAATTTCTCCGATGGGATGCCGTGCATTCTTATCACCATATTATGAACGTGGTGGAATGGAACCAGCAGATGAAAAAGATGTTCCAGTATTCATCGGAAGATTTAATATTGGTGCAATATCTCTACATTTACCAATGATTTTAGCAAAAGCACGTGAAGAACAAAAAGATTTCTATGAAGTATTGGATTATTATATGGAAATGATTAGAAAAATACATATTCGTACATATAAATATTTAGCAAAGAAAAAAGCTAGTACAAATCCAATTGCATATTGTGAAGGCGGATTCTATAAAGGTCATTTAAAACCATCTGATTGTATAGAACCAGTATTAAAAGCATCTACAGCTTCATTTGGAATTACAGCTTTAAATGAATTACAACAATTATATAATGGTAAATCTTTAGTTGAAGATGGAGAATTTGCACTAGAAGTAATGAAATATATTAATTGTAAAATTAACGAATTTAAAAAAGAAGATAATATAATGTATGCTATTTATGGTACACCTGCAGAAAATTTATGTGGACTACAAATAGAACAATTTAGAAAAAAATATGGAATTGTTAAAGGTGTTTCTGAACGTGAATATGTTTCAAATAGCTTCCACTGTGGTGTTTGGGAAGATATTAATGGAATTCAAAAACAAGATTTAGAAGGAAGATTCTGGGATTATTTCCGTGGAGGAAGAATTCAATATGTAAGATATAACCTAAATTATAATAAAAAAGCTATGATTACATATATTGAAAGAGCTATGGAAAAAGGATTCTATGAAGGAGTAAATTTATCTCTTGCATATTGTAATGAATGTGGACATGAAGAATTAGATATGGATAAATGTCCTAAATGTGGAAGTGAAGATTTAACTAAAATTGATAGAATGAATGGTTATCTTTCATATTCTAGAGTACATGGAGACACTAGATTAAATAGAGCGAAAATGGTTGAAATTTCAGAAAGGAAATCTATGTAATGAAGTATCACAATATAACGAAAGCAGATATGTTAAATGGTGAAGGATTAAGAGTGGTATTATGGGTTAGTGGATGTTCTCACCACTGCCCAGCATGCCAAAATGCATTCACATGGGATGAAAATGATGGTGTTAATTTTGATGATGACGCTATTAATGAAATTTATAAAGAATTAGAGGCTGATTGGTGCAATGGAATAACACTATCTGGAGGAGATCCATTATTCTTAAAAAATAGAAAAACAATTAGAGATTTAGTTATAAATATTAGAACTCGTTATCCAGAAAAAACAATATGGAGTTATACAGGATATACATGGGAAGAGTTAATGGAACAACTTCCTAATGATGAATATTTAAAAGATATATTAGAAAATATTGATGTACTTGCTGAAGGTAGATTTGTACTTTCTCTTGCATCTGTAGCTACACACTATGTTGGGTCAACTAATCAAAGAATTATAGATGTTCCAAAAAGTTTGAAAAAAGATAAAATAGTTATTTATAAAGAAAAGGAAGATATTTAATGAAATTAGACATAAAAAAATTAAATGATAATGCAATAATTCCAACATTTGGAACTGAATATTCAGCTGGTGCAGATTTATACGCTTGTATTGATGAAGCGGTAGTTATTAAACCAGGTGAAACTAAATTAATACCTACTGGACTTTCAATGGCTATTCCAGAAGGATATGGTGGATTTATATATGCGAGATCAGGTCTTGCGTCTAAAAGAGGTCTTGCACCAGCTAATAAGGTAGGTGTAGTGGATGCAGACTACAGAGGAGAAGTAATGGTTGCTTTATATAACCAATCTAGTGAAGAACAAACAGTTGATGTAAATGAAAGAATTGCTCAACTAGTAATAGCCCCATTCTTAAAAGTAGAATTTAATGAAGTTGATGAATTAAATGAAACAGTTAGAGGAACTGGTGGCTTTGGTTCAACAGGAACAAAATAGTAATAGAGGAATTTATCTTTATGATAAGTTCTTTTTCTTTTGCTAATATTTTGATAAACTATATGTAGTGGGTGATTTTAATGATAAGATTAAGACAAATAAAAATAGCTGCTATAAAAAATGATATGAATGAGTTGTTAGAAAAAGTATCTAAAGAACTTAGAATAAATAAAAAAAACATTACAAGTTATAAAATATCAAAAAAATCTTTAGATGCCAGAAATAAACCTAAGTTGTATTTTATTTATGAAATAGATGTTGAAGTAAAAAATGAAGATGATATCTTAAAAAAAATAAATAATAAAGATATTTTTAAATCTCCTAAAGAAGAATATGAATTTATACCAAGTGGTAATATATTATTAAAACAAAGACCAATTATTGTTGGTAGTGGACCAGCAGGTTTATTTTGTGCTTATATGTTATCTAAATATGGGTTTAAACCAATTATTATAGAACGAGGAAAAAAAGTTGGAGAAAGAGTTATAGACATTGAAACTTTTTGGAAAAATAACAAATTAAACGAAGAGTCAAATGTTTTATTTGGAGAAGGGGGAGCTGGAACATTTTCTGATGGTAAATTAAATACAATGGTTAAAGATAAAAGATTTATGCAAAAGAAAATATTTGAAATATTTATTGAAAACGGTGCTAAAGAAGAAATAATGTATGATTATAAGCCCCATATTGGTACGGATATATTAAGAACTGTTGTAAAAAATATGCGTAATAAAATTATTGATATGGGTGGAGAATTTAGATTTGAAACAAAATTAACAAATATTAAATATGAAAATAATAAATTAAAATCTATAGAATTAAATAATGAAGAAATATTGGATACAGATATTTTAGTACTTGCAATAGGTCATTCTGCTCGTGATACATTTAAAATGTTATATGAAAATAAATTAAGTATGGATTCTAAACCTTTTGCAGTTGGAATTCGTATTCAACATAAACAAAAAGATATAAATAAAGCACAACTTGGAACAGAAGATGTAAAAACAATTGGAGCAATGAATTATAAATTAACTTATAAAGCAAAAAATGAAAGAGGGGTATACACATTTTGTATGTGTCCAGGAGGTTATGTTGTAAATTCTTCAAGTGAAAAGGGATATTTATGTATAAATGGAATGAGTAATTATAAAAGAGAAAGCGATAATGCTAATAGCGCAATTATTGTTACTATAAATAAAAATGATTTTGGAGATAATCCACTAGATGGAATAAAATATCAAAGAGAACTTGAAAAAAGAGCTTATGATATAGGTAATGGATTAATACCTACTCAAAAATATATAGATTATAAAAATAATGTAGCGTCACTTAATTTGGGAAATATTAAGCCAATATTTAAAGGAAATTATACATTAACAAATATTAATGATATATTTCCAGAACATATAAACGAATCATTAAAAGAAGCGATAGATTATTTTTCAAATAAAATAGAAGGCTATAATAATGATGATGTATTAATTAGTGCAGTTGAGTCTAGAACTTCATCACCTGTTAAAATAATTAGAGATGAAAACTTAGAATCTAATATTTTAGGAATTTATCCATGTGGTGAAGGAGCTGGTTATGCTGGTGGCATAACATCAGCCGCTATGGATGGACTAAGAGTTTTTGAAAGTATTGCTTCTAAATATAAAATGTGATAATATACCAAACACGAGGTGAAAAAAAGTGATAGTATATAAAAAAATAACTCCTGAAGAAGTAACTAATTTATGTAAAACTGGTAAATTAGATGAAGAAAGTGGAAATATAAAATTTTATGATTATAGCTTTTTAGCAACTATAATGAATAAAACGCATTATGGTATAAATAATAATAGTAATATGTTTATGATATGTGATATACCAGATGAAATTATAAAAAATTATCAATCTTACGTATTTTGTGATGCGAGAGATTTACAAATTAATTATTTAAGTTGTATACCAATTCCAGAATATAATTTACCTAGAAATTTATTTAATACTGATTATATTATTGAGATAAATCCAAATATTTCATATAAATATAGTAATGATATAGAATTACAAAAATACTTGGTATTATTCGAAAAAACTTATAGATTATTTAATAATTTGGATGATGTAGTAGAATTTTTTTACAGCAATAATAAAAATGAACTTATAGATTTATCAGAAGTAGAAAGAAAAAGAAAAGGTGTGAGTTAATCACACCTTTTTAATTATTATATGTATTTACTAAATCCATAAATTCTTCTTCTATTTTCTTTAATTCCTTTTCACTAGTTGCTTCAAATCTAATTGTTAGATTAGGACCAGTATTACTTGCTCTAACAAGTGCCCAACCATTTTCAAAAGTAACTCTAACACCATCAATATCTAATATATTATAACTTTTTTCTTTACAGTATTCTTTAACTTTTTCTACGATTTCAAATTTTTTTTCATCAGTAGTTTTAACTTTTATTTCTGGAGTAGAATAGTATTTATTAATACCTTTTAATAAATCGGATACACTTTCATTGCAATTCGTTAAAATTTCAATTAATCTAAGTGATGCATAAATAGCACTTCCAAATTCCATTCCTCTATCATTGAAGAAGACATGTCCGGAATATTCACCACCAAATTCTAAATTATTTGATACAACACCATATTCAGTAAATGAAGCACCAGTTCTATAACAGAAAGGTTCTCCTCCAAGTTTTATTATTTCATCTTCAAGTGATTTAGAACATTTAACGTCATATAAATATTTTTTACATTCAGAAGTTTTAATTAAACTTCTAATAATCATAATCATAAATTTATCAGTAGGTATCCATTTACCTTTTTCATCTATAACACCAATTCTGTCACCATCACCATCATAACCAATACCTAAATCAGCTTTGTTATCTAAAACTGCTTGTTTTAGCATTTCCATATTTTCTTCCACTGCTGGATCTGGATGATGATTAGGGAATGTGCCGTCTGATTCATCACAAATATATATTGGTTCAATAGAGTCAAACATTTCAATTATCTTTTTTATTATTATACTAGTAGTACCATTTCCTGGATCAAATACAACTTTTACTTTTCTTTCACCTAAAAAAGTATTCTTTTTAATCCATGAAAGATATTCATCTTCAATATTCATAAGTATTTCTTCACCGGCACCTTCTAAAAATTCGCCTTTAAAAGTATAATCAGTAAATTCTTTAATCATATTTCCTCGAGCATTTGCAACTAAATCAAATGAAAATTTAAATCCATTATCATCTTTAGGATTATGACTTGCTGTAACCATAATTCCTGGGAAGTTAGCTGATTTTCTCGAAAAATAATGCATAGGAGTAGTAACTAAACCATAAAACATTATATTACATCCGGATTTTTTTAGTCCTCTAATTAGTTCTTTCACTAAACTTTCCGAAGAAAGTCTATTATCATGTCCAACAACACAAGTATCAATATTATATTTTTCTCTTAAAAAACTTCCATAACTTCTACCAACAGTGTATGCAAGTTCTTCATTTATTTCGCCAGGATATATACCTCTTATATCATATTCTCTAAATACATTTCTGTTCATAATTATCACATCCTCTAGTTAATTATATCATCTAATAAAAGTTATACCAAAAAAAATATCAATTTAGTGTAAAGTTTAAGTATATACTAGAAAAAAATAAAAAAAAGTAGTATCATTATTATAGTAGGTGATGATATGGAATATATAAAACAATTTTATGATGAAAAAAATATTGATTATATTAAAAGAATATATGATAATATCATAAAAAAATCTGTAACATCTGCAGTAATTAACATAAATGAAAAAAAGCATGAATTAAATTTAAATGAGGAATTTGAATTAAAAATAAAAAAAGTTGTATTTTTATCAGGAATGATTGCACTAGGAGTAATGTCTGTGAATGCATCGAGAAAACTTTCAAATCCGATATTTAGAAGCAATGTGGAGAAAAGTACTCAAGATGAGAAAAATGATGTTTTAACAGATAAAATAAATCAAGCTCTTTCTACAACAGAACCTAATAACGAAAAAAGCAGTACAAAGAATAATCAAGAAAGTTTAGCTGAACAAACAGTTAATCATCAAACAGCGCCAAATACAGATATAATTGGTTTTGCTAAATTGATAGTGTCATCAGAAGATGGAATGAATGGAGATTTGTATAATTTTTATTTGAATCATTCTCAGGATACATTTAATAAATTAATAGAATCTATTATTTTTATAGATCCTACTATTGATGATAATGTTGTAAAAGACTTTGATGGATATTTAAAAATGAAAGGATTTAATTCGATAGAGGAATGGGTAGAATTTTCAAAAAATGAGGTTAAAAAGAAAAATGAAGGAGTAGGATTATCGATATGATAACGCTTGAAGATAATAAAAAATACTATATATCTAAAGAAATAGAAAATGATAATGTAACATATGTATATTTGACTAATCTTGAAGATGTAACTGATTTTTGTATTAGAAAAAAAGATGGCTCAAAAGAAAACTTGATTGGATTAGAAAACGAAGAAGAGGTAAAAAAAGCATTAGATTTATACAAAGAAAGTTTTAATTAATATGCTAATTAAAACTTTTTATATTAATAAAATAGTTCTGATATTATCTCTAAATTATATTAGATAATAAAGTTTCTTAAAACAACTTGACATAAAAATAAATTAAGCTATAATAAATATAGAAATCGTTGATCAAGACAAGTTTAATATATGATATTTAAAAGAGAGTTAGTTAATTTGGTGAAAGACTAATAAAATTAGTATATTAAATATCACTTGAGAGTGAATTTCTGAAAAATTTAGTAGGAAGTTCCGTTTAGCTTACGTTACAAGCAAATTAAGTATAAAAAAGGATGGTACCGCACATGTTGCTCCTTAGTGGGAATAATATGTGTGGTTTTATTTTGGGAGGTAAAATGGAAGAGATAAATAAAGCAAAAGAGGAATTAAAAAAAACAACTGAATCATTACAATATTTTTATGATCCAAGAATTATTAAATATTTAAATTCGCTTCTTGATTTACAAAAATCAATATTAGATGATGATGTTCTAAAAAGGAATGAACTGGAGATACTTGCATCAACTGGTTTATTTAGAAAAATTGTTAAATATAATTTATATTATGGATTAATAGAATGTTACAAAAGGAAAGCAAGTAAAGAAAAAATGCTTAATTTACTTAAAATAGAAGAAATACCTTGCGATGAATATTCTGCAAGTAATATGGGAATATATTTGAAAACTAGTGATGACGATAGTTATTATAAATTAGTAGACTTTAAAAAAGAAAAAGATATTGATTTTAAACCAGATCATATTGATGTTACCATCAATAACGGACTTCCTGATATAAATAAAAATGATATATATGGAAGTTTTGCAAGATATTTTATTGATAAAGCAGGTTTATATTATAGAGATTTTCAAGTAACAAATATCGAAGAAGATAAATCTAAAGTTAGAGTGCTAACTAAAAATTATGATAAAATTAATATTAATTTAAAAATAAATAAATATGACGTTTGAGAAAGGATATGATAATATGAAAAATTTTAAAGAATTAGATAAAAGAAATGTGCATGAAGTTGAAACAGATATCTTAAATAAATGGAAGAAAGAAGATATATTAAATAAGACTATTGAAAATAGAAAAGGAAAAGATAATTGGGTATTCTATGATGGACCAGCAACTGCAAATGGTATGCCAGGTCTTCATCATATGGTAGCTAAATTTTTAAAAGATTCATTTTGCAAATATAAAACAATGACTGGCTCTCGTGTTTTACGTAAGGTTGGATGGGATACTCACGGATTACCAGTTGAGGTTAATGTAGAAAAAAAATTAGGTTTTACTGGTAAAGCAGATATTGAAAAATATGGTATAAAGGAGTTTAATAAGTTATGTAAAGAAACTGTATGGGATAATGAAGCAGCATTTAGAAAATTAACTGATGAAATGGGTCAATTTATTGATCTTGATAATAGATATATAACTTATGACAATGATTATATTGAGACAGAATGGTATATTTTAAAGAAATTTTTTGATGAAGGTTTATTTTATGAAGGAGTAAAAATCATGCCTTGGTGTCCAAGATGTGGAACTGGACTTGCTTCTCATGAAGTAGCACAAGGTTATAAAGAAATCGATGCTAATACTGTAATTGTTCCGTTTAAGAAAAGTGATGAAGATGCATACTTCTTAGTATGGACAACAACACCATGGACTTTAATATCTAATGTCGCATTATGTGTTAATCCAAATGAAGAATATGTTAAAGTTGAATCAATGGGTTATAAATTTATTTTAGCTAAAGCACTTGCTACTTCTGTTTTAGGTGATGATTACAAGGTTTTAGAAACATATAAAGGTAAAGATCTAGAAAATATTAAATATGATCAATTAATACCATCAGATATAAAAATAACAGGTAACGCATTTATAGTTACATGTGATAACTATGTAACTATGTCTGATGGTACTGGTATAGTACATATTGCTCCAGCATTTGGTGAAGATGATGCTAAAGTTGGTAAAAACTATAAATTAGCATATGTAAATCCAGTTGGAGAAGATGCATGCTATACAGAAGGATTATGGAAGGGTATGAACATCTTTGAAGCAGATTTAGAAGTAATTAAATGGCTAAAAGAGAATGATAAACTATTTAAAAAACAAAAAATAAAACATGATTATCCTCATTGTTGGAGATGTGATTCTCCGCTTGTATATTACTCAAGGCCTTCTTATTATCTAGAAGTAACTAAAATAAAAGATAAAATTATTGAAGAAAATAAAAAAGTTAACTGGTACCCATCATTTGTAGGCGAAAAAAGATTTGGAAATTGGTTAGAAAATATGAATGACTGGGCTATTTCAAGAAATAGATATTGGGGGACTCCACTTCCATTATGGAGATGTTCTTGTGGTCATATGGAAATGATTGGATCACGTGAAGAGTTATCTCAAAAAGCAGAAGAGAGTGTTGATCCAAAAACTATAGATTTACATAGACCATATGTAGATGAAATTCATATTAAATGTCCAGAATGTGGTAAATCTATGACTCGTGATTTATCAGTAATCGATTGTTGGTTTGATTCTGGGGCAATGCCATTTAGTCAATACCATTATCCATTTGAAAATAAAGAGTTATGGGAAAGTCAATATCCAGCAAATTTTATTGCTGAAGGAATAGATCAAACAAGAGGTTGGTTCTATTCGTTATTAGTTATTGGTGTATTTATGACTGGGAAAAGTCCATATAAAAATGTTTTGGTAAATGAGTTATTACTTGATAAAAATGGTCAAAAGATGCATAAATCTAAAGGCAATGCTGTTGAACCATTTACAATAATGCATAAATATGGTGCTGATGCAGTAAGATGGTATCTTGCATATGTATCTCCTACATGGACACCACTTAAATTTGATGAAGAAGGTATAAAAGAAGTTCATTCTAAATTCTTTAATCCTTTAAAGAACACTTATTCATTCTTTTCTATGTATGCTAATACAGATAATATAAATATTTTAGAATGTAATATTGAAGTTAAAGATAGAGAAGAAATAGATAAATGGTTATTATCTAGATACAATACACTTGTAAAAAATGTAACAGAATCTTATGAAAAATTTGATTTAAATGAAGTAGTAAGGACAATAACTAACTTTGTATCAGAAGATTTATCTAACTGGTATATAAGACGTAATAGAAATAGGTTCTGGGCATCAGAATTAGATAGTTCTAAGAAAAGTGTGTATATGACTACTTATGAAGTATTATGTGGCTTATGTAAATTATGTGCACCAATTATTCCATATACAACTGAAGAAATATTTACAAAGTTGACTGGTGAAGATTCTGTACATTTATGTGACTTTCCAGAATGTGACGAATCACTAATAGATAAAGAACTAGAAACTAAGATGGATCTTGTTAGAAGTTTAATATCTATTGGTAGATATGTTAGAGAAGAAGCTAAGATAAAGGTAAGACAACCACTTAATAATGCATTTGTTGATGGTAAAAATGAAAAGTTACTTGAAGATTTAATTCCAGAAATAAAAGAAGAATTAAATATAAAAAATATAACATTTGTTGCAGATTTAAATGAATATATGAATTTATCAGTAAAACCTAATTTTAAGAGTGTTGGTAAGGTTTTTGGACCACTAATAAAAGAATTCCAATCTAAGTTAGAAGAATTATCTAGTGATGATATTAATAAATTACAAAATAATGAAACAATCATAATGAACATTGGTGGGGAAGATAAAGAAATAAATTCTGATATGATTGAAATTAGAATATCATCTAAAGAAGGATTTAATGTTGGTATGGAAAATAATAACTTTATTATTCTTGATACTACATTAACTGATGATTTAATTTTAGAGGGTATTGCAAGAGAAATTGTATCTAAAGTACAACAACTTCGTAAGAATAGAGACTTTAATGTAGTAGATAGAATTAAACTATATTATTGTGGAGATGAAGATATAGATAGATGTGTAAATAGCTTTAGCGAATATATTAAAAAAGAAACATTATCTCTTGAAATAACTAAGAAAGATAATTTAGAAGAAAAATATGATTTAAATGGTCATGAATGTTATATAGATGTAGAAAGAGTAGAAAAATAATTTCTACTTTTTTTTATGATAAAAATATTGTATAATAATAACATAGTATAGGAATTAGGGTGATACAAATGAAAATTTTATGTATGGGGCAAATTATTTATGATTATAGTTTACCTATTGATGGTTTTCCACTTGAAGGCTTAAAATATAATTTGAAAGAAAAAATAGAATGTAGTGGTGGTGGAGCTTGTAATTCTTCTTTTTTGCTTGCAAAATGGAACGAAGATGTTCATCTATCAGCTGCAGTTGGGGGAGATGAATTAGGAACTAAAATTAGAAAAAATATGGAAGAAGCTGGTATTAATGTTAGTAATGTTGAAACTGTATTCGAAGCAAAAACTCCAATTGAATTTATTTTAATAAATAAAAATACTGGTAATAAAACTGTTTTTTCTATAAATGAATCAACTCCACATGTAAAAAAATATGAATTAGATTTTGTGCCAGATATAATTCTACTTGATGGATATGAATATACATCAGCAATTAGTGTTGTTAATAGATTTCCAAATGCAACAGTAATTCTTGATGCATCAATTCAAGAAAGATCAACAGTAGAAATGTTAAATTATGCAAAATACATAATAGCAAGTCAAGGATTTGCAGAAGAATTTACTGGAATAAAAGCGGATTTTAATAATCCAACAACCCTTCTAGAAATGTATAAAAAATTTGCAATTAAATATCCTAATAATAATATAATAGTAACCTTAAAAGATCATGGAGCAATGTATCTTGATGGTAACCAAATAAAAGTAATGCCAGGAATAAATGTAGATAAAATAGTTGATAACACAGGCGCAGGCGATATCTTTAGAGCAGCTTTTGCGTGTTGTATTTCTAGAGGATATGATATGGATAAAACAATAAGAATTGCCAATATAGCTGCAGGATTATCTTTATCGAAACTTGGTGCTAAAAATTCTATTCCATTATTTAGCGACGTTGCTGCTATTTATGAATCTAAATTTGGACCATTGGATGGAAATTCTAATACAACTTTACAAACTGTTTCAGAAAATGCAAATGACGTTCAAAATACACAGGTAAATGAAGAACCACAAGAAGAAATAAAAGAACATCAAGTACAATCAGCAAATACTGATAATCAAGTAAATATGAATAATGATTTAAATGAATATGAAGAACCTAATCCATTAGATCAAGTAACAGTACCAGATATTGATTTCCAAGCTATGCCACAACAAAACGATGATTCAAATGATGGCACTTTCTAAATATCCTAAGATTGATGTTCATGGAGAAACTACTGATACAGTAGTTTTTGTTGTTAATGATTTTATAAATGATTGCTATAAAATGAAAGAAGAGTATGTGGTGATAATTCATGGAAAAGGTACAGGAATATTAAGAAAAAAAATCCATGAAATATTAAAAAATAATAAATTAGTCGAATTTTACGAATTAGATGTCATGAATTTAGGTCAAACAATAATAAAATTAAATAAAAGAAAGTGTTAAATGAATTAAAATTTAACACTTTCTTTTACTACTATTTTCTAAAATTTGACATTTTTTGCAAAAAGTGCTAAAATGTAATCATACAAAAAGAAAAAATGCAATAGTGAGTGTCATGACTAGACATAAATTTGACATTTTTGTGGTAATATGGTATAATGATATTATCAGGAACATATAAGGGGGATTTGGTATGAAAGGGTATGTTTTAGATTATATTGATGAAAATGAGTATCGTAAATTAGAAAGAGCATTAAAAAAATATAATATGATTGCTTTTAAAAAATTAAACTTTACTTATTATCCAGCGCTTAGAAATGGTGAATTTTTAGGAGAATTGGTATCTCAAAATAAAAAAGCTGGAACTGAAAGTTATGAATTAAGATTACCAAGTGATAAAATGTTTGCTGCAGTTCATGGTGAAGTAAAATTACATTATACTGTATATAAAAAAGAAGAAACAGTAGTGTTAGATAAAATTACACCAGCAGAAATTTTACTTGAAGGTCATATGTCAGAACTTTCAACATATAAAGGAATCATGATTTCAAAAGCTAATGCATCTAAAGATAAATTTAAAATAGATTTACTTAATATGTTACAAGATAATAAATAATTCTGGTTCTAACAAACCAGTTTTTTGAACTTATATTAAGGGGGAGTTACATGAAAATATCTGAAATTAATAATATATATTATGTTAGTGGATGTATTAATGAATTTGGTAATTATGTAGCAAATAATGAAGTAATTACTTTGATTGCTGAATGTAGAGAGGAAAATCTTTCAGGGTTTAGTTATTATGCGTTTTATATGATAAATATGGTTACTAATGAGCACATAAATATAGATGCAATTAGAGTGAATAATTTAATGGATATGATTGAAAATCCAGCAATAGTAGTCCAGAAGTTAACAAATAAAGAATTAGAAAAACGTAGGGCATATTTTTTAACATTATTAGAAAATGCTGAAATTATAAACGAAAGTAAGAGAAATTATGACAGAAGAAATAAATAAAATAATTAAAGAGGTAAATAGTAAAAAGGGTTGGACTTTAAATAAAAAAATTAGATATATATATATTGAACTAGGCAAAATAGTTCATTTGAATTATAAATTTTTCTATTCACTTTATCAATTATTAGATGCTGATACAAAATATACTGTTGATGAGTTAAAAGATATCTATGAAAATACCAGACCAACATATTATGCAATATGTAAAGATTTAGCATATATGTTAAAAAAGATATTTGATGGATGTAATATAGAATCAGAAATTAGAGATACTTGTGAGCAAGATACTTATAAATTAGATGGAAAAGAATTTGCTGCTAGACATTATTTTATATGTGTTACTGGTGATAGTAATAAGAAATATTTTTTAACGCTTGCCCTTGATTTACCATTTATTCAGATGGGAATGGAAACGGAACATTTTGGAACAAATATAGTATATAAAAATTATTCAGGAGTACAAGTATATAATGGAAAACAAATTCATAATATTGTTATGCCTAAATCAGAAATTAAAAAACTAGATTTAGAATTAGGATATTTACAAAAGAATGAAGTTGGGAATCTTGATTATTATAACTATTCTTTTAGACTTTTAAAGGATAATTGCAAGAATTATAAAAATTATATAGAATGTTTAAATAGTTCTTTGAATAATGAATTATATTCTATGGTAGTGTCTATTCTTAGCGAAGATAATAGTTCGTTGACTTTTAATGCTAAAAATATAAATGAATTTAAATGGGATTGTTTAAAGATAAAAATATCTCTACTAATAAGAGATAAAATTTTAAAATCAATAGATATCAAATTAGAGGAGAAAATATCAAATAAATTAGA
The DNA here is from genome assembly GCA_015059485.1 of Bacillota bacterium. Lineage (GTDB taxonomy): Bacteria > Bacillota_I > Bacilli_A > RF39 > UBA660 > RUG14121. Next base: position 19,854 of record SVAH01000001.1, read on the forward strand.
AGAATTATTAAGCAAAGAAGATTTTAAAAAGTTTTTTGAAATATTAACCCATTTATTAAAGAAAAATTATAAGAAAAATAATAAGGGTGGAGAATTTAGTTTGTTTGTTCTTACAACAAACGCTTCTAAACTATTCGAAGTAATTGATAAAATAAAAAAATATAATTATGAAAAATTTGATAAAAAAGAATTTGATAAATTAAAAAAATTATTTCAATTATATTTAAATAAAATGACAACTGTATTTATTGAGGAAGACATGCAACCAACACATGATGGATATATTTCTAATGAATATATATTCAATAAAATTAAAGTAGTATTTCCATTAATATTTGATTTTAATAACAATACAAGATTTACTGATTTAGAAATAGGTGAAAAAAAGGAAATAATATCTAGAATTATGAATTCAATATTTCCTGAACTTTCTTATGATAAATATTGTAATAAAAAGGTGGAAAATCCAGTAGAAAACAGAATAAAAACATGTATGATTTATGATAAATTAGAAAAAGAATATAAACTTCTAATAAATATTGAAGTTTATAATGCGGAAAATAATAAAGTATTAATTTATAATTTTAATAATGGGAAAAATTATTTTGAAAGCATAGATGAGGAATTATCTATATTAGATATGTTATCAAAAGAAAGATATTTATTCTTAAGCAAATCACTTGAAATACGTGCACAAGAAAATATTGAAAGTAAAAAAGCAAGAAAAAAAGCGAAGTAATTAATCTTCGCTTTTTAGTATTTCATAAACTTCGTCAACTGATTTTTCAGGTTTCATTTTAACAATGAAATTTGGGAGTAAATGAATATGAACATGTTTTACAATTTGACTTTCTCCATAATTCATTGATATTGTCATTGCATTAACATTTAATTTTTTCATTAGTTTATCTGTCATTTCTCTTTTTATTTTTTCAATATGAAGTATTATTTCATCATCTAATTCTTTAAAATCAGTATAGTGTTTTTTAGGAACAATTAAACAGTGTCCATCTATATTGGGATTTATATCCATAAAAACAATCGCTTTGTCATCTTCATATATTTTTTTACTTGGTATTTCACCATTTATAATTTTACAAAAAATACAATCCATTTATAACCATCTCCTATATAAAATATATCATAAATTTTAGAACTTTAAAAGTTTGTTTTGCATACATTGTATTAGGAGGCGTTAATAATGGCTAATTATAAAGAAATAGTAACAAAGGCAGTTGTTGGTAAAGCTAAAAAGACAAGTATTGATAGTTTTACAGTTGAAACAAATGAAATTCCTAATACAGTATTAGGTTGTTGGATAATAAACAATACTTTTAATGGAGTTAATAATAACGGTGAGGTTTATATAAATGGTGGGTATGACATAAATGTATGGTATTCGTATGATAATGATACTAAAACAGGTGTTAGCACTAAAACATATAATTATTCTGATAAAATAAATGTTAATTTGAAAGAAAAATCTCAAAATAATGAGATAATAGTAAGGAGTTTAAAACAACCAACTGTTAATGATGTTAAAATTGAAAATAATATTGTTAAGGTAACAGTAGAAAAAGAACTTGCAGTTGAAGTAGTTGGTGATACTAAAATAAGAGTAAGTATAGAAGATATGGAAGATGATTATGATATAGTAGATGATAACGATTTAACAGATGAAGTCATAGAACAGATAGATGAAGAATATTTAAAATAAAAATCATGACGAAAGTTATGATTTTTATTTATTTATATGATATAATATTGATAATCGCAGGTGATAAAGTGAAAAATATTTATAGTTATACAAAAGAAGAGTTAGAAAATTATTTTGAATGCATAAATGAAAAAAAGTTTAAAGCAACACAGGTATATGATTGGCTATATATAAAAAGAGAAAATAATGTAGATAATTGGACTAATTTAAAAAAAGAAATAAGAGATAAAATAAAAGAAAATTTTGAATTTCAAAATATAAAAATAATAAAAGTTGAGAGTGATGAACTCGCTCGCAAATATTTGTTTGAACTTGTTGATGGCGAAAGAATTGAAGCTGTACTAATGTATCATGATTATGGTAATTCAATTTGTGTTTCTTCTCAAGTTGGATGTAATATGGGATGTAAGTTTTGTGAAAGTGGTAGACTTAAAAAAGTTAGAAACTTAGAAACTTATGAGATGGTCGAACAAATTTTAATGGTAGAAAAAGATATAAAAACAAGGATTTCTTCTGTTGTAATAATGGGGATTGGAGAACCTTTTGATAACTATGATAATGTAATGAACTTTATAAAAATAATAAATGATCCTAAGGGTATAGCAATAGGAGCACGACATATAACAGTATCTACTAGTGGAATAATTCCAAAAATATATGAATTTATGAAGTTTCCTCTTCAAGTTAATTTGGCAATTTCACTACATGCATCTAATAATGAGATTAGAAGTAACATAATGAGTGTAAATAAAGCGTATAGTTTAAATGATTTATTACAAGCAATTAGGGATTATATTGAATTTACTAATAGACGAGTGACTATAGAATATGTTATGCTAAATAATGTAAATGATTCACTAGATAATGCTGAGGAGTTAGCAGAATTATTAAAAGGAATGAATGTTTATGTTAATTTAATTCCATATAATGAAACGAATCATATAGAATTTAAAAGAAGCAGTAAAAATCAAATAATGAGATTTTATGATTTACTAAAACAACATGGAATTAATGTTACTATTAGAAAAGAGTTTGGCGGTAAAATCTCCGCGGCTTGTGGTCAATTAAGGAGCAAAGAGGTGAAAAAATGAAAGCATGTTACATGACAGATGCAGGACGTGTGCGCAGTCATAATGAAGACAGTGTTACAATATTAAAAAATACAAGTGGTGAATATCTTTTGATCGTGGCTGACGGCATGGGAGGACATCGTGCTGGAGAAGTTGCTTCATCAATGGTAGTTACACATTTTGGTAAAAGGTTCGCAAAGTTAAGCAGTGTAGGTTCAAAAAGTGATGCTGTAAATTGGCTTCGCGATAATATAGCTGAGGTTAATGAAAGCATTTTAAAGTATGCAGATGAAAATCCTAATTCAAAAGGTTTAGGAACAACTGCTGTAATTGCTCTTTTAACAGATGATTATTTGATATTTGCAAATATTGGAGATTCATCTGGTTATGTTATGAAAAATGGGGAACTTCATAAAGTTACACATGATCATACATTAGTTAATCTTTTAGTTCAATCTGGTGACATAACAGAAGAAGAGGCTAAATATCATCCTAAAAAAAATGTACTAATGAAAGCACTAGGGGCAGCAGAAAAAGTAGAACCAGATATTTTTGATGTGGATACAGAAGTTGAAGCGATACTTTTATGTAGTGATGGACTTACTACAATGCTTAATAATGAACAAATTAATCATGTTTTGATAGATAATGAATTAACTATAGAACAAAGAGTATCTAAGTTAATAAAGAAATGCAATGTACGTGGTGGTACAGATAATATTTCAATAGCATATTTAGAAATGAATGATTCAGATAGTTTAGAAAGTGGTGAAGAAAAGTGATAATGAAGGGGCAAAAGATTAGTGATCGTTATCAAATTATAAAATCAATTGGTGAAGGTGGAATGGCTAATGTTTATTTAGCTTATGATACTATATTAGATAGAAATGTAGCAGTTAAAGTATTACGTGGAGACCTTGCAACAGATGAAAAATTTGTTAGACGTTTTCAAAGGGAAGCATTATCAGCGTCAAGTTTAAACCATCCAAATATTGTAGAAGTTTACGATGTTGGCGATGATAACGGTCAATATTATATCGTAATGGAATATATTGAAGGTAAACATTTAAAAGAATTAATCAAAAAACGTGGACATTTAACATTAACAGAGGTAGTTGATATAATGTTGCAAATAACTGATGGTATGAGTGTAGCGCATGATAGCTATATAATACATAGAGATATTAAACCACAAAATATAATGATTCTTGAAAATGGACTTGTTAAGATAACAGACTTTGGTATTGCAATGGCTATGAATGCAACACAACTTACTCAAACTAATTCAGTAATGGGCTCAGTTCATTATTTACCACCAGAACAGGCAAATGGTAAAGGAGCTTCTTTACAAAGTGATATATATTCAATGGGTATATTAATGTACGAACTATTAACTGGTAAATTGCCATATAGAGGTGAAAATGCAGTAGAAATAGCGTTAAAACATTTGAAAGAACCACTACCATCTATTAGAGAAGAAATTCCTAATATTCCTAATAGCATTGAAAATATAATAAAAAAAGCAACTGCCAAAAATATAAAAAATAGATATAATGATGCACGTGAAATGCATGAAGACTTACTTACATGTTTAGACGATTCAAGATTAAAAGAGCCACCATATGATTTTAAATATTCCGAAAATAATTATGATGATACAAAAATGGTAAAAATAGTTAAAGATATGGGAGATTCTAAGAAAAAGAATAAAAAAGATTCAGAAGAAGATGCTATTGCAAAGCAAATTAATCCCGATGAATTGAAAAAACAAAATAAATTAATAGTGTTCTTGGCATCAATTTTTACTGGACTTGTAGTTATTATTACATCTTTAGTAGTGCTTATACCGCTTATAAGTGGAGGAAAAGAAATCAAAGTTCCAGATGTTACCAATAAATCTGTAACTGAGGCAATTGATATATTACAAGATGCCGGATTTAAAGTTTCTGATGAACAAGAAGAAGTTTCTTCAACTGATGTAAAAGAAGGTAAAGTTGTTAAAACTAACCCAGCGGCTGAAAGTAAAAGAAATAAAGGAACAGAAATTACACTTTATGTATCTGTTGGAGATAAAAAAATAGAAATAGAAGATTATAAAGGAAAAAATTATTTAGAAGTTCAAGGTGCTTTAAAAGCTTTAGGACTTACAGTTACAGTTGAAAAAAAAGAAGTAGAAAAACAAAATGATTATAAAGAAGGCGAAGTAATAGACCAAGATATTAAAGCTGGAGAAAAAGTTTCAGTTGGTACAAATATTGTTTTATATATTGCTGATATAGAAAGCGAATATCCAGATTTTACAGATGGAAGTTATTCAGTTGAAGAAGTTCAACAATTCTGCGATGAACATGGACTTACCTTAGAAGTACAAGAAGTATCAACTAGTGAACATAATGAAGGTGATATTTTCTATCAAAGTAGACCAGCCGGTTCAACAGTAGCAGCAAATGTTAAATTTAAAATAAAGGTTGCAAAAGCACCTGAGGTAGAAGAAGAACCAATAGAAGATTGCAGTGAAGAAGCAAAAGCAGAGGGATTGTGTTAATTAATGGAAGGTCAAATAGTAAAGATAATTAGTGATTTATATAGTGTAAAAATAGGAAAAGATATATATGAATGCAAAGCCAGAGGAAAATTTAGAAATGAAAGAATAACTCCAGTAGTTGGTGATAGATGCATTATTGATTGCAAAGAATCTGTAATAAATGAAATTCTGCCAAGGAAAAATTCAATGGAAAGACCTCTTATTGCTAATGTAGATATAGCAGTTATAGTAACGAGTGTAAAAAAGCCAGACTTATCATTAAATTTACTAGATAAAATGATAAGTCTAGTTACTATAAATAATATACAACCAATTATATGTTTTACAAAATTAGATTTAGCAAACAAAGAAGAATTAAAAGAAATAAAAAAATTAACAAAGTATTATAACTCTATTGGAATAAAAACAACAAATAATATAAAATATAAAAAATTATGTAAAATGTTAAAGAAAAAGATAGTGGTGTTTACTGGACAAACTGGTGCGGGTAAAAGTTCACTTCTTAATAGAATTGATAATAAATTGAATCTTAAGACTGATGAGATTAGTGAAGCATTAGGAAGAGGAAAACATACAACAAGACATGTAGAACTATTTGAAATAAAGAAAATGTTAATAGCGGATACTCCAGGTTTTTCAGCTTTAGACTTTAGAGATATTTCAAAAGAAGCTATAAAAAATAGTTTTATAGAGTTTAAAAATAGTAATTGTAAATTTAATGATTGTAATCATATAAATGAAAAAGAATGTGAAGTAAAAGAAAAAGTAAAAAATAATATTATTTTAAAATCGCGTTATGATAATTATATAAATTTTGTATCTAAATAAGGAGGCATATTATGAAAATATCTGTATCATATTTAAGTAGTATATTTGATAAAAAGAGTACTATTAATTTGATTGATAATTCAAATGCTGATTACATACATGTAGATTTGATGGACGGAAAGTTTGTTCCAAAAAATAATTTTAATGTAAGAGAAGTTATAAATGATTTAAAAGATACTAATAAACCTTTAGATATTCATTTAATGACTTTTGAACCTGAAAAATATGTTGATGAATTATCAACTTTAAATCCTGCTCGCATAACATTTCATTTAGAAAGTAATACTAATATAGAAAAAACTATAAAATTAATTAAATCTAAAGGTATAGAAGTTGGAATAGCAATTAAACCTAATACAGATATTATGTATTTAGATAATTATTTAAATGATATTGATATAATTTTAGTTATGTCAGTAGAACCTGGAGCTGGCGGACAAAGATTTATGTTTGATATGATTGATAAAATAGAAGACTTAAATGATTTAAGATACAATAAAAATTATCTTTACAAAATAAGTGTAGATGGTGGTATAAATGAATATACAGCACTTAAATGTCATAAAGCAGGCGCAGATATTGTTGTAAGTGGTTCCTATGTATGTCACCACGAGAATTTTAATGCGCAAATTAATAATTTAAAAAGAATTACAAAATAAAAAAGTTCTATAAATTAGAACTTTTTTTAATCTTCATATTCACTTGATATTCCAAAGTATTCTTCTAAAGATAACCAATCACCATTATTATATAATTTAGTTGCAAGCTCTTTACCAACATATCTTAAGTGCCATGATTCATATTTATAGCCAGTATAGTTTTGTTTTCCTTTTGGAAATCTTATTATAAATCCATAAAGGTATGCATTTTCATTTACCCATTTACCTTCATTAGTATTTGCAAATGAATCACTAATAGAATTTAAATCAAAGCATAATCCTGATTGATGTTCTGAATGCCCAGGTCTTGCAGAGTAAGTATCGGCAGCATTTTTACCATCTCTTGCCACATATCTATTATAAATAGTTTTTTGAGAAGAATAAGGCCTATAACCAGATTGTATATAAATATTTAATCCAATAGCTGAAGCATCTCTTTTCATATCATTAAAAGCATTATAAGCAACTTCATTAATACAACTATTACATGTATTCGTTTTATTTGCTGCATCAGCATGAGCATTTTTAGGATAATAATCTTCAGGTAATCCATATGATTTATTTACTATCATTATTCCATCAATGTATGTTATACCATTTCTTTTATAAATTGTATATCCTTTATCAGATGTTCCAATCACTTCTTTTTCTCCATCAGTTTCATTTAATGGAGGGTAGTCATCAATAGCTTTATTACTTTTTATAGCATTCTCCTTTTCTTTATTTTCTTCATCAACTTTCTTTTTTTCTTCCTCTTGTTTTTTTAACTCTTCATCTTTCTTCTTTTCAGCAGCTTTTTTTCTTTTTTCTTTTAAAACTTCTTGTCTTTTCTGTTCTTCTTTATCTTTTAGATTTTGTCTATAAATAGAGTATGTGATAATACTTGATATAGTTAATAAAACTATAACTAAGCATACTATTAATATTTTTTTCTTTTTCATTATTCAACTTCTTTCTTATATTGATAGTATAAATATTATAACACAAATATAAATAAGTGAGATAATTGGAGCAATAAAAAAATTTTTTATATAAACTTTAGGTGAATTTTTAAAATTATCTTTTACATCAAAAAACGTAATAACTATTAAAATTATATTAATTAGAACACCAATTAATGCAAATATAATAGATTTTAAGTCGATGGCAAAAACCGCAATTACACTAAAAAACAAGATAGGCATGGAAATAGCAAATACTGGGTGATAATGAATCTCTCCCAATTTATATTTTTTCTCTATTATTAAAGAAGTAATTATAGTAGTTAGAAATATAACTAATACAACTATAGATTTAATGTCGCTAAACATATTTTATCAATCCTTTCTAATAAAATGATATCTTATATTTTTTAGATAATCAATATTAAAAATGTAAGAATTGTAAACTATTAATTAGAAATTTAGCTATTTTTATGATTTTTTATTAATTTTATAGTATAATACATATGGAATTGCCCAGTAGCCAAGCGGTAAGGCATCGGACTCTGGATCCGACATTTCATAGGTTCGAATCCTATCTGGGCAACCAATTATTTTAAAAGGGTGATATTATGACAAATAAAGATTTAGCTAATCTTATATTTCCAAATATTGATAAAGATATAGCTTATTATGAAAATTTATATAAACCAAGAGATTTAAAAGAAGGAGAAAAAGTAACTAGATTTGCTCCATCTCCAACTGGATATATGCATCTTGGAGGATTTTATCAAGCAATTATTGATTTTATGCTTGTTAAAAATTCAGGAGGCACTTTTTATTTAAGAAATGAAGATACTGATCAACAAAGAGAAGTCGAAGGTGCAACAAAGTTAATAATGGATACTTTAAATCATTATGGAATAGTTCCAAATGAGTATGAATATAATGGTGAAACTGTTGGAAATTATGGCCCATATATTCAAAGTGAACGAAAAGAAATATATCATGCATTTATAAAACATTTAATCGAAATTGGAAGAGCATACCCTTGCTTTTGTACTAAAGAAGAACTTGAAGAATTAAGAGGAAGACAAGAAGCACGTAAATTCCGTACAGGTTATTATGGAAAATGGGCAAAATGTAGAATACTTCCAATTGAAGAACAAATTAAAAGAATTGAAGAAGGATGCGAATATGTTATAAGATTTAGATCTAATGGTAACTTTGATCGTAAATTTAGATTTGAAGATTTAGTTAAAGGTAAATTGGATTTACCAGAAAATGATGAAGATTTTGTAATCATGAAATCTAATGATAAGCTTCCAACATATCATTTTGCACACATTGTAGATGATCATTTAATGCATACAACACATGTAGTTCGAGGAGAGGAGTGGCTATCTTCTTTACCTAAACATTTGGAATTGTTTAGAGCTTTTGAATTTAAGGCACCTAAATATGTACATACACCTCTTTTGGTAAAAAAAGAAGGAAATGGAGTAAGAAAGATATCAAAAAGAAAAGATCCAGAAGCATCAATGACTTATTATAAAGAAAAAGGTTATCCAACACTTGCAGTTATTGAATCATTAATGACAATAATTAATTCAAATTATGAAATGTGGCATGATCAAAATCCAGATAAAAATTTTACTGATTTTGAATATAGTCCTAAAAAGATGTCAGCATCTGGAGCATTCTATGACCTTGAAAAATTAGATAATATATCAAGAAATGTTATTTCTAAAATGAAAGCAACAGAAGTATATGATGAATTATTAGAATGGACTAAAGAATATGATGAAGAATTCTACAAATTATTAGCTGACAATAAAGAATATTCAATAAATTTATTTAATATAGAAAGAGAACAAAAGAAACCAAGAAAAGATTTTGTTAATTACTCAACTATTAAAGATAATGTTTGGTACATGTATAAAGAATTATTTGATAAAAAAGAAAAAGAATATGATTTTAAAAACATAACAGATAAAGAAGAAATAAAAAATATTTGTAATACATATATTGAAAAATATTATGATATAAATGATGATAAAGATACTTGGTTTAACAAAGTAAAAGAATTATGTGATGAACTTGGATATGCATCTGATATGAAAGCATATAAAGAAAATCCAGATAATTTTAAAGGGAATGTTGCTGATGTATCAACTGCTATAAGAGTTGCTGTTACTACTAGTTCAATGACTCCAGATTTATATGAAATATTAAAACTACTTGGAGTAGAAGAAATAAAAAGAAGAATTGAATTAATATAATATATATGTTAAAATAATAATGTCTTAGAAAAAGACATTATTATATTTGGCCTGTTGGTGAAGTGGTTTAACACATAGCCCTCTCAAGGCTACATTCATGGGTTCGAAACCCATACAGGTCACCATAAAGCAATTAACCCTTATATAAGGGTTTTTATTATGTCATTAAAAAACTATAAAAAAATGTAAAAAATGCTTACACAAAAATTTTTTTTGTGTTAATATGATTAAGGCTTATAAAAAAAGGAGAAATATATTATGGGAAATATTGATTTAGGAAAAGAAAAAATAAATAAATTATTATTAACATTTTCTATACCATGTGTAATAAGTATGTTAATTAATTCTATTTATAATATTGTTGATCAAATATTTATTGGAAAAGGAGTTGGAACGCTTGGAAATGCCGCAACTAATGTTATATTTCCACTTGTAATAGTTTTTAATGCTATAGCAAGTTTAGTCGGAAATGGAGCAGCAGCAAATATGTCACTTAAACTTGGTGAAAATAAGAAAAATGAAGCATCAAAAGGCGTAGGTCAAGCTTTGCTAATCATAATTTTAGTATCACTTGTTTTAGGATTAATATCGTTTTTTGCAATGCCAAAGTTAGTCTTGTTATTTGGATGTACTAAAAATGTATATGATTATGCTTTAGAATATGGAAGAATAATTTCTGTTGGAGCACCATTTATGATTATTTATTCAGCACTTTCTAATATTATAAGAGCTGATGGCTCACCAAAGTATTCAATGATAATGTTAGTTGTTGGAGCAATAATAAATATTATATTAGATCCAATATTTATATTTGTATTTAATAAAGGAGTAGCAGGTGGTGCTATAGCCACTGTAATTGGCCAATTTGTTTCGTTTATACTAGCTATATTATATATAAAGAAATTTAAGTCAGTTAAAATTTCCAAAAAAACTATGAAATTAGATAAAGATGTATTTAGAGTACTTGGACTTGGACTTTCATCTTTTATAACTCAATGTACAGTACTTATATTATTTGTATTTATGAATAATATGATGACAAAATTAGGAGCTAACTCTAAATATGGTGCTGATATTCCTTTATCTGTATATGGCGTAATTTCTAAGATAAATAGTATTTATATATCACTAGTTTTAGGAGTTTCCATTGGAGCACAACCAATAATTGGTTTTAACTATGGTGCTGGTAATAAAGAAAGAGTAAAAGAAATACTTAGAAAAGTACTTACAGTTAATCTAATAATAGGAATACTTTTTAATTTAGTATTTATTTTCTTCCCAGAAAGATTAGTTGGAATATTTATTAAGAAATCTGATCCAAGTTACAAATTATTTATGGAATTTGCAGTGTTTATGTGTCATTCATTTTATTTAATAATGGGATTAAATGCTTTAGAAATGACAGGAAGTATATCAATTCAATCTCTTGGAAAAGTAAAAAAAGCAACAGCATTTTCTTTTATTAGACAAATAATATTATTAATACCTATATCTCTTCTTTTATCATTAGTATTTAATAAAGGAATATACGGTATTGCTTATGCTGGATGTATTTCTGATGGAATATGTTTTATTATTGCACTATTTATGATAGGCTCTGAATATAGAAGTTTAGGAAAGAAAGATTATACTAGTGAAGAAGAAAGTAAAATTAAAAATAATAGCTATGATGGAAAACATATAGTTGTTACAATATCACGTGAATATGCATCAGGAGGAAGATATGTTGGTAAATTACTTGCAGATACTCTTGGAATTAACTTCTATGATAAAGAACTAATTGAACTTGCGGCAAACGAATCAGGACTTTCTAAAAAATATATTGAAGAAACAGATGAAGAGTCAAGAAAGACTGAAAATGATGATAGAATATTTATTGCAGAATCTAAAGTGATAAAAAAACTAGCTAAGAATGAATCATGTGTAATTGTTGGAAGATGTGCTGATTATATACTAAAAGATAATAAAGATGTTATAAAAGTATTTTTATATTCTGATGAAGAAAGCAAAGTAAATAGAGCAGTTAAGTACTATGGATTAGATAAAAAAAATGCCTTAAAACAAATTAATAAAATTAATAAGGAAAGAGAAAAACATTATAAATTCTACACTAATAGAAATTGGAAAGATTTTAGTAATTATGATTTAATTATTAATGTTGATGCTAAAGGAGTAGAAAATACAGCATTATATATTAAAGAATATTTAAAATAAATATCTAATGAAAGTTAGATTTATGGCGCTAAAAATTATAAAATACTTTTATAAATAAGTATGTTTTTCATAAATGCTTAATTAAATTTTATAAAAAAGAGATGCACAATCTCTTTTTTATATGTTATTATATTTATAATAGTAGACAAAGTGATACATACGAAAATATATGATGTATTAAATATGATGAAGTCACTCATAATGCTGTATATACTATTAAAGAAACAATTAATGAAGATATTAAATCGAAAATATAAGGTGAGGAATGTAAATGTCTATTTGTAAAAAGTATAACTAAGTATTATTTAGTATTATTAGATGATAATAAAAAAGCTGATTTTAAATATTTAGAAAATAAAAAAATACTAATGCATACTGATACAAATACAAAGACTATATTGCTTGAATATATTGATTTAATAAAAATAATTAATTATTTAAATCACAAATATATGTTATTTTATGGAGGTAATATGAAGAAAGGTTTTGATAACAAAAAGTATGTAAAAGTACAAAGTGAAAAAATTAAAGAAAGATTCAAACTATTTGATAAGGTTTATTTAGAAATTGGAGGAAAACTATTTGATGATTCACACGCATCAAGAGTACTTCCAGGTTTTGAGTCAGATGCTAAAATCAATATGTTTAAAGAATTAAAAAAAGATTTAGAAATAATATTTTGTATTAATGCGAATGATATTGAAAGAAATAAAATACGTGGTGAATATGGAATAACATATGATAACGAAATTCTTAAATTAATAAGCAATTCAAAGAAAATGGGATTTTCGGTTAATAGTGTAGTTGTTACACTTTATAATGATCAAGTAAGAGTAGACAAATTTATTAATAAATTAAATAGAAATGGTATAAAAACATATATTCATAGATTTACTAAAGGATATCCCACTGATGTAGATACAATAGTAAGTGAAGAAGGATATGGTAAAAATCCTTATATTGAAACAACTAAGAAATTGGTATTAGTAAATGCACCAGGGCCTGGAAGTGGAAAACTTGCAACTTGTTTATCACAAATTTATCACGAAAATAAAAGAGGAGTAAAAGCAGGATATGCAAAATTTGAAACATTCCCTGTATGGAATTTACCTCTTAAACACCCTGTTAACTTGGCATATGAAGCAGCAACAGCAGATCTTAATGATGTAAATATGATAGATCCGTTTCATCTTGAAACATATGGAAAAACAGCAATTAACTATAATAGGGATATAGAAATGTTTCCAGTTTTAAAAAATATACTTACTAAATTATGTGGAAAGGATATATATAATTCTCCAACTGATATGGGAGTTAATATGGTAGGCTTTTGTATATCAGATAATGATATAGTAGAAGAAGCAGCAAAAAAAGAAATTGTTAGAAGATATTATAATGAAAAGAATAACTATAAGTTGGGTCTTTGTGGAGAAGAAAATTTTAATAAAATTAAAATGTTAATGAATGAACTTGGTATAGATGAATATTATCTTGATGTAATTAAACCCGCATTAGATAAAAAAGAAAAGACAAATTCTCCAGCAATTGCATTAAAAGTTAATAAAAAAATAATAACTGGTAGACAAACAGAACTTTTAACTCCGGCTGGTAGTGTAGTGTTAAATGCTATTAAATATTTAAGCAAATTACCAGATGATTTATACTTGTTATCTCCTAGTGTTTTAGAACCAGTATTAAAATTGAAAAAGGAAATGAATAGTGGCACTAGATTAACGTTGCCTGAAGTACTTACAGCATTAAGCATTTGTTCTGTTACAAATGATATGGCAAAAAAAGCATTATCTTGTTTAAAGAAGTTAAATGGTAGTGAAGCACATGCTACATATATCGTATCATCTGAAGATAAGAATACTTTGAAAAAGTTAAAAATAAATTTAACTTGTGAAAGTGAATACATAGATGATTAATTAATAATTTGCAAACATAAAATAATGTGATATAGTAGATATGTAATGTTTAAAGAAAGGATGGGTTAAGAATGAGAAAAACATTAAAAATAGGATTAGCATCTCTTTTAGTTGCAGCTTGTCTATTTACAGTAACAGGATGTGATAAAAAAGATGAAAAAGTCGAAAAGAAAGACAGTAATAATACTGTTGAAATTTCAAATATTAATGGAAAGGGTACAATAACATTAAGTGTTCCAAAAAATGATGAAGGAAAAGCTAAATATGAATTTACTACTGAAAAACCAGAAGGAATTTCAAAGTCTGGAACATTTTATTTAGTTACAGATAAAGCTATGATTGCATTTTTAACATCTGGATTGAGTTATAATACATCAAAAGATTATAAAGCAAAATATGGTGATAAAAAAGCAACATTTGATGGTTATCTAGAATTTATTGAAGACAAAGACTTATTTGATAAATCTTATCTTCCAGGTCTAGAACAATTCAAAATTAATGATAGAAAAGCTTTAAGATATTATAATAGAAGTGGAAGTTCAAATGCTTATAAATATTTTGGATACTTTTATATGGTAGCAGCAGATGATATTTACACAGGTTCTAAATTAGAATTAGTTGTAAACTATAAAGACGAAGAAAAACCTAAAGAAGCTAAAGAATTAGATAAAGAAACTTTAGATATTATTAAATCATTAAAATTACAAGCAAATAGCTAAACAAAAAAGAAAGTGAGATCTTAATAATGAATAAAAATAAAAGTGCATTTCTTGCATTCTTACTTGCATTAGGACTATTTACTTTAGTCGGATGTGGAAAAGATGAAAAGAAAAAAGAAGAACCTAAGAAAGAAGAAAAAGTTAAAGAAGTTGTTTCAGAAAAATTTGATGCTACAAAATATACTAAACCAGTAGAAAAATATACATTAACATCTACAAATAAAAAAGCATCAATTGATGTTGCTTATGCAAAAGAATCTGGATATACAGCTGATACATCAAAAGCAACTTATAGATTAATTTTAGAAAATGCAAAAGATACATCAAAAACTGAAGTACAATTTTTCAATACTAAATTAGAATCTAGTAAAGCAGTTGCTAAAAAAGAAGAAAAAGACTTTGATTCTAGTAAAATCAAAAATTATGCTAAATTAACTTATGATGGTAAAGAAGGATGGGAAGTATATCGTACTACATCTGATGGAAAAATCATTAGTTATGAAGCACAACTTTTCTTAGGTGAAGCTGATAAAGACGGAATGACTAGTGCTGCTAAAATAACAGTTACAGTTAATTCGACTACTGATGAAGGAAAGAAATTCGATTTTGAAAAATATGTTAAATCAGATGATTTCCAATACTTACTATATTCAATTGCTTTAAAAAATAATTAATTAGAACTCTAATATAAGAGTTCTTTTCTTTTTTATTTATAGATGATATAATTCAGTTAATAATAAGTATAAAAGAAGTGAGTAGTAATGAAAAGAAAATTAATAATAATTGTTATAAGCATATTCTTAATATTAATATCACTACCAATAATTTATGGTTATAAGCAACTTAATAAAATAAATGTAAAACTTAATGGTAACAAAAATATTACCGTTAAAATTTTTAGTGAGTATAAAGACGAAAGTATAATTGTTTTAAAAAATAATAAAGATCTTAATAAGAAAAAATATAAATTAAAAGTTAAAAATAATATAAATTATGATAAAATTGGTAAATATCAAATAGAATATATAGTTACTTACCATAAAAAAGAATATATTTTAAAAAGAAACATTAATGTTGTAGATGATATAAAACCCACTATTATAGTAAATGTAGATGAACTACATAAAAATTATTGTAAAAAAGATTTTAAAGAAAAATTAGAAGTAAAAGCATTAGATAATTATGACGGAGATATAACTGAAAGTCTTGAAAAAGAAGAACTAGAAGATAAAATTATTTATAAAGTAAAAGATTCTAGTGGAAATGAAGATTTAAAAGAAGTAAAAATTATATATGATGAAAAGCCTAAAAATAAATTTAAATTAAATGGTAACAATAAAGTTTCAATTCTTTTAAATTCAAATTATGAAGAAAAGGGAGCATCTTATACAGATGGATGTGGTAATAAAATAGATAAAGAAATAAAAATAACTGGAGAAGTAGATACATCTAAAACAGGAAATTATATTATTACGTATGAAGTAGATGGACAAAAACTTATAAGAAATGTAAATGTATATGAAGTAACATATTCTCCTAAAACTATTTATTTAACATTTGATGATGGACCTGGTGCTACTACAAAAAGAGTACTAGATATATTAGATAAATATAATGTCAAAGCAACATTTTTTGTAACTAATCAATTTCCAAATTATTCATATTTAATTTCAGAAGAATATAATAGAGGGCATAAAATAGCTGTTCACACATATAGTCATAATTATAATATATATACTGATTTACAAACTTATATAAATGATTTTAATGCTATGAATGAAATAATAAAAGAACAAACTGGTTCTTATAGTAATTTATTTAGATTTCCAGGAGGATCTTCTAATACTGTAAGCAAAAATTATAAAGCTGGTGTTGTTTCAGAAATAGCAAGTGAAATGACAAGTAAAGGATACATTTATTTTGATTGGAATTTAAGCAGTGGTGATGCTTCTGGAGCAGGCTCTAATAAAATATATAATAATGTAGTTAATGGAGTAAATAGCTGTAATAATTGTGTAATACTTATGCATGATATAAAAAGCACTACAACAAATGCACTTGATGATATATTGAATAACTTAACAAAAAGAGGTTATACATTTAAAACACTAGATGAAAACAGTCCAACAATGCATCATAGAATTAATAATTAATTGACAAAAAGTTCTTTTGGTGCTAGTATATTTGATATAAAAAAAGGGGGATATAATATGATAAGTAGAAAAGAATTGCAATATGTTGATGTATGGGCTAATAGAACACCGATGCCGGGTTATGATCATTCAATTTTAGTTTTAGAAGAAATTAAAAGTGCGGTAGAACTTTATAATGAAGTGTATAAAGAAAAAGAATTTACAATTACTTTAAGTAATTCTGAAGAAATAACATTTGAAATATTGAGTAAAAATTTATGTCACATGCTAGGTATAGACCATAAAAATATTATTAATGAATATTTTAAAGATTATCGTCAAGAAGTATTTGGAAGTGATGAAGCCCTATCAAGTTTTGAATTATTACAAGCAATAGTAGAAAACATGGAAAAAGTAGCACAACTTGATAATGATGAAAATAATAAAGCTAAAGCTATAAATTATTATAAGTCGGCTGTTAAATGTGCAATATTTAATAGCTTTAGTGATTTTGGAAAATTTAATTTTGCAACTATTAATTATAATGGCATATATGAAGAAAGAGATTATACTAATTTTAAATATTTATTTGTCCCTAGTAATGAACTTTTAGCACCATATTTTATGATGGGGATAGATAAAGATGAAAGTACTGATAGTCATTATGTTACGACATTAATGGCACCAACTAATCCAAAAGATTACTTTAATAAACAAGAAGTATTAATTCCAACACAAATTTTTATTTCTACGGCTGATAGTTTAACAAAATTAGTTGCAACTCCAGAAGAAAAAATTCAACTATTAACTATGTATTCAAATATTGTTAACAAGTATGGTATAGAAAATAGAATTAATATTTATGGTGATTATGCAGCTATGCTCAATGATTTAACAAATAGAAAAAGTTTAAAGAAAACAAGAAATAGTTGACAAAAAAGTCAATGTCATATATAATGATGTTGACTTTTTTATGAGAAATTATATTTGTTGTGTACCCATGCTACATGAAAATGTGGTTTTTTGTCTTGTAAGAAAGGAGGAAAATACTAAACTACTAATTATGTAAAAAAGATACATAGCAAATATGTATCTTTTAAAATGTCAATTTTTTTATAGGAGGAAGTATATGAGTTATATCAATGTAAAAAACTTAAATAAGACATTTAAAGTATTACAACGTGATAGTGGTTTAAAGAAAGCTTTCCGCTCCTTATTTAAAAGAGATTACAAATATATTAATGCAGTAGATAATATTTCTTTTGAAATTGATGAAGGTGAAATTGTAGCTTACATTGGCCCAAATGGAGCTGGTAAGAGTACAACGATTAAAATGCTAACTGGCATATTAAAGCCAGATAGTGGAGAAATTAGTGTAGATGGGTTTAATCCATTTACAGATAGAAAGAAATACGTAAAGAATATAGGTGTAGTATTTGGACAAAAATCTCAATTATGGTGGGATTTACCAGTAATAGAATCTTTTCTATTATTAAAAGATATTTATGGTTTATCTGATTATGAATATAATGAAAGTTTTAATCAATTAAAAAAATTATTAGATTTAGAAAATATCTTATCTACACCAGTAAGACAATTAAGTTTAGGAACAAGAATGCGCTGCGAAATTGCCGCATCATTACTTCATAATCCAAAAATTTTATTTCTTGATGAACCAACAATTGGACTAGATGCAGTATCCAAAGTAAGTGTAAGAAAATTCATTAAAGAAATAAATAAAAAAAGAAAAGTTACCATTATTCTTACAAGTCATGACATGGCTGATATTGAAGCATTAACAAATAGATTAATAGTAATAGGCCATGGTAAAAAACTATATGATGGTACACTTAATGGCATTAAAAAGAAATTTACAAGCAATAAAAAATTAGAAATAATATTTGATAAATTAAACGATATACCAAATATTAAAAATACTAAAATAATAAAAAAAGAAAAAAATAGAATAATACTTGAAGTTGATACTAAAGAGGTGAGTATATCAAGTGTAGTAAAAAAATATACTAATGAATGTGAAATAAAAGATATAAATGTTTATGATGAAGATATAGATAATATTATAGTTAAACTATATCAGGAGTTAAATCTATGAAAAAATATTTTTCATACTTTAAAGCAGAACTTATGGCTGGTATTCAATATAGAGGAGCAGCAATTTCTGGTTTAACTACTCAATTCTTTTGGGGAATAATATTAATATTTGTTTATAAAGCTTTTTATGATTATACTAGTATACGCTCAATAAACTATAAAGAATTAGTTAGTTATGTGTGGTTAAATCAAGCATTCTTTTGCATAATTTATATTAATAAGACTGATAGTGGTATTACAAATGCAATATTAGATGGAACAGTAGCTTATGAACTATTAAGGCCATACAATGTATTTACTTGGTGGTTTTCAAAATTAATATCTAAGAGATATTCTATGGTAATTTTAAGATGTATTCCAATTCTTATTGTATCACCAATAATATGGTCACCATATAATTTAAGTGGTCCAAAATCGGTAGCTAGTTTCTTACTTTTTGTATTAGCATTATTTTTAGGAAGTATAATAGTTAGTTTAATCAATGTGCTAATAAGAAGTATTGCATTTTATACCCATCAAGATAAAGGAATTACTAGTATTATTACAAGAGTAGCAGACTTTTTATCTGGATTTTTCTTACCAATACCTCTTTTACCAGATTTACTAATAAAAATAACAAAATATCTTCCATTTAGATTAATAGGTGATCTTCCATTTAGAATATATTCAGGTAATATTAATATAACAACTGCTACTTATGATATTACTCTTCAAGTTATATGGATAATACTCCTTGTAATAATTGGAAATATAGTCCTTTTAAATTCATTAAAGAAAGTATCTATTCAAGGAGGTTAATATGAAACTAATAAAAAATTATTTATCCATGTATTTAAAAATACTATTTGAATACAAAGCAAACTTTATAATATCTTTTATATCACAAATGTTTTCACTATTTTTAGAACTTTATACAGTATTTTGTTTATTTAACAAATTTTCATTCTTTAAAGTATATAATAGATATGAATTATTACTAGGTTTTTCAATTATATGGTTTGGAATGTCATTTGCAGAACAATTTGGTAGAGGCTTTGATCATTTTGATAATCTTATTAGAAAAGGTAATTTTGATCTATTACTTATAAGACCAAGAAATATTTATTTACAAATTTTTGGAAGTGATATGTCATATGAAAAATCTGGAAGAGTAATAGTTGCATCTTTTATATTTATATATAGTTTAACCAAAGTAATAACTAGTTTTAATATTTTAAAATTATTACTTATATTTAATGTAGTAATAGCCTCAGTAATAATATACATGTCTTTATTTATAGCTAGTGCATCATTTTGTTTTATAACAGTTGAAGGCTTAGAATTTGTTAATATATTTACTAATGGCAGTAAACAAGTTGGACAATATCCAATGGGTATATATAATAAAACTATTAGAAGAATTTTTACATTTATTATACCAATATGTCTAGTTAATTATTACCCATTAAAATATCTTAATGGATCTACTAATTCAATATATTATGTTTTTATGCCTCTTTTATGTTTTATTATGTTATTCATTAGTATATTAATATTCAATTTTTCAATGAAAAAATATTGTAGTACAGGTTCTTAAAATTTATCATCATAAAATATTAATAAAAATTCTGAAATTTTCAGAATTTTTTTGTCGTATTAGTTCTAGTTTTGTCTTCAGTTGTCGAAAGCATTGAAAATAAAAAAAGAATATCTATAATAGATAACTTGAGAAACAGAGAAAAAGATGTTTACCGTCTAACCTTGGAGAATTACTTGGGGGTTTTGGTTACAGAATATGAAAGGCGGTAATTTTATGAAGAAAGATACAAAAGACACAACACTTTATAAAATAATTTTTATTTTATTATACATAATTATAAGACTTCTTGGTTAAAATAAAAAACATCTTTCTCTAATCGAGTAAAGATGTTTACTCCCAACTGGTGGTAAATATCTATCCAAATTGGATATCTGTTTCTCACCTAATTAAATGATAACATAAAAATATATACTTGACAAGTACACCTGGGGGGGGGTAAAATAGACTTAGAATAGAGGAATGTATATGAAAAGAGTGTTTAAAAATCCAACAGTTATGTTTGTACTAGGAGCATTAATATTTTCAAGTATAAGTGTATATGCAGCAGGAAAGTATTATGCCAAAGATATAGAATATACACCTAAAAATTCCAGTTTTAATGTAGATAATATGGCTGATGCTTTAGATGCATTATATACAAAAGTAAAACCTGAATATACTGGAGCAACTGAAGTAACTCCAAGCCAATCTAGTCAAACTTTAAATACTAAAGATAAAGCGTTAACAAAGAATATAACAATAAATCCAATACCAAATACATATAAAAATTTAACAACTCAAACAAATGCTACAGCTAGTGATATAGTAAGTGGTAAAACTGCTTATGATAATAATGGTAACTTAATAACTGGTAATTTTTCAGGTACTTGCGTTGAAGGCTCATTTGCATGTACAACATGTTCAACAACTGAAGGACAACAAATACTTGCTTTCAAACCATCGAAATTTGTTGTTTATGGAACAACAAACTATAAAATTATAATGTTTTATGACGAAAATTTTACTGGAAATAATTTTTGGGTGACACAATCAAATGGTAGCTATAATTTTAATGCTCCAATATCTAAATTTATTAAAAATGATAAATTTATTATGAATAGTTCTAGTAGTGATTGGAATAATAAAACTATATATTACATAGCCTGTCGTTAACTATTATATTAATCTTTATACTTTTTAAAGTAGACTTTTGTCTATTTTTTTTCTATAATTAAATAGAGAGAGTTAATACATAATAGAGTTTACTTCAAGGATGTGAGTTTCATGAAAAAAATAGATATACAAATAGAAGAATTGAATGATAATAATATTAAATATCGAATGAAATATTCTAAATTAGAAGATGATGATTCTAAAAGTTATTATGCAAAAATGCTAAAAGATTTAAAAAAAATATATAATGGTAATCTAATTAATATGGATTACGAAGATATAACAGAATTTTTATTAGAGTTTAATAAACATAGTGATAAAAAGTTCTTATTTATTAAATTAGATAATAAAGTAATTGGCGAAGTATATTTATATGAATGTGATAATAATACGTACTTTAATATATTAATAGATACAGAGTATAGAAATAATGGATATGGTAAAAAAGCTATGAAAGCTTTATATGATTATGTTTTTTCAAAGAATTATAAGAAATTAGTTTTTGAAACTATGAGTGATTATGATGAAATAGCATCATTTTTTATAAAATGTGGTTTTATAGTAGAATGTGAATATGAGTCTGGTTATAGAATACTTATCTTTACTGATGATATGTATAATAGAATTACTATATCAAAACCAGATATTAAAGACAGATATGAATATTTTGAATATTTAAAAGAATATAAGAAAAGTAAACTACCAAAAAAATTTGATAAGTTAGTTAATAATAAGAACTATAGTTATTATTTTTATAAAAAAGATGAATATGTAATTGGATATGCTAAAGTAGCTAAAAAAAACAATAGATTATTTAATCCAATTTATATAGAAATACATCCTCAATATAGAAATGAAGGATATGGGACTAGATTTTTAAATGCGATTATAAAAGAAAAATTAAGCGATGAGGAGATATGGGATTCATATGAACCTTTAAAAATTAAAGTGCACTATAAAAATATACCAGCAATTAAAATGTTAAGCAAAACTACAAATAAAGTGATACCGGAATATGTATTCATGAATAAAATAGTTTTTGAATATGGAATCAATAATTATTAATGGAGGTAAAAAATGGATTTTTTGAAGTATCTAGAAAACAATTCAATATTAATAATTCCATCTAATATAAAAACTAAAGTATTAGATTATATAGATGAAAATGACCTTTTATTAAATATTAAAATTATGTCTTTTGATGACCTGAAAAAAGGATTATTATATAATTATGATGAAAAAAGTATACATAATGTTATGAAAAAATATAATATATCTTATTCAATAACTAAAGAATATTTAAATAATACTTATTATATTTTAGAAGATAGTTATGAAAGTGATAAATTAAATAAATTATTAGATATAAAAAAATACTTAATTGATAGTGATTTATTAATAAAAGATGGTCTATTTATACATTTATTAAAGTCTAAAAATAAAATGTATGTATATGGATTTGATTATATAAACAAATTTAATGAGTATTTACTTAATCTTGCATCAAAATATATAAGAATTGAAAAAATAGAGAAAGAAGAAAATGAATATGAACATGATTTCTATGAAGCAAAAAATATAGAAGAGGAAGTACTATTTGTTGCTTCTAAAATAGAAGACTTAATAGATAGTGGAGTATCTTTAAATAAAACTTATATTACGGGGGTAGATGAAAATTATAATTTTACTTTACGAAGAATATTCAATAGTTTAAATATCCCATATTATTCTAAAAATACTAGTAGTTTATATGATACTTCAATGGTTAAATATTTCTTTGATTTAAATTTATCTAATATAGAAGATGCACTAGATATAATAAAAGAGAAGTATGATGTTGAAAACAATACAAATACTAATTCTATATATAATCAATTAATTAATTTGATTAATAAGTATTACTTTACAGATAATTATGAAGAAGTAAAAATGATGATGATAGAAGATTCTAAAACTATTAATCTTCCATCTATTCATATGACAAATGAAATATTAAATACTAATCTTTTAGATAATGTATTTTTAGAAGATGAATATGTATTTTTAATGAATTTTAATATGGGAGTATTTCCATCAATAAAAAAAGATGAAGATTATATTAATGATTCAATTAAACCTAGTATATTAGAAACATCAAAAGAATTTAATAAAATTTCAAAAGAAATAGTTACTAAAGCTATAAAAAATATAAAGAATCTAACTATCAGTTATAAATTATCAACATTAACTTCAGATTGTTATAAATCAATTTTAGTAGATAATTCTAAAATAAAGAAAATAGATATTAATTATAGTGAATATGATGACAATATTAATAAATTAATACTAGCTAACCATATAGATGAACTAATTAAGTTTAATGTTCAAAATGCTAATTTACCAATACTAAATAATACTTATTCAATTGAATATAAAGATTATAATAATGAATATAGCGGGATTAAAAGCAATATATTACCAAATGTTTTTTCCTATTCGTCTATATCAAAATATTATAAATGTCCATTTAATTATTACTGTAGTTTTATACTTAATTTAGACGAATTTAAAAAAACAAGAGATACTTTTATTGGTAGTGCATTTCATTATGTACTAGAGGTATGTCTTAAAAATGATAGTCTTAATGTAGATGATATATATGATGAGTATTATGAGAAAAATAAAGACGAATTAGATAATTCAGCATGTGATTTATTCTTTATAAACAAAGTGAAAGAAGAGTTAAAAGTAATTGTTAATATTATAAAAGAGCAATATAAAAGTATTAGTGTTGATTTTAAAGAATTACCTGAATTAAAAGTAGAAAAAAGTACGCATGAACTTGGAATGAATACAAAGGTTAATGCAATTATAAAAGGTTTTGTAGATAAGTGTATTGTTATTGATAATGATTGTATGATTATTGATTATAAAACAGGATCAAGTGATAAAATCAGAAGAGATTTATTTGAATATGGAATAGATATACAATTACCAATATATATGTATTTATTAGAAGTTGATAACTCTTTAAATGTTGCAGGAATATATTTACAACATATACTTTCTGGTAATAATAAAAAGACTAAAAAAACTTTAGAAGAGACTAAAATGGATGAATTAAAACTTGATGGATTGACTTCTAATGATAAAGTTATTACATCTAAGTTTTTTGATGAAAAAGATAGAAAAAATTCTTTAAAAAGATACTATTCATTAGAGGAAAAAAATGATTTAAAAGAAATTGTTAAAAAAATAATTGAAAACTGTGTTAATGATGTATATGATGCTAAATTTGATATATCTCCAATTAATATACCTGGTAAAGTTAATGGCTGTGATTACTGTAAATTTAGAGATGTTTGTTTTAGAACAAATAGCCAAATAAGATATATAGATCAAAATAAAGAAGGTGATATAAGTGAGTAGTCCAACACCCAATCAACAAAGAGCGATAGATGAAAATGGTACAAATATAATAGTTTCTGCTGGTGCAGGGAGTGGTAAGACATTTGTACTTAAAGAAAGAGTTTTAAAAACTGTAAAAAGTGGTGTTCCGATTGATAATTTAATAATATTAACATTCACAAATGCAGCAGCATTAGAAATGAAAAATAGAATAAGAAAAATACTTACACAAAATAAACTTAAAGATGCTGAAATAGTTGATTCTGCATATATTACCACTTTTGATTCGTTTGCCAACTCAATAGTAAAAAAATATAATTACTTATTAGGTATGTCAAAAGATTTTACAATAATAGATTCTATAGTTGTAACAACAGAAATAAAAAAGATACTTGATGATATTTTAGAAGAAGAATACAAAAATAAAGAAGAAAAATTCACTAACTTTATTAACCATTTATGTTATAAAAAAGATGATACATTAAGAGATAGTTTAATTAAGTGTTATAGATCATTGCAAAACATAATTAATAGAAAAGAGTTTTTAAATACTTATTTAGATAAATATTATACCGATAGTTTCATAGAACAAAAACTAGATGAATATGAAAATAATATTTTTGAGTTACTAGGAAAATTTAGAGAAATATTTGAATTAATAAATGAACATTGTACTGATGAAGAAGCAACTATAGAAAATGAAAAAACAAAAGAAATGATTGATAATATTTTATCTATAGATGACTTAATTATTAATTTTTCACAACTAAAAGTATCTAAAACAAAAAGAGTGTATGATGATGAATATCCTAATTTGAAAGATCAACTTGATGAGGTAAAGAAAAATATAACTAAGTATTTAGATTATACAAGAAATGACTTAAAAAGATATTATTTATCTACTAAAGACGATGTTGAAGTAATAATTAATATCTTATTAAAATTAGATGAAAGATTAATGAAATTTAAAGATGAAAAAAATGCATATGAATTTATTGATATAGAATATAAAGCAATAGAGGTAGTAAAAAATAACAAGGATGTACAAGAAGAAATAAGAAATAGTACTTATGAAATAATGATTGATGAATATCAAGATACTAATGACATACAAGAAGAATTTGTAAGTTTAATAGAAAATAATAATGTCTATATGGTTGGGGATGTCAAACAATCAATATATGGATTTAGAAATGCTAATCCATATATATTTAAATCAAAGTATGATAAGTATGCTAAGAATGAAAATGGTACAAAAATAGATTTAGAAACCAACTTTAGATCAAGAAGAGAAGTTATAAAATGTATAAATGATATATTTTCATATATTATGTATGATAATATTGGCGGAGCCAATTATAAGAAAGATCATATAATGGAATTTGGTAAAAAGTTCTATGATGAAAATAATGATAAAGATGTAGACTATAATGTAAGTTTATTAAATTATAAAAGAGAAAAAGAATTTAATTATTCAAAAGATGAAGTAGAAGCCTTTATAATAGCGGATGATATAAAGAAAAAGATGGATGAAAAAAGACATGCATATCATGAAGTTGATGGTAAAGATGCATTTATTGATATTTCATATAAAGATTTTTGTATTTTAGTTGATAAATCTACTAACTTTGAACTTATAAGAAAAATACTTGAAAGTAAAGGTATACCTGTATATATAGATAAGTCATTAAGTATTAAAGAAGATGATGAAATATTTATTCTAAAAAATTTAATATCACTTCTTATATGTATAAAAAATCAAGATTTTAGTTATAAATTTAAACATGCTTATGCATCTATTTGTAGATCATATATTTATAGAGTAGATGACGATGAAATATACAATATATTTAAAAATAATAGCTTTGTAGATACTAAATTATTTCAAATATTAGAAGAAATAACTAAATATATAGATGTAGTTTCTAATAAGGAATTACTATATATGTTAATAGATAAATTTGATTTTATAAATAAAACAATATTAGTCGGAGATGTAAATGCTAGAATTATAAAATTAGAATCATTTATTAATCAAGCAGATAGTTTAAATAAATTTGGAATGGATATTTATTCTTTAGAAAATCATTTTGAGAATATTTTATCTTCAGATGATTCTGATATTCAAATCAATTCAATAAAAAGTGATATTGACGCAGTTAGAGTAATGACAATACATGGTTCTAAAGGACTTGAATTTAATTATGTTTATATGCCTTATATGCAATCAAGATTTAAATTTAAAGAATCTGGATTAATATCATTAAATAAAGAACAGGGAATAATATCACCATTTTATGATGATGGATTAGATAATACTTTTATGTATCATTTAAATAACTTAAATAGTATAAAAGAAACTATTTCAGAAAAAATTAGACTATTTTATGTTGCAATAACTAGAGCAAAAGAAAAATTTATAATGGTATCAGAATTCAACGAAAAAATAACAAATAATGTTAATTTAGATGAACATGATTTATTATCAGTTAAAAGTTTTGAAGATATAATTACGCTTTTAAAAAACTATTTAATGCCATATACAAAATATATTGATATAAATACTATAGAGATTGATAAAAATTACTTAAAATCAAAAAAATTAGATTACAAAACTATGATTAATAAGACAACTGACAAAATAGAAACAAAAAAATTGAATATACATGCTGAAAAATTAGAAAATAAGCATTTTAGTAAAACTATTAGCAGCATCATCAATTCAGAATTAAGAAATACATTAGATTTTGGTATTAAAATGCATTATTGTTTTGAGGTATATGATTTTAATAAAAATAATATTGATGAATTAGATATAGAAGATAAATGTAAAAAATGTATTAAAAACTTTTTAAAGCATGAAGAAGTTAAAAATATAAGTAGTGCTAAAGTATACAAAGAGCATGAAATAAAATTTAATGATAATGGAAATATAATGCATGGTTTTATAGATTTATTAGTTGAGTATGATGATCATTTTGATATATTTGATTATAAATTATCTAATATTGATTCAGAGGAATATGAAAAACAATTAAATGGTTATAAAAAGTATATAGAAAATAAATATAAAAAGAACACTAATATATATTTATATTCAATACATCAAGATATAGTAAAAAAAATAACAAAATAAAAATATAATGATATAATATAGAAAATAAGGAGGAAAAATATGACAATAAAATATGATAAAATAATGAGTTCAAAAAAAGATTTAGAAAGTATTGATAGAACAAATCCAGCAAATGTTGCAGCAGCATTAATTCATACTTTTCCAAATTATAAGAAAGATGATACATCTAACTTTTATGAAATGTTACAATTTTTAGTTGGGGAATATCAACCAATATCAGAAATGATGAAACAAAATATTAAAGATAGAATGATGCAAAATAATAAAATAGACTTTATTGGTAAATCTTATTTTAAAGGTGCTATACCATCAAATGATTATACTCCAAGTGTTCCATATGAAATAGAAGTAATTGAAAATGATTATAGTGATGATGCTGAAGGATATAAAAGATTATTTTTAAAAAGTGGAGGTGCTGATAGTCCAAGACCAATTACATTAAGACTTGCAAAAGATGGTAATTATTATGTTTGGAGTGATTCTTTCATTGGATTGCTTGCAGATATAAGAGGACTAGAATCAGAAAATCCTTGGGCGTAGAGATATGAAAAAAATAGGATTATTATTAATATTTGCAGTACTAATAATTATTTTATTTTTTTCGTTTTTTAAATCAAATGGAAAAAATAAAGATAATAAACCAAAAAACAAAAAGATACAGAAAATAGAAAACATTAAATCAATGAATTTTTCTTATTCAACTAGTACTGAAAAAGATTCAAATGTTAGATATGAAATAATAAAAGAAAACGATAAATATTTTGCTATAATAAAACTTAATAATATGCCTGATGAATCAGAAAAGAAAATAGAAATAGCAGAAAATTTTGTAAATAATGTAATTGAAATATTAAATAAATATAATGTATATTCATGGAATAAATTTAATAAAAGTGATAGTAATGTGCTAGATGGAACAGGTTTCTATTTTTCACTTTTAATGGAAAATAATAAAACTATTAAAGCATCTGGTTATGAAATATACCCTAAAAATTATGGGTATGTAAGAGGATCTTTAGATGAAATATTTGAAAATTTATATAATGAGTAGGTGACAAGATGAAACATGATATGAGGTTAAATGATGGTCCTTTTAAAAAAATAAAAGAAGGAACAAAGACTATAGAATTAAGATTATATGATGAAAAAAGACAATTGCTACATGAAAATGACTTAATACTTTTTAAAAATAGGACAACAGATGAAGAATTACTTGTAGAAATCATTAAATTACATAAGTATCCTTCATTTGAAGAATTATATAAACATTTTGATAAAATATCTATGGGGTATAGTGAAAATGAAGAAGCAAATCCTAAAGATATGGAAGAATACTATTCAATAGAAGAACAAGAAAAATATGGAGTAGTAGGAATAGAAATAAAAAAGAGGTAGTAATATGAAAATTGGAATTATAACAGATATCCATAGTAATATAGATGCTTTAAATGCTGTATTAAATGAATTTGAAAAAGAAAAAGTTGATAAAATAATTTGTTGTGGAGATATTGTTGGAATGTCTCTATATCCAGAAGAATGCGTTCAGACATTAAAAAAATTACATGATAAATTAATATGTGTATTAGGTAATCATGAAAAATATATAACAGATGGACTTCCTTTAGTGGTTCATGATGATAAGAGAAGTTTAAGTGAAGATGAAATTAACAATCATAATTGGAATCACAAAAAATTAAGCGATGATTCTATAAAATATATAAAGAATTTAAAACTAACTGATACGCTTGATATTAATGGCAAAAAGGTATTTATTGTACATTATCCAATGAATGAAGATAAATCTTATAAAAGAATAATAAAAGAACCAATAGCTGAAGAAATAGAAGAGTTATTTTCTTATGTAGATGCAGATATATATCTATTTGGGCATACTCATAAATATAGCGTTAATAAAAAAGATGATAAGTGGTATATAAACCCTGGTTCACTTGGATGCCCTAAAAATACAAATGCAGCCCTATGTGGTATTTTAGAAATTAATAATGATGAAATAAAATATAAAGAATTAGAAATTAAATATGATATAGATAATTGTATAAAAGAAATAGAAGAAAGTACTATGCCGTTTAAAGAACATATAATAAGTATATTTTATAAAGCTAAAGAATATATGGAGGTATCATGAAAAATATAGTAGAAGTTAAAAACTTAACAAAAGAATATAAAGAATTAAAAGCAATAGATAATTTATCATTTGAAATCAAAGAAGGTGAAATATTAGGACTTTTAGGACCTAATGGTAGTGGTAAGTCAACAACAATCAATTCAATATTATCACTGCTTACTATTAATAATGGAACAATAAAAATATTTGGCAAAGCAATGAAACCAAGTGCTTATGATATTAAGAAAAAAATTGGAGTAGTATTTCAAGATGTAGCAGTTTTTGATGAATTAACTGTAGAAGAAAATATAGATTACTTTTGTGGATTATATATAGAAGATAAAAAAATAAGAAAAGAGTATGTACAAGATGCAATAAAATTAGTTGGACTTGAAAATTTTAAAAAGTTTTATCCTAAACAATTATCAGGAGGTCTTCTTAGAAGACTAAATATAGCTTGTGGTATTGCACATAAACCTAAATTAATATTCTTAGATGAACCAACTGTAGCAGTAGATCCTCAAAGTAGAAATAATATTTTAGAAGGTATAAAAAAATTAAGAGATAATGGTGCTACCATTTGTTATACAACTCATTACATGGAAGAAGTAGAAATAATATGTGATAGAGTAATAATACTAGATAAAGGAAAAATACTTGCAAGTGGAACACTTGATGAATTGAAAAAACTGGCTAATATAGAAGAAAAAGTAACAATTGAAATTAAAGATTTAAATGAAAAATATGTTAATGAAATACTCTCTTTTAAAAATGTTGATTCAGTAGTATATAACAACAATGATCTAATTATTTCATATAAAAAAGGAAAAGATAATCTAACAGAAATAATTGAATATTTAAAATCAAAAAAATTAAAATATGATAATATTTTTTCACAAAGACCAACTCTTAATGATGTATTCCTAGAATTAACAGGAAAGGAGTTAAGAGATTAATGTTCTTTCATAATTTAAAATATACATTAAAAACAATATTTAAAAATAAATTATTAATATTTTGGACATTTGCATTTCCAATTATTCTAGGGTTATTCTTTAATATGGCTTTTTCTGATATAGAAAGTGATGAAAAACTAAAAGTATTTGATATAGCAGTAGTTAATAATGAAAATTTTAAAAATAATACATTATATAAAGAAATAATAGAAGAATTAAGTAGTGGAAAAGATAAAGTGTTTAATGTTAAATATACATCATTAGAAGATTCAGAAAACTTACTTAAAGATGATAAAATTGAAGGATATTTAAATTTTAAAAGTGATACTCCAAATATAATAGTAAAAAAATCTGGAATTAATCAGACTATACTAAAATCTGTTATAGAAGAAATTGAAATAAGAAAAAATGTACTTAATGATGTAGTAGAAAAACAAGTGAAAATTGAAATAGAGAGTGGAAATTACGATATAAATACTGAAGAAATAGTTAATAATATATTAATAAGAATAGATGATGAAGTAGTTAAATTTAATAATAAATCTAATTCTAATTTAAGTTATATGACTATAGAATATTATACTTTAATAGCTATGGCTTGTATGTATAGTGCAATGATTGGATTAACCGCTATTAATCAGAGCTTACCTAACATGGGTTCTATTGGTAAACGCTCATCTATTACTCCAACTAAAAAGAGTGTAATAGTACTTTCTAAAGCAATTGGTTCATATATAATATCTACGCTTGGAATAGCATTATTAATACTATTTTTAAAATTTCTATTAAAAATAGATTTTGGAAGCAAAATGCTGTATGTTGTAATATTGGCTTTAACAGGATCTTTAGCTGGAACTTCAATGGGAATATTAATATCTTCAATTATTAAGGCTAAGGAGGGAACAAAAGTAGGTATAACAATTGCTGTATCTATGTTTTTATCAGTTTTATCAGGAATGATGGGTGTAACTTTAAAATATGTTATTGATAAAAATGTTCCAATAGTAAATTTGATTAATCCAAATAATATGATAACTGATGGATTTTATACATTATATTATTATGATACATTAAATAGATACTGGATGAATATAGCAAGTCTTATAATATTTTCTTTTATATGTTTACTAATTTCTCTAATTAGTATTAGGAGGGATAAGTATGACAGTATTTAAAACAATATTAAAAATAATAAATAAACTAAAAGGAATGATAATATTATATACAGTTATGTTAGTATCTATAACTCTTTTAAATCAAACAAGCAATACAAACGTAACAAATTTTGAAGAATCAAAACCAGATATTTTAATAGTGAATAAAGATACTAATGACAAACTTACAAATGGTTTTATAAAATATTTAAAAAAACATTCAAATGTAAAAAAAATAAAAGAAGATAAAATAGATGATGCTATATTTTATAGAGATATAAATTATGTTGTTTATATACCAGATAGTTTTTCAAGTGATATACTAAATGGAAAGAAACCAATAATTGATTACAAAGCTAGTGGTGATTATTATTCTTCATATACACAAATGCTAATAGAAAAATATATAAAAATAGCTCTTATTTATAAAGATTATTATAAAGATGATGAATTAGTAAACAAAATAAATAAAACAGTTGAAAGTAATATAAAAGTAGAGATGACAACTAAATTAGATACTAATGCACTAAATATAACAACAGTATTCTTTAACTTTTTAAATTATGCATTCTTAGCAGGATGTGTGTATTCAATAAGTATGGTACTATCTATATTAAAAGAAAAAAATGTATATAAAAGAACAATAATAAGTAGCTACAATTTTAAAAAATATAATAGTATAGTACTATTAACTAACTTTTTTGTAATATTTGCTATGTATATCATATATATGATACTTAGTATAATATTATTTAAAAAAATAATGTTTACTACTAATGGTATTATGTTTATGATTAATTCATTTATATTTATGTTATGCGCTTTATCAATCGGCTTCTTAATTGGAAATATTACTCAAAATAAAAATGCTATAGGTGGTATAGTCAATGTAGTAGCTCTTGGTACATCATTCTTATGCGGTTGCTTTGTACCAATTGAATATTTACCTGATTATGTAATAAATATTTCTAAAATATTACCAACACATTATTTTGTAATGAATAATGAATTAATTAAAACATTGGAAGTATTTGACTATAAGAATATAAAACCTTTAATCCAAAACTCTTTAGTTTTAATTGGTTTTACAATCGGTTTTATAATTTTAACTAAATTATTATCAAAAAAGAAAAATATTTAAGAGGAGATTAGATATAAAAAATAAGGAAAATATTTGATAATGAATCTGAATTAGAAAGCTTTTTAAAGATATACAAAACATTATGAATTGGATAAAATATCATATTATGATATTTTATCCTTTTTTTATTATGTAAAGTAGATTAAATTGTGCTATGAATGGTTTTAGTAATATGTTAGAATATAGAAAGGAGTATGGAGTAATAATATGAAAACAAAAAATTTAAAAATTTCATTAATAATAAATTTGTTAATATTAGTATTAGTAACTTTGGGTACTATTTTTATGGTAATAGGATTTAGTTTTATGGGCGGTACCCAAGTATTAACATCAACTGGTTTTTCACCACTTAAATATTATACTGTTGATTCTAATATTTTGGTTGGAATAGCGTCATTATTAATAGTTATATATGAATGTAGATTATCAAATAATAAAATTAAAGAAATACCTAAATTTATTTTTATATTAAAATA
Source organism: Bacillota bacterium (assembly GCA_015059485.1). Classification (GTDB taxonomy): domain Bacteria; phylum Bacillota_I; class Bacilli_A; order RF39; family UBA660; genus RUG14121. Next base: position 54,086 of record SVAH01000001.1, read on the forward strand.
TGTATCAACAGTAGCTGTTTGTCTTACTTTCTTAGTAACACTATTTTATTTAGCACCATTGTATGGAAATAAATTCTTGTTTCTGTATAAAAATTCTAATTTATTTTTTCATTTACTAGTGCCAATATTAAGCTTTATATCATTTACTTTATATGAAAAAGCTAATTTAGAATTTAAACATACATTTTACGGAATATCTACAATGATATTATATGGAGTTTACTATGCAACAAACATTTTTATCCATCAAAAAAATGGAGTGGTTACAATTGAATATGATTGGTATAGTTTCGTTAAAGATGGTGTATCAAATATATTTATTGTGTTCCCAGTAATGATAATATTTACATATTTAATCTCAGTTATGATCTATAAATTAAATAAAAAGTAGGGTAATTTCCTACTTTTATTCATTTATATATTTTGATAGTTTAAATGTAATTATTCTATATCCAATTCTATTAATATGAAGTCCATCAGTAGTATAATAATTAAATAATGTATCACTAAATATTTCAAGTGTATCGTACATGCCTATATATGTACATTTATTTTCATTACACATTTTTTGAATTAATTTGTTAATTTTTTTAATTCTCTTATTATTATCTTTTGTTAATAATGCATTGTTATAAACTTTATTATTCTTTTTATAATTTACCGGATATATAGATTCTACATATATTTTAGTTTTAGGTAATTCTTTTTTAATACTAGTTACTATTAATTCAATATTATTAGCTATATCTATATCAGATAAATTGCTATATATAATATCATTTGTTCCAATAAGTAAAAATATTTTATCTGGTTTATATGTATAAACTCTATTATCTAAATCATTTAATATATCAGTAGTTAAATTACCACCAATACCACTGTTAATTATATTATGATTTGGAAAATATTTTTTTAAGTCATATCTTTCTGTGATTGAATCTCCTAAAAATAAAATTTTATCTTTATTTTCTTTATTAATGTTATATTTATATATTATAATTGGAACTGATATTAATATAATCAAAATAATTAATATACATAATATTTTATTCTTCATATTATCACCATATTAATTATATCATATTGTCAAAAATAAAAAGCACTTAATGTGCTTTTTATAAATTATTTTACAGCCTTAATACTTTTAATATTATTAAGAATGTCTTGAACTTCTTCATTTTTAATAGCAGCTTTAGCTGATTCTTCAGTATCTTTATTACCACGAACTGTTAATATTAAATTATATTCTTTGCTATCACCACATGGAAGTTCAATTTCGTAGTACATATATGAACCATAGAAATATTGAATACCTTTTAAATCACCATATGTAACTTCTTTATATTCATCGTTGTCTTTACGTTTTTCTTTTAAAGTATTCCAATCGCCTTTATGGAAGTAACCAAAGTCATCGCTAAACTCAATACCAATCTTGAAATCTTTTCCAACTAAAGCAGCTTGTTCTCTAGAAGTTCTAAGGTCATCTTTATTAGTTGAAATTTTATAATCAGTATCTTCCTTTACATTGAAGATAATAGTTCCTTCTTTACCCTCAAACTTTAATTCCTTTCTTTTTGGCTCACATCCAGTAGCAGACAATAAAGTTACTGCAAGAAGTGCTACTAACAAAACACTTTTAAATCTTTTCATCATAAGTCTCCTTTCAATATTAATTATATAATACTTTTATTTAAGAAACAAGTGATATGATACAATGAATATTAAACATTTAGAGCAATGAAAGATGCTCAAGTTTTATTGATGAATTTATTAAATAAAAAAACTATATGACAAATCTAACATATTTGATTACGGTTTATAGTAACAATAAAAATGACTTGAAATTAGATAGAATTATACTAAATTTTATCTTTTTTATGTTATAATTTAATAAGAATGAAATTAATCCAAATGAATGAAAATAAAACTAATATAAACTGGTTGGTTTGTAATATGCATGCAGTCAAGACTAGGTAAAAAAGAGGTGTAAAAAATGATAAACCGTATAATAATGGAATTGTATGATGATTATTTAAATAATAATATTGAATCACTAATTGAATTTTCAAAAAAAACATTACCATCTGATGGAACTGATAAATTATTTATAGGATGTATGTTAATTATGTTTTCTAGAGCTAATGGGTTTAAATCAAGATATGATTGTAATAGAGAACAATTATTATCAATAGTATATGCAGTAAAAGAAAAAATAGGCGAGTCTAATTTATTAGAATTTTATATTGATAGATTAAATACTAAAAAAGGAATAAATAAATATTTTAATAATGTATTTAATGATGTTAATTTAGTAAAACATGCTGATTTGATAATTAAATATTTGGAACAATTTAAGCCAAGATTTATTGAAGATATAAAAAAATACGAAGATAAAATTGATGCATATATTAAAAACAAAGGAGTTGATCCAAATGAATGAAAATAAAACTAATATAAACTGGTTGAGAATAATTTAATTAAGAACATGTGGAAATCCTTATAAATAAAGTAGTTTTTCAAAAATAGATCTTGCATATTTTTAATAAAAGCAGTTAAAAATAAGTGATTTTTTGTTAAGAAGTTTCCAGGTGATTGCGGAAGTTAAGAACATATAAATAAGAGGTGATAGTAATGAAAAATGAGCAAGATAAAATAGTTAAAGCAAGAGAATTCTGTCAAAAAGTTAAAGAACTTGCAAAAGAATATAGTTTATCTTTCTTTGTTGTTACAGAGGGTGCAAGTGCAATAAGTAATAATGGGTGTGAAGCTGTAAAAAATGCTAGAGATAACCATATAAAATGGGAATTAGAACACGGTAGTGATCCTTACGAAGATTGGGATAAGGATAAAGGAGGCAATCCAAATGAACAAAAATAAAACTAATATAAACTGGTTGGCTTGTATTTATGGCGACAATCACTTAAATCCTTATAAAATGGAAATTTTTAAACAATGAGATCTTGCAAGTTTTATTAAAAAATGAAGAAAAAGCAAAAAAAATAGATTAAAATATGTCCATTTTTGAGAGAAATTAGGGTACTGGCTTGTAATATGTCGATAAATTTTAATGACAAAAAAGAGGTGATTATATGATATCTTTAACTGAATATAAACAGTATCTGATCAGTGTTTGTCACTGGCCAATAGATCATGATATTGCTGAAATTGAGAAAAGAAAGAATATAATGAATAAGAGATATTCAGATGAATATTTAGAAAAAATCATTTCTGATACATATAGTTTTATATATGATGTTTTAGAATCTGAAACAATTAAAGATGGGTATTTTAAAAAAGCTGTTGATGATGATACAACTTCATATATAGATTTGAATTTATCTGGTGGTGCGTGTTCGGACACTTTATTTGTTGATGATAGCACAGGAAGAATAATAAGTAATTATTTGATGCATCAAGTTTGGGGAAGAGATTTGATTATTTATATTAAATGTGATGAAATTGAAGATGATAGTGATGAAGATATTTTGAGTTTTTATTTTAGATATTATATTTACATACAAGGATTTCCTGAAAATATTGATAAAGTAAAAGAAAGTATTTTTGGAAAAAGTAAACAGTTAATAAAAAGGAGTTGATAGGGATGAATGAAAATAAAACTAACATAAATTGGTTGAGAACAATTTAGTCAAGACCAACAAAAATAGAGGTGATAAAATATGAAATTAGTTACTTTTCAAACAATTGAAGCAGTTAATGATTTATTTAAAAAAGGTTATTTAGAATGTAATAAAAATAAAATAAATTTAGAAAAATCTGGTCCAACTTATAAATGGGTTCTCAATAAAATGAATGAAAGGATACCTAATCCAAATAATGTAGATTATCCTTTATGGTGTTGGGTAAAATGTTATAATGGAATATGTCCACCTAAGAAAAAAGGAAAAAGAGTTGAAGGTTTTGATGTTAAAATAACATTTAATAAAAATGAAAAAGATGTTTTTATTACTGATTTTAGAAGATATTCATTTCTTTTAAAGAATACATATATTCCAAATTCTTTAAAAGAAAAAGAGGAATTTGAAAAACTATTGCAAAAATATGATATAACAGCAGAAGAACTAAAAGCATATGTTAGACCTGACAAATATAAAAATAATAGAACTGATAAAGAATATATTGATATATGTGATAAAATTAGAAAAACTTTTGATAGATGTATTACTAAAAATAGTGATGTGCTACAAGGATGTGTTTGGAGGATAAATCTTGATGAAGTAGAAAAAATAGAAATATTAAAAGATGATGGATATGTTTATGGATCTTTAAATTACATAAGAAGTAATGGAAAAAGAATAGATTGGCAAAAAGACTATTATAAGTTATTAAAATAACGGAGTTGATAGGGATGAATGAACATAAAACTAATATAAACTGGTTGATAACAATTTAGTCTAACTATACATGAAACTCCTATAAAATAAGGAAAAACTAATACTTAATAATTACATATTTTAATAAATAATTACTAAAAAATAATAAAAATGACCAAAATAATATTAAAAATAACAAAGTATTTAATACTTGGTGTTTACAGTCTAACTTTTAATAAAAAGAGGTGAAATAATGAAAAAAGTAAATGTTACTAAGATATTAATAATTATTTCAGTTATTATAATTGTTTTAGGGATAATAACAGGAATTGGAGTATCTAATTCTATTGATAATTCTATTCCTAAAGAAAGTATATATGTTGATGGATCTGATTTTTCTGGTATAGTACAAATTGCTGGGATAATGGGTTCAAAGATGATAGGTACATTAATAGTATTTGGTAGTTTTGTTATAGATGCTTTTATTTGGCTAATATATGGATTTATAATATTAATTATTAATATAGTTAAAAAAATAAAGAATAAGGGAGTTGATAGGGATGAATGAAAATAAAACTAATATAAATTGGTTGATTACAATTAATTTAAACCACTTTGGAACTTCTTGTAATATAAAGGAAAACTAGAAAATAGATCTTACATGTTTTGAATAAAAATATGTTAAAATAGATAAAAATTGGTCAAAAATGACTATTTTTAATACAAAATAGCGGAAGAATTAGTAAAGTGATTACAGAAGTTAAACCACTAGAAAACTGAGGTGAATATATGGACTATATATTAGGATATGATTGTGATGGTAATGAAATATATGAATATAGAGTTTTACGTGCCATTTGGTCAAATGATATAGATATAAAGGATTTAGAAGATGCTGATCCAAGACAATATTGTGCTATTGTAAGTGATGATGGAATTGCTTATGCAATTAGTGTTTATGATTGGTGGAATAGTGATTTAATCAGAAAAAAAGAAGAAATAAAAGAAACTGAAGAAATACCAATAGTTGTAAAGCCAATAAATGAAATGATAAATTATGAAGTTGCAACTTGTAGTGAAGGAGATTTTTATTATAGTTTAAATCGTAATGAATTAAAGAAAAAGCTAAATGAAATCTTAAATAAAGGTCATAATAAAGTAAAAAAATTGGTAAATAATAAAGGAGTTGATAGGGATGAATAAAAATAAAACTAATATAAATTGGTTGATATTGATTTAGTCTAGCCATTCATAAAATTCCAATAAAATATGGGAAAAACAAGTATATACTTGTTACATAATTTAATAAGAATCTGTAAAATAATAATAAAAATAGCTAAAAAAGTATCAAAAATGGCATAGCATTTGATACTTGGTATTGACGGTTAAACTTTTATAAAAAGAGGTGATATAAATGAATTATACAATAGAAAAACTGAGTGTAGATAATGCACATGAATATGCATATGTTAATTCACGTGCATGGCTAGAATCATATAAAGGCATAATTGACGATGAATATCTTGAAAAAATAAATACTGATGAGAGTATAAAAACTTTTACTGAAAAATTAAAAGGATATGTAGTTAATGATCCAGATTATTTCTTTTTGTTGAGAGTTGAAGGAAAACCTGCTGGAGTTCTATGCGTTAGAAATCCAAAGTATGAAGATTATCAAGATTGTGGTGAACTCGGTGCTATATATTTATTAAATGAAGCAAAGGGGAAAGGATATGGAAAAGTTCTTTTCAAATTTGCAAAAGAAGAATTAAAAAAGATGGGTTATAAAAAGATGGTAAATGGTTGTATTGATGGAAATCCATCAAATGAATTTTATAAGCATATGGGTGGTAAGTTAGTAAAACAAATTTCATTTGTTGTTAAAAACTATGGACAAGAATTAACTGAAAATGTATATTATTATGAAAATATTTAAAGTAGTTGATCCAAATGAATGAAAATAAAACTAATATAAATTGGTTGATAACAATTTAGTCAAGACCAGATAAAAATGAGGTGATTTATATGTCAAATATATATTTAAAGTTTCCAACAATAGATGATAAGGAAAAGTGGATTGAATATTTAAAGGAATATCGTTTAGATAATCCTAAAGCTAAACCTTTAAGTTGTACTGAGGATATTAATTATGAGGAATGGCTTAATAAAATAACAAAAGAACATAATGGTATAGATTTGGAAGAAGGTAGGGTACCATCATCTGTTTATTTTTTAATGAATGATGATAGAATTGTTGGTAATCTATCAATAAGACATAATATTGATAATGAATTTCTTTCACGTATTGGTGGTCATATAGGATATGGCGTAAGGCCTAGTGAAAGAAGAAAAGGTTATGCTACAATAATGCTTAATTTAGCACTTGAAAAGTGTGATGAATTAGGATTAGAAAATGTACTTGTAACATGCAAAGAAGATAATATTGGTTCAGCTAAAACAATTGAAAATAATTGTGGTGTTTTAAAAGAAGTAATATTTGATTCACAAGAAAATTGTAAATTTAAAAAATATTGGATAAATATAAAAGAAGCATTGATTAAAAAAGAAGAAATCAGAAGGAGGTAATACTTATGAATAATGAAGAAAAAAATTTCCAAAAAACGAACATTAACTGGTTGATAACAATTTAGTCAAGACCAACTCCAAACAGTTATAAAATAAGGAAAAGCTCAAAAGCAGATCTTGCTTGTTTTATATAAAAATATGTTAAAATAGATAAATATTGATAAAGTATTAGTGAATTTAGACAAAAATTGTTTAGAAATTGATATGGTGAGAACGGATAGTCAAGACCAGATGGAAGGAGAAGAAAACAATGATTAAAGTTATAGCTTTTGATATGGTTGGCGTGTTAGTTAAAGAAAAGGCTAAAGCTCTAAATGATATTGAAGATAAAATAGAAAGAAAATTTGGTGATATTTTATCTGATCAAGATTTCATTAACGAATGTATGCCTATTATTAAAGATGAAAATATTATAATTAATACTGCAAAGGATATATGCAATAAATTATATGAGATAAAAGACTATAATATTTTTAAAAATATAAAAAAAATGTATCCAAATATTAAAATATGTATAGCAACTAATCATGTATCTTATATAAACGAATTTATTAGTAATAATATGGATATAAGTAATGTGGATAATATATTTATATCTGCAGAAATAAACAAGGTAAAACCTAACAAAGATTTTTTTCTTTATATATTAAATCATTATAATATAAATCCTAGTGAATTATTATTCCTAGATGATAGTGATAGAAATATTATAGGGGCATCTAACTTAGGCATTAATTCTATTAAAGTCAATAAAGAAACTAGCATGCTAACCGAAATAGAAAATATTATTAAAAAGTAGGTGAAAAATCATGAATAATGAAAATAAAACTAATATAAATTGGTTGGTGTTTATTTAGTCTAGCCATTCGTGAAACTCCTATAAAATAAAGGTAAAATGAATATTTAGTAATTACATATTTTAATAAATAATTACTAAAAAATATTAAAAATAGATAAAAAATAACAAAAATAGTAAAGTATTTGATACTTGGTGTTTACAGTCTAACTTTTGATAAAAGAGGTGAAATAATGAAAGATTATTTTAAAGAAGATGAATATTGGAAAGAACATATTAATAAAGCTTTAGAAGAAGATTTATGGATTAATAGTTATAAAGATTGTTTAAATGGTGGTCTTTGTCTAGATTTGGGTTGTGGAATAGGTCAATTTTCTAAATGGTTTATGGAAAATGGTTATGAAGTTATTTCATCTGATATTTCTAAAATTGCTTTAGAAAAAGTTAAAGAATTTAATAGTAATGTAGTTAATGTAGATATGAGAGAAAAACTACCATTTGAAGATAATAAGTTTGATGTAGTTTTTGCTAATTTATCTATTCATTATTTTTCTGATTCTGACACTAAAAGTTTAATGAATGAAATTAAAAGAATATTAAAAAAAGATGGTTTATTTATAGGTAGTGTTAATGGTATTCAGGGATTAGAAAAAATAAAAGAAACAGCAAAAAAATTAGATTATCATTACTATTATAATAAAGATAAATATATAAGATTATTTGATGTAGAAGATGTAAAAAAATATTTAAATATATTTGATATAATAAAAATAGATGAAAGAGAAACTGTAAGATTTGATCATAAGAAAAATTATATAATTTTTATAGCAAAAAAGTAGGTGAAAAAGTATGAATAATGAAGAAAAAAACTTACAAAAAACAAACATTAACTGGTTGATATTGATTTAGTCTAGCCATTCATTAAACTCCTATAAAATAAGGAAAAACAAGTATATGCTTGTTACATATTTAAATATAAATATATAAAATGATAATAAAAATAACTAAAAAAGTATCAAAAATATCATAGTATTTTATACTTGGTATTGACGGTTAAACTATTATAAAAAGAGGTGCAAATATGGATAATACAAAAACTTTAGAAACAGAAAGATTAATACTTAGAAAATTTACTATTGAAGATGCAGAAGGAATGTTTAATAATTGGGCAACTGATTCAGAAACAAATAAATTCTTATCATGGCCGCTTCATAATAATGTGGATGAAACAAGGACAGTTATTAGCAAATGGATATCAAATTATGAAAATGGTTCATATAACTGGATTGTTGAAACTAAAGATACACGTGAAGTAATTGGAAGTATTTGTGAAGAAGGTAAAAGTGTTAAACACAAAACAATTTCATTAGGATATTGTTATGGTTCTAAATATTGGAATAAAGGATATGCATCAGAAGTGTTAAGAAGAGTAATTGAATATCTACTAACTGAACAAGATTTTTATTTAGTTGAAGCAAATCATAGATCTTCAAATCCAGCAAGTGGTAGAGTTATGGAAAAAGCTGGTATGAAATATGATGGAACACTAAGAGAAAGAAGAATAAATCCTGATGGAACACGTGCTGATATGATTTATTATTCTATTACTAAAAATGAATTATAATTAAAGGAGATGACTCTCATGAATGAAAATAAAACTAATATAAATTGGTTGATTACGATTTATCCAAGAATAGGAGAAAACCTAGGTAAAATAAGGAACTGTGAGAGTTAACATCTTGCATGCTTAACTTAAAAATATGATAAAATATAAAAAAATTAACAAAAAATGACTATTTTTAATGCAAAATAGTAGAGGAATTAGTAAGGTAATTACGCCACCTAATAATACGAAATAATTTGAACACAGAGGTGATAGTATGTATGGAGCTATAGTTGGAGATTTAGCGGGTAGTATATATGAATTTGATCAATTAAAAAAAATTCATAGAGTACAAATGAATAATTTAATTGAAGATAATGCTTTCTATAGTGATGATACTATTTTAACTATTGCTACACTGGATGCGATACTTAATAATAAAGATTATGATTATTATTTACGAAAATACATACAAGAATATAGTGAGTATAAACCTGATTTTAATCCGTATTTTAAATCATCTTTTTCACCTAACTTGATAAAGTGGAGTAAATCAAATGCAATTGGTAATAGTCATGGTAATGGAACTATGATGAGAATATCTCCTGTAGGATATATGTTTAATAGTAAAAAAGAAGTGATAGAAAATGCAAGACTTGCAACTATACCTTCTCATAACTCAAAAGAAGCAATTGACTCTGCTACTATGGTGGCATTAATAATATATTATTCTAGAAATGGTTATACAAAAGATGAAATATTTAAATTGATGAATATTGATATTAAATATATTCCATTTACTAAATTTAATACGACATGTGAAGAAACTATAGGAAATTGTTTATATGCATTATATGATTCAAATAGTTTTGAAGATGCTATTCGAAAAACATTACTTATGGGTGGAGATACAGATACAAACTGTGCTATAGTTGGAAGTATGGCTGAAGCAATGTATGGAATTAGTAATGAAACCATAGAAAAAGTAAATGAAAAAATTCCTAAAAAATTTGTTAAAATATTGAGTAGAACAAGGAGTTGATCCAAATGAATGAAAATAAAACTAATATAAACTGCTTGAGCTTGATTTATCTAACCCCTAATAGAAATCCTTATAAAATAAGGGAAAATTAAAAACTAGATCTTACATATTTTATATAAAAAGTAAGTAAAAATTGACAAAAAATACCTAAAATCACTAAAAATGGTTTTTTTATATATTTTTGATAAGGTGATGTTTCCAGCTAACCCCATTATAAAATAAGTGCTTTTCAACTTTTACTGAGTGTTCGGAAAATAGTAATATTGCGATGTAAATAAATATTAAAAAGTATGATATAATGTTAATATAAAAATAAATATTAAAAGACTTTGACAAACTTCCAAAGACCTTTGGTAGATTTGTTAAGTAGTAGTTTTATATAATTGTAAGTGAAAGAAGGGATGTTTATGGCATTAGGCCAAAATATTTTAAACTTGCGAAAGAAAAATGGTCTTTCACAAGAACAATTAGGAGAAAAAGTAAATGTTACAAGACAAACTATTTCTAATTGGGAACTTGAGGAAACTGCTCCAAATCCAGAACAATTAAAATTATTATCAAAAGTATTAAATGTTAGTGTAGATGATTTAATTGATAATGATTTACAAAATGTTGTTTTATCAAAAATTAAAATGACAGAAAAACAAACAAGGACAATAAAGAAAATACTTAAAGGATTTTTAATAGGATTTATTACTTTTTTAGTTATTGATATTATTGCTTTTATAATATGTTTCTTTGGACACTATGGACCTTTTGAAGAAACAAAATCTGAAAGTGCTTCATATGTTATAAAGGAGAATATTTAGTATATGAATAAAGTATCGAGTATTATTAAAGACTTAAATTCTTTTAGTAATAAAAAAGTAGATAATAAAATAATTTATACATTAAAAATATTATTGTCTGCATTTGTAGTGTATTTTGCTAGTTTAATTATTGCAGAAGGGATTATTATAGGCGGTTCATATTTATTTGGATATAATGCTACTGACAAACAAATGCCTTATGATATTATGCTATTATGTACATTTTATGGCTATTTAATTACTATATTATTATTTATATTATTTACTAAAAAAATAACCAAAATTGAATTAAATAAAATTGGATTAGATAAAAATATTAAAACTTTTTTAAAAGGAATATTAATTGGAATAGTATCATTATCATTAATAATAATTCCGTTATTAATGTGTGGTGCAATTAAATTTAATAGAATAAATAATAATATTGATTGGTTATTTTTTGTATTATATTTATTTGGATATTTAATTCAAAGTTTTATGGAAGAGTTAGTATGTAGAGGATATTTATTACATAGATTAAAAGAAAAAATACCTGTCGTATTAGCTATTACTATAAGTGTATTATTCTTTTCAGCAGGTCATTTTGATAAGATGTTTGCTGATGGTACATTGATAGGCATTATAGGAATAATTAATCTATTATTAATTAGTTTAATATTTGTTGTCATTACATTAAAAAACAAAAATATTTATGGGGCAATAGGATTTCATTTTATTTGGAACTTTGCATTATTTAATATTATAGGTTTAAATTTAAGCGGACTTGAAACAACAAATTCTATTTTTCAAATGAAAGTAGTTAATAAATCCTTAACTGGATATAGTTATGGAATTGAATCAAGTTTTATAACAACTATTATACTTATAATTATATTATTATTAACAAAGAGAAACGTAAGAATATAATAATCGGAAGATTAAGATATTGCGATTTGCCATATGACCAGGTAACTATCTTAGTTAACTTGGTATTGGATTAGTCTAACTACGATAAAAGACTTAAAAATGGACGAAACTATACTAAATTTCGTCTTTTTTATGCTATAATTGAATAGAAATGGAGTGATTCCTATGGATAATAAAACTAACATTAACTGGTTGGCTTGTATTTATGGCGACTATTACTTAAACCTTTATAGAATGGTGGTTTGTGAGAATTGAGATCTTGCAAGTTTTAATAAAAATGGAGGAAAATAATAAAAAGCAAGTTAAATTATACTTATTTTTGAGAGGAATTAGAGTACTAGCTTGTAATATGCCGACACATTTTATGTTTATAAAAAAAGAGGTGAAATATATGAAATTAATATTAAGTTCTTCAGATTTTATTAATGAACACTCTAAACAAGTAATATTAAATAATATTGATAAAGAATTGTCGAATAATAAAGTATTATTTATACCTAATGAGAAGGCAACTAGAGAAAAGATAAAATCAGATAAATACTATGATAGATTATATAGAGACGGTTTTACAAAAAGAAATAATATTTATATATTTGATGAAACAGAACCAGATAGATTTAGAAATCTTAATATTGATTTGATATATGTTAGTGGTGGTAATACTTTTGCAACTTTGGATAAAATGAGAAAATGTGGTTTTGATAAAGATATAATTAGTTATATAAAAAATGGTGTAATATATATTGGAGGTTCTTGTGGTGCTCACATAGCAAGTAAAAATATCAAACACTTGGAAAAGTTAGATGACAATTATTTAAATATTAAAGATTATGATGCTTTAGGATTATTTGACGGAATAATAATACCTCACTATAATGAAGAAGAATATAATCCAAAGTTGAGAAAGCAAATATATGATAATTTATTAATTGAAAATAAATATAAAGTATATGCTCTAACAAATGATGATTCATTAGTTATTATTGATGATACAATTATTGAATATAAAGGAGGTAATACTCATGAATGAAAATAAAACAAATATAAACTGGTTGGTGTTGATTTAGTATAACTATTCATGAAACTCCTATAAAATAAGGGAAAACTAATATTTAATAATTACATATTTTAATAAATAATTACTAAAAAATATTAAAAATAACAAAGTATTTAATACTTGGTGTTTACAGTCAAACTTTTAATAAAAAGAGGTGACAACAATGAAAGAAATGTTAAAATTATTGAATAATTATTTAGTTATAATAAATAGTTCTGTTGAAATATGGCTAGTTTTCAGTTCTTTAGATGAAGATGTATCTATAAAAGATTCTGATTTATTTGAATATTATTCTGATTTTAAACATATTGATTTGGAACATATTTCAACACATTTAATAAATGCGTGTTTACCCAGTGACAAAATTGAAAGGTTAATTAATGCTTTAAAAATTTTAAAAGAGACTTATATTAAATATGGTGTTAATAATCTAGATGAGTTATCTTCAAAAATATTAAATGAGTGGAATAATTCTAAGGATTATAGTGATGAATTAATTAAAGATATTTTATTAATAGAATGCCGCAGTGGATGGGATAAATTACCTAAATCTAATACGTCCTTATTAAAAATATACAAAGATATGGTTGATGGTGATATGATTGTTAACCCTAATATTCCAGTTGGTACTTCATCTGAAAGATTATATACAATGTTACCTGATGATGCATCATGTTATAGATATAATTTAAAAGTTATATCTAATCCAATGATAGATTGGAGTATATATAGAAATGGTAGAAATCCTTTAGAACAGTATTGCGCATTATATAATAATAGTAAAAATGAAGAAGAAAGAAAATATTATCATGATTTAATAATAACAGCTATTTTTAGTTCATGTAGTTTATTTAATAATAAATTTGCATGGCATACTAAAGCTCATAAAACTGAAGAGATGATTAATTATTATTTATTAGTAGAAAAAAATGAAATAAATAGTAGGCATCATTCTTTAAATGATATTAGTTTTATTAGTGAAATACATGAATTATTATTAAATGATGAATTGTTTAATCATCAATTAGAATTATATACTGAAAAGAATGATGATGCTGAAGAAGTAATTAAGGAATTAAAATTATCAAGAGAAAGTGTACAACATAAAGTGTATTTATAAGATTGCCATATGACCAGGTAACTCTTATGGTTAACTTGGTATTGGATTAGTCTAACTACGATAAATGACTTAAAAATGGACGAAATAGTAATAAATTTCGTCTTTTTTATGCTATAATTGAATAGAAATGGAGTGATTCCTATGGATAATAAAACTAATATTAACTGGTTGATATTGATTTAGTCTGAGTTTCATTCAAACTCCTATAAAATAAGAAAAAAACAAATATATGCTTGTTACATAATATAATAAGAATATAAAAAATAATGATAAAAATAACTGAAAAAGTATCAAAAGTAGCATAGTATTTGATACTTGGTATTGACGGTTAAACTATTAAAAACGAGGTGAATGATTATGATTTTAGATGGAGCAGATATAGGATTAGGTAAAGTAGTTATAACAGACTCACATGCAACAATTAATAATGTTGAAATACCAATAAAATGTGTAGATATATATAGTGAAGATCATATTTATCGTTTCACATTTTGGACTCAACAAGAATATGAAAAATATAATGATTTAGAATTGAATAAAAAAACTAATATTTTAGATCTTATAGATGACTACGATATTGATTTTGGTACTAAAGAATATGGTACTATTAATTCAAGAGAAAATACTGAGATGTATTTTACTAGAATAGATACTGATAAATATATTTTAACTGCAGAGATTAAAAATTTTGAAAATTGTGTGCTTGGAAATATGAAAAATCATAAGAATTTAAAATTAGAAGCTATTATAGATTTTAATGATATAAAAGGAGTTGATCCAAATGAATGAAAATAAAACTAATATCAATTGGTTGATATTGATTTAGTCTAGCCATTCATTAAACTCCTATAAAATAAGGAAAAATTAATATTTAGTAATTACATATTTTAATAAATAATTACTAAAAAGTATAAAGAATAGATAAAAAAACTCCAAAAATACCATAGTATTTGATACTTGGTATTGACGGTTAATCTAATATAAAAGAGGTGATTGTTTTGAATTTAATAGATACATTAAATACAAGTTATGAATATGTTTGTGATAACTCCAGAAATGTAAAAATAAATTATGATAAAATTGATGATTTAATTGATCAGATTAATAACTCAAAGGTTGATTATTGGTTAGATTCAAATCCATATGGTTTAATGGATATGGATGTAGAAGAAATAATTAATTTCTTATTCATATATCATGCAATAGGAGATTATTGCTTTTGGGGAGATCCTAAATGGGAAGTAAAAACAGATCTAGGTGTTATGGATGGGTCTTATGCAATAATGTACTTAATACTAAATAGATTTAAATCAAATAATAATTTTGAAATTAGTTTTGATGAATTTAAAGAATTATTAAAAGGAAATGTAACAATTCCATTGTTAAAAGATAGATATCAAAATTTATTAGAAATGAATAGATTTCTTAAATCTAAAAATAAGTCATTCTATGAATTAATTAAAGAATTAAACATTGATAGTGAATTATTTGAATTTATAGTTAATAATTTAGATTATTTTAAAGATATATCTAATTATGGAGGGAAAGAAATACTATTTTATAAAAGAGCTCAATTATTAACTTCTGATATTCTACATGTTAGAGAGAAGAAAGAAAATATTGAAGTAGATTATTCTCATTTAATTGGTTGTGCTGATTATAAAATACCTCAAGTTATGAGATGCTATGGTATGTTAGAATTCAGTGATAGTTTAGGAGATAAAGTTGATTCTAAAATAGAATTAAAAGAAGGTACTGAAGAAGAAATAGAAATAAGAGCAAATACTTTAAAAGTAATAAACTATATATATGAAAGATTAGATAAAAAATATTCTCGCATGGATATAAATGATTTTATATGGTTACTAGGTCAAAATAAATCACAAATGACTAAATCATATCATAGAACATTAACAAAACATTATTAAGCCATATGACCAGGTAACTATTATGGTTAACTTGGTATTGGTTTAATCAAACACGATAAATGATATAAAAATGGCCGAAATTGTAATAAATTTCGTCTTTTTTATGCTATAATTGAATAGAAATGGAGTGATTCCTATGGATAATAAAACTAATATTAACTGTTCGATAGGAAATTAGGCAACATTTTTTGAAAACTCCCGTAAAATAAGGGTAAAACAGCCATCGAGTAATTACATTTTTTTAACAAAAGTTGTAAAAAATAGCAAAAAATACCCAAAAATACCTCAAAAATGGCATAGCATTTAAGGGGTGGTGTTCGGACGCAACACTTTAAAAAAGCAATTAATATCAGATAGTTTTATCTGATTTTTTTTATGCAAAAATATAGGAGGGTTTTTATGAAAGAGGAAGTTGTTGAATTAAATGTTAAAGACATATCAGATTTTCCAAAACATCCATTTAAAATAAATAATGATTTAAATTATGAAGAACTTAAAAATAGTATTATTGAAAGTGGTGTTCTCGTTCCTACAATTGTGAGAAAGAAAGAAGATGGAAAATACGAAATGTTATCTGGACATAGAAGAAAGAAAATATGTGAAGAACAGGGTATAAAAAAAATACCATGCATTGTTAAAAATGTTTCTGATGAAGAAGCTATCATATTAATGGTAGATTCAAATCTTCAAAGAGATAAAATATTACCTAGTGAAAAAGCACTAGCTTATAAAATGAAATATGAAGCAATAAAACATCAAGGTAAAACTTCCGACCCATTGGGTTCGAAGTTATCAATCGAAGATATTGTAAAAGACACAAATGATAGTGCAACTCAAATAAGAAGATATATAAGGTTAAATTATTTAATTCCAGAATTATTACAGTTAGTTGATGATACAGTTTTAAAAGATAAACGTGCTACTTTAACAATGGGATTAAGACCTGCTGTAGAATTATCTTATTTATCTAAAGATGATCAAGAACTTGTTTATGAAGAAATAACATATGAAGATTTAACTCCAAGTCATGTTCAAGCAAAAAGAATAAGAGAACTTGGAGAAAAAGGCGAATTAGACTCAGATATACTTGAGTCTATTTTTTTGGAACAAAAACCTAATCAAGCTAAAAGATTATCTTTTAATGAAGAGAGAATAAGAAAAGTATTACCTAAAGATATTAAGGATTATAAGATTGAAGATTTTATAATAAAAGCAATTGAGAGTTATTCTAAGACACTCTCCAATGAAAGGGGTGATTCATATGATTTAGATATTTAGCACCCTACAATATTTATTTATTTTCTATTATTATTTTAGTAAGAGGTGAAGAAGAATGAAAAAAGTTATAATTAGCTTTATCATTTTGTTTCTTATTGCTTCAGGATTCTTAACTTATAAATATGTATTTATGAGAAATAAAGATGAGAAAAAGCCAGTAGTTAATACTACAGTTATTGAATCAAAAGTTGATTCAGAAGAAATGGAGGAAGAAGAAAATGAACCTATTACAGAAAATAATAAAACTAATAATGATATTGTTAAAAACGACAGCATTAATGACAATAATGCTAATTCGAACAATATGGAGAGCAATAATGTTCGTAACTCTAATGTCGTAAAAGAAAATTCAATAACTAATAATGTGAAAAAAGAAGAGCCAAAACAGGAATCTGCTCCAGTTCAACAACCAGTAGTACAACCTGAACCAGAACCACCAAAACATGAACCAACAGCATGGGAAAGCTTAGGAATAAGTGAATATGATTATTATCATTCACCAATGTGGAGTTGGGCTAGAGTTGATTATAAAATTGAAGATTATGGAACATTTGATGCTACACATCAAGCTTGTATTGATGCTGGATATCAATTAGAAGATATAATTAGTTTTTCTTGTACAAACATTAATAGTTATTCGGGTGCTTATTTAGGGGATATGCTCAGAATAAAAAAATAATGAAAGGAAAAATGATATGAAATCAAAATTATTTAAGTATGCTATGATGAGCATGCTTTTTATTTTGTCTATTTTTGGCATAACAGAAGTACATGCTGAACAATACACTGGACAAGCAATCTGGCCTAGTGAATATATTAGTAATATCTATATTAAAAAAGATAGAAATGATGGTTATTCAAAATGGCAACAAGCAAGATTTATTAGAAGAAGTGAAGATAATAAATTCGTTTATTGTTTACAACCATATACTGATATAGATAATAACTTACCTTATTATGATGTAATAAGAGAAGACTATGAAAGAGTATTAGGGTTTAGTGAAGCACAATGGGAAAGAATATCTTTACTAGCTTATTATGGATATCAATATGACCAAAATGGATATAATCATAATGATCAAAAATGGTATGCTATTACTCAAGTTATGATTTGGAGAACAACAAATCCTGAATCAAATATCTATTTTACTGATACTTTAAATGGTAATTATACATCTAAATTTGATGGTGAAATAGCTGAACTTGAAAGCTTAGTTGCAAATCATTATAAAAGGCCACAATTACAAAGTGGAGTTGTTGTACCAATTGGAAGTACAACTGAAATGAATGATACTAACGGTGTATTAAGTAATTTTAAAATTACTTCTACAGATAAAGTATCAGCAACTATTAATGGAAATACTTTATCAGTAACTGCAAATAGTATTGGTGAAGGATCTATTACTTTTGAAAAGAAAGCTACTAAGTATGAAATACCACCAATTGTTTATTTTAGTAATCATTCACAAAATGTATTTAGAGTTGGTAATTTTGACCCTGTATTAAGTAAATTTACTTTAAAGGTTATAGGTGGAAGAGTAACACCAACTAAAGTTGATGTTGAAACAAAAACAAATACTCCTCAAGGTGAAGCTAAATTAGGTGGAGCTGTATATGGTATTTATAAAGTTGATGGAACTAGAGTTGGGTCTGTAACTACTAAAGATGATGGAACAAATACATCAGATTATTTACCTGAACTTGGTAGATTCTATTTATTAGAAGAACAACCATCAGAAGGTTATTTATTAGATAGTAATAAATACTATTTTGAAATAACAGAGAATAATTTAAATCCTACTGTGCAAGTATTTGAGCAAGTAATCAAATTAGATTTTGAATTTACTAAAGTGTATGCTAGTGCTGAAACTCAAATAATGGAACCAGAAGTAGGTATTAAATTTGGAATTTATAATAATAAGAATGAACTTGTAAAAGAAATAACTACAGATTCACAAGGTGTATTTAGATTTACTTTACCATATGGTACTTATACTGTTAAACAATTAACAACAACTAAAGGTCATGAAAAAATTGACGACTTTAATGTTGAAGTAAAAACTACAGGAGAAGTAGTTAAAAAAGTTATTTCAAATGCTCCAATTACTGCCAAGTTAAGAGTTGTTAAAATTGATTCTGAAACTAAGGAAGTAATAAAGAGAAGTAATATTAAATTTAAAATATTTGATGTTAAAAACAATGAATATGTATGTCAAACAATTACATATCCAACTAAAGAAACTATCTGTGTTTGGGAAACAGACGAAGATGGTGAATTTACAACAGCTTATCCTTTAATGACTGGAACTTATAGACTTGAAGAAGTTGATCAAGTAATTGATGGCTATTTATGGAATAGTCAATCTCATGAATTTACAATTGATGAAGATTCTAATTTAAGAACTGACTCAGAGTATGGAATAATATTCGATACTGATTTTGAAAACACTAGAGTAAAAGGTGAAATCAAAATTGAAAAAACTGGAGAGGTTGCTGAACTTACTGAAAATGGATTTGAATTTAAAAATCAACCATTAGAAGGAGTTAAATTTGGTTTATATGCTAAAGAAGATATAGTATGGAATGGTAATACAATTTATACAAAAGATTCTTTAGTAACAGAAAAACTTACTGATAGTGAAGGTAAAATAGTATTTGATGAATTATATCTTGGTAAGTATTATGTAAAAGAAATTGAAACATTAGATAATTATGTTTTAGATGAAAATACATATGAAGCTGAACTAGTATATAAAGATCAATATACACCAACTATCTTCTATTCAGAAGCTTTATTAAATGTATTAAAAACTGGTAAACTAGAATTTACTAAAACTGATATGTCTGAATCTAAAACTCTTCCAAATACACTAATCGAAATTTATACAGAAAATGATGAACTAGTATTTAGTGGAAGAACTGATGAAGAAGGTAAAATTGTTATTGAAAGACTTCCTCAAGGAAAGTATTATATTATTGAAAAGGAAGCACCAGAAGGATACAAACTTAATGAAGAAAAAATGCCATTTGAAATTAAAGAAAATGGTGAAGTAATTAAATCAACTATGAAAGATGAAGACATAACTGGAACACTTGAATTTACAAAATTAGATTTTTCAAATGATAATCCACTTTCAAACACTTTAATTGAAATATATAATGCTGATACAGATGAATTAGTATTCTCTGGAAGAACTGATGATAATGGAACAATTACTATAGAAAAATTAAAATATGGTAAATATTACATTTTAGAGAAAGAAGCACCAGAAGGATATGAATTAAATCCTGAAAGAATGTATTTTGAAATCAAAGAAGATGGAGAAATTGTTAAATCTGTAATGAAAGATAAACAAATAGTTAAAGTACCTAATACTGAAGAAAATGATTATAAAGAATTATTATTTAGTGGAATTACTTTACTAGTTTGTGGAGCAGGTGTAATTATTTATGGAATCAAAAATAAAAAGAAAAAATAAGAGCTGGTTAATTATAATCGGCTCTTTAATCTTTCTTAGTGGTGTTGGATTAATAACATATGATTATTTATCTAATAGCAAGGTAGATAAAAAAGAAACTGAATTGTTAGAAGAATTCTATGAAATAGAAGAGGAAATTGAATCTATAGAAGAACCTCAAGTAGTAGAAGAAGTAAAAGAACAAATTAAAGTTAATTATATTGCTGTACTTAAAATTCCTAAAATTGGTTTAGAAAGAGGTTTAGTAGATCCAAATAATTATCTTAATAATGTTAATTATAATTTAGAATGGTTAGATGGCTCATCTATGCCAGATGAAATAAATGGTAATGTAATAATTGCTGGTCACTCTGGTAGTGCAAGAATATCTTATTTTAGAAAATTGGATAGATTAGAAATAGGTGATGAAGCTTCTATCATCTATAATGGTAAAACCTATAATTATAAAGTAGTAGATATTTATGATGTTGAAAAAACTGGTAAAGCAGAAATAGTTAAAGAAAAAAATACTACAACTTTAACATTAATTACATGTAGGCATAATACTAATAGACAGATAGTTGTCATATTTAAACAATTCTAATTTTGCACAATATTTATTTATTTTTATAATGTTATAATCTTTAATGAGGTGGTTTTATGCAACGATTCTTTGATTATTCAAAAGGTAAAGTAGATAAAAAGAATAAAGATAGAATTGTCTTTATAAATAGAATGGCTATGCTTATGCAAGAATTCGAAAGTTCTAGTCCTGAAATAAATGAATTAGTTAATTGGTTATTTTGTAAATCTGAAGGAGTTCCTTATCTTGATTCTGATATGCAATGTGTATGTAATATAAAATTAGAACCACTTAAATGGCTAGATAAAAAAAGAGTAATTAAAGAGGTATGGGAAAATGATGTTCATTTATATTCTTATGCATTGATGTTGCATGATTTAAACTATTGGACAAATAATGATGTTCTAAACGAAATTATTACAGAAATGTATTTTAGATTAGATTATTTAATACATCCTTATGAAGAAGAACAACACGATAGAGATTTAGAAGATATAAGATATTTTATAGAATTTGATTATGTAGATGAGGAGCAATAGCTCTTTTTATTTTGAAAGGTGGTTTATTGTGAATGAAAACATAAGAGACTTCGAGATACATGGTATCACAGGATATACTGTAATGAGTAATTATCATTTACGAGATCCTAATTTATCATTTAAAGCAAAGGGACTTCTTTCTATGATGTTATCAATGCCTAAAGATTGGGATTATTCTATAAGTGGTTTAGAAAAGATATCTAATGAGGGTAAATATGCAGTTAGATCTACTCTAGAAGAATTAAAAAAGGCAGAATATGTGAATATAAGCCGATTTAGAGATGAAAAAGGATTATTTAGGTATAAATATACCGTTTACTATTTACCTTATCCTATGTGGTTAAAAATGCATAATTATCCAGATATCAATTTTCCGTATATGGATAATCCGAATACGGATAACTGCACACAAATAAAGAATAATAATAAAAAAGATAAAATAGATAAAACACCAGACGAAATTGGTGAGGAAATTAAACATAATATTTTTACTAAAGAATTAATTAAAAGGAACTATATTTCAGAAGATGATAGTAGTTCTTTTTTATTTGATCAATTATTTGAAGAATTATTAAAGCAAGGGAATAACTATAAGGATTTATTAATTATGACTAACTATGTTGTATCTAGAATTAAAGAAAGAAATTTTAGAGATGAAAATGGTAATGAAATTAAAAATAAATATGGTTATTTTAAAAATGCCATAATTGGAAATATCAGAAGATTTGAAAACCTTGAACATTTATATGAAGATGGAGAATTTAATTGGTTAGATGATGATTCAGATTATGATTGGTTAAATGATAATGAGGAGGATTATGAATTATGAAAAATATAGAAGAAATTAAACTGATGGAAATTGAAGCTTTAAGTGATTTTGAAGATCATATAGGAATAGTTTTATCTGATATGGATATTTTTAGAGAATATCTAGATAAAAAAGAATTAAAAAAATTTAATAAATGTTATGACTATTTAGATAATCTTTGGGAAAAGGTAGAAAATATCATAGCAAAAATAAGTGATGCTGATGAAAGAGGTAAATAATATGGAAGACAAATTTACTTATGTAGGTAGAATGTATGATTGGTATGAAGTAAAAGAAGATTATTTAAGAGTTTTATTTCAAGTATATGATAAAGAAACTAAATCATTCTACTTTTATGAGTTACAAGTTTATGAACCTGAATTAATATCTAAGTTTATAAATTTAAAACCAAAACAAGTAATTGGTGTAGAAGGTCATTTTGAGGAACTTATAAGTCATCCAGATAGAGGACTTTCTCATATTGAATTAGAACATGTAGTAGATAAAATCATTACTTCTGAATAGAAGTATTTTTTTTTATTGAAAGGTGGTGGTTCTATAGAGTAAAAAAATTCAGGAATAGTCAACTGAATTAAATAAAATGGCTAAATATTTGATTTATAGAGGGAGGAAATTTAAATGTTGAATCAAATTGTTATTGTTGGAAGACTAACTAGTAATCCAGAAGTTGTAAAATCTGAAAACGGAGGTAGTGATAGATCACAAATAACTCTAGCTGTACCTAGAAGTTATAAAAATGCCGATGGAGCATATGATACTGATTTTGTTGATTGTGTTCTTTGGGGTGGTGTTGCTGAAAATACAGCAGAATACTGTAAAAAAGGCGACATAGTAGGAGTTAAAGGTAGAATCCAAACTAACACTTACGAAACTGAAGAAGGAGAAAAGAAAAAATCAACTCAAATTGTAGCTGAAAAAGTTACTTTTCTTTCATCAAAAAAAGAAAAAGAAGACGACATTGAAAAATCAGACGATGAATTAGAGATGTAGTCATGTACGAGAATAAAGCAAAGAAAAAGAGTTAAATCGCCAGCCAGCAAAATAACTCTAGTGATATTATATCACTTCTTTGCTTTTTCTTTTTTATATTTTTACAAAAGAAAGGAAAAACATATGAATTTATTTTATGAATTAATCAGCGATGATGCTGGAAGAAAATTAAAAAAAGAAAGACAAGCATGGGGAATGTCTAGAAGAAGATTAGCAAAATTAGTAAAGACAGATAAAGA
The DNA here is from genome assembly GCA_015059485.1 of Bacillota bacterium. Classification (GTDB taxonomy): domain Bacteria; phylum Bacillota_I; class Bacilli_A; order RF39; family UBA660; genus RUG14121. Next base: position 78,180 of record SVAH01000001.1, read on the forward strand.
AACAATTGAATATATCGAAAAAGGATATGTTTGTATGTTGGATTCTGAATTACTTAGAAGAATAAGTGAAACGTTAGATGTAAACATGTTTGATTTCTTTAAAAGAAAATTAACATTTAAAGAAATGTTAGCAATAGTATAAGGAGGAATATTTATGGGTAATTATTTACAAATGTTAAAAATCGAACATCTTGAAGGTGGAGGATACAATGTAGATTCAATTATTAAAGCAATTCAAACATTTTCTACTTGGGCTTTAAGAGTTGGTATTGCAGCTGCAGGTGTTTCACTAATTGTTGGATTTATTTTGTATGCTGTTGTTGATGTAGATAGAAAAGCTCAAGTTAAACAAAGGATAATTCAAACTATGTTTGGTATAGTAGGAATTATTTTAGCAATATCAATTGTAAATCTAATCATTGATTTATTCTAGGAGGTGATTTGAATGTTATTAAAAGCATTAGATTTATTAAGAACTCTTGGATGGGCATTAGTACATTTTATTTATAATCTAATTGATTCATTATTTGATATTTTAAAAGGATTAAATGCTTTTGATATAATCAATTCTGTTTCTGGAGATAATAACTTTATTACATTCCAAAAAGGTGTAATAGCAATTGCAGTTACACTTTTAGGATTATTTGCAATAAGTAGATTTGCTAAAAAGATAATAGATCCTGATGAGGGATTAAGTTCTAGTGGAATAGTAAAGGAAATTATTAAATGTGGTGTGCTTATAATTATGAGTACATTTTTATTTGTTCAAGCATCGACTTTTTCAATTAAACTTGCTGGCTTTACTTCTAATATATTCACAAATAATAATTTAACTATTTCAGATTCAATGCTTACAATGTTTATTGATTATTCTGAAGGTTATAAAGAATGTGATGACTTTAAAGGTGAAGATATTGCAAAGAATGTTTCAAATGGAAACTTCAATGCGAAAGAAATGTATAACGATAAATATGTGACTTCTAAGAGATTTATCTTACCAGATAAAAAAGATTATAAGTATAAGATTAATTGGATAATGGCTGTAATAGTTGGAGGATTTTTCTTATATTCATTATTCTTCTGTGGAATGATGTTAGCAAGAAGACAAATAGAATTTTTATTCTTATTTGTAATTAGTCCAATTATATTTGCTACTTCAATTGGAAATAAAGAAAGAAGAAGTGCTGTAGTACAACAACTTGTTTCATTAATGTTACAAGGTGCAGTCATAATGTTAATTATTTCTTTAACAGCTATTGTAATGGGTCAAATAAATAGTACAACTTTCTTCAATAATACTTTTAAAGATATTGTAATTAAATCAATTATGTATATTGGTTGTGGTTCATTCTTATTAACTGGTTCTCAAGTAGTCAATAAGTTTATTGGTGGAAATGTATCAGCTAATAGTGGTAGAGAACAATTAATGGCTATGATGGGATTTGGTCAAGCAATGGGAGGAATAGCTTCAACAGCTGGACTTGGAGTTGCAGGAGCAGGTCTTATGGGAGCTGGAGCTTTAGCAAAAGGTGGAGATGTAGTTGGATCTAAAGTTGGTAAAGCTGGAAATTCTGCTTTAGGAAAAGTAGGACAAGCAGTATCTAACTTTGGTTCTAAGATGGGAGGTAAAGATTATACCTCAGGAGGTATTGGAAGTAATCTTAAAATGATGGGGGATTATTTACAAGCATCTTCAATGTCTAAGAGTGGAAATGCAGGAAATCAAAGATCTAGTAGATTATCTAGATTTGGATCTGGAATGATGAATGCTGGAAAAGAATCAATGGCTCAAGCTATGTCTAATGTAATGCCATCAAGAAGTATGTATAGAAGAAGATACAGAGGGAGAGATGATTAATGTATATAACAGTACCAAGTATTAAAAAGACTCTAGGAAAATATATAGAGATGAAAGATTTATACATAGGTCTTCCTATGCTATTTTCATTTTTACTATTATTTTCATTCTCGAGTCATAAATTATTTTCATTATTGTATTTAACAATTTGTGTTTTTCTTATGTTACCAGTTAAGGTGTCAAAGAAGAATAGAATGTATAAAGTTGTAGCTCTTTTCTTTAGATATATAACTAGATGTAAAGAGTTTGCTTATAAAAGAAATGGAGATGAGGTAGATTGGAAAGAAAAACTAAAGATGAAAAAAATCTAAAAAAAGCAAAAAAGATTGATTCCAAGACAAATAGAAAATATTCATCTAAAGGTCAAATGAAAAGAAGAATTAAAAATTCTAAAACAGTTACCAATGTTAAAGAAATTGGTGATGATGGATTAATCTATTTAAAGTCTGGAGAAGTTGCTACATTAATTGAAGTCAAAGCTATCGATTTGTCTCTAACAAGTAATCATGAAAAGAATCTTTTCTTTTCTATGCTAAAAGCATTATATCAGGTACCTAATTTGAATTTAAAATGTTATAAGTTGAATGAAAAATTAAACTTAAATGCTAATAAAGTTAGTTTAGATAATAAGATAGAAAAATTTCAAGATGATGAAGGTAAGAAATTATTATTAGAGGAATCAAGAAATTTAATTGATGATCTAGAAGAGAAAAACTTTACTGTATCAAGTAAATACTTTTGGGTATTAATAGCTAAAGATACAGCAGTATTAAATAAACAGTTAGATGAAATAGAAGATATAACTTTAAATATAGTTCCAAGAATTTATATTGAAAGTGTAACTAATAAACTAGAAATATATAAATTTTTATCTAATTTATATTTAACATCTAATTCACTAGATGAATTAGTATGGAGTGATTTACCAAGTTTGGTGAGTCCAATGAATATGTCTGAAAGAACAGATAGAATGAAATTTGATGATAAGGAATTTCAAATTTTAACTGTAAAAAATGTTCCACCATTTGTTAGCGAATTATTTTTTGAAGATATATTCAATTATCCAGATGTTAGAGCTTCAATAGGAATACAAGAATGTATCACTCAAGAAGAATTAATAAGATGGGTAAATTCACAATATCAGTTCTTATTAACTGATAGAAATACTACTAAAAAATTAAGCGATGCTACAGAGTTAGATACTCAAAAAGAAAACTTTCAAGCTTTAATGCAAGATATTAAAAATGGTGATGAAAAGATAAAAGAAGTGTCACTTATTTTAATAGTAGAGGGAGATAAAAAACATAGAGAAGAAGTAATAAGAGATTTAAAAAGAATAGCTGATTCATATCAAATTAAATTAGATGTTCCTAGATTAAGACAAATGGAAGCATGGCAAAGTTATGATTTATCAACTAAGACTTTTGAAGATTATTGCTTTTATCTACCAACACTAACATTAAGTGCTGGATTCCCATTTACTAAAACTTATTTTAATGATTCAAATGGTTATATGTTTGGTGTAGATATTCATACATCTTTACCAATATTCTTTGATCCATTTGTTTTAAATAATTCTAGAACTTCTCATAACATGGCAATTATATCTTCAACAGGTGGAGGTAAATCTTATACTATGAAAAAGATGATTGTTAATGAATATGGTAGAGGAACTAAAATATTTATATTTGATGCTGAAAATGAATACAAAAGAATCGTTGAAGCTAATAAAGGAGAATATATAGATCTTTATTCAAAAACTGGTGGAATTATAAATCCATTACAAATAAGATTTATTCCATCAGATGATGAAAATCATGATACTAAAGAAACAGATTGTCCACTAGCTAAACACTTAGGATTCTTAGAAGCATTCTTTAAAACAGCATTTGAAAGTATAACAGAAAAGGAACTTGTAATGTTACTTGCTATAGTTGAAAAACTATATAACAAAAAAGGTATATTTAAGAATACATCTATAAATACACTTCAAAATATGCAACCTGAAGAATTTCCTATATTCTCTGAATTATATGAATTCTTACCAGAATATAAGAAAGATGTAGATAGTAAAGAAAAAGAAAAGATAATTGAACAATTAGATATTCTTTTATCCAGATTCTTAACTGGAACAGATTCATATTTATTTGATGGACATACTAATATAGATTTATCCAATGATTTAATTGCATTTAACTTACAAGAACTTTTATATAGTGGTAATCAAAGATTAATTAATACTCAAACATTAAATCTATTAACTTATTTAAATAATAGTATTGTTGCTAATAAAATTAATAACGATAAAGTTAAATTAGACGATAGGAAGCATGTAATGATTATAGCTGATGAATTTCACTTATTCATTGATGAAAACAATTTTGAAGTATTAAGAAACTTTGGACAACTAGCTAGAAGAATTAGAAAGTATTCTGGTTCACTTGTAGTTGCGACTCAATCAGTTAAGGACTTTGTAGGTAGTCAATCAATATTAAGACATTCAACAGCTATATTTAATAACTGTCAATATCAGATGATAGGAATGCTTAAGGAAGATGATTTACTTGCATATCTAGAATTATTTAAACAAAATCCTTTAACAGATACTCAAAAGAATTTCTTAATGAGTGCAAGAAGAGGAGAATTCTTACTTAATATAGATTCTAAAAATAGATTAAGAATTTGGATTAGAGCAACTGAACTTGAAAGAGAAATGATGGGAGAGGGTGATTCAAAATGATAGAAGAATTATCCACTAAAGTAACCGATTTTTACTATGACTATGATCCATATGAATTTAAGGATAATTATGAAAACTATAATGAAGGTTTAGAGGCAACACAAGAAGTGTTGTCTTCTAAATCTGAAACAAAAAAACTTATATCTGATTTAGAACAAATTAATGATGATTTGTATGGAGATAACGATCCAATAATAAAAGAGTTTTATGATAGAAGTTATAGTTTGATAAATGATTTAAATGAATATCAAAAAACATTAAAAGAAGATTATGAATTATGAAGAAAAAAATATTAAAAATAGTATTGGGCAGTAGTACAGGAATAATTGTACTTGCTTTAGTAATATTAATTCCAGTATTAATGGTATTAGACTTTTTTGGAGCTAATATAACTGACAACTATGTAGAGAATAACATGGATTATGCTGATAGATATAAAGAGGCAGTTAATATAGCAATGAAAAATAAGAAAGGTTATGTACCTTTAACAAGAATTCTTTACTTCTTTTTGGAAGATGAGAATCAATCATTTTATCAAATTTATGTAGATAATTTAGATAAAGAAACAAATAGATTATTGCCAATTAGTGAAGTATGTGAACTTCAAAAATATAAGAATTTTGATGGGTGTAAAGATTATGAATCTGGAGACCAAATTGATGAGGAACAAAATAAACCGTTCTCACCACCAATTGATTTTTCAAAAGTAACTGTTACATCTTTTTTTATGGAAGAAAGAATAGTTTTTGGAAAATCTGATGTACATGGTGGATGGGATTTAGCATGTGGTAATAAAACTCCAGTTAAAGCTGTATGTGATGGTAAAGTAACAAAAGTTAGTTTTCCTTATAAAGAAAATGTAACTAATACAAGTGGAGGTGGAGGTAATCAAATTTACCTTGAATGTGAAGTAGATGAAGATGTAACTTACACAGTTATATATGCTCACCTTTATCCAGATACAGCAAAAGTTAAAACTGGAGATACTGTTAAAGCAGGAGATGAACTTGCTGGAGTTGGAACTACAGGGTATTCAACTGGACCACATTTACATTATCAAGTTGAACTAAATGGAAATAAAGTTGATGGTATGAGTTTAATAGATTTTGCTGATAATACACCAAACTTTAATCAATATCCAGATTTAACACCTGACCATAATTATAATTTTAATAATAATTATGATAATCAATTCAGACCATAGTTAAGACCATAAAATATAGTTATAAAATAAGGAATTATTTAATCCTTAAGACCATAAATATGGTTGAATTTTGCAAGTGCAAAATAAGTTTGATATCACACAATTTCTAGATTTTATCTAGGAATAAATAGTGTTGTGATATCAATCTCTTATGCTCTTAAATTATTTGCCAAAATAATTATATATTTTATGGTCTGAATTGAACCATAGTATGTACATATAAGGAGGGATAAGTTATGCATGAATATCCGTTAAGAATTTCAGAAGTATTATGGAAAAGGATAGAAATAGAAGCAGAAGCTAGAGGTCTTTTAATTAGTGATATGTTAAGAGAGATAATTGAAAAAGGTTTATTAAAAATTTATGAAGAGGAGGCAAAGTATGGAAAAATTAAATTTGAACAAACTGATAGCGAATGACATAGTTAACTATGGAATGGATAAGACTACCAGTTTTAATTACATTGTTAGTTTAAATGATTTTTTAGATGATTATGATGAAGAATCTATAATATATATTAAATCTCATATTAATGACATAATTGATGCTGTACATCAAAATGAGAATGTTGCTCAGTTAGATTATGATGAAGCTAGACAAGAATTCAATATGGTTTTTTATTTTGATGGATTATTTAGTAAGTTAGATAAAAAAATCTACAATTTATCTCAAGAGATGGGAATAGATTTTGAACCTGAAGAAGTATGGGAGATATCTTATGATATAGAAAATTCTGAAGAATATAATGATTTAATCACAAGTGCAATTAAAGAAAATTCTAAAACTAAAGGAAGGGAGATTTAATTATGGCTGATCCACATATATATTTAACTCAAGATATTAAAGATAGAGTTAAAGAATATGCAAATAATAATGGATTAAATTTTTCTCAATCAATTAGAACATTAATAGAAATTGGATTGAATTCAAGTGAAGAAAATATACTATTAAAACAGAATAGTGTTTTATTAGAAAAGATATTTTCTAGACAGTTATATTTAAGAGATTTAATAGAACAGTTCTATTCTGATATGGAAATAGAAAAATTAAGTAATCCTAGAAATAATAAAGCATTACAGAAGTTTAAAACTAATAAGGATAAATTAAAATACGATGAGTAGTCCTAATGTAGTAGTAAAAAATATGTTTACTCCTAGTTTTAAGAATCTTAATCATATTTATAAAACTCAAAATCAAGTACATAATTCAACTATGAATATGTTTGATTATTATGCTAATGAAAAAAAGAAAGCTTTTTTTATGTTAGATTACTTTAGTGGAAAAATTGGTAAGGATAAAGAAATGAATATCATGTTTGAAAATGGAGAATATGCTACTAAAGATGAAATAGAAAAAAGAAAAAAACAATATGCTAAGTATATAGAAAATTCTAATATTTATAAACTTGTTATTTCTTTTCCAGAAAACTATTTAGAAGAAAATGTAGATATAAAGAAATTTGAGAAAGATTTAGCAAAACATATTATTCCAATGTTTTTAAAAAAATGTGGATTTGATGATATTAATAATATGAGTTATCAATTTTCGCTTCATACTAATACAGATAATCTCCACTTTCATTTATCATTTGCTGAAAAGAAACCTAATTATAAAAGAACTATGAGTAAAGAACTGGTATATAGACATGCTGGTAAGTTAGAACAAAAAGAACTTGGATTTTTAAAAAATGAAATAGAACATTATATTCATAAAGAACAAGTTTTTACACCTTTGTTAAAAGAAACTAATAAAGAGATAGAAGAATTAAAAAAATATTTTAATCCTAAAGAAAAAAACTTTTTACTTAATGATAAATCAGATATTTTAATTGAAGAAAAAATAAATATATTAGGAAAACTTTTAGAAGAAAAAAGAGATTCTAAAAATCAAAAAACAAAATTTAATTCAATTAAAAATAAAGAAATAAGAGATTTAACTAAAGAAATAAAAAGTAACATTTTTTCTAAAAAAGATACAGAGCTATATAATGATTATCAAAAATTTAAAACTAGTTTAAAAGAAATTAACAAATATTTTAATGAAGTGGCTAAAAAGAATCATTCCAAAGAAGTGGATGATTCTTTTATTGAGTCTAAACAAAAATACTTAGATAATTATGTTTTAAATGCAATTGTTAATTATGCTCAATATAAAAAAATAACGGATTCTAAAATAATACAAGAAGCTGTTTATAAAGAATATAAGAAGAACAAAAAAAGAAATAAGTTTGATATTTTAACAAGTTATTTATCTTCAAATAATAGAAAATCTCAATTTGTAAGTAAATACAAAATTAAAGAAGCTGTTAGAAATATAAATGATGAGTTAGAGCAAGCTGAAAAAGAATTTGAGAATTTATTTAAGGAGGACAAAGAACATGTATATGAGTGAAGAAGATGAGAAAAAAATCTATCATATTTTTTGTGATATTTCAAAAGTATGTAGAGATTATTTTTGGTTTAGGTTACATATGCCAAATGATGGGTGGAGTATAGATGGAGAAGTGAATGAAATGATTGATTCACTTGAATATCTTAGACAAACTCATAAAGAACTTAGAGCAAAATATCCAGAGGAGGAAGAAGTATGGGATACAGATCAGATGTCAGAATAATGACTTCAAAAAAAGGATTTGATGAATTAAAAAAATTTACAGATCAATATTTAAAAGAAAAGAATTATACATATGGTAATTTACTTGATCAATTAGATATAAATCATGAAACAAAATATGCTAAATATATCGGCTGGAATTCTATTAAATGGTATGAATATTCGAGTTCGGATTATGATGATGTTAATGCAATTATGGATGGATTAAGTCATTTAAAAGATAAAGATTTATCTTATAGATATGCAAGGATCGGAGAATCATATGATGATTATGATGAACATTATTATGAAAGTGAAAAAGAAGAAGAACAGGATTTAGAATATCCATCAATGGAAAGATATTTTGATGATGATTATGTAATTGATAATATGAAACTTGATGCTAAAGAACCAGAGTTAACATAGAGGTATATTATGTATGATGATATTTTAAAAGACTTAGAAACTAATTTAAGTTTTACATATGGAAATAATATAACTCAATATGATAGTGGATATATATGCGATGTATTTTCTGAAATAGCTGATAGTAATGTAGATATTTATACTTCTGATTTATTTGAATGGGGGAAAAGTAATATGTACTATATTGATGAAGCTACTAAAGAATTTGGTAATCCTAATGATATATTAAGGCAAATTCAACAAGGACAATACTATGCATATGAACAAGAATTATATGAGAATCAAGATGATATTATTAAGTATTTTGCATATTCATATTTAAAAGATAATAATATTAAATTAAATATTGATCAAGAAGAAGATTTAGATGATTATTTATCAAGTGTAGATTCAAATGATAAATTAGAAGATATAATTGATTATTGTAGAAATATTAATAAGGATTATGAATTAGCATGAATATAGGATTAATTGTTTTACTTGTAGTAATGATTATTTTTATTATTGGATTTATGTATATTGAACCTATTTTAATGAAACATAAAGTAAAGAATGATAATGAGTATGGCTCTGCTAGATTTAGTACAAATAAAGAGATTAAAAAGAACTTTAAAAAAGAAAGTATTTATCATATAAAGGAAGCTGGGTTTCCAGTTTCTTTTAGTAAGAATTTAAAAAGTATTTATTTTGATAGAGAAACACCTCATTATGTTTATTTAGGATCAACTGGATCTGGTAAATCAGTAACAGCAGTAATACCAACTTGTACTTTTATTTCAAAAGCAAAGAAAAAAAGAAGTGTTTTTATTACCGACCCAAAAGGGGAGATTTATCAATCAACATCGAAGATGTTTCAACATCAAGGGTATAGAATATTAACTATAGATTTTAGGAATCCAGAAAAATCAAATAAAATAAATATACTAGAACCAGTAATAAAAGAATATGAAGAATACATAAACTATGAAAAATTATCACTTGAATCAGATAATGAAAATGATAAATTAAATTACAATAATAAATCTATGAGTTGTTTAGCTGAAACAAATAGATTAATATCTTCACTTGCAACAATGGTTATGCAAGATAAAGTAGAACAGAAAGATCCATTTTGGAATGAATCTGCTAAGAACTTATTAGAAGGTCTAATTGGATTCTTCTTAGAAGAATATAAAATTGGTAATATTACTAGAGAAAAAATAACTATGACTTCTATTAGAAAGTTTCAAAATAGTTCTATGGAAGAAAATAACTTTAAAAAATTTAAAGATTATATTAATACTAAATCATATGGAAGTAAGTCTAAAGATGCTTTAGTAAGTATATTAAGTGCTAGTGAAAATACATATAAATCAATTACAGCAGTATTTGGTCAAAAAATGAATATATTTGACGATATTAATGTAGCAAATGTTACTAGTACAAGTGATTTTGATTTTAATATATTAGGAAGTGAACCAGTAGCTTTGTATGTAATTGTTCCAGATGAAGATAAAACATACTTTACTTTAGTAACAATTATAGTAGGATTACTATATAGAGATTTAGTAAAACTTGCTAATAGTAATGATAAAAAGAAATTACCTTATGAAATTGATTTTATACTAGATGAGTTTGCTAACTGTCCACCACTTGCTGATATAGAAGCAATAGTTTCAGTAGCAAGATCTAGAGGTATGCATTTTCATTTCTTTATACAATCATTTTCTCAATTAGATAATGTATATGGAAAAGAAGTAGCACAAATTATTTTGGATAACTGTGGTCTTGTTTATTTAAAGACAAATACACAAGAAACAGCAGAAGCCATTTCCAAAAGATTAGGTAAGAAAACTATTGAATCTAATAGTATGAGGCAATCTGTTTCTCTTATGAATTATAACGGAGATAAAACAACTAATTTAATTGGTAGAGATTTAATGACTCCAGAAGAAGTAAAACAACTTCATTATAAAACTATAATATTTCCTATAATTGGTTTTCCAATTTTTAGGGATACTGTTTTGTATAATAAATTTAGTTGTTATGAATCTGGTAGAGTAGAAAGGGAATCTAATCCATTAAAAGATTTATCTTATACATACTTTACTGTAGAACAAATAAAACATGAGATTAAAGAAAAAAGAAAACCTAATCCAAGAGAAATTAAAGAAATGAATCAATCTTTAGAACAAGCTGATAAAGATAATTTAAAACCTGTAGAAGAGATAATTGATAAAATTTTCAAAAAAGGATATCAATTAAAATATCTATCTAGCCCTAATCATAGAATATATATGAAAGTAACTATAAATAAATTATTAGTTCAAAAAGAAAAATCACTATTGAGTAAAAAAATCAAAGAAGAATATTATCATTTTCAAATTATTGAAAAAGATAATAAAACTGTAATAGAAGTTCATAATGAAAATCCTGATATGAGTTTATTAAATAATATAAATAATGCGAGGTAGCCCCATTCGGACTACCTCTTTTTTCTTGCAAAAAATTCTTGTATATTTTAAACTAATTATAGTAACAATCCTATTTTATCGTTAACAGCTTTACGTATATTTGACAAAATAACGTTTTTGTGCTATTATATACAGCCAAACAAAGGGATTGGTTTGATTGTGAGGGGTTTATATGAAAAATATTAATGAAACCAAATATAATTATATGCTTGAACAAAACAAAGATTATATGGATTTAACAGCTTTGTCTTTTGGTGATAGAAAAATAACTTATGAAGAAATGCATGATAGAATAGAAAAATATGTTAGATTATTATATTCAAAAGGAGTAAGACAAGGAGATGTTATAGGTATTTGTGCATATAATACTCCAGAGTCTGTATATTTACTTTACGCTTTAGATATCATTGGAGCTATAGTTGTAGGATATAGCCCATTTGATAATAAAGAAAAAACTAAATTAGACATAGAAATGACTAAGCCTAAAATGGTTATTAGTGTTGATATGTGCTACAGTAATTTTAAAGATTGGGAAAAAGCTTTAAACTTTTCTACAATATTATATTCACCAGTTGATTCGTTAGATGATATGAAAATCAAAGTTGGATACAAATTATTACAATTAAAAAATGGTAATTTTAAGTTATCAAAAAATAGTAATTTAAAATCATTATTAAAGAAAAATTATAGTGATGTTGATTATGTAAAAGCTCCATTTGAACAAGATGGATTAAGAGACATTTTATTTACAGGTGGATCAACAGGAGTTCATAAGGGTGTTGAATTATCAGATAATGGATTAAATTCAGTAGTTGAGGGTATGAATTCTATATTTTCAGCTGAACCAGGTATGATTCATTTAGGTAATATTCCATTTGGTCATATGGCTTATGGTCGTTCAATATTACATTATGCCTTATGTAATAATATGGAATATGCTTTAACACTTAAAGCTATGCCAAGTGATCTATATGATGAAATTGTTAGAACTCATGCGAATGCTGCTGTTGGTGGTCCTCCACATTGGGTTTCTTTAATTGAACAACAAGGAGATAAATTTGTTCCTAGTAGCAGATTAAAACCTGGTTCGCTTAGTGAATTACATTATGCTACTTCTGGTGGTGAAGCTAAAAAAGAATCAACAGAAAATGCTATAAATGAAGCTTTAAAATATTGTGGTAGCGATGCTAAATTAGGTGATGGATTAGGAGCAACTGAAACTTGGGCTTCTATGATGATTAATAATGGTAAAATTCATCATAGTGGAACAGTGGGTGAACCTATATCTACATTAGAAGTTAAATTAGTAGATCCTGATACTGGAAAAGAAGTAAAAGACGGAGAAAAAGGATTGCTTTATGTTTCTGGACCTTCTGTTATGATTGGATATCATAATAATCCAGAAGAAACTGAAAAAGTAATATCTTATGATGAAAACGGTAAAAGATGGATTAATATAGGAGATTTCTTAATGAAGACACCTGATGGTGAGTTTAAATATGTTGGAAGACAAAAAAGAAACTTCGTATCAGGTTGTGATAATATCTATCCAGAAGAATTAGAAAATTTATTATTAACCATTCCAGAAATAAGAGAAGTTGTTGTTACACCTATATCTGATGAAATGGTTCAATATATTCCTAGATATCATATATCATTATATGATACAGATATTGATTATAAAGATTTAGAAGAAAGAATAAATGCATTAGTTATGTCAAAATTAAATGAAAACTGGTTACCTGGTTCAATTGCATACTATGATAAACCACTTGAAAGAATGCAAAATTCTAAAGTTAATATTTCATATTATAAGGAATTAGATCAAAAAGCATTAGAAAATAATGAAATTGATAACACTAGTGCTAAACAATTAAGATTAAGAAAAATATAAGAAATTGCTTCTTATATTTTTTTTGTAAAAAAATGTAAAAATGTGGTATAATTATTATAGTATGGGGTGAAATCATGGGAATAGGTGTTTATTTTTCAACAAGTTCATTTATAATAATAACCATTTTAACATATATATTTTATTCTAAAAAAAGGGTAGAAAATGTTGAAACAAAAACATATGGTAAAATATTATTCTTGACTTTATTTGGATTATTTATGGAAGTTGCTACATGTATTTGGTTTGTAACTGGTGTTAGTTTGGATAATGTTCTTTATCAATTTGCTTCTAAATTAACTTCTTCATATTATATGATGTGGAGTGGATTATTTGTAAATTATTTAATTGATATATGTAATATTAATAAAACTTTTAAAAAAGGATTTAATATATTTAATATAATTGGATTTGTAGCAATATTAATCCTTCCAATATCTTATAATACAGCTAAAATGGGTGTCCTTCCTATAGGACCTGCAATATATTTAACATATCTAATATGCTTAATTTATGCTATTCTTGATTTAGTTATTTGCTTAAAATACAGAAAGAAAATAGCAAGTTCTAAATTTACCCCAGTATATACTTTATTGCTTTTAGGTGGTATTGATATTGTGTTAGGTGTATTCTTCCCATCACTTTTCTTAATCGGTTATGTATATTCATTAATTGTAATTATAATGTATTTTACAATTGAAAATCCTGATATTAAATTAGTAAAACAAATGCAACTTGCTAAAGATCAAGCTGAGAGAGCTAACAATGCAAAAAGTGATTTCTTATCAAGTATGAGTCACGAAATAAGAACACCTTTAAATGCAATTGTTGGATTTAGCGAAGATATACAAAGTCATAAAGACACAGCTGATCCTGAAATTGTTGAAGACGCTGATTATATTTTAGAAGCATCTAAAACATTACTTGAAATAGTTGGAAATATACTTGATATTAATAAAATTGAAAGCAATAAGATGGAAATTACAGAAGTTGAATATAATTATAGAGAAGAAATTGAACAACTTGCTAAAATAGATGCTACAAGAATTGGTGAGAAAAATATTAATTTTAAAGTTACTTTTGCACCAGATATTCCTTATAAATTAATAGGTGATAAAACACATATTAAAGAAATAATAAATAATTTACTTACTAATGCAATTAAATATACAGATCAAGGTGAAATTGAGTTAAATACAAAATGTATTAATAAAGATAATAATTGTAATTTAATTATAAGTGTAAGAGATACTGGTAAAGGTATCAAAGCTGAAAATATAAATAAATTATTTACGAAATTTGAAAGATTAGATGCAGAAAAAAATTCCACTACAGAAGGAACAGGGTTAGGTTTAGCTATAACAAAAGCACTTGTTGAAATGATGGGTGGAAAAATTAATGTTCAATCACAATTTGGAAAAGGTTCAATATTTATGGTACAAATTCCTCAAAAAATTAGTCAAATGGTTAATCCAGATCAAACAGTTCAAATTGATATTACATCTATTAAACAAAATATGGATCAACAGCCAGTAGTATCATCAACACCTGAAGTTGCTCAGCCAACAAGTCCTGTTATTCAACAAGTTCAATCAGTACAACCTGAAGAACCTGTTGCAACAGTTACACCTATTGAAGAATCTACAACAACTTCACAAACAGGAAAGAAGATATTAATTGTTGATGATAATAAATTAAATATTAAGGTTGCTCGTAGAGCTTTAGATGGATTTGGTTTTGAAATAGATGAATGTTATGACGGACAAGAATGTTTGGATAAAGTAGTAAATGGAAATGAATATGATTTAATTCTAATGGATATAATGATGCCAAATATGAGTGGTGAAACAGCAATAGCAAAATTAAAAGAAAAACCTAACTTTAATATTCCTACTATAGCTTTAACAGCTGATGCTGTAGCAGGAGCTAGAGAGAAATATCTAGGTGAAGGATTTGTAGATTATATTGCTAAACCATTTAGCAAAGATCAAATAAAAGAAAAATTAGATGTAGTTTTTGGTGAAAGTTCAGAACCTAAAATCGAACAACAAGATAATAATACAGATGAAGTTGTAAAAGCTCTTTCAGATATGTCTAAACCAGTTAATGAAATAGATGTTCCAAATCAAATTGAATCAGAACCTAAATATGATCCAAATGTAGATAGATTCAAAGATGTTGAACCTCATGTGTTTGGTGGAAAAGAAGATAATAAAGGTAATGAGTAATCATTCCTTTTTTTGTGCTATAATATAAATATAAGAGGGTGAGAGTATGAACATAGAAAAGTTAAAAGATAAACTAGCTAAAAATAATAAAGTTATGTTTAAATTATATAGCTTAGAATATGTAATTGAATTAGTAGATAATAACTATGTTCAAATTTATTCTCCTACTTACTCAAACGATATTAGAAAATATAATAATATTAATGAACTTTTAAATAACTTTAGAGTATATAATGAAACATTGTTAGAATCAGAAAATAGAATAGTTGTATATGAATAAATAAAAGAAAGGAATGATTGTTGGTGGGATTATTTGATGATTTATTTGGTAATGATAAAAAGAAGAGTCAGCAAGCTTTTGGATTGTTTTCTTTTATGAATGAACAGCAAGATGAAAATAATAGTGAATATACAGATGAAGAACTAGATGCTTATGGATTAGAAGAATGGCAAAAAGAAGAAGTGAAAAAAGGTAATTATGATCCATGGAATTTCGAAGAGGAAGATTTAGAAGAAGATGATTATTATAGTGAGGATGATTAATAATCATCTTTTTAAATGGAAATCGTGTGTAAATTGACAATTTTATGGTATAATTGTATTTGAGATATTTAGGTGGTGAAAAGATGGGTACATATGAGAGTGAATCTAAATTAGAAGATAGAATGATAGACCAATTAAGAAAACAAGGATATCAATATATTGAAATAAATGATGTAACCGAATTAGAAAGAAATTTTAGGGAACAAGTAAACCTACATAATAGAGCAGAATTAAAGTTTAAAGACTTATCTGATAAAGAATTTGAAAGACTAATGGTAAAAATATCTGGTAAAGGTGTTTTTCAGTCTGCAAAAGAATTAAGACAAAAGCAAGATATACAAAGAGATGATGGTTCAATTGTTTATATTGAATTGTTTAATACAAAAGATTGGTGTAGAAATAACTTTCAAGTAACTCATCAAACTACTGTTGAAGGTAAATATACTAATAGATACGATGTAACTATTTTAATTAATGGACTTCCTCTTGTTCAAATTGAATTAAAACGAAGAGGAATAGATATGAAAGAAGCTTTTAATCAAATTAAAAGATATAAAAGACATTCATATTTTGGATTATATAAATTTATTCAATTATTCGTTATAAGTAATGGTGTAGATACAAAGTATTTTGCTAATGGAGATCAAGAACTTAATTATGGATTTACATTCTATTGGACTGATGTAGATAACAATAGAATAACTAATCTAGAACAATTCTGTGTATTCTTCTTAGATAGATGTCATATTGGTAAAATGATAGCTAGATACATGATTATAAATGAAACTGAAAAAATGTTAATGGTTATGAGACCATATCAAGTATATGCTGTAGAAAATATTGTATCTCGTGCTTTAGATACAAATAATAATGGTTATGTATGGCATACAACAGGTTCAGGTAAAACTATAACTTCATTTAAAACAAGCCAAATTTTATCTTTAGAGCCATCTATTAATCAGGTATTTTTCTTAGTTGATAGAAAAGACTTAGACAAACAAACCTTAGATGAATTTAATAAATTCGATCCAGGTTGTGTTGATATGACAAATCAAACTGATAAATTAATACAACAAATTAAAGATAGTACAAAACCATTAATAATTACTACAATTCAAAAAATGGCTAATGCATGTTCAAATCCTAAATATGCGAGTGTTATGGAAAAATATAAAGATTTAAAAACTATCTTTATAATTGATGAATGTCATAGATCTCAATTTGGGGATATGCATAGACAAATATCTAAAACATTTAGTAAAGCTCAATATTTTGGATTTACTGGTACTCCAAGATTTAAAGAAAATCCATCACAAGATGGTAGAAGTACAGCAGATATTTTTGAAAAATGTTTACATACATATTTAATTAAAGATGCTATTAAAGATGAGAATGTTTTAGGATTCTCAGTTGATTATATGAAGTTTGTTGAATTCAACGGACAAACAGAAGAAGATTTAATGGTAGAAGGAATAGATACTGATGAAGTATTTATGGCTGATGATAGAGTAAGACTTATTGCACAAGATATTATTGATCATCATAATGTTAAAACTAGAGATAGAAAATATAATGCTTTATTTACTGTTTCATCAATACCTTTATTAATTAAGTATTATGATATGTTTAAATCATTAAATCATGATTTAAAGATTGGTGCTATATTTACTTATGGTGCTAATGAAGATTTAGATAAGAATCCAGAACATTCAAGAGAAGCACTTGATAGATGTATGAAAGATTATAACAAGATGTTCAAAACTAATTTTAGTACTCATACATTTGATTCTTATTTTAGAGATATATGTAAGAGAATTAAAAATACTGAAATTGATATTGTTATAGTAGTTAATATGTTATTGACAGGATTTGATGCTAAGAGATTAAATACTTTATATGTAGATAAACCATTAAAGTATCATGATCTTATTCAAGCATTCTCAAGAACTAATAGAGTAGAATCTGATACTAAACCATTTGGTAATATAGTATGTTATAGAACTACTAAAGCTAGAGTAGATGAAGCTGTTAAATTATTCTCACAAACAAATAGTGTAGATACAGTTATTATGGCTCCATATGAAACATACTTAGAAAAATTCAATAATGCAGTAAATAAATTATTAGAAATTACTCCAGTAGTTGAAAGTGTAGATTCACTTGAAAGTGAAGATGATATAAAAGAATTTATAGTCGCATTTAGAGAAGTAGCTAAAATATTAGTTAGTTTAAAAACATTTAATCAATTTGATTTAGATAATACTGATTCAATGATTAATACTCAAATGTTTGAAGATTATAAATCTAAGTATTATGAATTATATAGAAAACTATCAAATGATAAAGAAAAGAGTTCTATTTTGAATGATGTAACATTCTCGCTAGAACTAATACAAACTGATAAAATTAATGTTTCTTATATTTTAAATTTAATTAGAAATGTTGATTTATCTAATGAAGAACAAAAACAAAAAGATATAGCTGATATTCAAAGTAAATTAGTTAATATTACAGATGATGAATTATTCTTAAAAGCTGAATTAATTAAGAGTTTCTTATCTTCAATTTTACCAGCATTAAAAGAAGAAGATTCAATAGATGAAGCTTTCGATAAGCATATGAATAAAGAAAGACAAAAAGAAATTGAAAAATTTGCTACTGAAAATAATATTAACTTAGAAACACTTGAAACAATAATAAACGAATTTGAATATAGTGGTATTTTCCCAGATGGATTAATAGGACAATCTATTGAAGCTCCATTCTTGAAGAAAATATCAATTATTGAGAATATTAAAGGATTCGTTAAGAATCTATTAAAGAAATATATGTAGGAGGTTAAAATATGTCTAGAGAAGAAAAACAACAATCACAACAAGCAGAACTTCAAAAACAATTATGGAGTATTGCTAATACCCTAAGGGGTAATATGGATGCGAATGATTTTAAAAACTATATTCTTGGATTAATCTTCTACAGATATTTATCTGAAAATCTAGTTAATTATGTTAATTCAACATATTTAAAAGATGATGAAATAGATTATGAAGAAGCTTGGAATAAAGAAGAATATAGAGAAGCATTAAAATCACAATTAATTAATGATTCAAATATGGGATATTTCTTAGAAGCTGATTATTTATGGAGTACATTAATTAAGAAAATTAAGACTGGTAAATTTGATATTTCAATGTTAGCTAAAGCAGTTAATACAATATCTGAATCAACTTTAGGAAATGAATCTGAAGATGATTTTGAAAATCTATTTGAAGATATGGATTTAAATAACTCTAAATTAGGTAGAGGAGAAGCTGAAAGAACTAAATTAATATCTACTATTATGCTTAAGATAGATGATATTGATTTCCATCATGAAGATGCTGAAATTGATGTATTAGGTGATGCATATGAATATTTGATTTCAAATTTCGCTGCATCAGCTGGTAAAAAAGCAGGAGAGTTCTATACTCCACAACAAGTATCAAGAATACTTGCTAAATTAGTAACTTTAAATAAATCAAAATTACAAAGTGTTTATGATCCAACTTGTGGATCTGGTTCATTACTATTAAGAGTAGGTAAAGAAACTAAAGTTACATCATATTATGGTCAAGAGTTCAATTCAACTACTTACAACTTAGCTCGAATGAATATGTTATTACATGGTATTTCATTTAAACATTTTGATATTAAAAATGATGATACACTTGAAAGACCAAGACATATTGATATGAAGTTTGATGCCATCGTTGCAAATCCTCCATATTCAGCTCAATGGAGTGCAGATCCTAAATTTATTGAAGATGAGAGATTTAGTGCCTATGGTAAGTTGGCTCCTAAATCAAAAGCTGATTTTGCATTTATTCAACATATGATTTATCAATTATCTGATAATGGAACTATGGCTGTAGTTTTACCACATGGAGTTCTATTTAGAGGTGCTTCTGAAGGAACTATAAGAGAATACTTAATTAAAGAAAAGAATTATTTAGATGCTGTAATTGGATTACCAGCAAATATATTCTATGGAACAAGTATTCCAACTTGTATTCTTGTATTTAAAAAATGTAGAGAAAATGAAGAAAATATTTTATTTATAGATGCATCTAAAGATTTTGAAGCTGGAAAGAATCAAAACAGATTAAGAGATGAAGATGTAGATAAGATTATAGAAACATACAAAAATAGAGTAGAAGTAGAAAAATATTGTCATGTTGCTCCTATGTCAGAAGTAGCAGAAAATGATTATAATCTTAATATTCCTAGATATGTAGATACATTTGAAGAGGAAGAAGAAATTGATATTAAAGCTGTACAACAAGATTTAAAACAAATTGATAAAGAAATAGCAGAAGTAGATAAAGAATTAAATGTATATCTAAAAGAATTAGGATTAGATGAAATATAATATAAAAAGGACTATACAAACATATCTTGCATAAGTCCTTTTTTTAGTTCTGATAATTTATCTAATTTTTGTGTTTCGCATAATATTTTTTTATCAATTAATTCAATATTATTTACAATTTTATTTTGAATATCTAAAGATGGAAGTTTTATGTTAAATTTTAAGAAATCTTCAGGTGAAACAGCCATTCTTTCATATACTGTTCCTTGTTCATATTTTCTAACTGCATTAATGAAATTATTTCTTGTTGTATAGTATTTTATGTATTTTGGATTAACTGTTGTATTTATTTCAAATGTTACATATATTGGTGAGAATATTGCAGATCCATACTCATTTAGACAAATAACTCCAAATTTTAAATTTGCTGGATTATAACATAAATCATTTAACTTTGTGATTTTGTATTGTTTGTCTTCAGATTTTACTAAAAAATCTCTATTATATCTTTCACCTTTATCATATATACCATCTTTAGATAAAGTTACATGAGGGTATTCTAATCCTTTTTCTGAATATAACTTTCTTTCCTTTAATATTTTTTTAAGACTAATTTCTGGATAATCTTCTCTAAATACATCTTCCAAAAGTCCTTTTTTAAATAAAGAAGATACTAAAAAGGACTATACAAACATATCTTGCATAAGTCCTTTTTTTAACTCACTTAATTTACTATATTTACTTTCTTCTAATGAAATCTTGCTATCAATAAGTGATAAAATTCTACCTATTTTATTTTGTTCATTCATATTTGGTACACTTATTGTTATTTCACCAAATAAATCCATATTAAGATTTCTTCTTACTATACTTGCACCTTGCTCTGAGGAAATCATATATTCATATAATGCTCTTGGTGATTTAATCCAATTTTTAAAATAATCGATGTTAACGATATCTGTTTTAATATCAAATATTTTATAAGATGGAGAAACAATACCAATTTCGTATTTGTTATTAATATTTATATTCCCCATCCATAGATTTTGTGGACTTAATACTAATTGATTTCTCTTTAATATTTTGTATCCTATATTATTTTCACTGGCAGCTTGTTTATTAAAATATTCGCTTTGCAAAAATATACCTTTGGCAGTAGATGATAATATTTCATATTGATTATTAACTGTTGTTTTTTCATTACATTCCATTAAAATGTCTTTAAGGGGTATTTTTTTATACGAATCATCATTTTTAATTTGATTTATTTGACTTAACTTAAATAACTTAAGGTCTTCAATTTTCTTAGATTGTAATTCTATTTTTTTATCTATAAGTGATAGAAAATTGGAGATCTTATTTTCCTCATCTATGTTAGTTATTGAAAACTTATAACTTCCATATTCTTGAGAATTTATACCAGGTTGTCCAGATCTCATGGACATAATCCTTATCCAATTATTATATTTATTTAATTTAGTTTGTTGAAAAATAAAATTTGAATTATGATTTATAATACTTGCTTTAATTAAGAATCCAGCATAATAAAGCTTTCCATCATTTGAATTATATAAATAAGTTTTTCCTGTACTTGCACCTGTTCTCGCAAATAATATATCATTTTCTTTAACTAAAAATTTATCTTCTAAGATTCCATCTGGTGATACCACATCTTTATTTGAATACCTATTTGAATTTTCATCTATATCAGTTATTCTAATATATTTATTTTCTCCATCATATTCTTTGGAAGCAGAATTCATTCCATATGCTATTTCAGATGTAATATTTTTCAACTCAGTTTCTTCCCATTCGTTGTTAAAATTTTTGAATCTCAATTTAGGTTTCATTATCTCACCACCAGTCCTTAAGTTTAATAAAAAGTTACTAACTTAACTAATAATAATTATATCACACTTTTATCGATTTTGAACATTATAAAAAGTATTTCAAATACTTTCTTGAAATACTTTGCATATCATATCAATACATTTTTTCTTTTGAGATAATCTAGGATGTACATATAGGTTTAATGTTATATTAACATTAGCATGACCTAATAACTCACTTACAGTCTTATAATCCACACCTAAAGAGATACAATTTGTGGCAAATGTGTGTCTTAATGAATGAAAATTAAATTGTTTTATTTTGACTTGTTTTAATACTTTGTTAAAGTATTTTCTATATGTTCTTGGTTCAAGATATTTACTTGAACCAGTAATTATATAATCGTCACCTTTAGTTTTAAGTTTTTTTAATAATTCTAAAAATTCTTTGTTAATAGGTATTTCTCTATTAGCATTTTTTGTTTTTGGAGTTGTTATTATCACTTTAGAAACATTATTATCTTTATCTTTAATATAAACTCTTTGGATTGTTTTATTTACAGATAATATATTCTTTTTGAAGTCTATATCATTCCATTGTAATGCACATAATTCACCAATTCTAAGACCTGAATATAAGGATATTAATAATCCTATATTTCTATTAGTTAAGTTTTCTAAAACATAATTTGTAAGTTTGTTTTGTTCATGTTTTGATAGGATATATATTTTTGAATCTTTATTATCTTTTGGATAATTAAAAGTCAATTCAAAATGTCTTATTTTTTCTTCATTTATTGCTTTTCTCAAACTTCCTTTAATAATGATTGTTATATCCTTAATTGTTTTTTCAGATAATCCACCAGATCCATCTTTTCTTCCATTTTTAAATAGATTTAAAAGAAAATCTTGAATAGTTTTATGATTTAAATCTTGAATATAGATATTTCCTAGATTAGGAATTATATGATTGAAAATATTATTTGAATAATTAGCATATGTTGATTCTTTTATATATTCTTTCTTATCAATCAACCATTCATAAATCCAATCACTATATAAAATCTTATTTTTTTTAGCAAACATATAATATTCCTCCTTTCCAAAGAAATATTATAGTTGTTCATTATCTCATTATTAAACTTAAGGACTGGTGGTGAGATAATGAATGTTCCCAAAATAAGATTTAGCGAATTTACTTCTGAATATAAAAAATATAAATTTAAAGATGTAGCTACATTGTATAGAGGAAGTTCACCAAGACCAATTATTAATTTTATAACTAAGTCTGATGATGGAGTTAATTGGATAAAGATTGGTGATGTTAATGAAAATGATACATATATAAATAAAACAAGTGAAAAAATCACAGTTGAAGGTTCAAAAAAATCTAGAAAAGTTTATAAGAACGATATTATTTTATCTAACTCAATGAGTTTTGGAAGACCGTATATTTTAAATATTGATGGATGTATTCATGATGGTTGGTTCGTAGTTAGAGATTATAATGAAAAATTAGTTCAAAAATATTTATATCATTTTATGTCTTCTCCAGTTATTCAAAAACAATATAAAAAATTATCTGCTGGTGGAGTTGTAAGTAATATAAGTAGTGATTTAGTTTATAGCGTTGATATAAATATTCCTTCAAAAGAAGAACAAATTAAGGTTTCCAATTTTCTATCACTTATAGATAAAAAAATAGAATTACAATCTAAGAAAATTGAAGACCTTAAGTTATTTAAAAAAGGATTAATTCATCAAATGAAGAAGAATAGTAATAACTGGTCTGAATATAAAATATCTGAAATATTTAAAATTACTAGAGGAGTAGTAATTCCTAAAACTGACTTATTAGATAATAAAACTACAAAATATCAATATCCAGTTTATTCATCTCAAACATCTAATAATGGAATTCTAGGTTATGATACAAAGTATGATTTTGATGGAAAATATTTAACGTGGACTACAGATGGAGCTAATGCTGGGAAAGTGTTTTATCGTAATGGAAAATTTAGATGTACTAATGTTTGTGGTGTTTTGTACAATGATAATAACAAATATGTTGATGAGTTAACAGCTGAACTCTTAAACTATGAAACACCAAAACATGTGTCTTATGTAGGTAACCCTAAATTAATGAATAATGTTATGGGAGATATTAAAATTTTTCTACCTGATAGTAATGAATCTCATAGGGTAAGTAATATATTATTAGTAATAAATAATAAAGTTTTATTAGAAACTGATAAGTTAAATAAATTAAATAAACTAAAAAAAGGACTTATGCAAAATATGTTTGTATAGTCCTTTTTATTTTAATATATCGTATATTGATAGTTTGTGATTATAACAAATGGTGTATAATGTAAGTGAGGTTACTAAAAATTTACCAGACTCATATCCACTATAAGTAGGTTGAGTAATCATACATTCATCAGCAATTTGTTGTTGAGTTAAACCAAGTTTGTTTCTAATTTTCTTTAAATTAGAGCCGACTTGTTTTTTATTAAGTTTGTTTATTTCTGTGTAATTGTCATTTTTTCTTCTTAATCCCATTACATAGTCTATAGAATATTTATACAGATTAGAGAACTTTATCATTTTAGGTAGTGGCATTGGATCTTGATTTGTTTCCCAACCAGTAACAGTTTTTCTTGATACCCCAAAAACAAATCCAAGTTCTTCTTGAGTCATCTCTAATTCTTCTCTACAATATTTTAAATTGTTATTTAGCATTTATCTCACCCATATTAATTTTCCCATTAAATATTAGAATATTAATAAATTGCTGGGTCATTTTATAAAAGTATGATATAATTAGAAAGACAGGTGATACTATTGAAAAATAAAAAAAGAAAAGAAGATTTAAAACAATTAGCACTTAAAAAAATGGATAATGGTGGAAGAATATATCAATTAATAAATAGTAACAAATTAGATAAAATAATAGATTTAATAACAGATGAGAAAACTCCTGCTATTAAAACTACTTTAGTAGAAAAAGGTTACTTAACTGCAAATGAGCAGTTTATAGATATGTTGAGTAACTTTTTATATTATTTTGATATGAATTTCCCATCTGTAGGTCATAAAGATTTAATGATTCAATTTATTCTTGAATCTCAAATTCCTGAATTTCTTCTATGTAAGAAGTACTGGGGAGATAATAACAATATACCATATTTTACAAAAGAGATGGATAAAGCAATAGTTAATAATTTTTATAATAATGTTATATTTACTGATGATTATAAAACTTTTCAAAAATATAAAATATTTCCTCATAAGATGAATCTAGAAGATAGAAAAGATCTTGATACTTTAATTAAATTTATGAAAGATATAGCATGGACTAATTATAATGATTATTCTTTAGTATATCTATTTGATGAATTTGGTGAGAAAGAAAGAGCTTTTAGCAAAACATATAAGAATAAAGGTAAACTTGAAATATATAGATTATTAATGGACGATTATAGAATGCATTTTGATATTTTAATAAGCCATTATGAAGATAAAAAAGAATTATTGAAAATTATCGATTAAGTTATACAATTTTAAAAAAATAAGTATAATATTAGTAAGTAGTTAATTTTAATTACACATTATTAAAAATCTGTTATAATACTAAATACGTTGCGAATGAGGTGGAAGCATGAAATTAGATGCGATTATTGATGAACTACAGGAATATTGCTTCGAAGATAAAGAATCAATTAACGATAGAAAAGATTTATTTGATAATTATCAAATAGAGTTTTTAGATGGATGGATAGGATTATTACTTAATCAATATCTTCATAAAGAAAAATATGAAGTATATATAAGTATTAAGACTAAAGATAAAATTGCTTGTCCTTTATTATATAAATCATTCGGCAATGTAATGGATGCTAAAATGTACTATAATGAGTTAAAAAATTTAATTGATAATAATGATGAAAAATTTATCATGAACCGTTGTAAAACAAGGGACTAAAGCGAAAATTGTACCCCCTAACGTACCTATCGAAAGCGTCTTGTAAATATATTTGAGTATGATAAAATATAGTAAAATGAAATAATTATGTAGAGATACAAGTATTTCATTTTTTTTAATTGTTATTGACTTTTTCCAAAAAAACTATATAATAAATAACAATTTATATGTAGTGGTTTGCAGAGATTGGAAGTGGTCTTTATGGAACTAATTGTATATATGAAGATGATGTATTTATCATCGATACAAAAATCTATAGAGTCCTTCGACCCTCTAAAACCGAGTTTAAGAATTAAAATAGAAGAGAAGTAGTAGCTTTTATTAATTGGCCATTATTTCTCTTCTTTTTAATTTAATGGGGGATGCATATGAAATTATTGAGTTTAAAAGAACTAGATATGTTCGACTATGTGAAGACTAAAGAAAAGGTAGAAGCATACATCGGTGATTTAAACATGATAAAGTACAAATATAGGAATGTTCTGCCCCCTCCAATCGCTTCACGACTATTTGATATTAAAGTTCAATCTTCGCCAACAAATAGATCTGGTATTGAATCTTATGTTGAGAAAAGGGATGAATACAATAGAGAATATAAGCAAAAACTCAACGAGATATATGAAATAATTGAAGATTTTTCATATTACGAAAAAAGATTCTTTAAAGACTATTTTATTAATGGGGTCAAATTGCGTAATTTTGAGAAAGAATTTGCTTGTGGTGAAAGAATGGTCGATCATATAAAAGAAAGCTCAATAATCAAATTTGCACTTGCTACAGATTTAGCAGTATATAAATAAAATCACTTCGGTGATTTTTTTTATTAGGAAAAAGTTAATTGTTGTAAGAAAGGAATATATTTATGATAGGTAAAATTTTAGGAATCATATTTTTAATATTAATAGGATTATTTACTATATGTTCTTGTAAAGTAGCTGATTGGGCTGACCAAGAAATGGAAGAAGAATTAAAAAGGAGAGAGCAAGATGAAAAAGAAAACATATAGAGCGATAATAGATAATGATGGACATATTACAACAATGATTGTTGGTGGTGAGAGTAAGAAATCAGTTACAAAAGAGTTAACTGATTTTTTTATTAAAACGAAACAAATAAAAGATTATAGAAGATTTGATATTCATCTAAAAGAAGTAATGTATATAAATGGTGAATACAAAACTATTGAATAGGTGATTTTATGAAGATAGCAAAATTAAAAGAAAAACTTAAGAAGTATGAAAATATACCATTATCAGAAATTAATATTAATGATGTTGATGAAATAACGGATATAAAGATCAATAAAAGAAAATCAAGTAATGATAGAATACTTGATTTTTTAAATACAGTAAAAAATCCATATGTTTTTAAACATAATGGGAGATTAGTTCGAATTGGTTTTGCTGATACAAATATAACAGCAGATGAATGTATAACTAATGTACTTAAAAATCTATATAGATAATTTTGCACCTTAGTACTTTTTTATATTTTTATTTATCATTTTCATAAAGTGAAAGGAGAATATCTATGGCTGGTAGAGGTAAGAAAAAACTTAGTACAAATTCTACTGTTGCTAATTGGCTAGTAGGTATTTATACAAGAAGATCTTTTGATGATAATGAAGATAAAGAATCTAATACTATTACAAATCAAAAAGAAATGATTAATAGTTTTATATCAAAAGAAAAGAATATGACAATAGTCGATTATTATGTTGACGATGGATATACTGGTACTACATTTGATAGACCAGGATTTCAAGAGATGATGAAAGATATATCTGATGGAAGAATTAATACTATTATAGTAAAAGATTTATCTAGATTAGGAAGAAATAGTCTAGAAGTAGGTAAATATATTGAAGAGATATTTCCTATATATAATATAAGGATAATAGCTATTAATGATAATGTGGATTCGTTTAAAAGGCCAGAATCTATAAATGATTTAATGGTTCCAATTAAAAATTTAATAAATGAAAGTTATGCCAGAGACATATCTAAAAAAGTTTCTTCTGCTTATTATACGATGGCTAGCAATGGTAAGTATGTAGCTGGTACTTCTCCTTATGGTTATACATTTGATGAGAATGATAAACATCATCTTGTAGTTGATCCAGATGAAGTTGAAATTGTTAGATTAATATTTAATATGGCATTAAAAGGTGATGGCAGAGTTAAGATAACAAAATATCTAAATGATCATAATATTTTATGTAGAAAAGAAATACAGCGAAGAAAAAAGTATAAATTATCATTAGAACCATTAGAAGAAACAATTAAGTATAAATGGTCAACTTCTACAATAGGAAGAATGTTAACAAGTGAAATATATATAGGTAATTTAACTCAATTGAAAACGAAAAGAGAAAGTTTTAAAAATCATAAAGTAATAAATGTAGCAAAAGAGGATTGGGTAAGATTTGAAAAAACACATGAACCTATTATAACAAAAGCTGATTTTGATAAAATACAAGGCTTAATTAAAGTAAATGCTAAAAGATTATCAAATACTGGAGAAAGAACATATTCAATATATAATGGTGTTTTAAAATGTGCTGATTGTGGTAGAGCAATGTATAAACAAGAAGACAAAAGAGGAAATCGCCAGCTATCAAATTATTTCTGTAATACATATTTATATATAAGCAAAACTTCTTGTAGCTCACACAAGATAAAAACGGATGATTTAAATGATATTGTTTTAGAATCCGTGCAATTACAAGTAAAGTTAGTAATTGAATTAGATAGAAGTTTAAAAAGACTGTTTTTTAAAAATAATAGAGAAACAGTTGAAAGCGAATATAAAAACAATACTAGAATAGCAGAAATAAAGATAAATAATTTAAAGAATAAAAAAATTCAATTATATGAAGATTGGAAATTCAATAATATAGATAAAGATGAATTTATAAATCAATCTAAACTTATTGAAGAAGACATTAAATTAGTTGAAGAAAAGCTAGAATTAATAACTAAAACATATAGGGATAATATAAAAATGATTAAAAGAAATGATTATTGGATAAATCATTATAGAAGAAATAAAAAAATAAAAAAACTAACTAGAGAAGTTATAAAAGAATTAATTGATGTTATTTATATAACTGCTGATGGTAATGTAGATATTCGTTTCAAGTATAGCAATGAATATAAAGAGTTAGTAACATACTTAGAGAATGAAGGAGCTGTTAAGAAATGTCAAAATGGAGAGTTGGTATTTACTTAAGACTATCATCTGATGACGATGATGATAAATTAGAATCAAATAGTATTACAAACCAAAGAAGTTTAATTAACTATTATTTAGTTGATAAAAAAGATATAACTGTATATAAATGTTATGCAGATGATGGATATACAGGAACTGATTTTGATAGACCAGGATTTCAAGAGATGATGGACGATATTAGAAATAGAAAAATAAATTGTGTAATTGTAAAAGATTTATCTAGACTAGGAAGGAATTATATTAGTGTAGGTCATTTTATAGATGATACACTACCAAGATATAAAATTAGATTTATTGCAATAAACGATAATGTGGATTCGTTTAAAAGGCCAGAGTCTATGAATTCATTGGAAGTATATTTTAAAAATCTAATGAATGAAAGTTTTGCTAAAGATATATCAAAAAAAGTTAGAACATCATTTGAAATAAGTAAGAAGAATGGAAACTTTATAGGAGTAGTAGCTCCATTTGGGTATTTAAAAGATCCTTATGATTGTCATAAATTTATTATAGATAAAGAAGCCGAAAAAATTGTAAAGAAAATATTTAAACTTGCTTTAAACGGAATTAGTAGGCAGGATATAGCTAATGAATTAAATAATAGTCATATTCCAACTCCAAGTAAATATATGAAAAGTTTTTGTAAAAAAAAGTCATCAATAATTTTAGAAGAATGGAATGTTGATTCAATTGATAATATACTAAAAAATAGAACTTATATTGGAAATTTAATTCAAGGTAAAACAACTAGAATAAGTCATAAAAAACATAACATTGTAACTGTTCCAGAAGATGAATGGATAGTTGTTCCAGATCATCATAAAGCTATTATAGAAGAAGAAATATTTGAGCAAGTTCAAAATATCATATATAATCGTAATTCAAGAGTTAGTTCAAATGGTAAGTTCTATAAATATACAGGTTATTTAAAATGTGCTGATTGTAATTCTACTATGAAAAAATTCAGTCGACCAAATAGCAATAGTATATTCTTTTATTGTAGTACATATATAAAAAATAAAGAATGTCATAAACATTACATTACTGAAAATGATTTGGATAATACATTGTTAGAAATTATTAATAAGTATATCGAAGTAATAACAAATCTATCTGAAAAGATAAATAATAATATATCTATGTCATATATGGAATACGAAAAAGAGAATAAAGAATTTAAATTAATTGAATTAGATAAAGAAGAACAAAAATATAGAAAGCTAATTAATGAGGTAAAAGATGATTATAAGAATGATTATATATCTAAGGGTGATTATGAATTATTTAAAGATAAATATATGTTTCAATTAAATAAAATTTTGTTAGAAATAGAAGAATTAAATAATAGTAAATCAAATCAAGAAAATATTGATCGAATCAATAAAATCAAAAAGATAGGAAAGATAGATTATATAGATAGAAATATAATTATAGAATTAATTGATAGAATTCTAATACATGAATGTGGAGACATAGAAGTTATTTTTAAATATAAAAATTTATACGAAGATGCTCTTAGGTATCTCAAATCATAGAAATTATGGTATAATTGATTAGTAAAGTTACTTACAAAAAAGGGAGTGATTTCTATGAGTAATACAAACGAAAATCAAAGTGTTGCTAAAACCAATATCAACTGGTATCCAGGCCATATGGCTAAGACAAGAAGACTAATAGCTGAAAAATTTAAATTAATAGATATAGTATATGAATTAGTAGATGCTAGAATACCTTATTCTTCTAAAATAAAAGATATTTATAAAATAATAATGGATAAGCCTAGAATAGTTATTATGACAAAAAAAGATTTATGTGATATGAAGATAACTAATTATTGGGTATCTTATTATGAAAATTTAGGTGCTAAGGTTATTTTAGTTGATCTTAATAATAATGAAGATTATAAAAAAATAATTGAAGTAACTCATGAGCTTATGGATAATTTAAATATTAAAAGAGCAGAAAAAGGAATGCAAAAAAGAAATATTAGGGCGTTAGTAGTTGGTATACCAAATGTAGGTAAATCTACATTAATTAATAAAATGGTTGGAAGAAAAGTAGTTGATACAGGAAATAGACCTGGAATTACTAAAAGTTTAACATGGTTAAAAACTAATAGTGATATTGAATTACTTGATACACCAGGTATTTTATGGCCTAAATTAGATGATGGTAATGTTGCACTTAATCTAGCTGCAATGACTGCAATTAAAGAAGAAATACTTCCAATAGATGAAGTGGCTATTCATATACTTAAAATGTTACATGATTTTTATCCAAATATATTATTTGAAAGATATGGTATAAAAAAACTTGACGATTTAGAGGAAGTTTATGATATAATTGGAAAGAAAATTGGTGCTTATAGGAATAATGAAACAGATTATGAAAGGGTTTCTACCTATATTGTAAACGATATGAAGCAAGAATATATTAAAGGAGTAACATTTGATAGAAAGATATGAAAAAAGATAGTAAAGATGTTGTAGATTTATTAAAATATGAGAAAAAATTATATAAAGATGGCATAGAATTAATAGCAGGAGTAGACGAAGTAGGAAGAGGGCCACTTGTTGGACCAGTAGTTGCTGCTGCTGTTATTTTGCCTAAAAAATATAAATTAGAAGGTTTAACTGATTCTAAAAAATTATCTGAAAAGAAAAGAGATTTATTTTATGAGATAATCATGAAAGACGCAGTTAGTGTAGGTATAGGGGTTATATCTGCTAAAAAGATAGATGAAGTAAATATTTATCAAGCTAGTAAACTTGCAATGTATGAAGCATTAAATAATTTAGATGTTAAACCAGAGCATGTTTTAATAGATGCTATGCCTCTTGATTTAGAAATGTCTTCAACTAGTATAATTCATGGTGATGCATTATCTTTATCTATAGCTGCAGCTTCAGTTATAGCAAAAGTTACAAGAGATAAAATGATGTATGAATTAGATGAAAAATATCCAATGTATGGATTTGCAAAACATAAAGGATATCCAACTAAGCTTCATATAGAAAATTTGAAAAAATATGGTGTTTTAGAAAATTATAGGTTTACATATAAGCCAGTTAGTGATTTAATTAAAGAGGTGGCTGATTTAAAATGAGAAGATTTTTTACAAATAAAGTATTAAAAAATTATTTAATATTAATTGTTTCATTATTTGGAATAGAAATGATATTTAAAGCTGTAGAGGGTATGCCAATACTTAATTGGTCAACTCTTAGAATTTTTACAGGACTTTCAATAATATCATTATTTTTAAGTGTTATTATGTCATATTGTAAGAAGTGGATATCTAACATAATATTATTTATTGTAATTATAGTATCCACTATTTATTCTATAGCTCAAGCAGGATTTGAAAATTTTTTAGGAGTATACATATCAATAAATACATCTAGTCAACTTGGTGCTGTTAAAGAATATATAGGAGATTATTTATCATCTTTTAATAAAACTTTTTATATAATTTCAATTCCACTTATAATACTAATAATTTATACTATATTAGATGGTATTCTATTAAAAAATAAAAAAATAACAATGCACACTAAGCACGAAAATACAGTTGCAAGAGTTGTTGCAATAGTTACAGCTATAATATTGAGTATATTTTATTATCAAACATTGTCATTAAAATTTATGCAGAACGAAATTCAATTAATAGATAATAAAACATTATTTAAAAATCCTAGTAATCCAAATATTGCTGTAAATCAATTTGGATCATTAATGTTTGGAATATTAGATGTTAAAACTGCAATTGCGCCAGTTGAAGAAGTTAATGCTGAGGTTATATTTGAAAAGCCAAATAAGCCTAGTGAACCAACAAAAGCAGATTATACTCGTGTAATTGATGATTATACTTGGAGTAAGGTTGCAGAAAATGAAAAAGATATTAATTATAAAAATTTGAATAACTATTTTATGTCTAGACCTATTACTAATAAAAATGATTATACAGGTATGTTTGAAGGTAAAAATTTAATTGTTGTAATGATGGAATCTGTTAATAATATTATTTTAGATGAAGAGTATTATCCAAACTTTGCTAAGATATATAAAAATGGATGGTATTGGGAAAACTCTTATTCGCCAAGAAATTCATGTTCAACAGGTAATAACGAAATGACAGGTATGATAAGCCTTTATAGCATTTATCGTTCATGTACAGCAAATGTTTATATGAAAAATAAATATGAAGAGAGTATATTCGGACTATTTAATAAAGCAAATTATTCTACTACATCATATCATAATTATACTGAAAAATATTATTATAGATCTACAATTCATAAAAATATGGGTAGTGGTAAATACTATGGTGTTGATGATCTTGAGATACCATGGAATGCAGAATATAAAGAATGGCCAAGTGATGTAACATTGATGGATAAATCAAGTGAAATATTTACTCAAGATAGTCCATTTATGGCATGGGTAACAACAGTTTCTCCTCATCAACCATATTATTCTGATAGTGAACTTTCAAAGATGTATTATGATTATTTTAGTGATACTAATTATCCATCTAATGTAAAAAGATATATGTCAAAATTAAAAGTATTAGATGATTCTTTAGGTGAATTATTAGATATATTAGAGAAAAAAGGTATATTAGATGATACAGTGATTGTATTATATGCCGACCATTATCCTTATGGACTTTCAAATGCAGAATTATCTAAAGTACTAGGTAATGAAATAAATACAAATAACGAAGTAGATAGAACACCATTTGTTATTTATAATCCTAGTTTAGAACCAAGAGTATTTAGTGAATATACATCATATGCAAATATAGTTCCAACAATTGCAAACTTATTTAATTTAGATTATGATCCAAGACTTTATATTGGCACAGATCTTTTATCAGAAGATTATGAAAATAAAGTAGTTTTTGCTGATGGCTCATGGCAAACTCCAACTGGATTCTATCACGCTTCTAATGGTAAAATGAATTATTTTGGTAATGAAACATATACAAATGAAGAAATCGTTAATATAAATACTAATGTAAGTAATATGATTAAATATAGTAATTTAGCAATTAAAACAGATTATTTTAATCATCTATTTACAGAAATGAATAAATATTCTAAAATAGATGACAAAGGAGAATTAGAAAAAGAAAATTAAAAATAGCTAATGCATGAATAGAAAAGGTGAAAAATGAAAAACTTAGTTATAGTGGAATCTCCACATAAAAGTCATACAATTGGTGCTTATTTAGGAAGTGATTATAAAGTAGTAGCTTCAGTAGGACATATAAGAGATTTAGCAACTTCTGGAAAGTTTGGGCTAGGAGTAGATGTAGAAAATAATTTTACTCCTAGTTATATTCCTATTAAGGGTAAGAAAAAACTGATAAACGATTTAGTAAAAGATGTTAAAAATAGTGATAAAATTTATCTTGCAACAGACCCAGACCGTGAAGGGGAAGCTATATCTTGGCATTTAAAAGAAGCTTTAGATATAAATGATAAGGACTATGAGAGAATAGTATTTAACGAAATTACCAAAAATGTAGTATTAGATTCATTCAATAATGCTAGAAAAATTGATATGGACTTGGTTAAAAGTCAAGAAACAAGAAGAATACTTGATAGAATTATTGGATTTAGATTATCCAAGTTAATGCAATCTAAAACAGGTGGAAAGAGCGCTGGACGTGTTCAAAGTGCAGTGTTAAAACTTATTGTTGATCGTGAACGCGAAATAGAGGCATTTAAAGAAGAAGAATACTATACAATAGAAGCTGATTTTAATGAATTTAGTGCTGATCTTGAAAAATATAATGGTAAAAAAGTAGAAATTAAATCGAAAGAAGAAGCTGATAATATTTTAAATGCATTATCAGATACTTTTAAAATTGAATCTTGTGAAACTAAAGAAAAATTAAAAGCTTCTAAACCAGTGTTTAAAACATCAACTATGCAGCAAGCTGCGGTTAATAAACTTGGTTTTGCTTCATCCAAAACTATGAGTGTTGCGCAAAAGCTATATGAAGGAATTGATTTAAAAAGTGAGACAGTTGGTCTTATTACATACATGAGAACTGATTCTGAAAGAATGTCTCCAGTATTTATTGATGAAACATTCAAATTTATTGAAGAAAACTATGGTAAAGAATATGTTGGTGTTGTCAAAAAAACAAAGAAAAAAGAAACGGATCAAGATGCTCATGAAGGTATAAGACCAACAAGCATCAAAAGAACTCCAGAAAGTATTAAGAGTTTTTTAACTCAAGATGAGTACAAATTATATAGTTTGATATATTATAGAGCGCTTGCTGCATTAATGGCAAATGCTAAAACTAATGCAACTACATTAATTTTAGAAAATAATGGATATACATTTAAATCGACTGGTAGTGTTATAACATTTGATGGATACTTGAAAGTATTTAAGGATTATGAAGATACTAAAGATACTGTTTTACCAGATCTTACTGATAAAAATGAACTTAAATCTGATAAAATTGAAGAAACACAACACTTTACAAAACCTCTTCCAAGATATACTGAAAGTTCTTTGATTAAGGAAATGGAATCATTAGGTATAGGTAGACCATCTACATATGCAAATACACTTAAAACACTAAAAGATAGAGCTTATGTAACATTAATTGAAAAGAAATTCCATCCAACTGAGATGGGTATTCAAACAAATGATAAATTACAAGAAGGCTTCTCATCAATAATAAATGTAGAATATACTGCTAAAATGGAAGAAGATTTAGATGAAATAGCTGAAAATAATAAAGATAATATTAAAGTTTTAAGAGAATTCTATGATGAATTTGAACCAATGGTTGAAGATGCTTTTAAAACAATGGAAAAAGTTGAAGCCGAAAAAACTGGAGAATTATGTCCAGAGTGTGGTAATGAATTAGTTATTAGAAATGGACGTTATGGTAAATTTACAGCTTGTAGTAATTATCCAGAGTGTAAATATATAAAAAAAGAAGAAAAAGAAGTTGTGAATCTAGCTACTTGTCCAAAATGTGGTGGAAATATTATAGAAAGAAAAACTAGAAGAGGTAAAGTATTCTATGGATGTAGTAATTTTCCTAAATGTGATTATGCATCTTGGTATAAACCTACTGGCGAGGCTTGTCCTGAATGTGGCGATTTACTAGTTGAAAAGAAAGACGAGATAACTTGCAATAAATGTGAATTTAAGAAATAGAAAATAATCTATTTCTTTTTCTTTACAAATGTATGTTCGTGCTATATAATTAATATGGAGGTAATGATAATGGCTAAATTATATTTTAGATATGGTGCAATGAACTGCGGTAAAACAACAAATTTGCTTCAAGTTGCACATAACTATGAAGAAAAAAGGGATGAGTATTTTACTAGTAAAGCCTGCAATAGATACAAAAGGAGACAGTAAAGTAGTAAGTAGGCTTGGAGTTGAAAGAAAGGTTAATATATTATTAAATTCAGATGAAATTTTAACTAATTATTTAGATTTTGAAAATCTTCCAAATGCTATTATAGTAGACGAAGCACAGTTTTTAACTGAAGAACAGGTAGATGATTTATGGAAGATATCAAAAATTTTAGAAATACCAGTTTTAACTTATGGACTTAGAACAGATTTTTTGACAAATACATTTGTAGGATCTGCAAGATTACTCGCACTTGCTGATACTATTGAAGAGTTAAAAACCATATGCAAATGCGGAAAGAAGGCTACTCAAAATATGAGACTACTAAACGGAGAACCAATATTTAAAGGAGAATCGGTTTTAATAGATGAAAATAGCGGACTTGATAGTGAAAAGAAAATAGATTATGATTATGAATCTGTATGTGGATCATGTTATCTTAAAATTAGGAAAAAATATTGATTTTTAATAGCTTTTGTGATAACATATTTCTCTTAGGGAGGAATTATTATGAATTTATCACTAAAAATTAACAACAATAATTATTATTATTTAGCAAAAGAATATTTAGATATAGCTAGCGGGTACGATTTTCAAACATTAGAGGGAATTGATGAATTTTTATTTGCTTACCCTAAAAAAGATATCATTGAAGCAATTAGAAGAAGCAATATAATTGCAAATGAAAAAATATTAGAGAATAGTGAACTAGTAATTACTTATTTTGAAAATAAAAAAATAAGAGAGTTACCAGTATATACTTTTGATGATATTGAATATATATCATTTGATGTGATGGATTTCATAATGAGAAATATAGCAAAAAAGAACATAATAAATCAAATAAATAATTATTTTATTAGTAAAAGCTATTTGCCAAAAGATTTGATCGAATTTGCGAAGACATTAAAAATAGAAAGCATAAACGTAATAATTAATCAATATATAACACTTGGTTATGGTTCTAGAAGAATTTTAAAGGATTATATTTTTGGAGAAATTATTCCAAAATTAGACGAAAAAATGTTAACTAGAGATAATAAAGTAGTTAAAAATGAAGCATAATAGTTTTAAAGATTGACAATATTAATAAAAAATAATAAAATATATATATGATTTTTATAGAAAAGAACGAGTAGTTTATATAATATGTTTAAAAGAGAGGGCTAGATGGTGAAAATGCCTATTCTAAAAATAAATGAATAACAACTTTTCATATATAAAACGTAATTAATGCGATAAATTAAAATTAAGAGTACCTAAGGTAAAGTAAGGTGGCACCGCGGAAATTTATTTCGTCCTTACAAAACTTTTGGTACTTTTTTATATTTATAAGGAGGAAATAATATGGAAAAGATAAAAAATAATTCAATAACAATAAAAAATGTTGGTGAAGAGATAACTGTATATGGTTGGGCTTCAAAAGTACGTAACTTAGGAGGATTAATATTTATTGATTTAAGAGATAAATATGGAATAGTTCAATTAGTGATAAGACCAGAAAATGAATTTTATGAAGTTGCTAATACTATTAAGAATGAATACGTACTTAAGGCTAGTGGAAAAGTAGTAGAAAGAGAAAGTAAAAATACTAATATTGAAACCGGTGAAATAGAGATTGAAGTAAGTAATTTGGAGGTTTTAAATACTTGTGAAGAACTTCCATTCATGGTAGTAGATGACCCTAAAACATCTGATGACAATAGATTAAAATA
Organism: Bacillota bacterium; assembly: GCA_015059485.1. Lineage (GTDB taxonomy): Bacteria > Bacillota_I > Bacilli_A > RF39 > UBA660 > RUG14121. The sequence goes on from SVAH01000001.1 coordinate 116,628, forward strand.
TAGATACATTGATATTAGAAGAGATAAATTAAAGAAAAATTTAATGCTTAGATCAGATGTATTACATTTCTTAAGGAATAAAATGTATGATAACGGATTTACTGAAGTACAAACTCCAATACTTACAGCATCATCTCCTGAAGGAGCAAGAGACTTTGTAGTGCCATCAAGATTATTTAAAGGTAAATTCTATGCACTTCCTCAAGCTCCTCAAATATATAAAGAACTTTTAATGGTTGGAGGATTTGAAAAATATTTTCAAATAGCACCATGCTTTAGAGATGAAGATGCTCGTGCAGACAGAACATTAGAATTCTATCAATTAGACCTTGAAATGTCTTTCATAGAAGAAGATGATATCTTAAATGTCGGAGAAGAAATTTTCTATGATACATTTACTAAGTTTTCAAATAAAAAAGTATCTCCAAGACCTTTTAGAAGAATAGCATATAAAGACGCTATTGATATATATGGTTCAGATAAACCAGATTTAAGATTTGAAATGGAAATAAATGATATAACAAATATATTTGAAAATACAGATTTCACAGTATTTAAAAATGTTATTGAAAATAAAGGTATTATAAATGCGATAGTTGCTAAAAATGCATCTGATAAATATTCACGTAAACAATTAGATGAATTAACTGAATTTGTTAAAAGTAAAAAAGCATCAGGACTTGCTTATTTAAAAATAAATGAAGAAGTTACTGGTTCAATTGCTAAAGTAGTTTCTAGTGATGAAATAACTAAATTAAAAGAGCAATTAAAATTAGAAAATAATGATTTAGTATTTATTGTTTCTGGTGCAAGAAAGATTGTCAAAAATGCTTTAGGACAATTAAGGCTTAAAGTGGCAAATGATTTAGATTTAATTGATAAAGATAGATTAGAATTATGTATTATCAATGATTTCCCAATGTTTGAATACGATGAACAAAAAGAAAAATGGGATTTTTGTCATAATCCATTTAGTTTACCTCATGATGGAATACATGCATATGAAAATACAGACGATTTAGAAAGTATTTTAGCTTATCAATTTGACTTTGTATGTAATGGTAATGAAATGGCATCTGGAGCAATTCGTAATCATGATTTAGATAGTCTAGCTAAAGGATTTGAAATAGTTGGATATACAAGAGAAGAAGTAGAAAATAGATTTAAATCAATATTTACAGCATTTAAATATGGATGCCCACCACATGGAGGAATGGCTCCTGGGATTGATAGAATACTAATGCTAATTCAAGATGAACCAAACTTAAGAGAAGTTCAAGCATTCCCACCAAGTGCATCAGGTGCTGATTTAATGATGGGTTCACCATCAACGTTAACAGAAGAGCAACTAGAAGAATTAGGAATTGAAATAAAAGAGTAAATCATTAAATTTAGAAATCCAAGTAAATTGGAAACATAAGGAGAATAATTATGGATATTAAAGATTTAATAAAAGATATAGAAAAATATTTAAATAAAGAAGTTACACTTTTTGGCTGGATGAAAAATCATAGACCACAAAAAGATTTTGGCTTTATTGGCTTTAATGATGGAACATGTCAAAATGGTATTCAAGTTGTTTATGATTCAATTCTTTCTAACTTTGATGAAATATCTAAATTACTTATTGGAAGTGCCATCAAAGTAGAAGGTATCGTAGTTAAATCAGAAGGATCTGGACAAGACTATGAAATTAAAGCAGAATCTATTTCACTTGAAGGCGATTGTCCTTCAGATTATCCTTTACAAGCTAAAGGAAGACCAACTAGAGAATTTCTTCGTGAAATAGCTTACCTTAGACCTAGAACTAACCTTTTTAACGCAGTATTTAGAGTTAGAAGTGTTGCAGCTTATGCAATACATAAATATTTTCAAGAGAGAAACTATGTATATTTCCATGCACCACTTATAACAGCTAGTGATTGCGAAGGTGCTGGTGAAATGTTTAAAGTAACTACACTTGACTTAGATAATATTAAAGGAAAAGTTGATTATTCTAAAGATTTCTTTGGTAAACAAGCAAATCTTACAGTTAGTGGTCAACTTGAAGCTGAAACATTTGCAATGGCTTATAAAAAAACATATACATTTGGGCCAACATTCAGAGCAGAAAATTCTAATACTAAAACACATGCTAATGAATTCTGGATGATTGAACCTGAAATGGCTTTCTGCGATTTAGAAGAAGACATGAATGTAATGGAAGATATGTTAAAATATGTAGTAAAATATGTAATAGATAATTGTCCAAATGAATTAGATTTATTTGATAAATTTGTGGAAAAAGGATTAAAAGATAAATTGAATAAATTAGTTACTAGCAAGTTTACTAGAATAGATCATGAAGAAGTAATTAAAATTCTTAAAGAAGCAGATGTTAAATGGGAATTTGAACCTGAATATGGTGAAGATATTGCTAAAGAACACGAAAAATATATTACTGAATACTTTAATGGACCAGTATTTATTAAAAATTGGCCTAAAGATATTAAAGCATTCTATATGAAACAAAATGAAGACGGTAAAACAGTTGCTGCTGTTGACCTTGAAGTACCAGGAGCTGGTGAATTAATGGGTGGATCTCAAAGAGAAGAAAACCTTGATAAACTAGTCACTAGAATGAAAGAATTAGATATGGATCAAGAATCATTGGATTGGTATTTAAATCTTCGTAAATTTGGAGGATGTTTCCATTCTGGATTTGGAATGGGATTTGAAAGATTGCTTATTTATCTAACAGGAGTAGATAATATAAGAGATGTAATTCCTTATCCAAGAACTCCTGGAAACTGTGAATACTAATATTAAAACAAGAAAAGAGTTGATAAAATGAAAGTAAATAAATATCATACACATCAAATCAAAGATATAGATGAAAAACTAGTTGGTGAAATCATAACTGTATCTGGGTGGGTTGAAAATATAAGAGACCATGGAGGAGTATTATTTTTAGACTTAAGAGATAATACAGATATTTTACAAACTGTTTCTAATGATGATGATATGTTTAAAGGAATAGCTAAAGAATCAGTTGTTAAATTATCTGGCAAAGTGCGAAAAAGAGATGAAGAAACTTACAATAATAAATTAAAGACTGGTAAATTAGAATTATTAGTTGATGAGTTAGAAATACTTGGTAAATCAAAAAGTGAATTACCATTTGAAATAATTACTAGTAAAAATACTAAAGAAGATGTAAGACTTAAATATCGTTATTTAGATATGAGAAATAAAAAAGTTAAAGATAATTTATTACTTAGATCTGAAGTATTACATTTTTTAAGAAATAAAATGTATGATAATGAGTTTACTGAAGTACAAACTCCAATACTTACAGCATCATCTCCTGAAGGAGCAAGAGACTTTGTAGTGCCATCAAGATTATTTAAAGGTAAATTCTATGCACTTCCTCAAGCTCCTCAAATATATAAAGAACTTTTAATGGTTGGAGGATTTGAAAAATATTTTCAAATAGCACCATGCTTTAGAGATGAAGATGCTCGTGCAGACAGAACATTAGAATTCTATCAATTAGACCTTGAAATGTCTTTCATAGAAGAAGATGATATCTTAAATGTCGGAGAAGAAATTTTCTATGATACATTTACTAAGTTTTCAAATAAAAAAGTATCTCCAAGACCTTTTAGAAGAATTAAATATACTGATGCAATGGAAGATTATGGTACAGATAAACCAGATCTTAGAAACCCATTAATTATTAAAGATGCGTCAATTGTATTAAAAAATACTACTTTTGGACCATTTAAAGGTTCTAATATAAAAGTTATCGTAGTAGACAACATTGGGCAAAATTCAAACTCTTGGTTTAATGAAATAGTTGATTATGCATCAAGTATTGGCATGCCTGGTATTGGATATATTACATTAATGGAAGATGGCTCCTTAAAGGGACCTATAGACAAGTTTTTATCTGAAACTGAAAGAGAATCATTAATAAAAGATTTTGATATGAAAACTAATTCAGTTATGTTCTTTATAGCTAATAAAAATAAGAAACTAGCTCAAAAGTTTGCAGGACTTATAAGAAATGAATTAGGACGTAAATGTGAACTTATAGATAATGATAGATTAGAATTATGTATTATTAATGATTTCCCTATGTTTGAAAGAGATGAAAATACTAAAAAGTTAGAGTTCTGTCATAATCCATTCAGTTTACCTCATGGTGGTATTAAAGATTATGAAGAAAAAGATCCAGAAGATATTTTAGCTTACCAATTTGACTTTGTATGTAATGGTAATGAAATGGCATCTGGGGCAATTAGAAACCATGATTTAGATAGTTTAGCTAAAGGCTTTGAAATAGTTGGCTATACAAGAGAAGAAGTAGAAAAAAGATTTAAGTCAATATTTACAGCATTTAAATATGGTTGTCCACCACATGGAGGAATGGCACCAGGTATTGATAGAATCTTAATGCTTATTCAAGATGAACCAAACTTAAGAGAAGTTCAAGCATTCCCAACTGCAGCATCAGGACAAGATTTAATGATGGGTTCTCCATCAACATTAACTGATGAACAACTTGAAGAGTTAGGAATTGAAATAAAAAAAGATGAAGAATAAATAAAAGAAAAGAGGCTGGTATTATGGAATTATTCTTAAGAGAACCTTCGTTAGAAGATAAAGATGAAATTATTAAAATGTGTGAAGAATTAGAATCATGTGATGATGAAATAAAATTTGAAGGATTATCTGATTTAAAAACTGTTTTAGATTCTAGTTTTGAAGATTTTATAAATCGAATTGAAGGTAATAAACATATTGAGGATTCTAAACCTCAATATGTTAACCAAACTACATATGTGTTAGCAGACGAAACTGGACATATATATGGTGGAGTAAATATCAGACATAAACTAAATGATGCATTAATGAATCATGGAGGTCATATTGGATATTTAATTAGACCTAGTGAAAGAAGAAAAGGGTATTCCTTGATTCAATTAAAAGAAGCACTTGATATTGCTAAGAAAGTTTTTAATATAGATAAAGTATTTATATCATGTAGAGAAAAAAATATTGGTTCAAAGAAAACTATTGAAAAAACAGGCGGTTATTCAGCTGGAGATAATTATATTGATACTGATGGAACTGTATTTTTAAGATATTGGATAAATAATTAAGAAGGTGATAAAATGACTAAAAAGATAGTAGCTATAGGTGGAGGAGAAAACGGAAGAATCAATAGTAAGGGTGAACAAAAACCATATGAAACTAGAGAAATAGATCAAGAAATAGTCAAATTAGCTAATAAAGAACATCCTAACTTTCTTTTCCTAGCTCATTCACAAATTGCTTTCGGAGAAAGTGCTGAAGAAAACTATTATAATGTTATAAAAAAAATATATGAGAATCTTGGATGCGAAGTTAGATGGTTAAAAATATCAGAACTAAAAGATGATTTAAATAAAACAAAACAAGATGTTGAATGGGCTGATATTATTTATGAAGGCGGCGGAGCTACGGAACTTATGATTAAACTTTGGAAAGAAACAGGGTTTGATAGTTTTTTAAAAAAAGCTTATGAATCTGGTAAAGTAATGTGTGGTATTTCTGCTGGAGCTATTTGTTGGTTTAATAGTGGATTTACTGATGATCCAAAATTAAAAGATGTTGAAGGAAATAGAATATATGCTTTAGATTTAGTTGATGCATACTTTTCACCGCATTGTCAAATAGAAGGTAAATTAGATAGAGTTAGAACTAGCTTAAAACATATAGATAAAGTCGGTATATTATTATCTAATTGTGCTGCGATAGAAATAATTGATGATGAATATAGAATAATTAAAACTAAACCAATTGAAGAAATTTTTGAACCATTTGCTTATAAAACATATTGGGAAAATGAAGAATTGTTTGAAGAAGAATTAAATAATACTGAATTTAAACCATTAGATGAATTATTGAGTAAAAATATAAATACTAAGAAATTATAAAGGAGGAAATAATATGGCAAAATTTACAAAAGAAATGATCAATGACTATGCTAATAAATTATATATTGGCTTAACTGAAGAAGAAAATAAAATGGTATTAGATGAATTTGAGATTATAGATAAAACTTGTGATGCTGTTACTGAAATACCTGGTATTGAAAAAGTAACACCAATGACGCATGCACTTTTAGATTTTAATGCAGAATTAAGAGAAGATGTTGCAGAAGAATCTATTGATATAAATGATGCTCTTTCTAACTGTGATAATGTAGATGATAGAGAAGTAGAACTTCCTAAGGTGGTGGGATAATGAAATATATGAATTTAGGTATTGAAGAACTTCATGAAAAATTAAAAAACAAAGAAGTAACTTCTAAAGAATTAATTGAAGAATCTTTAAAGCTTTCGCATGAAGTAGAGGATAAATGCAATGCTTTTGTAACTATTTTAGATGATGCAAAAGAAGTAGAAGTTTCAGATAATTTACTATCTGGTATACCTTTTGGTGTTAAAGATAATTATTCTACTAAAGGAGTATTATCTACTGGATCATCTAATACTTTAAAAGATTATGTACCTTTTTTTGATGCTACTGCATATAGTCATTTAAAAGATGCAGGTGCTATTATGGTAAACAAAACTGCTATGGATGAATTTGGTATGGGCGGTACTGGTACAACATGCCATACAGGTACAGTTAAAAATCCATGGGATAATACACGTTTATGCGCCGGTTCATCTGCAGGTAGTGCGGCTGCTGTTGCAGCAGGAGTTTATCCATATGCATTAGGTTCAGATACAGGTGATTCTATAAGAAAACCTGCTGCTTATTGTGGTATTGTTGGTTATAAACCAACTTATGGTCTTATTTCAAGATATGGTTTATTCGCTTTTGCATCAAGCTTAGATCACTGTGGAGTTTTAACTCGTAGTGTTAAAGATGCAGCAATTGTTGTAGACACTATGAAAGGCAAAGATGAAAATGATATGACTACTTGGGATAGTTCCAAAATGCATTTAAAAGAAGCATTAACAGGTGATATTAAAGATAAAAAACTATGTTATATAAAAGAATTATGTGATATAGAAAATTACGAAAATCCAAGTGATGAATTAAAAAAACATTTAGAAAATTTTAAAGAAAAGATTGAACTTATTAGAAAAAATGGAGTAACAGTAGAAGAAGTATCAGTAGATAGGAAACTACTTAATACTATTGCATCAGTTTATGTAATTATTTCTTGTGCTGAGGCAACTTCAAACATGAGTAACTTAACAGGTATTATTTTTGGACCTCGTGGTGAAGGCAATACTTGGGAAGAACAAATTAAAGATCATAGAACTAAAGGATTCTCTACATTAATTAAAAGACGTTTTGTAATTGGTTCATATGTTCTTCAAAAAGAAAATCAAGAAAGATACTTTAAAAATGCAGGGCGTGTAAGAAGACTTTTAGTTGATACATGGAAAGAATTATATAAAACTTATGATGCTGTTATTCTTCCAGTTGGAACTGGTACTGCTAAACATATTGATGGTACTCTTGATGTACTTTCTGATTCACAAAATCTAGGCGCTTTAGAAGAACACTTACAAGTAGGTAACTTTGGTGGATTCCCATCAATAACTATTCCAGATGGATTTATAGATGGATTACCAGTAGCATTAAATATAACTGGAAATAATTATGATGATGAAAATGTATTAAATATTGCTTATGCAATTGAATCAATGATGGATTATAAGAATCAAATAGCAAAGGAGGTTAAGTAATGAGTAAATATTATGTAACAATCGGACTTGAAATGCACTGCGAAGGTTCAACAACTAACTCAAAAGTTTTTTCAAAGTCTCGTGTAAAATATTCTGAGGTTGCAAACGAAAACATTTCAGCAGTAGATATGGGATTTCCTGGAATTTTACCAGTAGTTAATAAAGAAGCTGTTAAACAAGCTGTTAAAATGGCAACAGTTCTTCATACAAGAATACCTGAATATATGTATTTTGAAAGAAAGAACTACTACTACCCAGATTTACCTAAAGGATACCAAATTACTCAAAATCCTCCAGAAGAATGTGTAGGTAATGGTGGATATATTGATATAGAAAGAGAAGATGGGACAACATTTAGAGTTGAAATTGATAACTTTCACTTAGAAGAAGATGCAGCTCAATTAACACACTTATATGACACATCAATAATTAACTATAATAGAGCTGGAGTTCCACTATTTGAACTTGTTACAAAACCATGTTTACATTCAGCAGAAGATGCAGTTTCATTCCTTGAATATGTAAGATCTATTTATAAATATTTAGATATATCTGAAGCTGATAGTAAAAAAGGTCAAATAAGATGTGATGTAAACGTATCTATTAGTGATTCAGAAAATAGTCTTGGTACAAAAGTAGAAACTAAGAATGTTAACTCATTTTCAGCAGTTAGAGATTGTATAAACTACGAAATAAAAAGACAATCTAAATTAAAAGATGAGGGCAGATATGATGAAGTAGTCCAACAAACAAGAAGATGGGATGAAGAAAGTGGTACTACTATGCCAATGCGTGGTAAAGTAGATGCTGAAGACTATAAATACTTTGTTGATCCAAATATTCCTAGATTCAAACTTGATAGTGAATGGGTTAAAGAAATACAAAGTACAATACCAGAACTCCCATATGAAAGAAAAGCTAAATATATTAATGAATTTGGACTTTCTGAATATGATGCAACAGTATTAATTAAAGAAAAAGGTATATCTGATTATTTTGAAGAATGCCTTAAACTTGATATAGATGCAAAACAAGCTGCAAACTGGGTATCTGTAAATATAGTAGGGTATTTAAATAAGTATGAAGAAACAATAGATGACTTCTACTTGACACCTGTTATGTTAAGTGATATAATAAATAATGTGTCAAATGGGACAATATCTTCTAAACAAGCAAAAGAAATATTCTTTAAAGCATTAGAAGAAAAGAAAGAACCTAAAAATTATATTAGCAAAGATAATGCTCAACTTTCTGATAGAGGAGAACTTGAAAAAATAATTGATGAAATACTTGCTAATAATGAGACACAAATACAAGAATATAAAAATGGTAAAACAAATTTATTTGATTATTTCGTTGGACAAGTTATGAAAAATACACGTGGAAAAGCAAATCCAGTAATAACAAAAGAAATATTACGTGAAAAGCTTGACTAATAAAAAAGGGGGATGGTTATATGCCATATAATATAAACACATATGATATTGAGGATACTATTGAATATATAAATGATAATTATGAAAAAGTATTAAACGGAATCAAAAAAAATGACCCTGAATACTCAGAGGAAGCATTATCATGTTATAAAAAATTACAAGAAAAATTAGAAATGCAGACAGGAAACCGTACTGAAAATCATTTTCCTATATGTACTGCGTATTCTAAAACATCATTAGTTGATACAATATCAACAATGCGTTATGTGCATGATTATTACAAAAAAGTTTCATTGGATTTAAAAGAGAGTAATCCTAAATATTTAGAAGGAACATTATCCGCTTATAAAAAATTACAAGAAAAATTAGAAAAACAATGTGAAAAACGTGATAAAAATCATGTGCCGGTAGTTTTAGGCTATTCTAAGACTATGCTAAAAACAATTGAAAATGATGCAAAACCTATAGTATATAAAAGATGTTTATTGTGTGGTAAAAAAATTGATTTTACTGATGAATTATATAATTCTATTGAAAATCAAATAGATGCTTCAAAATATTTGGAACAATTATATAGCGATAGAGATATTGATACAAAATATTTTATTACTCAACAACTTTTTTTAGAAATGTGTAAAGGTATCGAAACTGATGACTATTTAAATTGTTTAGATTTATTTAAAGAATATGTTGAAGCACAGAACAAAGAATCAAATTATCTAAGAAAATAGAACCGATTATTGATAAAAAATAATTGGTTTTTATTTTTGTTTATGTTATACTTATATTATCATAAAGAGGTGTTTGACTATGTTTGGAAAAATATTATATATAAGCGAAAATATTGCTCATGTTCAAAATCTTGGAAATGGAAATGCTTCATCGGATTTAATGAATGTTAACGTAATATTTGAAGCTAATGATCAAAGAATTTTAGGAGAAATAACAGAGGTTAACCCTGATTTTTATAAAATTAGATTTTTAGGAGAATATGTCAATAATAAATATGTTAATGGTGTACTTAGAAAACCATTGCTATCATCTAGAATAAGAATTATAAATAATGAAGAATTAATGGAAATAGTTGGTAGATTGTCTGAAAAAACTTTTGTATTGGGTAAAAGTGCAATCTACAAGAATTTTACTATTTGCCCAACAATAAATGATTTATTTTCAAATCATTTAGCTATTTTTGGTAATACTGGTAGTGGTAAATCACATGGTGTTGCAAGAGTGATACAAAATCTATTTTCAAATCCACATTTAGTTTCTACTAACGCCAATATATTTATATTTGATGCTTATGGCGAATATAAAAATGCCTTTAGAAGTATTAATAATATAAATCAAAATTATGCATATAAATTTGTAACTACTAACCCTGTAGATTCAGATGATACACTTCTTCAAATACCGGTTAATTTACTTAATAATGATGATTTTGCATTACTTCTTCAAGCTTCAACCCATAGCCAACTTCCAATAATCGAAAGAACATTAAGACTTGCAAAAATATTTTCGCAAAAGAGTGAAGAAGCAAAAAAATATAAGAATCACTTAATAGCAAAAGCATTGCTTTCAGTACTATTTTCTAACCAAACAACATCAGCTAAAAAGAATCAAATATTTACTATTATTGAGGTTTGCAATACAGAAGATTTCAATTTTGATACGCAGATACCTGGGCTTGGATATTCTAGAACTTTCTCTGAATGCTTCGAAATAGATTCAAATGGATATTTTGGTGAAAGTGTATTAATAACTGAATATATCCTTAAAAATATTGAAGATAGATATGAAGAGATGGAAGAACCAACAGAGTATTCATTCTCACTAAAAGAATTTGCACAAGCACTAGAATTTACACTTATTAGCGAAGGATTTCAAAATAATGCCAACTTATATGACGATGCTGTAATTTTAAAAGTTAGAATTAATTCAATTATAAATAGCAAAGTAGGTGCATATTTTGTAGATAATGGATATACAACATTAGATAATTTTGTATCGGATTTAGTTCTTAAAAATGGAAAAAAAGCTCAAATTATTAATATTAATTTAGAAGATATAGATGATGTTTATGCCAAAGTTATGGTTAAAGTAATGGCTAGAATATTATATGAATTTACAAAAACTAGAAAAGAAAGAGCTTCTGTTCCATTCCATTTATTCTTAGAAGAAGCCCATAGATATATTCAAAAAGATGCAGATACATTCTTAATTGGATATAATATATTTGAACGTATAGCAAAAGAAGGACGTAAATATGGTACTTTACTTGGAATAATATCACAAAGACCAGTTGAATTATCTGACACAGTTATATCACAAGTTTCAAATTTCTTAATATTTAAAATGACACACCCAAAAGATATAAAATATATTGAAGAAATGCTTCCAAATATTTCATCAGATGTCATCGAAAAGCAAAAAACTTTGCAGCCAGGTACTTGTGTAGGATTTGGTGGAGGATTTAAGATACCAATGATTATTAAGCTCGAAATGCCTAACCCAACACCATATTCATCAAATGCTGATGTTTCATCATGTTGGGGTAAAAAAGTTAATTTAATTAACCCAAATGCTTCAATACAAAATAATAATATTCCTCCTTTAATGCCACAAGTCGGAGTATCTGCAGTACAGCCTACAAATCAGATGATGCAACAAAGCAATAATCAACCACAGACCATGACTTCAAATATGAATGTGCCTCAAATGCAGGCTAACCCAATGAGTAATCAAATGCCTAAAACTATAAGCATTATGCCAGATTTAGTTAAGAATATCGAAGAATAATTTGATATTCTTTTTAATTTATGATATGCTGAATATGATTTCAATTATTTAGAGATTAGCATATACAAAAAAGAATCGAAATATAAACACAAATTTAAAAAAAATAGAAAGAAATGAAATAAAGATATGACGAAAGCAAATTTACATATACATACAACATATTCAGATGGAGTAGAAACATTAGATGAAATAATAGAAAAAGCTAAATACTATAATTTTGATTATATAGCTATAACAGATCATGATACACTTGAAAATATGGATGAAATTAAAACTAAAGATTTTAAAATAATACAAGGAATAGAAATGAGTGCTAAGTATAATAGTGAAACAATACATATACTTGGATATTTTAAAGATAAACCATCAGATGAGCTTAGGAATTATTTAAAAAACGAAAGTATAAAAAGAGAAGAAAGAGCTAAAAAAATAATAGAGGGCTTAAAAGAATATTATAATATAGAAATTGATTATGAAGATGTAAAAAAAGAAGCAGATGGAATAATAGCAAGACCTCATATCGCAAAAGTAATATGTAAGAAATACGGTCGTACTTTTGATGAAGCTTTTGATTTATATATTGGGGATAATTCTAAAGCATACGTTCCATATGATGTTATTTCTTTAGATGCTGCAATAAAAAGATTAAAAGAAAATAATGCGTTAGTAGTACTTGCACATCCAATATTAATAAAAAAATCTAATTATATTGATATAATAGATAAATTTGATGGCGTAGAGGTATATCATCCAGATCAACCACAAAATTTTAGAAAAGAGCTTTTAAATATTGCTAAAGAAAAGAATCTAATAGTTACTGGTGGTTCAGATTATCATGGTAATATTATAGAAAATAAGTTTGAAGAGGCGTATATAGAAAATGATGATTTACAAAATTTTTTAAAAAGTGTAAACTTATAAAAAATAACTTGATATTTAAAAAAAACTATGATATAAATAAATTACCCGAATAAATAGTTTGTCTTTCATAAAACCGACTATTGTGATATATTGGGAATCTAATTGGGCTGTGGTGTTGAATAACGGTTCATTGAACCGGGCTCCTAAAGCAGTTCATGTGATGCCCACCTGCTGCGAGCGGGCTTTTATCACTGGCAAGCTATCATTCGGGTTTTATTGTGGAGGAAAAAATGAAAGAAAGATTAAGTTTAATATTTAATGAAAATATACTAAATAAATTTAAAACATCAAAAATACTTATAATAGGTATTGGTGGTGTTGGTGGATATGCTTTAGAATGCTTAGTTAGAAGTGGCTTTGAAAATATTACCATTGTTGATAAAGATATTGTTGATGAAACTAATTTAAATAGACAAATAATATCTCTAAAAAGCAATATAGGGTTATCTAAAGTAGAAGTAGCTAAAAAAAGAATATTAGATATAAATCCAAATGCAAATATTAATATAATTAATGAATTTATTTTGGAAGATAATATAGATTTACTAAATATAAAATCTTTCGATTACATAATAGATGCCTGTGATACAATTACAACTAAAATATTATTGATAGAGTATTGTAATAAAAATAATATTAAACTAATTAGTTGTATGGGTACAGGTAATAGAATTGATTCTACAAAACTTAGTATTACTAAATTAAATAAAACTTATAATGACCCGCTTGCTAAAAATATGAGAAGAATATTAAGAGAAAAAAATATAAAAGCAAATCCTAATGTTGTTTGGAGTAGTGAATTACCAGTAAAAAACAAATCTAGAACACCAGGAAGTATTGTTTTAGTACCGATGCAAGCAGGTAATTTATGTGCTAGTTTTATAATTAATGATATTATCTAAAAATATAAATTCTAAAATTGGAATATGATTAAAGATTTTAGCACTTGTGTATTTTATTTTTTTAAAAACAAAAGAACTATTTAAGTAGTTCTTTTTCAATTTCTTTTTTATCCATATTTGCAAATACTATATCATGAATTATATAAAGTAGGGGAGCTTTAATTTTCTTTTTCTTCAAAAGATTATAAATTGTTTCTAATACAGTATATCCTTCAACTGTATTGTTTTTAAGAAACTTATCAGCTTCTTTTTTACTTTTAGCTATCTTTGTTCCATATGTATAATTTCTACTTTTACTATCTGAACATGTCATTATCATATCAGCATGAGTTGCAAGTGATAACAACGTAAATTCAGAACAATCAAACATATATAATATTTCACTTATTTCTTTTATAACTTTATTTAAATATATTGCAGTAGTTGATTCACTATGTCCCATACCAGAATAAATTCCTGAACCTATGGCATAAATATTTTTAAGTACAGATGATAGTTGAACGCCAACTAAGTCTCTACTTCTTTCTAATTTTGTATTAGTTTCTCTATATATATTATTTAGCTTTTTAAATAATTTTCCTTTTCTTGTTGCAACAGTAAGTGCAAGTATTTCATCGTTTAATATGTCTATTGCAAAAGAAGGACCAGCTATTACGCCAATATTATTTGTTTTTAAGCCTTTTTTAACTATTTTTGAGAAGAATTTACCAGTTTCAAGTTCAATACCCTTAGTTCCTATAATTATGCCTGCTTTTTTGCTATAAAAAGGCTTTATTTCTTTAAGTGTACTTTTTAAAAAATTGGCAGAAGTCATTAAAAAAATTATATCTGCATCTTTTAATACATCTTTATAATTATTAGAGATAGAAATATTTTTGTTGAATATTTCGTCTTTAAATATACTTTTAACTTTATTAGTATCTTTAAATTCCTTGACCTTCTTTTCATCCTCAGTCCATACTTTAATAGTGTTATCTTTTACTTTACTCAATCTTTTAGCCATAGCCATTGAATAAACACCACAACCAATTATTGCTATATTCATTATTTATCACCTTTCATTTCTTCATGTATTTTATTTATATTATTTTCATATCTATTATCTTTCTTTTGATAATACTTTTTCCCTCTTAATTCTTTTGGCATATATTCTTGTTTAACATAACTATTTTTATAATTATGAGGATATAAATATGTAGTAGATGATGTTTTTATATGATTTGGTACATTACCAGTATTTCCTTTGTTAATATCATTTAAAGCTTCATCTAAAGCTATATGAGCGCTATTGCTTTTAGGAGATAAAGCCATTTCTACAACAAGAGTACCAAGCGGTATTCTAGCTTCAGGAAGACCAACTAATTCTGATGCATGTATTGCTGCCATAACTTTAGGTCCAATACCAGGATTTGCAAGTCCAATATCTTCATATGCTATAACTGATAGTCTCCTATATATACTATCAAGATCTCCTGCAGTAATTAAACGTGCTAAATAGTGTAGGGAAGCATCAACATCGCTACCCCTAATTGATTTTTGAAGTGCCGATAATACATCGTAGTGACCGTCTTCGTTTTTATCATGAAAAAATACTGCTTTTACATTTAATTCTCTTAATAAATCTTTAGTAATTTTATGTTCTGATGATGCATTATATGCAAGCTCTAGAAGATTAATAGCTCTTCTAAAATCACCTGATGAAGATCTAGCAATTATATTTAAACATTCTTTATCAATTTCAATATCTTTTAAATCTTTACTAACTTTTTTAAGCCCAATTGTAATATCTTCAGCAGTCAATTCATGAAGTTCAAAAATATGACAACGACTTCTAATAGCTGGATTTATTTTATGATACGGATTAGATGTTGTAAGACCTATTAAAATAATTAAACCGCTCTCAATATATGGTAGAAGTAAATCTTGTTTATCCTTATTCATACGATGAATTTCATCAATAATAACTACCATTTCACCATACATTTTTGCTTCTTCAATAACTATATCAAAATCTTCTTTTTTATTTATTGTAGCGTTTAAAAATCTATGATTACATTCAAGTTCTGATACAATAGCATTTGCAATAGAAGTCTTTCCTATACCAGGTTTACCATAAAGTATCATTGAAAATATTTTTTTATTCTTAACTAAGTTTGATAAAACTTTATCTTTACCTATTAAATGTGTTTGCCCAATTACTTCTGAGAGTTTACATGGCCTTTTATCATTAGCTAGTAAATTCATAAAATCACCTTATATTATTGTACTAAAAAATGCCTAAAAAGTCTATTAACTTGACTAAATTAGGTATTTAATTTTATAATTATTTTAGAATTAAGGATTTGGTAAAAAATGAATGATGTAATAATTGAAAAATATTTAGATTATTTAAAATATGAAAGAAAACTATCTGATAATACAGTAGTATCTTATAAAGAAAATATAGAAGTGTTAAAAAATGATATTAAAAAGGATTTATTAAGTATTGATAGTGATGATATAAAGCTTTTTTTAAAAAAAGAAAATGATAAAACTTCTAAAACCAGAGCTCACTATATAACAGTACTTAACAATTTTTATTCATTTTTAGTCCGTGAAAACCATATAAAAAATAATCCAATGGATATGATTAAGCAGCCTAAAATTGAAAAAAAATTACCTGATTATCTAACAGTTGAAGAAGTGGATATACTTTTAAACATCCCTTTAAATAATGCGTATGATTATCGCAATAAAGCAATGCTTGAAACTTTATATGGAACCGGCATTAGAATATCAGAACTTATTAATATTAAGATATCTGATATTGATTTTACAGAATGCTTTATTAGAATATATGGTAAGGGAAGCAAAGAGCGCATTGTTCCTTTCAATGATGTTTGTGGTAAGTATTTGATAGAATATATAGATAATTACCGTAATACACTCTTAAAACATAAGGATAGTGAATATGTATTTATTAATAGTTTGAGTGGTAGAATATCAAGACAAGGATTTTTTAAAATTCTGAAAGAAATATGTTTAAAACAAGGAATTAAAAAAAATGTTTCACCACATTTACTAAGACATTCATTTGCAACTCATTTACTTAATAATGGGGCAGATTTGAGAATAATTCAAGAACTACTTGGACATAGCGATTTATCTACTACGCAAATATATACCGAAGTGCTAAATGAAAAATTAAAGAAAGATTATGAAGACTCACATCCAAGAGCCAAAAAATAAAGCCATATATCCATGGCTTTATTCGGTAATTAGCAGCTTCTTTTATTTGAGTTTTCTTTGTTTTCGTTTTTGCTGTTATTACGAGATTGATTTTTGTTATTAGATCTTTGGCTAGATTTATTATTATTTTGATTTCTAGAATTAGATCTTTGATTATTATTTTTATTTTCATTTCTACTCATAATATATTACCTCCTAGTAGTAGTATGTACTAAAGTACAATAATAATTCATCTATTTGTTGGAAATATTTAACATTAATATAAATATAATTTAATGGTGGTTATATGCAAATAATTAATGCACTTATAATATCTACTATTGCAGGATTATCGACTGTAGTAGGGGGATTAATAGTATTATTTAATATTAAAGATGAAAATAAATTTATAACTTTTTGTTTAGCTTTTACATCTGCAATTATGATTGGACTATCTGTTTTAGAATTATTTCCTGATGCCTATTTTACTTTAATTAGAAAATATAACATTTATAGTATACTACTCCTTTCTATTTTGATTTTTGGAGTAGGGGAGATAATAATTAAACTAATTTATAAATCAATTAAGAGTAATAATACACTTTATAAAATAGGAATATTAAATATGATAGCTCTAATTTTACATAATTTTCCAGAAGGTATAACAACGTTTATAACTTCAGTTCATGATACCGAAATTGGGCTTAAAATAAGCTTTGCAATTATGTTACATAATATACCAGAGGGAATAGCGATAGCCAGTCCAATTTATCTATCATCTAAGAGTAAATTTAAAGCAATAAAAAATACATTTATATCAGGATTATCAGAACCAATTGGTGCATTATTTGCTTACATAATATTAAAAGATTATATTAATGATTATATGATTGCATTTCTTTTATTAATAGTATGTGCTATAATGTTAACATTAAGTATAGAAAAGCTAATACCAGAAGCTTATAACTATCAAAACAAAAAAATATTTAGATTAGGTTTTATTTTAGGTAGTATAATTTTATTTATAACTATATATATATTATAGTAGGTAATGGTATAATTTTATGAAAATAAGTATTAGTTTACATAATATATATTATATGAACTTGAATATTTTAATTAATTTGATATATATTAATAAATAATATACTTATATTATTAAATCTATATTACTATATTACTACATTAATACTACATTAATATATGTATAAAATTATAGCAATTAAATCTATAAATTAAAAAATAATTTTTATGAATTATATTAATAATTATTTTTAATTGAATATCTAACTTTTATAAGATAATATGAATTATGTATAATATATATTTGAATCGAGATGGATAATTCCCCATCTTTTTATATTTCGATTGCTCTCACAAACTCCCCTTTTATATCAAATTCAGAAATAGGGGGTTTATATTAAAAAAAAGAAAATAAATTTTAAATCGGGACGCATAGTTATTCATTTAAATTATTTTCGATGCATCTTATGAAACGTAGTAATATAGTTTTTTTTATTTCGTATGAAATTGAGTAGAAATAGTATAATAGCGCACTGGAATATAGTTATATCCCCTACTTCTTTATTTATTATAAGTAGGGGATTAATTTTAATTTAAATTAAATATACAAGTAGTATTAAAAAAATAAAGGGGAGTAGAAATAAGGTATTTTTTCTTCTCTCCCCTATATTTATTAATATATAATTTGAATAATAATTACACATCTATAAAATTACAATTAATACAAAGTTTTTCAGTTTTAATATTATTATTCAAATTTTTTTGCATAGTAATAAATCTCTTACTAGATAATATATCTTTTAATTTATTATCTTTTAAATTTCCAAAACATATATCGCCATTAGAATCAAGACAGCAAGCAACAACATCTAAGTTAGATAATATACCTATATGATCCTTTAATGCTCTACATGAGCCTTTTGTACTTTGCGTATCACAATTAGTTATTTTAGGCCAATTAAACTCCTCTTTAAAAGAAATAAATGTATTGTTGTCTAATGTGAAATTCCCTCTTTCATTTGGAATTATTTTTACTTTATATTTTTTTTCTAAAAGATTTAATATTTTTTTAGTATTTTTAGTATTTACCCACATTCTGTAATTAATTATCGTATTATTAAACGAATCAACAGTTTCAAAAATATTTTTTATATATTCTTCTAATTCAACATTATATTTATCATCAAATGATTGAAGTGATATATTTATTTGCCTTATATTCTTTGATTCTTTAATTTTATTTATTAGATAACCATTACTTGTCAAATTGACATAGAATCCATTAGAACTAGCCAAATCAATAAATTCATTGATTTTAGGATGCACTAAACTTTCACCCATTAAATGGAGATAAATATACTTAGTGTATGGTTTAATTTCATCTAACACATACTTAAACTCATCTAAAGACATAAATCTTTTTGGACGCCTATTTTTGATGCAAAAATTACAATTCAAATTACAAATATTAGTTATTTCAATATAAATTTTTTTAAATCTCATAATAATCACTAATTATAGTTTATCAAGAAAATAAAAAAAATCAAGAATTAAACTTTTCTTGATTGAATTTCTGCTATCTTTTCTAAAACTTCAGCAGCATTTTCTTCATTTATTTCATTATATCCAAGCTCTCTTAATGCTTGAATTTTTAAGGTATTTAGCTGTTGTGTACGTGAAATTTTTTCTTCATTTTTTTGTTGAATTTCTTGTACAAATTTTTTATGAGTTTCAGCTAGTTTACTACGAGATGCACCACCATTATTATAAAGTGTCAATGCAGAATATAAAATTCCTTCAAAAATAAATTGTTTATCTGCATCAAATTTGTATTCCTCTGGGTCAATAAATCCAGTTGTTTTTGACATATATCCTAAAATATATTTTATTTCTGGCACATTATCTAAAGATTGTAACATTTGATAAAAATAAGTCATAGCATAGAAATTTTGTTCTCTATTTTCATCCTCACCTAACTTTTCTTTTATCAAGCATGTAATATCAGATACTAATTGTTGTTCTTGTTTATTTAAACCACTCATATCAAGATAATTACTCAAATTATTATGATTTTTGAATGATTGATTTAATCTTTGTTCAACTGACATTAAGTATTCTGTTGTTACTTTAATTCCAGCTATTGTTTCTTCACTACCATCTTCAATATCTAATAATTTAAATAATAATAGTTTTTTCTCTTTTGGCCATTTATTAAGATCATCTAATTCTAGATAATTGTACACCATTTGTCTAGATACCCCTAAATATTTTGCTAAACTTACCTTAGAAATTCCTAATTCTTGTAGTAGTTCATTAAGCTTGTTCATAATAATAAAAACTTCCTTTCAATTAAGTATTTTAATTAAATACATTTTACATAATTAATTATACCGACTATACATTTTGATGTCAAGTGTAAAGCATTGTAAATTTTATAAATACCATAATTTTTCATTATTTTTTCTTACTTCATCAATGATTCCACTGCCTAAGCACTCTTCTCCTAAATATAGAACACATGCCTGACCAGGGGTAACTGATTTAGCAAGTCCGGGATAATTAACGATAATTTTATCATCATTTACATATTCAAGATTAACTGGATGATCTTCCCCTCTATATCTAAATTTTGCAGTGCAAAAAGTTGGGTGTTTGCTGCTTATGAAATTAATATTAGAAATAACACATGAGTCAGAATAAAGATATGAATCATCATTAGCAAAACATACATACAAAATATTATTTTTAATATCTTTACCGCAAACATAATGTTTTTCTGCATCTCCTGATAAGCCAACATTTTTTCTTTGACCAATAGTATAATTCATAAGACCTGTATGTCTTCCGATAACCTCTTTTGTTTTAACATTAATTATGTCACCAGGATTTGGCTTTAAATAGTTTTTTAAAAAATTTTGATAATTTCTTTCACCAATAAAACAAATTCCGGTACTATCTTTTTTATGTGCAACATTAAGTCCAACTTCTTCAGCTATTTTCCTGACTTCAGGTTTAGTTAACTCCCCTACTGGAAATAATACATCTTTTAATTGTTCAGTAGATACTTGTGCTAAGAAATATGACTGATCTTTGTTGTTATCAATCCCTCTTAAAAGTTTTGCACCCTTAGTTCGTGCATAATGACCAGTAGCAATATATTTAGCACCTAATTTTTTTGCAGCTTCTTTAAATTTATCAAATTTTATGTACTTGTTGCATAATAAATCTGGATTAGGCGTTCTTCCTTTTTTTAATTCGTCTAAAAAGTATGAAAATACATAGTCCCAATATTCTTTAATAAAATCTACTCTATTTAATTTAATGCCTAATATTTCACACGTTTTTAATGCATCATTATAATCTTCTTCTTGAGGGCAAATATTATTATTTAAATTAGGATTACCAAGTGTATCATTATTAATCATACTGTCCCAATTTCTCATAAATAGCCCTTCTACTTCATACCCTTCTTTTTTTAGCAAATATGCAGCAACTGCACTATCAACGCCACCTGATATACCAACAATAACTTTTTCTTTCATATACATCATCTCGCCATACATTATACCCTATTTTAGTAAAAATGTAAAAAGATTTAATAAATATTTTCCAAATAAAATTAAGATTATATCATGAAACAATATAAATATATTAATTAATTGACTATTAACAACGGTTTTAGTAATATCAACATTCTCTTTCCTTATATATTTAAAAAAGTTTTTAAAAAGTTTGTAATATTTTAATATTAGAATAACAAGTAAAAATAATAATATAAATTTATATATTAAAAAATATGTAAAATTAAATAGTATACCTTTAGTTTTATAAAAGTATGCAAAATAGGAAAACATAAAACCTATTGTAAATAATTCATATAATAGATAAAAAAGCAATATGAATAGCCCTATTCCAATAAATGATAGAAAAAAAGAAATTGTTAAAATAATAAAATGAAATATAATTATTTTATAATTAAAGTAATTAATTTTAGTAAAATTATTTTTTATAAATTCAATATTACCATTTTTTAATTTACAAAATGTAAGTATTCCAAGTAAAATTGATACAACTACTAAAAAAAATGCTATTATTTTTCTATATTTAACTATTTTTATCATTGTATCCTCCATGATAAATTATATTTACAATCATTAAAAAGTATGATAAATTAGTTATGGTGATAGTAAATGGGTAAAAAAAGTAGAAAAGTAGCAGGATGGATAATGTTAATTTTAATGTTTGGAAGTTTTGCTGCAACTATAATAGGATATATTATATCAGCAAAATAAGAGTTTCGAAGTGAAACTCTTATTTTTTTATTATATCATTTATAGACATTATAGTATTTGTTTCATTATCATCACTAGGTGTGATATTTGAAATATCAGAATTCTTAGCAATAAATTTTTCTTTATCCATTTTCATTTTTATTCTAATAATATTGATTAAAAATATAATAAGTATTGCAATTAAAATTATAAATATAATTAAAATTATAGACCCTATTTTAAATATTTGAAAAGAATAGCTAATTTTATTTTCATCAAAATAATTACATTTCCAAATTAAAGTATTTCCTTCTTTGGATGTTGCATTATTATTTAATATTTTAAAAGGTATGTTTGCTTTATAAGTTAATTCATAATTATTTCCACTATCTAATTCACTTATATATTCTTTGATTTCCTTTTTAACATCATCTGTTATACCAACAAAAACTCTATCATTAATTATAATAGTAGGTAACTCTTTATATTCTGTATTTAAGCTTATAATCTTTTCTTTAAAATTTTGAAAGTCCTCAGCGGTTTTTATATTATTTCTTTGAATTTTTATTAGTTCATTATCTTTATAGTTTTCCTCCAAAAAATCCATAATTTCATTACAATTGCCATTATTTTCAAGTCCGTATAGTTCAATTATTATATTATAATTATATACTTTTTTTACATCATATGTAAAATTTGCTGTATAAGTGTTTTTAAAGAATCCTTTTTTTACAGTAAATAATTTGCTATCATCAAATTTACCATTAAGAATGTCAGGAAGATTTAAATTAATTTCTTTACTTGAACTAATATCATTTATATTTTTATATTGCTTAGAAATTGAATATCCTACATACTTATCATCGTGATATGAATCGATAAAATATCCCTCATCCCCTACTTTTTCTTTTACTTCCTCAATAGTTAATTTCCTATTTGAATTAATAGGATATCCAAGATTAACTACTAAATCTACAGATTTATTTTTATTAACAGACATTATAGTTTCATCTTTTACACATCCACTACCTATTGATAACATAATCATTAGGATAAGAATCTCAAAAAACTTTTTCAAATTAACCACCTATCTTTATAATAATTATTTTATCAATATTTTTTTATTTTAACAATACTTTGATGCAACAATTAGTTCTCTTGTGTCAATAGGCCCTAATGAATATCTAAGATTTTTGGTTGTATCAAATTTTTCAATATTAATAATAACATTACAATCATTATCATCTATTTCTATACTTGGATCAAAAATCCAAATATTATCGTTTTCAATGTTTATTACCATAAAATAATTCTCGTTCTCATAATTATTTCTAACTATTAGTACTCTTTTTTCAGTTAATGCTTTTTTTATTATTTCTAAATTAACTTCATTTTTTGCATAATACATAAAAAATATATCCATATTATGTTTAGCTCCATATATATTAAATTTATTACATATTCTTTTCATTGCAAATCTTGAAGTACCATTCTCGTATATATTAGATTCTTTCCCATCTAGTGTGTTTGAATAAATAATTTTCAAAAGTTTTAATGGAATTTCATCTTTTTGATATAATATTTTTAAAGAATTGCATAGACATGTTGAAGCGCTATCAAAATTTGAAACTTGCGTATTTAAAAACATATAATCACCACTACAATATATGATTACTTTTTGAGAATATTATCATTTATTATATAAAAAACATTGTTATTGTATTTTAATTTTCCATCTAAAATTCCATAAATAAAGACCTCTATATTAGTTTGGCTATATTTATTTAATACATTTTTAGATGTGATTCTATCAAGTAAACACACAAAATCATATTTATACTCTTTTTCTGAATTTATTATATAATTTAATACGCCTAATTTATAAGTGTGTTCTTTATTATATAAGGATTCAATGACTTTATTATGAAATGACATCACATACAAATTATTAGAATTTGAATTCAATTTTTTATTAATACTTTCAATATCAATATTAGAATCTTTTATTTCAATTAATTTAATTTTATCTGTATTAATCTTTAATACATCATCTAAAAATAGAATATTATTTTTTTTAAAATACTTTTTAGGATGTTTAGATATTAATTTATTTTTATATATTGCATCATGATTAATTATATAATTATTATCGCTAGTTTTTCTGACGTCACATTCAAATCCAATATAATTATTATTATTTATAGTCTTATTTATAGCCTTTAGAGTATTTTGCTCATCCTTATTATGCCATATTCCACGATGTGCAATTAATTTCATTAAAAATCACCTAGTAGTATATACTAGATAATTAAATAAAATATGTTATCTCAAAAATAAAATATAATAGAATATTATGATTAAACTTAAGCATACAGCTCCGATAGAAGGTGCAATCTTTTTAGAAACTTCTTTTGTTTTAACTTTTAAATCCTCTTTGTTATTTTCAATATTAAAAACAGTGTCCTCAATTTTATCTACATAAATTTTGAAAATATATGTATTTTGTTCTTCGGTTTCTTCATTATAAATTGTAACATATACTAATTTATTTTGAACTAAATTTTCATTATTGGATATGACCATTTTATATTTTTCTTCATCATATTCACATTTAATATCTAAAGTATTTGTATTTTTTGAAATGGTAACTGAATAGTAATTATTATATCTATCAAACTTCGGTTCCATAAGTGCATTGTTTATTATTATGTTTTCAATTAATAATTCTTCATCTGCATAAACATTTGTTATTAATAAAAAAAACATTATAAGTACTAGAAATATTTTTTTCATTTAATCACCTAGTATTATAATGTCCAAATTATTAATTTTTAAACTTCTATTCAACCATTTCTCGTATTTTATCTAATTCAATAAAACCAACTGATTGATTTTTATTTTCTCCATTTTCTAAATAAATTAGTGTTGGAATACTCATTACGGCATATTCTTTCGAAAGTTCTGGAAATAAGTCTACATTAACTTTGATTATATCAATAAAATCAACTTCTTCTAAAACATTACCCATCATTTTACAAGGACCACACCAATCTGCATAAAAATCTACTAAAACCTTTTTATCTTTTACTAAATCTTTAAAATTTTCATTTTCTTCTAAATACTTTATCATAATAATATTTCCTTTCTTATTTTATTTTACCATGTTTTATTAAATTATTTATATCATTTTCTGAAATTATATCATATTTTTTTAATATTTCTATAGAATCATTATTTTTTGTTTTAATTGATTTGTCATTTTTACCAATTGAACTAATCTTATCAAATGCTAAATATGAATTTTTAAATTCTGTAGTCATAGGAGTGTTTTTTAAAATAGTTTTAGAAAAATAACTATCTTTCAAATATTCATGTGAAAAACTAAATTGTGAAAATATAAATAGTAGTATAAAAGCAAAAATATATGCTTCAAGAAAACCAAGAACTGTTCCAATTAATTTAGATGGGAGCGTTAAGATTATTGAATGATCAACAAGTTTGCTGATAATTCCAGTAATTTTTAATATAATTCCAAGTAAAGCTGTAAATATTGCTAATAAAATTACGAATGCTATGCCTTTATATATAAGAATATTGAAGGCAAATATTCCTTTGAATACCCCTTTTAATTTAAATGCTGGTAAATATGTATACATTATTTTAGCGAGTGGATTTTTTAAAATCCAAGCAAAGTAAATTACCAAAATTGTACCTACTATATATGCGATTGTTTGAATAGCTCCTCTTTTAAATCCAATAATTGCTCCAGACAACAAAAATAAAACTATAATTGCGTCAAAAACATTAATAAACATACTACACCTACTTTCTATAACAATTATATCCAAAAAATAATGAAAAATAAAGAAAATTATGATAAAATTTTTAGTGAAGGACGTGAGATAATATGGTTATTGTTTTTAAAACAAGTAAAAATGTTCAAGAAAAAATGATAGAATTTTATAAAGATTTATATAGACCAAGTAAACCACCTTACTCAATTTTTCAAGCTCAAAGTGCCGATGTTGTTGTTACTTTATATGAAAGTGGCAAGGTGATGTTTCAAGGAATTTCTGCAGATATTGAAGCAAATATTTGGAAAGACCAAGAAAGACACTTAAACAAACGTGATATCGATAAAGAAATAGAAAAAGCCGATAAGAAGAAGGAAAAGAAAAAAGAAGAAATAAAAAATGATACTTTAAACTTGAGAAATATTTCTGCTATTGGTAGCGATGAGGTTGGAACTGGAGACTTTTATGGTCCAATAGTTGTAACAGCATGCTTTGTTTCAAAAGAAAATGAAATTGATCTAATTGATATAGGTGTTAAAGATTCTAAACTTTTGGGTGACGAAAAAATTATTGAAATAGCGCCAAAGATAATTAAATGTGTAGATTATAAAACATTTTCACTAAATAATAAAGATTTTAATGAGTATACAAAAAAAGGCTATAATATGAATAAAATTAAAGCAGTTTTACATAATAAAGTTTTAAGTGCTTTGAAAAAAGCACATATAAATGAATATGATAAAATTATAGTAGATCAATTTGCTCCACCTAAAAAATATTTTGAGTATTTAGAAGAAGCAAATGATATTGTTAAAGATATTACATTTACTCCTAAGGCAGAAACTAAGTCTATTGCTGTTGCTTGTGCATCTATAATTAGTAGATATTTATTTTTAAAAGAAATGGATAAGCTTTCAGATAGTATTGGTCTAACGCTTCCAAAAGGAGCAAATGATGTTGTAGATTCTATAGGTGTTTCAATTGTTAAAAAATATGGATTTGAAAAATTAAATGAACTATGCAAAAGCAATTTTAAAAATACGGAAAAAATAAAAGAAAAAATGGCTAAATAGCCATTTTTTATAATAGTTTTAACATAAAGATTTTTAACAGTGAATATTTATCAAAATAAACACTTTTTATTTGAAGATCACATTCATTTAACACTAACAAATTATTCTCTAATTCATTATAATTATAGTTGAAACTATTTTTTAATATTTTTTCCGTTTGCCAATCTTGTAGTTTCAATTCTTTTGAAATTGTATTTAAAGATTTATTTTCTTCGTAAAGTTGTTTTGTAAAATACATTAGTCTATATTCTCTAGCAAGCAAATTTATTAATGATATAGGTTCTACTTTCAAAATATTAAAGTCGTCTAACATTTTAAATGCTTTTTTTAAATCTCTATTTATTATATACTCTACAAATTTAAAATTATTTTCATCAATACTTTTAGATACTATTTTTTTGACATCTTCAAATTCAAATTTGCATGGTGCATTATAATATAATTTCAATTTTTCTAATTCATTATATATTAGATCATAATTATTTAAGCAATTATTTATTAAATAATTTATACTATCAAGATCTATTGTATAGCCGTCATTTTTTACTATAGTCCTTATTTTATCTTGTAAATCTGAAAATTTTAATTTTTCAATATTGATTAGTTTGTATTTTTCTTTTATTTCCTTAGTAATTTTTTTTCGCATATCTGCTTTGCCGTTATATGTAAATATTAGAACAGTATTTTCGTTAGGATTTTCTATATATTTTAAAAGTAATTCATTATTTGTTTTGTTTTCTTTATCGTTGCCAAACATATAAGAATTTTTTGCAATAATTACTCTTTTTTCATTGAAAAGAGAAAGATAACTTGCTTCGTTTAATAACTCTTCTAAGGATATTATATTTAAATCAAATTTTTCGATATTTATCAGATTTTTAGTTATTTTTTTTATTTCTTCATCAATCAACCTAATGCTTTCAGATACAATTAAATATATATTCATGATTTTCTCCTTATTCTTTTATATTCCTCTGATTCTTGATATTGCCTTATTTTATTGTAAACTTTCGAATAATCTATTTTGTTATAATATTGTGCCTTTTTAAAAATTCCTTTAACACCATCAAACGAATTCAAATATTGATAGTATTTAACTAAAAATTCTTTTTCAGTTTCATTGCAAATTGATACATATAATTTTGCAGTTTCGACTCCAAAGTTATCCATCAAAAAAAGTACTTCTTTTTCAGGTATTTCTATAAATGCTAAGTTTGCAATAGCATCATATCCAAGCGTTTTCATTAACTCATATACTAATTTTACTTCTTTAGGATAACCACAAGAATTTGTTCTTAAATCATATTTTTGTGCAATCATCCGAGTTAGTAATTCATTCATCCCTTCTTTTATAGCTGATGCTCCATCACTTCCACAATAATGCATAGTTTCATGTAATAGCAAATCTTCATAATACTCTTCAACGGTGCTTCCACTTATAAAGACATGGTATATATATGATATAAAAGTGTTATCATTTATAACAATAGTTTTTTTATTGTATGTCTTATGTTTTTTGTTAATTCCATATCCAGGAATTTTACTAAAAGAATTAAGTGCATCTATTGCACTTAATGGCATCATAATATTATTCTCTGTTGCAAAAGCATTTATATTACCAAAATCTTCAATTTTTATGATTTGTTCATAATTATTTAAATCAATTAATTTATCTTTTTTTACAGGATCCATATAGTCTCCATATTCATTAATTATGCACTTAATATAGTATTTAAGCTTTTTAGTTAAATTTTCATGAATTTGCTTTATATCATTTGTCATAATAACCATTCCCTCTTAAAATATTTTACCAAATTATATTTATTTAGTCCATAATTTACTATCATCTATATTTAACTCTTTAATACATGAATAATATGGTATTTTCTTTTTATCTAATAGTTTGATTAATTCACTTTCTAAATCGTTAAATTCACCGCAATTAAATATAACTTTATCTATTTTAAAATTATTAACTAAGTTAATAGCTTCTCCCATATGATCATAGTCTCCATGTGGAGACATACGTTTATGCATACGAATTAGGCAATAAAAAAAGAGTGATATTACACCCTTTTGTGGCCTATGTTATCTTTTGAATTTTCTTCAAGTATTTGTCTATTATTGTATTCTTTTAGGTATATTTCATTCATATTATTAAATTGCTTCAATTTTAATTTATTGCCTACTTGTATAACCTTTTTCCAATCTTCAAGGTTCCACTCTAATAATAAATCTTTATTTCTAATCAAATTGAATGATAATCGATTACGCATCCAATCTTCACCATATCCATTTTGAAAGCATTTTTCAGTATTATCACTATCTCTTTTAATCCATTCATTTAATTGGCCATTATCAGCAGTTACTATCAACATAGTTAATCCTGCGATTGAATAAAGACTTTCGTTATCTTCCAATATTATACCTATTTTGTTCTTTTCATCAGTAGTTAATTGTTTTGAAACTTCTTCTGATATTATTTCATATATTGGAAACGCAGCACCATGAATTCCCATAGAGTATGTTTCAAACATATTTTTACTCAATAATGTTGGATATTTGTTAGTATATGTTTCTATGACTCGTGATAGCAATCTATTTGAATTATAGTTTATTTCTCTCTCATCTGTCATTCCGTTATAACTACAAAAGTCTCCATCATACTTATGCATAAAGTTATCTGGATGTATATACCATTCTTCAGTTTCTATTTTTCCAGTGATAAGTCCATATAGTAATCTAGCAGTCCTACCATTGCCATCACTAAACATGTGCAAATATATAAATGTATAATATGTCAATTCTGCTCTTAATTCGTTATCATTCATCTTTTTTAAAGTGCTAAGAAGATTTTTAATAATGTCTTTTCTAATATCACTTGTTGGTGCAGTTAATTCTCCTGCAATCATATTATCAGAAACTACTTCTTCATCTTCTTTATTACGTAACATTTTATTTAAAGAAATTACTATTCTCATAACATCATTTACAGTTAGATTTTGAATATAATTTTCAAACAAGCTAGAATCTGCATATATATTATAATAATTGCTACTTTCCAAATATCTTTTAATCTTATCCATAATATCACATCCTAAAATCATTATATCATATAATTTCATATTCTCTACAGCATTCTTTCATCGAAAAAATTCATATGCATAAATCAATGTCTCCATGTGGTGATTGTCAAAAAGTAAGTCGAATTTGAGCAAAGAAAAAGAACTATCAAATAAATAGTTCTAACACTTTTTAATACTATTATTTGTAATAACTAATGATTCATCGTTTGTAAGCTTATATACTTTGTACTTATTCTGTTTTACCAACTCATTATATAATTCTTCTCTTTTTTTAGAATTATATTCTTCTGCCTCACAATGCGGAATAATTATTCCATCAAACAAGCCTAATGCATCATAGTCGATAAGTTTGCAATAATTATCATCTAACGAAAGTAAATGCTCTATATTATTTGTTACTATATGTGCACCACAAGAACCACCAATATAGATTACTTCATTTTTTATATAATTAATTATGTGTTTATCAAAACCTGAATCTTTTATTTTCTTTAACGTTGCAAATGTATTCCCACCACTAATATACAATAAATCAATGTTTAAATCAGTAAAATCTTCTATATTTTCTTCATCAAATATATATATATTTTCTTTATTTATAAATCCGTAATTATATAATCTATTATAGTACTTATCTGAATATATTTTTTCACTTGTTGCTTTTTCATTAGGAATAAATAGCAATTTACACTCATTTAATGGTTTTTCAATATTATCCAGTATTACCTTTTTTGAATTTTCATTGATAAAATCGCACGAACTAAGTATCATTTTCATTATAACCACATCCTGTAACTATTATATCACACTAATTCATATTCTCTAACAGCAATCCTATCATCTGAACAGTATTCTATTACAAAACTATTTTTTCTTTTACAAATTACAATGCCAATTGTACTATTATTACTTACTTCTTTTATATTTTTATCAATATAATTCATATATTTCTGTACTTGTGAAATATACTCAACTTTAAACTCTGTTACCTTCAATTCAACTACTACATAACAATTATATTTTATATTAAATAGTAACAAATCAATATAATGATTTCTGTCACCTATTTTTATCTTATATTCACTACCTATGAAACTAAATGAATTACCAAGTTCTTTCATAAATGATTCGATATCTTCTAAAATTAAATGATGTAATGCTTTTTCAGTAATTATTTCTGTATTATTCTTATTCTTAATCAATATAGGATTTGGTATTAAATCTTTTACTTCAATTTCATCATTAAACATCAACTTGTTTTTTGTTTCTAATGGTAATCTTTCATATTCCCCATTTTTAATTATTTCTTCTAGTTGTCTTTTCGAAAGATTTCTTTTTTCTATTTGTTTGGCATAATAATTTATTTCATTATTATCAGTTAAACTAAACAATTGTCTTATATGACTAATTGATAATTTGGTCCCCAGTGGGGACCATTTTTGTTTTTCAAAGAATTGATACAATTGTCTCATTCTTCTTAAAGTTCTAGGATTGTATTTCTTATCAACTTCAACTTTTAATTTATTAGAATAATTACCAATAATATCTTCACCATAAGCACTACCGGCTTCCAACAATAGTTTGCCTACTTCATAATGTGTAATTAAGGTATGCTTTTCTTTTGAATAATCCTTCACTTTTGAATATATTTCATCATCAATTAATTTGTTTTTTATCTCATTATAATAATTCATATTTACTCCTTTCTATGGACTACAAGTCTCAATCTTTAATTTATTATTTTTTATCTTAAACATAATACTACCGTCCACGTCTGTTCTGTAAATTTTTGATTCTTTCAAGTTTTCTAACGCTTCTTTATTTGGATGACCATATCTGTTATTTTTACCAACTGATATAACACTATATTTAGGATCTATCTCATCTATAAACTCTTTGCTACTACTTGTCTTAGATCCATGATGTCCAACTTTTAATACGTCTATATCTGGTAGATTATATTTATTCATTATTTCATTTTCAGTAGTTGTAGATGCATCCCCCATAAACATAAATTTATAACCATTAAGTTCTGTATAAATGACATTACTATTATCATTTTCATTATCATATTCTTTTGTTTGTAAAAAATATAATTTATTTCTATCAATATTTAATTCTTTAATACACGAATAATATTTTATTTTTTTCTTATCTAGTACTTTTATTAATTCATTCTCTAAATCATTAATTTCACCACAATTAAATATTACTTTCTCTACTTTAAAATTATTTGCTAGATTAATAGCTTCTCCCATATGATCGTAATCTCCATGTGTTAGAATTAAATAATCTATTTTCGATTTTCCAAGGCTTTTTAAATAATTTATTAAACTAATACTAATGCTAAATTCCTTTTTTTTCACTTTCCACTTTTCTTTTTTATTGAATGAAATTTTTCCACCAGTATCAATCACAATAGATTTATTGTTTATATCTATCAATATGCTATCACCTTGTTCTACGTTTAAATAACTTACAAAATTATTATTAAAATAAAATCTGCATTTAGATACTAAAACTAAGAATACTATTACAAAAAAATATCTTTTTTTCTTACAAATGGAATAAAAATATAATGTAATATAATATAAAATAATAAGAATTATTGTTGGTTTTCCAATAATAATATTTATTTTAAAAACAGTTAGAAGTTTATTTAGTGATTCAAAAATGTTTATAAGGATTACTACAATGTTATTAATAGGTAAAATTAATGAAAATAATAATAACGGAAAAAATATAATTGAAATAAATGGCACTATAATAATATTTATAATAATTGATAAGAAATTAACTTCGTAATTATTATAAAGAGTTATTGGCAAAGATAATATAAATGCATAAATTGATAATAAAAAAATATTTTTGGGTTTTAATAATAATAAACCTGCTGTAATTATAAATGAATATTGAAAAACTGTATCAAAAATTATGTATGGGTTAATGCATGACAATATTAATGCAGTAAATAAAAGAATTACTATATTTGAAAAAGAATTAATAAATTTTATCTTCTTCAATGTATAAAATATAGTAACTCTTAATACAGATGGTGTAAGCATAACTAAGAATGAATAAAAGAATAAGATTATTATTATTATATAATCATTAATTCTAAATTTTTTTAGAATTAAAATAATAATAGATATATGCATGCCAGAAATGGCAAATAAATGCGTTATACCATTAGTTTTATATAAATCATAAACATCACTATCTAAATACTGCTTATCGCCGAAAATAAACATATAATAGTACTCATTTCTTCTTTTTTTAATAATAAATTTAGAAAAAAAATTTCTTATCTTATAAAAAATATTACATTTTTTGTTTAATTTATAATTTGTTGTATTCATGATAAGATTAATGTTTTTGTATTTTAAATATTTTTTATAATTAAAATTATTAGGTATTGTATTATTACTAGGCACTTCTAATTTACCTCTAAGATAAATTTTAGAACCTAACACAATATTATTATATAGATACTTTTTTTCTTTATACGTTTTAATACGATAAGTAGCTATTATTCTTTCTTTTCCTTTAACTTGCAGTGTTAATTTATCACCATCAATTTTATAATATTCAATAGTTCCATAAAAGTCATTTGAATTTATATTTGAATTTCGATATCTAAATAATAATTTAAATATAATTATAAGTACAAATACAAGAATAACACTACAAAGAAATATTATCTTTGATTTTTTCAAATAATGCATCTCCTATCCCTGAAACATTTTTTATTTCTTCAATATTCTTAAATCCATTATTTTTTTCACGATATTCAATAATTGCAATAGCTTTTGATTCTCCAACGCCGGGAAGAGTCATTAACTTTTCTTTTGACGATGTATTAAGTGATACTATTGTATTATCCTCTATATTAGTATTACTTATATTATTTGTACTTTCTTCATTATCTGTGATTATAGCATTAATATCATTTCCATCAATTTTAGTTATTGCATTTTCACTACATTTTTCAACATTAATATTTTTGCATACACATTCACTAATTTCATGATTATCTTTCTTTTTTAACTCATTTTTATTTGCAATCCTAATAACCATTTGATCTTCAAGTTTTCTACTTAAATTTATATTATCAGTTGTTGCATTTTTAGCAAGTCCACCTGCAATATTTATTAAATCAGATACATTTGCACCATTTTTAATTTCATAAACATTAGGTTTTTTTACGAAACCTTTTATATCCACTTTTATCGTATTTTTTACATTCTCATCCCTTACATTTGCATCATTATTTTCGTTAATAGTAATTTTTGAAGACTGATTTTTGGAAATGCTTACATTTTCTTTTTTTATTACGTCTTTATATATTAAAAAACAAATGCCACTAATCATAAATATTAATAATAATGTACATATAATATTAAAATAATAATCAAATAATTCTTTTAATTTGTTCAAATTAATCACCTCCTTTTTTTAGTTTTTTTTGAAGGGGTTATTTTACCCCTTCTACTAGTAATATTACAAAAAAGTTTGCAATTTCCTTTTTTTTCAGTGAAATTTATCAAAAAAATTATTTTTCAAATAAAAAAAAGATGTTTCCATCCTTAAATATCTATATATTCATACCCTAAATGTTTATATGCTTTTTCACATGCAACACGACCTCTTTGTGTTCTTTTAACAAAACCTTCTTGTAATAGGTATGGTTCTATTACATCTTCAATAGTTGTTGGTTCTTCACCAATGGATGTTGCTATTGTTTGGACACCAACAGGGCCTCCATTAAATTTTTCGATAAGTGCTTCTAAATATTCTTTATCTATTTGATCTAATCCTTCATCATCTACATTCAATCTTTTTAATGCTTTAGCAGTTATTTCTTTAGTAATAATACTTCCTTCTTCTACTAAAGCGAAGTCTCTAACGCGCTTAAATAGTCTGTTTGCAATTCTTGGCGTTTTTCTACTTCTATTAGCAAGTTCTACTACCGCATCATCTTCAATAGGCATATTAAGAACTCTACTTGTTCTTTTAATTATCATCCCCAATTCTTCAGTAGAATAATAATTTAATTTAGAAACTATTCCAAAACGATCTCTTAAAGGTGCGGATATATCCCCTGAACGTGTTGTTGCTCCAACTAAAGTAAATGGTGGCAAATCTATTTTTAAACTTCTACTTTTACCGTCATTACCAATTATTATGTCAAGTTCAAAATCTTCCATAGCCGGGTAAAGAATCTCTTCTATATATCTTGGCATTCTATGTATTTCATCTATAAATAAAACATCACCAGGTTCTAAGTTAGAAAGAATTGCAGCCAAATCTCCTGGTTTTTCAATAGAAGGTCCAGAAGCAGTTTTTAAGTCACTTCCAAGTTCATTAGCAATTATATGAGCAAGTGTTGTTTTTCCAAGCCCTGGAGGGCCATATAATAGTACATGATCTAATACTTCATCTCTCATTTTACAAGCTTTAATAAACACTCTTATATTTTCTTTTACTTCAGTTTGGCCAACATATTCATCTAAATATTCTGGCCTAATATTATTTTCAAAATTGTCAGCTTCCAATTTTTCATCTGTAATTATTCTTTCATCCATCTTATTCATCCCCCTATTTTTATTTTAATAATAATCTTAATGCTTCTTTAATTTGACTTTCAAGTTTTTCCTCAGTAATGCTTGGAATCACTTTTTTAATATCAGCGTGTTTATATCCAAGAGCTTCTAAAGCTTCAATTAATTCTGCAAAACTATCATTTGATTTATCATCACTTTCAATGTTAATTTTGCCTTTTAAATCTAAAACAATTTGTCTTGCAAGTTTATCACCAATCTTTGGAAATTTTGTTAAATATAATATATTTTCACGATCAATTGCATCAATAATCCCTGAAACACTACCTGTTGCAAGCATTGGAAGTGCCATTTTAGGACCTAAACCTTTTACGTTGATTAAACGCATAAATAAGTTTTTTTCATCTAATGTTTTGAAACCATATAGGCTAAATTCATCTTCTCTTATATGGTTATACAAATATATTTGATATTCGCATCCTACTTCAAAACTAAATGGATTTGCTACATATATTTGATATCCAATACCATTATTATCTATTACTATATAGTTACATTCATTTAAAACTACACTACCTTTTATATAATTAAACATTACTATCACATCCTACTTAATAATATCATAAGAAAATTTGTTCGTCAATTTAAAGCAACAAAAAAAGAAGCAATTATGCTTCTTTAACTGAATCATTTCTTTCTTTAACTTTATATTCTTTACGCATTCCTTTAATAAAGTTAAGTTTAGCACGTCTAACTAATCCTTTTTTAACTACTACTATTTTATCAATAGTTGGTGCGTTAACAGGAAAAATTCTTGTAATTCCAATTCCATAAGATTTCTTACGAACTGAGAAAGTTTCAGAAATTCCACTACCTTTTTTAGCAACTACTAAACCTTCAAATGCTTGGATTCTTTCTTTTTTACCTTCTTTTACCCATACATCTACTCTTACAGTATCTCCTACACGGAATTCAGGAATATCAGTCTTAATGTGCTTTTCATTGATTTTATCAACTAAATTAGCCATTTTTCATCCATCCTTTCTAAATCATATCTTCTATAATCATAAAATATTTTAGCGGATTATATGCGTCTTTTTTTCAAAGCATATGTATTATATCAAAAAAAAATGAAAATAGCAAATACTATCTTCCTAAATGCTTAAAATATATATCATTTAATGTCATTTGATCATTATTTATACCTAGAAATGCTAAATATTCACTAAAAATATCATCATTAATAGGACAACAACTATCAGTCATATTAACATCTACTAAATAATAAAATTCATTATAAGTTTGGACGAGTATAAAATTGTAATCCCCAAATCCAAATAAATCTTTTATATTAAATTTTTTATTTTTAATCCCATATATATTAAGTCCGGTTGAAATATTATCATAAGTTCTGTTAATTTCATTATCAACTATTGTAGCCTCAACTATTTCTCTAATTGTGTTTGTAAAATCTATCATCTAGAATGTCCTCTTTCCTCTGTAAATTCTTCTTGTTCTATTAATCCTTTATAAACATTGTGAATTACTATTTTAGAACGTAATTCATTTTCTAAAAATCTAAGTTTTTTAATATATTCTTCTTCTTTTTCTTTTTTTAAAAATTTTTGATATTTATTTAAAATAACTGCTCTCAATTTTGCAACTTCATCAAGTGCAATCGAGGCATCAGAAGAAGACTCTTCATCATCAGTAGTTAATATATCATATGTAATTGAAACTAATCTTTCAAATGCTTTCTCAATTTTTTTCGAAAGTATTATGTCAATCATTGACGAATTATATAAAGTGATTTTATTCACCCTTATATCACAAGATTTAATATTCGGTTTAAAATCATATCCTAAACTACTATCTTTTATATCAACTATGTTTTGTTCATCATCATTTCTTTTTATTAAAAAACTCATCATTTAAATCACCCTACTTTAAAAGATCACTACGATTTTTCTTAGTTTTTTCTATTCTGCTTTGTTCTCTAAATTCTTTAATCTTTTTATGATCACCAGATAAAAGTACATCTGGAACCTTCATTCCTCTGTATTCTCTAGGTTTAGTATATGTTTCATAGTCAAGCAGGTTATCACTAAAACTCTCATCATCTAAACTTTCTTTAGTTATCACTCCATCAATTAATCTAACAATGCTATCAGTAAGTATCATGGCAGGTATTTCACCACCAGTTAGCACATAATCGCCAACACTTATTTCATAATCACATAAAGTTCTTATTCGCTCATCAAATCCTTCATAATGACCACAAATAATTATTAAATGTTTTAACTTACTAAATTCATATGCACACTTTTGATTATATGTTTTACCATCTGGAGTCATCATCACAATAACACTCTCATCTGTTTTTATATCATCAATACAATCAAATATAGGTTCACATCTTAAAACCATACCAGGTCCTCCGCCATATGGAGTATCATCTACTTGATTATTTGATAACTTAGAATATTTTCTAAAATCAATTAAATTAATTTCTACTTTCTTATCATTAATAGCACGTTTGATTATAGATTCATTTAACATTCCTTCAAACATGCTTGGAAAAAGAGTTAATATATCAATTTTCATATAATCAAATCCCTTACATTCTCACATTCAATTGTTTTATTTACTAGATCAACTTTTTTAATAAAATTGTCATTATATGGTATATAAAAATTTTTATCTGCCTTAATACATAATAAAACATTGCTATTATTATACATAAAATCTTCGACAATTCCTAGTATTTTTTCATTTTCTTTTATATTTAATCCTATCAAATCTTCTATAATGTATTCAGTACTATCTAATTTCAAATCTTCTCTTTTAATAAAAACAGACATACCCTTGTATTTTATAACATCGTTTATATTGTTAATACCATTAAGTGTTACCATATCATATTCTTTATGAACTCTATATGTATTAATACTTCTGCAATCTTTATTCTTTCCAAAATATAGTTTAAAATTTTTTTTAAATACTAACTCTTTTTTTTCAAAATCAGATTTAATTCTAATTTCACCCTTGATACCATGAGTATTGGATACTTTTCCTAAATAAATATATTCTTTCATTTAATATCCCCCATTTTATACATTAATATTGATGCACATACTCCTGCATTTAAACTCTCACATAAATTATTCATTTTAATAGTTATATTTTTATCACACAATTTTAGTATTTCATCACTAATTCCATTTCCTTCATTGCCAATAACTAAAGCTATTTTATCATCATTTTCAAAGTCACCGTTGCCATTAACAGTAGTAGCATATATTTTATAACCATTTTCTTTTAAATCAAGAATTACATCTTTTAATTTTCTTCTTAAAATATTTAAATGAAATATCATACCTTCACTAGAACGGATTACTTTATCATTATATAAATCAACGCTATTATCAGATAGTATTAGTGTATCAATATTGAAAGCAACAGCACTTCTAATTATAGTTCCCAAATTGCCTGGATCCTGTATGTTGTCAAGAATAACGACATTGCCATTTATTTTTCTTTCATCTAATTTTTCTACTACTGCAATTTCGTTAGTACCACTTGCTTGACTTGATAATTTATCAAGTACTTCTTTTGTAACTTCTAAATCGTATGAATCATCAAGTCCAATTGTACTTATTATTTTATTTGCTTTAGTTGCTTCTTTTATTAAATGATCTCCTTCAACTAAAAACTTATTTTCTATATCACGATATTTTTTTTGATGTAATTTATTAATATCAACAATTTGTTTATTTTGTAATGATGTTATTTTCATACTTCTCTTAATTCCTTTCTAGCACCTTTATAATCTGGGTAATATTCGCTAACATGCCTCCAAAAATTAGCACTATGATTTGCCTCATAAAAATGACATAATTCATGAATTATAACATAGTCTAACAAATGAGGTTTCTTTTTTAGCAATTCTGAATTTAAAGTTATTATTCTTTTTGTAACGTTATTTACTCCCCATCTTGTTTTCATTTTTCTGATTTTCAAGCTAAATTTTGGAATATCATTAAAGTAACTTGATATCCTTTTAACTTCATTTTCAAATATTCTATTGCATTCTTTTTGATAGAATTTATCAAGAGTTTTTTTATCTCTTACAAATATCATATCATCTCTAAATTCTGGTGATTTTGAAGTATTATCAAAAACTATTGTATATTTTTCGCCTAAATAATTGAAAAATCTATCATTTTCTATCTCTTTATCATTATGTTTACACATTTTATATAAAGATTCTTCATTTTTTTTAATTAAATCTAATATATATTTTTTTGAGATAAATCTATTGCAAGTAACTACTAATTTATTATTATTAAATCTAAAATAAATATTTTTATTATTTTTATATATTATTTCTAAATCTACAATAATATCTTTCAATTCAACCTGCATAATATCACCATATACATTGTACCATAAAAAAGAACTAATGTTTACTAGTTCTTTTTAATTTATTTAACAAAAATATCATTTATAAATTTCTTTAAAGTAGTTTTTCTATTAGTTGAATAATCATTATTAATCGCCACTTCAAAAGATGTTTGTTCCCCGATTAATACTAAACTTTTCTTAGCTCTAGAAACGCCTGTATATATTAATTTATTATATAACATCTTATTATAATTTTTTGATATAGGCATAATAACATGAGGAAACTCACTTCCTTGAGATTTATGTATTGTAATGGCATAGGCATGTTTTATCATATTCATATCCTCTTTTTTATATTCAACATAATTTCCATCAAAATCGATAGTTATTATATCAGTCTTTCTAGGATTCATTACCGTATCAATTGATTTAATATATCCAATATCTCCATTAAATACATTACAATCAGGGTTATTAGCAAGCTGCAACACTTTATCATTTTCCCTAAATATTACCTGTCCAACCGTTGTTTCTTTTTTCTTTTTATCTTTTGGATTAAATAATTCTTGCATTAATATATTTAAATTATCTATGCCATTTTCCCCCTTATACATTGGTGCAAGTATTTGAATATCTCTATCTTTTAACCCTTTTTTTATGGATTTTTCAATAACTTTTTTAATCATTGTCTTTATATTAATTGACTCAACTGGTAAGAAATTATAATCATCTTTTTTATCCAAATAATTAGTAGATAAATTATGTTCTTTTATTTCACG
Source organism: Bacillota bacterium (assembly GCA_015059485.1). Classification (GTDB taxonomy): domain Bacteria; phylum Bacillota_I; class Bacilli_A; order RF39; family UBA660; genus RUG14121. The sequence continues at coordinate 157,620 of SVAH01000001.1, forward strand.
AGCAAGATATGCTATATATGAATTATCACTTTGACGATATATTTTTGATAATGGACAAAAGCTAAATTTATTTGATTCGATTAAATCACTTAATATAAGACCATATCCAACAGATGGAAGTTGAAATGAATCTCCTACTAAAATAAGCTGTATATCACTATTTAAGCCTTTTAATAAAGAATCCATTAAATAAGTATCTATCATGCTTACTTCATCCACTATTACAAGCTTATGGTGATTTTTATTATATTCATTAACTCCGAATGAATCAGTATCCTTATTCCATTTTAAAAATCTATGAATAGTAGATGACGGTAAATGAGTTGATTCACTCATCTTTTTAGCAGCCCTTCCAGTTGGTGCTAAGAGTGCTATATTTGTTATTATATCAATTGGAGATAGTTTATATGCCTCAACATATAATTTACATATTGCATTAATAATTGTAGTTTTTCCTGTTCCTGGACCACCAGATATAATAGTAACCCTATTTTCCAAAGATTTCTTTATTGCATCTTCTTGTTCATTATTATAGTTAACATTCAAAATATCTTCTAAATCTTTTATTCTATCTTCAATGTTTTTAATTTTCTTTAAAGGATAATTAATAATATCTTTTAAATTTTCTGCAATATCAACTTCCATTTGAAAAATATTATTTAAATAATATCTATTATCATCCACTATTATAAATTCATCATGAATTAAAGATTTTAATAAATTATCTATATATACTTCATCTAATATTAATTTAAACTTAGATCTAAGTACATCTATTATTTCTTCTTTAAAATAATATGTATCACCATTAGAATCTGATAATAATTGCATACCCTCTAGAATACATGCTTTAACTCTTATTTCATCATCATACGAATTATTATTTAAAAATATAGAATCCAACTTATTAAATGAGATTATTTCTTTAAGTAAGTATATATTAGTATCTATTAAATTTAATGATTTATCTTTATATTTATTAAATATTTTAATAGACTCTGGGATAGAAAATCCCAGTGTTTTAAGTTTAACAATCGTATCATCAGCTTGTGATGATGACACTACTGAATTATATATTTTGAAAGCTTTATCTTCACTTATACCCGGTACTAAAGTTAAGTTAGTATGAGATTCTTTAATCTTATTAAGAGTATCATCACCAAAATATTCTACTATCTTTTTAGCAGTCTTAGCGCCACAGCCTTTTATTAGCGAGCTAGACAGAAATTCAATTATACCTTCACTAGTAGTAGGAAGTATCTTTTCATAATTATTAAATTTATATTGTTTGCCAAATCTTTCATGAGTAGTATATTCGCCATATAATATATAATTATCTTCACAATTTACATCTATAATATTGCCTGTAACTGTAATAGTTTTATTTATTAAATCTTTTAAGCCTTCATCATTGGTTTCTTTAACACGAAAAAGACCGACAAAAAAACCATTGCTAGTTTCATAAATAGTGTTTTTAATCTTACCTTTTATATAATTCATGATATCACCTTAATTATCATAACATAAAAAAGATAATCTTCAAAGATTATCTTTTAATAATCAATATCTGATAGAGGTACTTCTATCGCTGGTCTTGCATAGTTCATAGATGTGACAGAATCATATGAAACATTTGAACTATAGGTATCTATATCAAATGCTGAATCATTTCTTCCATCAACTCCTGATTCAAGCCATATGTAATAAACAGAATTTGATGAATTACTGTAATTACTATCTTCAAGTAAGAAATTGCAAGAATATGAAAGCGGACCACCTGAATCCATAACGCCAACAGAATTATAACTAACAACTTGTGCAGGTATTGAACATCCAGCACTAACTTCTTGGTATGTTAATAATCTCGAAGCATAACCTGAATAACTAAAGTTCAATTTTAATATGTTACCGGAACTATCCGTAATATGCCCAGATCTTATTTCTGGTGCATTTTTCCATTGTGTGGTATTATAAAGTTCATTTAAAGCATATTGTGGTCCATACGATGTATTACCATAATTGTTATAAGAAATATGGCCAGAAGAAAGACGATAAGTGTTACTTGTTTTAGCATATGCTAAAACTGCAATATTTGAATCTGCTCTCATATGTCCATTATTCATAGTAGATACATAATAAAATCTTTCAGAATCGCTTTCATAATGTCCATTACCATTTACATCGCAATCAAACGCATCTCCAGCTTTTAAAGTCCCAGCAGTAGTTGAAATATTTCCATATGTTATAGTATCTCCATGACCATAAGTTTTATAATTATTTTGTACGTGGCATGCACTTCCTGTCATACAAGTTTCAGTATGCAATGTTGATGTAGATGCCCTTTTACATAGTTTTTTTTCCGTACATGTATAACCTTCTGGACATCTACTCTTACATTCTTGTGAAAGATTTAATAATTCAGTTAATGCACCATTAACTGTAGTTTCACTAGTTGCACTATTAGAATATAAAACTTGCTCAGATGGAACGCTTACTGCATATGCTGCCATAGTAATTCCAAGTATAATACCCGTTAATATTCCAAATATCATTTTTGAAGATATTTTTTTCATATAATTACCTCCATTTCTATTTCAAAATATTTATTATCAATAGTCTATATCCTCTAGTGGAACCTCAATTGCGGGGCGAACACCACAGTAGAGAGAGTTGCTGACGGCAGAGCCGCCGTTCACGTTACGGTAGTTCGAGTAGACTGACCAAGCGCGGTCAGTGCGACTCTCGACCGGAGTCTCTAGCCAAGGTCCGGTTGTTGAATTTGAAGAATTGGTATATTTAGTATTTTCTAATAAAAATTCACATTTACTATATATTCCATTATTTACCCCTAGATTAATTGAACCATTATAACACCCGTTATATACTTCTTGATACGTTAAAAGTCTTGCTTGTGCTCTACCATAGTCAAAATCTACAACAGGTGTTCCAATTTCGTCAGTTATAAGTCTTGTAGATGATTTTAAACTTACTCCTGGCCAACTAACTGGTGCATTTCCAGGTAAGTGTTTTTTTGCTGTAACAGGGCCTTTAGTATTCGAATTAGATGACAAACCAGTATCTGCCATTGTTGCCCATGCTACACCTGTTGTATTATTATGTCCATTTACTACATTAGTATAATACACTAATACTGCATAGTTACTATCATTTACATCACTATGACCTGCCATTGTTGATACATAATAGAATCTTGCTGCTTCTCCATTAACCATGTATGATCCATCACCCATTACATCGCAATCAAATGCATCACCTGTTGCTAATGTTCCCTTAGTTCCTACATTACCATATGTTATAGAATGTCCATTTCCTCTTGTTTCTGCACAATGACCATATGATTGATTACATGTTTCTGTATGCAACTCTGATGAATGCCCTACTCTTTTACATATTGGTCTTTTTTCTGTACACTCATATCCATCTGGGCATGTAGTTCCACATGTGTGTGCTGTATCAATAAGTTCGTCAAGAGTCCCTTTTACTGTCGTTTGACTAGTTAATGTGTGAGAATATGTTACTTCATTAGAAGTAATACTATTGGCGTATACTGCTATTGATATTCCTATTATTAAGCCTGCTATTGTACCAATTGAATAATCTTTAAAAAATTTTAATAATTTTTTCATATTCTCACCCTACTTTAAATAATTATAACATAAATTTTATTAAAATAAATAAAATAATTTAACAATATTGTAAAATTTATCATAGTATAAAAATACTATAAATAAAGACGAAACAATGAATGGTCCAAATGGAACTTCATTATCTTTATTTAGTACAATTGTTGCAAGTGCATAAGGAAGTGCTAAGAAAGTGGAAAATATTAAAGATACCATAGATACTTGTATTCCAAGCACCATTCCTATTACAAATGATAATTTAATGTCTCCTCCACCTAGCGCCTCTCGTTTATATATTTTTTTACCAATAAATCCTACGAGTAACATTATTATAAAAACCACTAAGCCATATATTAATGATAAAAACGCTGTACTCCAATTATAATATACTACTTTTAATATAAAAATTAAAATAGATGATATTATAAGTGGCGAATCAAGTATTATCATGAATTTAAAATCACTTATAAATATTAAGATACTTAGTGAAGATAAGATTAAAGATATAAAAAACTCATAGGATATTCCAAAATATAAATAGCTAAATAAAAATAATATACCACAAGAAAGCTCCGATAAAAATAAATCATAAGGTAAATCATGATGACAATGTCTACATTTTCCTTTTTGCAATAAGTATGAAAGAAGCGGTATATTTTCATACCACTTTAAAGGCGTATTACAATAATCACAATGACTCCCTGGTTTAACTATAGATTTATTTTGTGGCAATCTTAAGGCAACCACATTATAAAACGATCCCATAATTATTCCAAATATGAATAAAATAATTGAAAAATAAATAACCATTTTTTAACCTACACTTCCCATTAAATTAAACATCGGAATAACAACTGCTAAAATAATTGTTCCTACAACAACTGCTAAGCCTGCAATTAAAACTGGTTCAATAAAACTTTTCAAAGCCCCTACAATACTTCTATGTTGCTCTGAATAATAATCTGATACTGTTTGCATCATCTCTGCAAGTTCTCCAGTTGATTCACCAGTAACAATCATATAATATGCTACATCAGGAACAGCCCATTGTTTTTTAAAGGCATCTGATATTTTTCTACCTTCAATAATATTATTAATAGTTTTAATCATTATTTCTTTATATATTTCATTAGTTGTTATCTTACTTAGAATCTCAACACTAGTTGTAATAAATACATTATTTCTTAAAAGTGACGCAAACGTTTTTGTAAATATTGTCAATTCATTATATATAATTACGCTTTTGACAACAGGTAAATGCATAAAAAATACTTGCATTGACTTTCTAACTGCTTTAACGTTTTTATACATCCATATTATTAATATTACTATTCCTAGAACTACTCCTAGTACAACAAGCGCATTGGCCCTTAAAAAATTACTAGATTCAAGCACAAATCTTGTTAACCCAGCAACAGGGGCATTTGATTGAGCATATATTTTTTCAAATTGAGGAATGACATATAATAAAATAAATGTTACAACACCTATAGCAAAAACACTTACTATTGCAGGATATGAAATAGCGCTAATCATTTCTTTACGAGTTGCTTCTACTTCTTCATAATAATTAGCCATATCTGTTAGAGTTTCTTCAATATTTCCTGTTGCTTCTGCAGCTTTAACCATATTAACTAGTAAACTTGGAAACATCTTTCCTTGTTTTTCTAGACAGCTTGAAAATGCTTCTCCATTCGTAAGCTCATAAGTTATAGCCTGAAAAATTCTTTTTTGAGTTGGTTTTTTATTCATTTGGTTTGAAAGAATTCTAATTGCTTCTGCAAGTGGAATACCAGCTTTTAAATATGTTGATAACTGACTTAATAAAAATATTAAATCTTTATTAGACATTTTATTTCCTATAATAGATGTTTCACCATATAATTTTTGTAAAAGAGGACTTGTTTCAATTTTATATACATCATATCCTTCACTTATTAAGAATGTATATACATCTAATTTAGAATAAGCATAAAATACTTGATTTACTACTTTACCATCAGTATCTCTAGCAGTATATTTGTATACTACTGCTTTTTCACTTCTAACAGATCCTTCATCATTTAAAGTTGAAAGCAATTTTTGTTTTTCTTTTTCATAGTAATCATTTCTACTTTTTACCCAAGGCAGTTTATTATAAAATTCTTGTCTTTTTTTTCTTTGTTCTTCTTTTAAAATTTCTTCCTTTTCTGAAGATGTTAAAAAACCTTGTGATGCAGTTGAAATTGCTTTGTCAGCAGTGCCTCCAACTACATTAAAAATATAAAATATCCATTCATATAATATAAATTTAAAACCCTTAAAAGCAAAAATAAATATATATGCAAAAATCATTGTAAATGATTCTTCTTTATCATTTTCTACTATAGATTGTGCTTTTACATCATCCATTATTAAAGCCTCCCTTTATTCTATATAAAGTATATCATGATATTAAATAATTATCTACAAAAAAATAAAAAGTGTATAAAAATTATCCAAAGATATTATTATACACTTCTATATAATTTGATATTTCTATTATATTTAATGATTTCTTTACATCATCTGGAATCATTTTTAAATCTTTATGATTCTTTTTAGGAATAAATATTGTTTTAATATTATTGTTATATGCCCCAATAATTTTTTCTTTAATTCCTCCAACTTCAAGTACTTCACCGGTAAGTGATAACTCTCCAGTTAAAGCAATTGAATTATTCACTTTTTTATTAATCAAGAGTCCAATTAACGATGTTGTAATTGCTATACCAGCAGATGGTCCATCTTTTTTTATTGCACCATCTAGCATATGAATATGAAAATCTTTATTTTTAAATATATCTTTTTTAATTCTAAATTCATCACTATTAGCTCTAATATAACTTAGTGATACATCAACACTTTCTTTTAGTATATCTCCAAGATGTCCAGTAACTTTTATTTTACCGTCACCATCATACATTACACTTTCAATAGGTGTAATAATACCTCCATATGGTGTATATGCTAAACCATTTACTACTCCAATATTATTATTTTTAGTTACCATATCATAGTTATATTTGCAAACTCCTAAATATATTTCTAAATGTTTACTATCTAAATTAACTTTTATTTCATTTTTTGAATGATTACTAGTAATAACTTTTCTTATTATTTTATCTATTGCTCTTTCTAATTCTCTTACCCCTGCTTCTTTTGTATAATCTCTAATTATATGTCTTATTGTATCAACACTTATTTTTATTTCTTTTGTTTTTATATCATATTCTTTAAATAACTTGGGTATAATATATTTCTTAGCTATATCGATTTTCTCATTTTCGGTATAACTCGCCATTTCAATTATTTCTAATCTATCAAGTAATTCTTCAGGAATGTTATCTTTGTTATTCGCTGTTAAAATAAACATTACCTTGGATAAGTCAAATTCTTCTTCAATATAGTTGTCAACAAATATTTTATTTTGTTCATAATCCAAAATATCTAAAAGAACACTTGCAGGATCACCTTTATAATCTTTCACCATTTTATCAATTTCATCAATCAAGATTATTGGATTTCTACTTCCACATTTTCTGATGCTTTGAATAATCTTTCCTGGTGATGCTGCAATATACGTTTTTCTATGCCCATTTAATTCAGAACTATCATTTAATCCACCAACACTTATTTTCGCAAATTTCTTGTTTAAAGCATTAGCTATTGAGAAAGCAAATGTAGTTTTCCCAACTCCTGGTGGCCCAACTAGACAAATTATAGGGCTTTTAATTTCTTTGTTTCTTTTTTTTACAGAAACATATTCTAATATTCTTTCTTTTATTTCTTCTAAACCATAATGAGACTTATCCAAAACTTTTTTAACATTTATAATATTTTCTTCATCTTTAGTGAGTGTATTCCATGGAAGAGATAGCATGTATTCGATATAATTTCTAGTTATAGTCATATCAGGACTTAATTCATTTGTAAAATCGTATTTTTTGATTTCACTTATCAATCTATCATGAATATTTTTTGAAATCTTTAATGATTCTAGCTTTTCTAAATAATTATTAACTTCTTCACTTTTATCATTAGTTTCTCCTAACTCTTTTTTTATTTGCTTCATCTTTTCTTTTAAAATGAATTCTTTTTGTGAATTTTCAAGTTCATTCGCCAAATTATCATCAAGTTTTTCATTAAGCATACTAACTTCAACTTCAATTGATAAATCTTTTATTAAATTTCTAGCTCTCTTCAAAGCATTAATTTCTTCCATATATTCTAATTTTTTTTCAATATTTAATGGAACAAATAATGTTATTTGATCAGTTATTTTATATATATCACTTTCATTTCTAACTGTTGCAAGAATACTATTAGAAATAGCTGGATTTAAATCCAGATATTCTTTTAAGACTTCAATTAACTTTCTTTTAGCAGCAAGTATTTCAACTTCACTGAAACGTGGTAAAATAATCTCTTTAAAACTGCATTCTAAAATATCAATATCATCTACATTATTAGAATATTCTTCAATTGCAACTCTTTTTAGACCCCTTACTTTAATTTTCAAATGTCCATTTGATAATTCAATTTTACTGGTAATTTTACAAACAACTCCAACAAAAGGTAAATCTGTAACTTCAGGTTCTTCTTCCTTTTGATCTTTTGGACAAACTACTAAAAGTTCATTTTTGTAATCCTTAGAAGATATCATTACAGTCTTTTTGCTAATTTTATTATTAATATCAAGTTTAACTTCTTGGTTTGGGAGTAGAACTAATCCTTTAAGTAGCATTACTGGCAATGAACTGTTCATATTAACTCCCTCCAATCAATAAAACTTATTATATTTTATTAATATAAATTTGTCTATAAAAAAACTAATTTTTATTCAAAAATATTTATAAAGTCCCTATTTATCGCTTTTTTACTAATGTCTACTAGTGCGTAAATAGACAGACTTTTACATACTAAATTAACTATTTTTTTATTTTTAAATATATTATACACTAAAAGAAATAAGCAAATAATATTAGCTTATTTCTTTTATTTGAGTAAAATTAAATAAATATTAATAAAATTATTTTTTCAGTTATTAGTTTGTTAAAGTTAATGTAGCACTATCGATTGGTAAATTTGAATAATTTGCATCAGTCAATGTTATAGTTCTTAGTGCTCCTAATGCATTTTGAACCTCTATAGTACTAGTTTGTTCAGTTAATGTTGTATTTTTTACAGTTGCATCAAATTCGTGGTTACCATCTGAAGCAGTTTGTTTATAATAAATTACTGGTGCACCAGTTTGAGCATATGGAATATTATTGAAAAAAGCATTACCTGATGAATCAGTCGTTATCAAAGAACCATATTCAGTACCAGTACTGTCTGTCCTTATAAATGTTGCACCTATTACTGGCGTACCTGTCGAGGTTCCATCTTCTGTTACATGTATAGTTAATGTACCAGTTGCTGATATTGTAAATGCATATGAATCCGTACCGCTTTCAATAGATACACTAGATGGATCAATAGATATATTATCATACCCTGTAGATTCTGCAGTTACAGTATAAGTTCCATTTAGTAAATTAGCTGTACCACTACCATTGGTAATAGTTACTGTCTTTGCCATAAAGTAATCATCCCCTTCATTATAGGCAAATTTTTGTAGTTTCTATCTGTAAGTAAAAAGGTAATAATTCTGCTTTGGTTTTGATATAAAATACATTTATTAAAATTAAAAATATATTTATCACAATTATTTATGATATAAAAATGCTTTTTGATAAAACCTGCATTAGATTTTGCAATTAATTTATATAGAGAGTTCTTTTTTAAACATAATAACATTCTACCGTTATAGGTTTCTTTTTTACATATAATATTATTGTCTAAATCATATATAATGACACATGCTTGCATAACATCTTTATAACCCAATCCATTGAATATCAATTCTATCTCTTTCATCTTTATCACCTTTCAATATATTTTATACACATTAAAAAAGATGAATAATAATATTCATCTAAAATTTTATTGATTCTTTATAAATTCATAATTACACAAACTATCTTTTTAAACTTCTTTGGATATCGCCTTCATTTTCAATCAAGTTATTTTTCATTTGTTCTCTTAATTCTAATTGCATTAATTCATAAATTCTTTCTTTGGATTTAAATAAAACATACGCTTCATAAATACTTAAGCTTTCATATATTCCTTGATGTGACTCAACATAATCTTCTAACATTCCTTTTTCCTCTAATTCAGAAATATGTTTAATGCTATTTGTATTTCATCTGAATCCAATCTAGACTCAACAAGTTCTTTTAATGAACTATACATATATTCAACGACTTGATTATGTTCTTCTAAAGTACACTTTCTTTTTTGATATTTAACCAATAAATTATGCATTTTCTTTTGTTTTCTAATTCTATGATATTCATCCATTTCAAAATCTGTAAAAGAAGTAAAATCTTTTTCTTTTATGCTTTCAATGAAAGAAAGCTCCTCTGGTTTTAAATATTCTGTGAATTTTATCCATGTTTCAAGTGCAATATCACTATTAGGATAAGAATCACATATTGTTGGATAACTCATTCTGTTATTATTTTTTAATGTAAAATTTACCATAAATTATTTCTCCTTTTCAAATTAGTTTTACTCTATTATAGCGCAATTTATTTAAAGTTCAATCTCTTTTTTATTAATTCTAGTACTCCATTTTTAGTTTTTTTCACTCTAATCTTCCTATATTATTTATATTCATTCCAACTCCTTCTAACTATATTTTAACAAATAAAAAAGTAAACATTTCCTTTTTGTCTACTTTTTCTAGATTACTTTATTATAGTTTGAATAATTTTATAATGGTGCCAACTACCGGATTCGAACCAGTGACCTACGCGTTACGAGGGCGTTGCACTACCAGCTGTGCTAAGTTGGCATATAACAAAAGTTTATTTTCTTTTTAAACTTTTGTCAACCTTTTTAGAATTTTTATTTAGTATAAATATTATTGCAAAATATATTGATACCATTGGTCTAATAAGAACATGACCTGATGTTAAACTCATAAGCATAAATAATAGTAAGCTAAGAATATAATAATCTTTAAATTTAGTTTTCTTAAATCCATCTATCATAAATATTAAATAAACTATACTTCCAACAAAACCTATTGAATAAAATATATCAAATATATCTAATTCTACATCCTTTATCGCAAGAAGCCCTGTTCTTCCTAATCCAAATATTATTACTGGAATCTTTCTTGCAAAATAGATTTTATTTATTCCTTTTAAAAAAGTTAATCTTTCACTAAATATTATCTTATCTAACGTTTTAAAAGTAAATAACTCTGAAAATTTATTAATATTATAATATTTAAAAGCTATTTCAGCATTTTTCACTATCGGTAATTTTGGTAGCACTACTATTGAAGTAATAACTATACAAATTGCAAGCCCACATCCAATATATTTAGTTTTTCTTGTAAGTTTTTTATAATTATTTTTTATAAATTTAAAGATAAAATACATTATAGTTATCGCAAGCCCCATTATTAATGTTCTTGTTCCAACCATAAATATTGCAACGAGTATTTCTAATCCAAATATTAATTTTATAAATATATTCTTATGATTTATTAAATAATTAACAACTACTGGTAAAAGTCCAATTAATATAGCACTAATTTCATTACCAGAATAAAATACACCCATAAATCCCCATTTATTATATTTTTCTGGATATGTATGAAATCCAAATCCAAATATATATGGAACAATTATAAAATTAACATATACTAAATATAAGATGAATATTAGTTTATCATTTATTAATTCATTATCTAAATTTTTAAAAAAATAAATAAGTATTGGTAAATAAAAAATTATTGTTAAGTTAGATACTTCTGATACAATAGGATTTTTTAAATAATAATAATTAAAACTTGTTGCAAGTATAATATAAATTATAAATGTAATTAAATGTTTTCTTTTTATATTATTTTTTAACATGTAAAATACTATTATATATAAAAATATTCCTCTTATTAATGTCCCTATTGTTATTGAACCAACATTGTATTTAAGTTGATATGCAGTTACAGCATCAAGTACAGGATTTAAAAAAAGAAATATTATCAACAATCTATCAAAAAATTTTTTATTCAAAATTATCAACTCCATCTATCATTCTAATTATATCATAATCAAAACAAAAACAACTATTAAAGTTGTTTTATTTACTATTTTATGTCTACTACATTAAATCCAAGTTCTCTTACTCTTTTAATACATTCATCACTTTCAACATGCATACAATAAACTTGTTTTTTTAATTCTTCATTTATTACTTCATCAAGAAATCCAATATATAGATGAACGTTCCCTTCATAATTTAGAAGCGTCGTCTCGATATATAGTTTATCTATCTTATAATTTTTTTTCAATATAGATCTGATAACATCTATATCATTCGTATCTCCGGAATAATATATTATTCCGTTTTCAGTAGCAAAAACTATTCCATAACAATTTAAATTATCACTATGTCTTGTTTCTATAAATCTAATATTAGAAAAAATATCATATTTATTATCAAAAGAATCTTCAACTACATAATTATACATATCGTTGGTACAACCAACTGCTTTTAATAACATTTCTATATTTTCTATATATTTAGCATTAGTCGGAATAATAATATTAACTTTTTCTTTCATAATATAGTATGAGTACATGATTAAACTCCCCAAACTACCTATATGATCACTATGAGTATGTGTTATAAGCACATTAATTTGTTCTATGTCTTTTACTACATCATTTTTTATTATTCTTTCAAATACAGCCTCACCACAATCAATTAAAAATAATTCTTTATTTTCTATAAAATATGCTGATGTATTCCCTTCTTTTGAATTAAACGCAGATCCTCTACCTAAAAAATTTAATTCCATAATAATCTCCTCTTGTAAAATAATATAACATATAAAATTTAAAAAATATTTAATTATCTTAAATATCTTTTATTTCTTATAATACATCTTTCTCTTGTAATACCACTAGGATTAATTTGAGCTGCTAAATCGTTTTCCATTCTTTTATAAAGGCTAAGTGTATTTTTTATTTTAAAAGAATTACATTTATCTTTAATTTCTTTATTATCATCATCAATATGGTTCTTTTCTCTATATTTTTTAATAGTGCTATCACATAATCGTTTTAATGCTATAACAGTTCCATTGCTTGTTACTTTCATTTCACATAATTCTAATATATCTTCAGTTATTTCTTCAAAACCGTGTATAACAAAATAATTTTTATATTCATCATAATCATTAAATAAATAAACTAAACTTAAATCACTTTCTTCTTCCGAATATCTTTTAATTTTTTCTTCTTTTAATCCTAATACTTTTATAAAAAGTTCAGCTTCTAAATCAACCTTTTTCATCATAATTACTCCTTTTTTATTTTATAATTGACTAATTTTTTGCGTATTCTTATTCTTTATTCTTTTTTTAATCTACCTTTTAAAATTTATATCAAAATTAACTTCTTCAGTTGTCTTACAATCTTTTAAATATTCTTTAAATCTTTTTAATATTTCTCTTTTTATTTGAAATTGGTTATCTTTTGTAATTTCTTTTTCTAATATTCTTTTACCTTGTTTAAACCATTTAATATCTAAACTTTCTAATTTTTCTACCTGTTCTAAAGTCAATCTATGATTACCGTATCTTATTATGTTATCTTTTCCTAGCATCCCGTTGTTATAAATTGCTTTTTGAAAATTAAACCAACTGCCTATAGACACATCCTTATAGATTATACCTGCATTAATATTCTTTGTATCATGTAAAAGCATGTATTCCTTACATAAAATAAATTTATCATTCCAAGCTGTATTTTTTTCTAATTTACTCATCAAATTTTTTATTTTTTTTACTTTATCATGACTCAGAATAAACGTTTTATAGCAAATTGAATTATCCTTTTTCTTGATTCCGTTTTTTATTATTGTTTTATGAAGACTATACCATTTCCCAATATTTACTCCAAAATAAAAAGTATCAGTCCTCAATCTTTTGTTTGGATTTTCTTCATACCATTTTAATATTAGAGAAAAATTATATTCCCAATCATTATAGGTTATATCTGTTTCATCTATTAATTCTGACATTAATAATTGCTTCTCTTTATTCATAATTGTACCATTATGTTCTAAGCATCCATTTTCTAAAGCATCTCCATAAAAATATATATTTTTTTGTCGATAATACCAAGTACCTATTTTTATGCCTTTGTATACAAGGTTTATATTTAAAAGCGTATTTGGATTATTAGATTTCCACTCAACACATAAATCATATTTTTCTTTCCATTTATCAGTTATCATGTTTTCACCTACTTGAGCAATTTTCTAACCATTTCTTTATCTTTTTTTCTCTTATTTGTTCCAACATAACGTAGTATTTGCTGTTTAAATAGTCTATGTTCCATTGTGAAATCAACATTAATATCATATTTTTTAAAATAATCTGCTATATATTTGGGACTACCACAATCAAACAATAACTTTTCACAATCTATTTGAATTATTTTATCTGTTATAAAAGGACACTTAATTAAACTAACATCACTTTCTATAAATTCTAATAAAAAAGGATTTTCTTTTATATTTCTTTTTATAATATTAGGATTATTCTTCAGAATATTTAAATTAGTTATATTAAATATTTTTCTATAAAAGTCAGGATAATAGATTACAGATGTACCATTCTTTATTAAATTATCAATACTTTTTATAAATGCATTCATTTTTAAGTTTTCACAGATATCTGATGAATGAATTATTCTACTCCCAAGATCATCTAATGATATAAAACATTCTAAGCAGTAGTTTTTCTTATGAAATAAATATCCACTATAATCTCCATATCCAATATATTTTAAAATTAAATCTAAAGGTATTTCATACTCTGTTAAAAATATACTTGAACCATTAATATCATGTACATAATTAAGTGTATCTGCATTATTAATAGCATCTTCTGGATAAAGAAAAAAATATTTACCTATTTCTGATGATTTATTCGGTAATTCTTTATATATATTGTTACTAGTATGGACTGTATTTCCAACATCAAATGGGATATAGCCCATAGAATAATATACATCTTCAAGTTTTTTATAGTTTTCTAAGATTTTTCTTTCATATCTTATTTTATCATAAGGAAGCGCTCTATAGACTTTCATATTAATCCCCCTTTTTGTCGATATGTATTATAACAAATATTAAGTTTTTTTACAAACAAAAACGAAGATATCATTTAATGATATCTTCTTAAAAGAATAAAAAGGGGTTGACTAGTGTGATACTAGCACCAAATCGCCTTCATAAGTGATTTGGTAAACTTATTATACATCATTTTATTTTTTTTGCAAGAAAAATATTAACTTTTTATTCAATTATTTATTAAATCTATATCATATGAAAAAATTATTTTCTAAAGTTTCATAATTTCCAACAAGTTCTATCATTTTCTTTTCTTTTATATAAAGTATTTTTGAGGCTACATTATTAATAAAATATCTATCATGAGATATAAATAATAATGTTCCTTTATACTCTTTTAAAGAACTTTCTAGTAATTCTCTAGTCGAAATATCTATATGATTAGTAGGTTCATCTAGTATCAAAAAATTACATTTAGCTTGTATTAATTCAAATATTTTTAATCTAACTTTTTCACCGCCAGATAATGTATTAACTTTTCTAAATACATTATCATGATGAAAATAAAATTTATTAAGAGCACTTCTAAGCTGATACTCTTCTCCATCAAAACATTTTTTTGCATAATCAAGTACACTAACATTTTTTTCGAATTTTATATCTTGTGGTATGTATCCGATTTTCACATTAGAACCAATTTTTATATTAGAATCACTATTACCAATTATATTTTTTATTAGTGTGGTTTTACCACATCCATTTTTGCCCATTATGCATATTTTATCGCCATGGATTATTTTAATATTAATATCTTTTATCAACACTTTTTCTTCTATCTTCAAGTCATAATTATCAATAACTAAAACTTCTTTACCTGATCTATCAATAACTTCAAAATTAACATTTAAATCTTTTTTTATCTGAGGCTTATCTAGCATTTCAATTCTTTCAAGTCTTTTCCTAATATTATCTGCTCTTTTAAAAAATGGTTCTCCACCAGGAAAAGCCCTTCTTCCAAATTCGTCTAATTGTTTTATTTTTTTATTTAATGCAAAAATTAATTTTTTTTGATTTTTATACTCTTTAAATTCTTTTTCTATTCTTTCTTCATTTTCTTTTACATAATAAGAATAATTACCATGATAAATATAGTTTTTACCAGATTCAATTAATATAGTTTTAGTTGCTACTTTATCTAAAAAATATCTATCATGTGAAATCAATATAACTGTCCCATTATAATTTTTTAAATAATTTTCAAACCAGCTTATTGTCTCAATATCCAAATGATTAGTAGGTTCATCAAGCAATAATATTTCTGGATTTTTAATCATTATACTTGCTAAATATACAATCTTTTTTTCTCCGCCAGATAAATTATTAAAATCTCTATAAAGATGTTTTTCTATTTTAAAACCAGTTACTATTTTATTTATTTTAGAAGATATATTATATCCCCCAAGATTCTCGTACTTTTCTTGTAGATTTCCATATTTTTTTAATAAAATATTTAATTCTTTTTTATTACAGTTTGAAAGTTTCATTTCATATTCTCTCATTTTATTTTCTATATCAAGTATTTCACTAACGTTTTCATATAGAAAATCTATAACTTTTATATTACTTTTTAATTCTATATTTTGTTTCAAATAACCTATTTTACTATCTTTTTTAATTTGAATTTTTCCTTCATCAGGTAATATATCTTTATTAATTAAATTAAGTATAGTAGATTTTCCACAGCCATTATCTCCAATTATAGAAACTATTTCTTTTGTTTTTATTTCAAATGAAATTTTATCTAATATTTTTTTATAGCCAAAATTTATAGATATATTATTAATATTAATTTCTATCATTATAACCACTCCTTTAATCCATATAAAAACCAAATAAGTGCTAGCACCCATTTGGTTTCTGGATGCAGGCACGACAAAAACTGTCATACCTGCTAAGTAGTTTTTTTCTATTTAACAGGTATGACTATTATTAATATACATGATTGTTCTTCCTATATAATTAAACATAGTCAAACCTCCGTTCCTTAAAGAAATTTTAACACTTTATTAGTATATTGTCAAAATATTTAAATATTTCATTGATTTTTCAAAATATTTATAATATAATTAAGTAGTTTTTTACAAAGAAGGAGTTGTATTTATGAAAAAAACAAAGATTGTTACTAGTATTGGCCCTGCTTCAAGTAGCGTTGAAGTGTTTACTAAAATGGTTGAAGCTGGCGCTAATGTTGCACGTATTAATTTTTCGCATGCTACATTAGAAGAAAGAAAACAAGTAGTAGATACAGTTAAAACTGTACGAAAAAATCTAGGTAAATCCATTGGTATTTTATATGATACTAAAGGACCAGAATTTAGAAATGGTGAAGTAATTGAAAGTGGTATTAATTTAATAGTTGAAAATACTATCAAAATAGTACGTGAAAATGTTATTGGTGATAACGAAAGATTTTCTTTGAATCATCCAGAAGCTATTGATGCTTTAAATATTGGAGATACTATTTTACTTGAAAATGGTTTGATGGAAATTAAAGTAATTGATAAATCTAAAGATGAACTTATATGTGAAGTAATAAATGGTGGTATTCTATATTCAAAAAAAAGTTTATCAGCACCTGGTATTGATTTAAACATTCCATTTATTTCAGATATAGATCGTGAAGATATTATTTATGCTTGTCGTCATGAAGGAGATTATCTTGCAGCATCATTTGTTCAATCTAAAGAAGATGTTTTAGCTATTCGAGAAATATTAAAAGAAGAAAATCGTGAAGATATGAAAATTATCTCTAAGATTGAATCTCAAATGGGAATGAAAAATTTAGAAGAAATTGTTAAAGTATCAGATGGATGCATGGTTGCACGTGGCGATTTAGGTGTAGAAGTTCCAATGTCAGACTTACCTATTTGTCAAAAAAGAATTGTTAAATTATGTAGACAATACAGAAAAATTTGTATTGTTGCAACAGAAATGTTAGAATCAATGAAACATAATCCAAGACCTACCAGAGCTGAAGTTACTGATGTTGCTAACGCTGTATATAATGGTACTGATGCTGTTATGTTATCTGGAGAAACAACTACTGGAGAATATCCAGTTGAAACAGTTAAAAATATGGCTGATATATGCGAACATATTGAAGAATCTATTACATATAAAAATATATTTGCAGATGATGAAGTATCAAACCCTACTGATGCTGTTATAAAATCAGTTGCAAATGCTGCAAACTCACTTGATGCTAAATTAATAGTTGTACCTACAATATCTGGTGAAAGTGCAAGATTAATATCAAACTTAGAACCTAAATGCCCTATTTTAGCATTAGCTTCAGATGATAGTATTTGTAATAAATTAACAGTTAATTATGGAGTTTATTCTAAAAAAGTTGAATATTGGAATGATTTAGATGAAATAATTGAAGAATCTATTAAAGAAGCAAAAGAATTTATGGATTTAAAATCAGGAGATCACATTATAATAACTGGTGGATTTAAGACAAATAAAAAAGAAAATGAAGTAATTAAAACTAACCTAATGAAAATTGAAACAATATAAAACAACGTTTTTAAAACGTTGTTTTCTTTTTTATAATAATACCTATATATCTTATTAATAAGCTTTTCCAAAATTACTTATAGGAAATATAATCATTCTTGTTGTTCCTAAAATTTGTGATTTTTTTACAGCTCCGAAAGATCTACTATCAAGTGAAACTGATCTATTATCTCCCATAACAAAATACTCATCATCTCTTAAATAATATTTCACAAAATCATTAGTTTTAGTTGATATATAATCTTCATTTATTACTTTATCATTAACATATACATTACCATCTTTACAATAGATACTATCCCCTGGTTCAGCAATAACCCTTTTAATTATTTTTTCATTTCCTATGTCGACAACAACAATCTTTCCTTTTTTTATTGTGCCAAGTTTATTTAATATCATTATTTCTCCGTCTTTTAAAGTTTTGTCCATTGATGGGCCATTAACTTTTACAGGTGTTGCGATAAATGTTCTAAAACATAAAACAACAAGTACTATTATTACATATGGCAGTAGTTCCTTCAAATAATTTTTAGTATTTTTCATATCAATCACTCTTTCCTATACACTACATTATTATTTTATCATAAAATATCAATTAAAAAAACTTGTAATTTACCATTTTACAAGTTTAATTAATTTTATCCCCTTCCTCAAGCATTGTTGTTATAAAAAGACCATATCCTGTATTAACCTTGTCTATCACAACATGTGTAACAACACCTATTATTTTTCCATTTTGTATAATTGGAGACCCAGACATTCCCTGAACTATTCCTCCAGTTTTTTCCAACAGTTTTTTATCTATTATCTCAAAGCTCAAATTTTTAATTTTACTATTTTCATTTATACTTGTTATATTTATTTCGAACTGTTCTACATTATTATTTTCAACTACAGTATAAATATATGCTTTTCCAATCTTTACTTCATCTTTTTTAGCAACTTCAATTAGTTTATTATTATCAAAATTTTTATCATATTTTCCAAATATTCCATAAATAGTATTTTTATTTATAGAACCTAAAACATTATTAGAATTAAATTTAGCTTTTTTTTCTCCTGGAGAGCCATCATATGATCTATCAATACCAGTTATTGAACTTTCAAATATATATCCAGTTTTTACTTCAATTTTTGAATTTGAATTGCTCTCTAAAATTTCGTGTCCAAGAGAACCATATATTTTAGTTTCTGGATCAATATATGATAATGTTCCAATTCCTTTAATACTATCCTTTACATATAAACCTGTCTTATAAATTTCATTTTCTTTAAACAAGTTTAAATTAGTTGTATATTCTTTATTATTTCTTATAAATGTTATTAAGACTTTATTGTCATTATCAATATTTTTTTCAATTTCATTTGTCAATTCTTTTATAGAATAAATATTATTATTTTCAACTTTCGTAATTAAATCACCGACTTTAAGTTCTGTATCACCTTTATTGAAATAGCCGTTTACTTTATAAAAGCCGATAATTATTACTCCTTTATTTTGAATGCCAATTCCTATATTATCACCGCCTAAAATTATTTTATTAGAGTAAGCAATAACATTTAATGGGAATGAAAAAATTGTTAATAATATTGCTATTTTTTCCCTTAATTTATCCATATTTATCACCTATTTATATTATTAACTTATATATTTTTTTTAAAATCTCAATTATTACCAGTTAATTCGACATTAATTTTACATACATTAAATTATACTTAATTCAAGCAGTACACGTAGTTTATTTTGTGAAAACTATTAAATGCTCAAATTTAATCACGTGTGATTAATAGTTTTCAATGCTTTAAATATAAAATGGATTTAGGTGATGCTTATGAATATAAGTGAAGCAATTGCAAAAAAAATCACTAAAATTTGTAACGAAAGAAATATTTCGATTAATAAGCTTGCAAGTTTGAGTTGCCTCACTCAAAGTACAGTACAGCATCTTTTAGATAATCGAAGTAAAAATCCAAAACTTTTAACTATCGTTAGAATTTGTGATGGACTTGGAATTACTTTAAAAGAATTTTTTGATGACAATTTATTTAGTAATATAAACCGTGAAGATTAAAAAGGAGTAAAAAATGAAAGATAAAAAAAGCCTGTATAAAGATGCAGAATATATTTATTATACTTTTATAAATGATTATAAAAATAATTCAGCTAAGAAAAATTACAAAGAATATTTAGATTCACTAATAGATAGTACAAAGTATTCTTTGGCTGAAGAAGTATTTATAAGAATTAGAATAATGGAGTTTATAAACAACGATAATTATACGATTAAAAGCATTGAGCCTTTGGAATTAGAAAAAAGATCTTTTTGAGATCTTTCTTTTTTTATTCTTCTATGTTAAAGTCTTCTAGTGAACCATTATCTTTTAATATTTTATTGACAGTTTCAGTAGCGTTTTCTAATTTTTTGCTACAATTAGATGCTAAATTCATCGCTTCAGTATATTTTTCTATTGCCTCATCTAACTTTGCGTTTCCATTTTCTAATTCTTTTACAATAGTTTCTAACTTTTCTAATGATTCTTCAAAACTTAATTCTTTTTCTTCTGTTTTAGCCATTATCCTTTACCTCCATAACTTTAGCTTTTATATTTCCTTTATAAAACCTAATATTAATTTCGTCATCATCAGATAACATACTAGCCTCATTGATGACTTTATCATTCTTTGTGACTAAAGAATAACCATTTTCAAGTATATTAAGTGGGTTTACCAATTTTAATGTATTAGTGGTCATTAACATTTGATGCATTTTATTTTTAAGTAAATTTTTTATAGTATTATTTAATCTATCAATATAGTTGTCTAATTTTTGCTCTTTTATTTCATACATAGCAAGTGGATTTTTCAAAATATAAGAATCCTTTACTAATTTTAATCTATCTGATTTCAATTTTAAAAGATTTGCCATGAATTTATTGCTTCTAATTTGCAATTGATTAATTTTAAATACTACATCACTAATAGTTGGCACTGCCATTTCGGCTGCACCAGTTGGAGTCGGCGCTCTCAAATCAGCTACAAAATCCGCAATTGTAAAATCTATTTCATGACCTACAGCACTTATAACTGGTGTTGTCATATCAAATATAGCACGCGCAACTATTTCTTCATTAAATGCCCATAAGTCTTCAATAGATCCACCCCCACGTCCACATATAATAACATCTAAATCATACTCATCAGCTTTTTTTAGCTGTCTTACTATATCTTCTTTAGCGTACTCTCCTTGTACTAGGCATGGAAATAGTATAGTTTCACATATTGGATATCTTCTTTTGATAGTAGATAAAATATCTTTTATTGCAGCACCAGTTGGAGCTGTTATAATACCAATTTTTGATGGATATTTAGGTATCTGCTTTTTAAATTTTTCATCAAACAAACCTTCTTGAGTTAATTTCTTTTTTAACTTTTCAAATTCAATGTATAAATTTCCAAGGCCATCTAAATCCATTTTGTCTACATATATCTGGTATGCACCAGTTGCAGGATAAGTAGATATTCTACCTTCCACTAGTACATTCATACCATCCTCTGGTTTAAAATTTAAATTATGAGCATTACCAGCAAACATAACTGCTGAAAGACGTGAATTTTCATCTTTTAAGGTAAAATATAAATGTCCCCTGGTATGATTTTTAAAATTAGATATTTCACCCTTCAAAAATACCCTTTGCAAGTGAGGATTATTATCAAACATTGCTTTTAAATAATTATTTAATCTAGTAATTGATATATACTTATCTTGCATGTTTATCTCCTGTTATAATATTCTTTCCTATTAATAATTCAGTAATTTTTTTATAATTTTTTTCATAATTTTTAATAATATTCAATTTATACATATTTGATGTAAATTTTCCATTTGCTTCTTCTATTTTCTCAATTAATCCAACAAAAGTTTCTACATCTAAAGTATTATACATTTCTAGAAACATTTCTTTATATTTATCACTGCTATTTAAAAAATTATATAAAGTTTCTTCTTTTGTTTCGTTATAATTTGAAAACTTCATTCTCGGAGAAAAATATAAATCAAATGATAATTCATTATCAAACATTTTAGATAAAACTGGTGGTTTTAAAGGGGAAAGTAAAACTGCCCAATTTTTCATATGTCTATCGCTTTGCATAGTTAAATAATCAAAGCAAAATCTCACAGCCATTTCATCCATTATTTTATCTATTATTTCATCTTTATTATCCAAATAATCAAAATAATAATACAACGCATCATGTATTGTCTTCATATTATTCATGCATTCAAGCGCATCATTTTTATCTAAATACGTTAAATCTTTCAATAATCCTTCTTCTTTTAAATATTCATAATAATAATCTAAAAAATATAAGCCGTAAAAAGCTTTTGAACCGTATTCATTATAATCTTCCATCATTATTCCATATTTATTCTTAAATTTATTTTTATCATCCTTAAAACAAGCCATGTGAACTTTAATACAATTTATTTTTAAAAATTGTGCTAAATTAGAAATAATAATTTCATTAAATGATGACTCTAATGCAGGTAACCCATCTGGCCCTTTTGGTGCAGGCTTAAATACATATTTGTTACCACCTGTTAAAAAGCATATAACTTTTTCTAAATTTTCACTATCTGAAATAGATTTTTTATCTATATTAAAACTATTACTTATTATATCCATATTTATTCCTTTATTATTTTATCAAGTACAGCATTAATCATCTTTCTAACGCTATCATCGCTATATTTCTTTGCAAGTTCTATTGCTTCATTTATAATCACTATTTCAGGAGTATCAGTATACTTCAATTCATAAATTGCTATTCTTAAAATAGAAGCTCCAGTTTTATCTAGTCTATCAATTGTCCAATCATTCATATATTTATTTGCTATTTCATCTATTTCATTATAATGATCAATAACACCATTGACAATACTATTAACAAAATCACTTTTTATATCCAAATTATTATCAATAATTTCTTCAATAGGAGTATTCTCATTTGTCTTATTTAGTATTTCATTTTGATACAATATTACCATACATTTTTCTCTTAATTCACTTCTCGTTTTTGCCATTTATATCACCAAAATTATTGTACCATAACCTAGAACTTTATACAAACAAAAAATCGGTTTTCAAACCGATTTTACACTATTTGTTCTTTTTTACCATACAATTCGCTTCATCTAACATCGAATTAATCAATTTGTTAGCATTCTTCTTTGTTTCATTATTCATTAAAACATATGTAGTTAAACCAGCTGTTGTAATCATGGTAAGTCCTATTAAACCCATAGCTTTTTTCATTATAATCACATCCTTACATTTAGTATGTATTAAAATGATAAATATATACATCTAATATAAAACAAAAGAGACCAATAAATAGTCTCTTTAAAATATTTAACACCAACTTCTAGATATTGCTCTTCTAATTGATGTACCAACGGTTCTCCCTAAATCTAGAATAGTATTTATAGCACGACTTGCAGCATTAATGTAAGTAGCTGTTAATCCTCCACCACTTACATTTATTAGTTCATGTTTTTCTAATTTCATTATTTATGACACTTCAATGGTCTTATAAGCCCATCGATTACCCCTACTATAAATACTCCGCCTGCTATAATAGCTGCTAATGCTGCTCTAGAAATTGCTCCGCCTGTTATGTTATTCATTGTTTCATTACTAAGTCTATTCATTTAAAAACTCCTTTCAATATTTTTTTAACAATGTAATCTTTATCAAAATAAAAAGTTAAATCTACTATTTCATTTTCTTTTTTATTTTGAATATTCGTTTTTATTATGACATCTTGTAAGCTAGTATTTCCATCATTATATATTTCACTAAATTCATAGATTTTAAAATTTGAAACGGTATTATCAATTTTTATTTTTTTGCTTTTTTTTATTACTGAAATATTAGATGTATTTACTGGGACGATTAACTCATTTTTACTTATAATACCTTTGATATGAATTTTACTATAAGTTTTATAATTTAAAATTAAAAGGAAGGACAATACTATTATAGTTATATAAAATATTAATAAGAACATTAATGAAAAAGGTTTAGAATAAATAAAATTCATATTATTATAAGTTTTCATTTTAATCCCCTATCTTTAAGCATTTTTCAAACATTGATTCATGTTCTTTATGAGTTACGTATATTAACGTTCTATTTCTTAATTCATTTTTTAGATTACCTATAATATTTCTTTCTAACTCAATATTTACCTCACTTAATGCTTCATCTAGAATTAAAATTTTAAAATTCCGATAAAGAGCTCTTGCTAATATAATTCTTTGTTTCTCTCCTCCTGATAAATTGCTAAAATCTTTATCAATATAAGTTTCATAACGAAGTGGCTTTTTTGAAACTATTTCATCTAAACAACATATTTTAGCAATTTTATCAAATTTTTCTACATCATATTTTTTATTTAATAAAATATTATTTTTTATTGTGTCATTAAACAAGAATTCATTTTGAGACAAATACAAAATATTATTTCTAACAGTTTTTAAAGGATAATCTTTGATATTAATACCTCCTATACAAATACTTCCATTATCATATTCATAAGTTCTATTTAAAAGCTTGCAAAAAGTACTTTTTCCAGTTCCACTTTTTCCTTTAATCATAACTTTAGAATACTTAGGTATAATTAAATTAACATTATTTAATGTTTTATTATAATCATTATAAGAATAACTCATATTTTTAACTATTATATCTCCGTTTAAAAATTTAGTACTTTCATCTAATACTTCACCTTCCAAAGAATTAAACTCTAATATCTTCTCAAAAGAAGCTTTAAGATAATTAAATTTTGGAAATAGATTCATTATATTTTTTAATGGTTCAACCAAGTACACTAGGACTGACTCAAAAGTAATGAAATCAACTAATGATAAATTATTATGTAAAAACTCTATAATACCAACAGTTATGATAGTATAATACATAAAATCTATTATAGCATTCTTTAAAGTATTAATAATATTTAACCTTTTAGTAATATCAAAATTAGTTTTCAAATAACTAATTAAACTATTATTAATCTTCAATTTTGCATAGTTTTCTAAAGAATTGTTTTTAATTGTATCAAAAGCATTACACTTTTCAATTACATCACTACTAAAGGATTCATTACTTTCGATATTTTCTTTTATCATATTATAAATCATTTTATTAGTAACTAAACATATTCCTACAAACAGAATTAAAAATATAATAAGTATTAATAGAAGTTTAGAATTAATAAAATATAATACAACAAATGTCATAATAACAAGCAAACTGTTGATAAATAATGTTACTACTATATCTGAGACAAATTCATGAAGATTATTAAGTTCTGTAACTCTAGTAATTATTTCACCAACATTTCTACTTTTTAGTACTCTAGAAGGAAGATTAAAAAGTTTATCAAAAAAATTATTATTTACATTGAAATCAATGTTTTTTATAAGGTAATTTTTTAAATATGTAGACAATAACTCAAGGAAAATTTTAGTAAAATAACAGAAAAAGAAAATTATAAATAATATTTTTAATAGTTTATTATCATCTACATTATTAAAGCATACCTTAAAATAAAAACCTGTGATTATTGTAAAAATTACATTAAATAATCCAAACAACATTATTTTTATAACTAAACTTTTTTCACTTTTAATAATTTTTGTAATTGATTTTACAAGTGAGTTCTTCTTATAGTTTGCTATATAAGTAGACTTTAAATAGCAAACTATTATAACATTAGTAAAAACTTTTTTAAATTTTTCTAACTCAAACTTCACTATTCCTTTTGATGGATCCATTACTATTACAAATTTTTTGGTAATTTTATAGATAACTACATAATGGTTTAGTCCATTTTCTAAGCATAAATGTGCAATAACTGGTAAAACCAAATTTTTTTCATTAAGCTTATCAAATGCAATCTTGGCGCCATAAGAATCAAAACCATATTTAGTTAATGTGTTTACCATATGAAATGCAGTAGTTCCAGAGTTATCTGTAAAACAATCACTCCTAATTTTTTCTAAAGGAACATAACCACCATAGTATTTTAATATTGATAAAATACATGCTGGGCCACAGTCTTTAAAATCGCGTTGTTTGACTACTTGAAATTTTTTCATTCTTTTTTCTCCCTTCTACTAGTCATATTACAAAAAAGTTTGTGATTTCCTTCTTTTTTCCAAAAAAAAATTAAAAAACTTGCATTTTTTAACTTTTTTACATATATTTTTACGCTTTAAAAAGTATATTTAGTGTAAATTATCTTTTTTCTTTCTTCTTTTTATATACCAATTTCATAATTTTAAATTCTTTAAAATGATCAGCATTTATTTTTGGAAAAGCTTGAAGCAACCTTTTAGGGTAAATTTTAAAATTGCTTACTCTTTTCTTTAATATGCTATTAAAGACTTGAGGTATCTTAGCCAATTTTTCATTTTTTAATTCTTCAACAATAATTAATCTATTTCTTAAATTATATGCAACTATTACTGAATAAATAGTGTCAATTAACAGAATAATTAAAGAAATCGTTGAAAAAATAATCCATGATTTATAACTAAATAAATATAATAACTTATCTATAAATGGGCCACATACGCAAATAATTAAAAAGCCTCCTATTCCAAATAAAATCGTATTTAAAAGACACACTCTGCCGTTTAAATTAAACCTATAATCAAAATAGTCCCACCACATATTATGGAAGATTTTTTCTAAAATAACACTTGTTAAATACTCTAAAATCGTACAAATAATTGCACTGAACACAAAGACAACAAGTGGATCTTCTCTGTAACTTGTTAATGTACACACCATAAATACTGCTCCAAAACCATATATTGGTAAAAATGGGCCACATAAAAATCCTCTATTAGTTATTCCTTTTGTTTTGATAGCCATATATATCATTTCACAAATATATCCTACTACACTATATATAACAAACAATAAATACAAGTACACTAAATTCTTCATGCTTCACCTCTAACTATTATAATTATATCATCCTTTTTGATATTTTAGAATAATTTGTTTATATTTAACATATTATTAAATAGATCACAGGAGGATTTAAATGATAAATAAACAAAGTTTATGGTTTGTAACACTTTTCAGCATGATACTAGTACTATCAATATATTATGTAACAATGAAAGAAGACTCTTTTACAAGTGTTAAATCTTTCAATGCAAATGATAGTGAACAAGTTAACGTAACTGAATCAAGCGCACTTGTAGCACTAAGGGTTAAAGATGATGAAGAAATGTTAAAAGAAATGCAATCTTTACAAGCAACGCTTTTAAATGACAAGGCTACTTTAGAAGAAAAAAACAAGGCCTATGAATCACTTCAAATTATTAATGAAAATAAAGGAAAGGAATCTGAAATAGAAGAAATTATTTTGAAAGAGTTTAATTTAGATTCATTTGTAAAAATTAATAATGATAGAATTAACATAACTATTGATTCTAGTGAGCATGATGCAAAACTTGCAAATAAAATAATGAATTCTATTCAAAGACTTTATAATAATAAAATGTATATAACAGTTAGATTCCAAAAATAAAGTTTAGGCTTATTCTCTCACTTTAAAAAGAAAATGTCATACTATAAAATAGATGGATTATAAGAAAGTGAGGGATATATTTTGAATAATAAAATATTGACTGCTCGTGAAAAAGAAGTTTTCAATCTTTTAATATTAAATAAATCTACAAAAGAAATAGCAATCTCCTTAGGTATTAGTGAAAAAACAGTTAGAAATCACATATCTAATGCTATTCAAAAACTCGAGGTTAAAGGACGCGCTCAAGCAGTAGTAGAACTTTTAAAATTAGGAGAAATAAAATTATAATTAGATGAATATATTTCATCTTTTTTTAATAAAATTAACTAGGTGATTTCATGATTAAAAGAAATATTAAAAAAAGGCTATTAATTGCATCTATTTCAATGTTGATACTTGGAATTACTTATATATTTCCAGCTACAAATAGTACTAATAATATTAATCAGACCTTATCTTACATTGAACCTAATAAAACCACTATATACTTAATTGATAATAAAAATATGGTTGCTAGGGTAAATACTATTATAAAAAATAGTAATAGCAATGATAATGATGTTGAAACAAAAGCTAAGAATATAATTAATTCTTTAATAATAAACGGTGATAATTCTAAATATATACCTAATGGATTTAGTGGCATAATTCCTAAAAATACTAAAATTCTTTCAATTAGTTACGATAAAAATATTTTAAAAATTAATTTTAATGATGAAATATTAAAAGTTCCACAAAATGACGAAGAAAAGATGATTGAAGCATTAATTTATTCTTTAACTGAACTTGAAAAAGTAAATGGTATCATGATTTTTATTAATAATAATCTTTTAAAAGAACTTCCCAATTCTAATAAAATATTGCCTGATGTTTTAGATAGGTCTTATGGAATTAATAAAATATATAATATAAATGATATAAAAAATACCACTAAAACCACTATATACTATTTTAGTAAGTGTAAAAATTTTAAATACTACACTCCTGTTACCTATGTAACTAATGATACTAATGATAAAGTTGAAATAATAATTGAAAGATTAAAAAGTTCTCCTATTAATCAAACTAATTTGATGAGCTATCTTGCATCAAATGCAGAACTACTGGATTATCAGCTTTTAGAAGATAGTATTAATCTATCATTTAACAATGCAATATTAAATGAACTCGATAACAAAAAAATTATAGAAGAAGTAAAATACTCTATTGGTCTTTCTTTGAGAGACAATTTTGATGTAAAATCTGTCAGTTTTAATGTAAATAATGAAAAAATTGAAGATTTTTCACTAAATGGGCTTGAATAATTGCCCATTTTATTATATAATCTATTTGTCCGGTTGAAATGTCCTCGTAGCTCAGCTGGATAGAGCATACGCCTTCTAAGCGTACGGTCGCAGGTTCGAATCCTGCCGGGGACACCACTTATGATTATAAACGACTTTATTACAAGTCGTTTTTTGTATACCTGCCAATATTTAGTAAATAATAAAAATGGTGATATGCATGGACATAATTAAAAGCATTAAAAATAATTTTAAAGATACGCCTGATCTAATTATTAAAGAATTAGAATATAATAATAAAAAATTATATTTAGTATATTTAGAAACTGTCTCAAGCTCAGATAAAATTAATGAATATATTTTAAAAAATTTAAACTATCTCATAAGTATAAATAAATTAAAAAATATTAATAAAAATATACCTGCTCCAAATATTAAAAATATAGAATCTTACGATAAAATTGAATATTATTTAATTAATGGCTTTTCAATTTTGATATCTGAAAGTACTATTATCGCAATTGAAACTCGTGCTGATATAAACAGATCTATATCTTCTCCAGATGTAGAGCAATCATTATTTGGACCTAAAGATTCTTTTGTTGAAAATTATCAAATGAATTTAGGACTTATTAAAAGAAGAATTAAAACGAGTAACTTAAAGACTATTGAAATGGATATTGGAAAGATATCTAAAACAAAGATTGGAATTGCATATCTTGAAAATATAGCTGATATTAATAAAGTAAATTATATTTACAATACTCTATCAAAAGTAAATGTTGACGGTGTTATTGATTCATCAGAACTTGCGCAATATTTAATCGAAAATGACACAACATTTCCTACAATTACATCAACAGAAAGGCCTGATAAAGTATCCAAAAGCTTACTTGAAGGAAAAATAGCAATAATATTTGATACATCATGTTATGTACTAATCCTCCCTACTTTTTTAGCAGATTTTATAAATCCACCAATTGATAATTATAATAAAAATATAATATTTAACTCGCTTAGAATTTTAAGAACATTTTGTTTTTTTATTACTATTATATTTCCTGGATATTATATTGCACTTATAAACTATAATCAAGAAACTTTACCAACAAGCTTACTTTTAAAATTTTCACATCAAAGAATTGACGTCCCATTCCCATCCATTGTAGAAGCATTAATTATGCTTTTTATTTGTGAAATGTTAAGAGAAAGTGATCTTAGATTTCCATCATCTTACAGTAGTGCTGTTTCAATACTTGGAGCATTAATACTTGGCGAAGCAGCTGTTACGGCTGGTATTGTATCACCTATTATGATTATTGTTATTGCATTTACATTTATCACTAGTCTTATGTTTGTTGAGCCAGAAATAATAAATGCAATAAGACATTTTAGAATCATATTTTTAATTAGCGCATCGGTTTATGGTATATATGGAGTAATACTTGCACTTCTATACTTTTTAATACACTTATGTAGTATTAAAACACTAAATTATCCATATTTTTATCCTGTTGCCCCATATGATAGATATTATTTTAAAAAACAGTTTATAAAAAGTGATTTATATAGAGACAATAGAAGAAGTAAATTAATAGCATCTAAAAACTTAACTAAACAAAGGAATGAACTATTATGAAAAAAATATTAATAATTACTATATTACTATTTTTATGTACTGGTTGTTATGATTATAAAGAACTAAATAACTTAGCAATTATAAACGGAATAGCTCTAGATTTTGATGAAAATTCAGATGAATACACCACTACATTTGAAATATTAAATGATAATAGTGAAAAAAACTTATCCTATTTTACAATTGGTAAAGGGAAAACACTTACAGAATCTTTTAATAAAGCAAGCAATAAAATAAATAGAATTCCTTTCTTTTCACATTTGAAAATAATGATATTATCGGAAAATTTTGTTGACAATAATAGTTATGAATTAATAGACTTTATAACTCATAATAAAAAGATAACAAACATGTTTTATATCTCTATTGCAAAAAATAACACCGCTAATGAATTAATAACTAGTGAAAGTTTCAATGACGAAACAGTATCTAATAATGTCTATACGCTAATAGATAACAAGGATTTAACTAATAATATTTCTCTTAAAGTTGATTTCAATAAATTTGCCTCGCTTACTATAAATAAACGACAAGATTTATACTTGCCAGTTATAAAACTGAATAAAGATAGAGTTCAATTAGACGGAATAGCAATATTTAACAACAAAAAATTTATAGAATACTTAAATGAAGAAGATAGCAAAATACTAAATATTTTGTTTAACGAGGCCAAAAATTCCTATTTTGAATATTCATGTACAAATAATAAAAAAATAATAATAAATATATATAAGCAAAAAGTAAATTTTACAATTACTAAAAAGAAAGTCAAAATAAATATAACATTGCTTGCAGATATTGAAAAAAATGATTGCGAAAATATCATAAAAGATAATAAAGAACTAGAAAAAAAATTTGATATAATACTTAAAGAGAAAATTAATAAACTAATAACTAAGTTCAAAGAAAAAAATAGTGATATTCTTGGAATAAACTATATGTACTATAAGAATAACAATAAAGATATTAAATTTAACAAGTTAATATATGATATAAAAGTAGATGTTAAGCTTAACAATAATGGAATAATTATAGAGGTGAAGAAATGATAACTAATAGGCAAAAAAACTTTATGGTAATATTCTGCTGTAATTCTCTATTTTTAGGATTAGGATATTTTATTATATTTAATACAACAAACAATAATTCTTTTATATGTTCTTTAATAGGTGGTCTTTTAGGTTTACTATTTACATTTATATATAAAATTTTTCTTGAAAAGAAAAAGGATAAAAGACTTACTGAATTTTTAAATGAATATAACACATTAGGAAAAATAATAAGATTATTACTAATATTATTAAGTATAGCTATCACCCTTACAAATATATTTATAATAAAAGAATTTATAAAATCTTTTTTTCTAATTAATATGCCATCATTTCTTATAACTTTACCTATTTTATTATTAATAGTATATATCTCTTTTAAAGATTACAATATACTTGCATACATTTCTGAATGTTTAATACCAATTTCATTAGTTTTAACTATATTTATATTTATTGCATTAATCTTTAAAGCCGACTATTCAAATTTAAAGCCATTCTTTTCCAGTAATACAATATCCATGATTAAATCTATTTTTTATTACTTTGTATTATCAACTTCTCCATTACTACTTCTAAGTGATATAAAATTTAATAGTTATAATATATCAAATGTATATTTACTTAACTCAATTATAATAACTATCACAAGCGTATTAATAACGGGAATACTAGGAAATTTTTTAACTAAAACATATAGATTTTTGGAATACATGATATTAAAAAATATACAAATATTTAACTTTATAGAAAAAATAGAGAATATACTCTCTATTTCTTGGATTATCAATTCTTTTTTACTACTATTCTTATCAAGTCTATTTCTTAAAAATTTATTGCCTAAAAAATATAATAACTACAGTCATTTTTTTATAATTCTTACAATAAATATAATAGTATGTACTTTAATGTCTAATAGTTATTTTGAACTAATTAATTTATATATACCCTATATATTAGGCTTTTTACTAATATCAATAACAATATGCTTTATAATTATTAACTTAAAACATATGTAGTGTTATATATTCTAGGATCAGAACAATATTTCATTACATATTTATTATTTTCTTTTGCTATTATTATTCCTATTGTTTTATCTTGATATATTGTTTTTATATTTGTATCTACATAATTCATGTATACTTGTATTTGTCCAATATGTTCTTTTTCTAATTTTGTTGTTTTTAGTTCTACTACTACATATGAATTATACTTTATATTAAATAACAATAAATCTATATAATTATAAGTATTACCCATTTTTATTTTATATTCATTTTCTATAAATGTAAAACCATCACCTAGTTCTTTTAAAAATGTAGGTATTTCTTCAAGGATCAATTCTTGTAATGCTTTTTCAGATATATTTTCATCTTTCTTAGTATTCTTTATAATTATTGGATTCTTTACAAAATCTGCTATTTCATATTCTTGTGTACTATCTAAAGATAACTTATGCTTTGTCTCTTCACTTAATCTTTCATATTCTTTTGATTTTATCTTTTCACCTAACTGCCTATAACTCAAATGATACTTTTCACATATATCAATATAATATTTTATTTGTCCATTATCTTTTAAAGTAAATAATTTTTTATAATGATTCCAACTTAAATTGAAATTGGCACGCAATGCACGCCATTTTATGTTATTAATAAATAAAAAAAATTGTCTCATCTCTCTTAAAGATCTTTCACTATATTTAAGTCCTGTTTCTTTTAATAGTTTAATAGAATATTCTTTAATTAGACCATTACCATATTTTGCTCTTTCTTCTCCTCCTTGTGCTTCAATTAACATCTTACCTACATTATATTTAGTTTCAAGTTCACTTTTATTAATTGAATATTCTTTTACTTTCTTTGTTATTTCATAGTTTAATAGTTCTTTTTTTATTTCATTATAATAGTTTTCCAAAATAAAAATCTCCTTTCATTTGTTTTTGAAGAGTATCCTAACACATGAAAGAAGAATATTTTGTCGAAATATATCTAAAAATTCAATTTTTCTTTAATATCAATATGTAAATATCCAACTTTTAAAAATCACTTATCTCTAAGTGACTTTATTATATATTTTTTAATTTTGTCTCCATATCGCTTTTAATGTATGATCATTTGCTTGAACTACTGTTGTATCACTTGTTATATAGTATGGCTCATATTCTGTTTGTGTTTCTCCTAATTCAATCATTAAATTTTTAATTGTAGTATACGTACCATCAGGCATCGAGCCCTCTTGATATATTGTAAAGCTCCTTGTATCTTGTGGTAAAACCCTTTTTCCATTTGTAATGTAAAAACTTGAATAATCACTAAGCTGACCATATATTTGAAATGGTGCAGAATATGTTCCGTTATAATCAACCAACTCCCATGATGTATAAAAATTCGTATTAGCAGGAATTACAATTGGCATCGAATTAGCGTATCTTTGAGTAATACTATTTTTAGTTATTGTATATGTATTATCAGCGTTTTTAACAAAATTTTGATTAATTACTGAATCAACATCAAACAAATTTTTACCATTCCATCCTAGAAAAGTATATCCTTCTCTTACTGGCGTTGGTAAATTATCATAGTCTTCATGATATTTCACTTCTTTACTTGCAGTATCTACAGTTCCTCCATTTGCATCAAATGTTACTGTATATGTACTTGGTTCCCATATTGCTTTTAAAGAAATATCTCCTTTAGTAAATTTAGGTATTACTAAGTCTTTTTTTAAATATGATTCCCATTCTGTAGCAGTATTCCCTTCTTCTAGTTGGATCTTACATATGCCATCATATACCTTTAATTCTAAACCTAGATTTTTATCTTCATCAATTGTAAACGTTTTAGAATAACTTGAAACATTTCTTAAATCTCCATTTGTTAATTGGAAAATTATATTATTACTATCATCAAAAAGAATCATATTGCTCCATATAGCAGCTTCATTTGTTGCTTGCTTTGAATAATTTAAAGAAATCGTATATGTTCCAGCAGGTAAAGAAAATTTATAATTTGAATTATTATAATTCCAACCTCTACCATCTGAACGATTTTCACCAGATATCTCTGTATCATTAACAAATCTTAGACTAGAATTTGTTGGATATAATAATTTTTCATAGTCTAAAAGATTCCTACTAAAACCTTCCCATCCCTTAAATGTATATCCTTCTTTTACTGGATTAGTTATAGTTGTTTCTTCTACACTTGAATAAGTTGATGGATTTGATACTCCATCTGGAAGAATTCCACCATCTAAATCATAATTAATATTATATACATAGCTTCCTATTTTTGCTTTTATTACATCGTTCGATTCTGTTAATCTATAAAAAGCATGTGATTTGTAAATCATAAAATACAGAGTAAAAAATAAAAGAACAGAAAATGATATAAGTAATATTTTGATATTTGGAGTATTTGATTCTTTTTTAAATCTTTCAAGTTTCAAATCATTCATACTCTTTACTCTCCTTTACTGTATATAATATTATATCATTTTTTCTTATTCTATATCAAGCATTATCCAGTTATTAATTCTATTAGTACAGGTGATAAAATTATTAAAAGTATTAAAGGTATAAATAGAAGCACTGATACAATGCTTATCTTAGTTGGCAATTTAGCTATTCTAGCCTTTATTTCCATTAATTCCTTATTTCTTAAATAATCTAATTGATTATTTATTGAATTTATTATATTACTTCCAAAAATAGAAGATTCTGTCATATTTAAAATAGTATTATTTATAGTGTCAGATGGAATCCTTTCTTTCATAGCTTTTAGACTTTCAATTAAACTTTTACCCATCTTTACTTCACTTAATGTCTTTTTAAATTCTTTAGAAAGCTTACTATCTACATTATTTGCTGTTATTTCTAATGCTTGTGATAATGTTCTCCCACTTTCAAGTGTTAACTCTAATATTTCAAAAAAGAATATTGCTTCATGTTCAAGCTCTAGGCCTCTTTTTTTAGTTGGATAATCAATAAGTAAATATGTTATTCCAATATAATATATTAAAGTAAAAAGAGGTGCTGTAATATAACTATATTTAGAAAACACACCAAATAATATAAAAATTAATAAACTACCAATCAAACGATAATATAAAAATTTTCTTACATTTAATGTTGTATCATCCGATAATAATTCTATTTTAACATTATATTTTTTTATAATCTTTTTTGGATATATTTTATCTATAAAACTACGTTTTTTCATTATATCTCCACCTTTAATAACTTTTTAATAACATATATATACATCGCATATAAACTTAGAATCAAAATTAATATTCCAAATCCAATTGAAGATGAAAATAATGGTAAGAAGTACTGATTGTTTAGTACAGTTATTAACGCTACAAAAATAAGTGGTAAAAGAGCTAATATTCTAAAGACAAATACTGATGAAGCAGTTAAACTACTTAATTCCGTTTTTAGTTTTTTCTTATCAAAAAATGAGTTTTCTATCATATTAAATACTTTTATAATATTACCGCCTGTTTTATTTAAAAGAGTTAAGGACGATGCAATATATTTAGCATCTTCTATTTTTACTCTGTTATAGAATCTACTAAATACTGTATCTAGTGATAAGCCATAAGAAATATCTAAAGATATTTTTTTAAATTCTTCAGCAATAGGTCCATCTAACTCTGTTTTTACAGTTTCTATTGCTTGCATGATATTCCTTCCAGATTTAAAAGAATTATTCATTATTATAATCGCTTTAAGCAAATCATCTTCTACACGTTTTTTATTTCTATTTCTTCTGTATACAATTATTATATTCGGAGTAAAATATCCAACTATAAAGCCAATTAGAATCTTGATAAAATCAAAACTAAATCCTTTTACAATAATTGTAAAGAAAGTACAAATAGATAGGAATATACCAACTAATATTTTAATTGAAATAAAATCTAGACCATTTCTAATTCTACCATTTACCTTTGAATCTCTATCAAACTTACTACTATGTTTTTCTATTACCTTAGAAACATTTATTAGTTTACTTACTTTATAAACTAATTTAAAGAAAAAAGTTGCAATTTTTTCATATAAAGATACTTCTCTATCATTTACAGATAATAATGAAAAATCAGAGAACTTTTTTTCATAATCATATGATTTTAAAGACTTTATCACTTGCATTGCTATAAATACTAAAATAAGTACTATAAATGTTTCAGTAAGTATTATTAAAAGTGTATTTTCCATTATTATCCTCCCTTTCTAATTATTTATTTTTTAAATGGTTCAAATATATCATCAACATCATTCACTCCACGTCTTTCTATTTTCCTATATACACGTGGTATTCTTTCATAAAGAACATATTCACCATCAACTTCATTATTATTAGTTATACCATTTTGTTTAAATTCAAATATTTTTGATAATTCTAACTTATCATCATTAAATCCTTTTATTTCAGATATAGATGTTACTTTTCTTTTTCCATCACTCATTCTTTCTATATTTACAACTAAATCTATAGCTGAATTTATATATTCACGAATTGCCTTAACAGGTATTTCAAGTCCAGCCATAAGAATCATTGTCTCAAGCCTATTTAAAGCATCTTCGCAACTGTTTGCATGTAGTGTAGTTAAAGATCCATCATGTCCTGTATTCATTGCTTGCAACATATCAAAAGCTTCTTTTCCACGAACTTCTCCAACAATTATTCTATCTGGTCTCATACGAAGGGAATTTATAACTAAATCTCTAATAGTTATTTCTCCTCCACTTTCATAGTTAGCAGTTCTAGTTTCAAGTGATATTACATGGCTTTGTTTTAATTTTAATTCTGCAGCATCTTCAATAGTTATAATTCTTTCGTCATGTGATATAAATCCGCTTAATATATTTAAAAGCGTTGTTTTACCACTACCAGTACCACCACATACAATAATATTAAGTTTTCCCTTAACTGCTGCTTCTAAGAATCTTGCCATATATGGTGTAAGTGTTCCTATTCTAATTAAATCTTCAATATCAGTCATTGATTCTTTAAACTTACGTATTGTTACTACAGGGCCTTTAGTAGATAATGGTGGTATTACTGCATTAATACGAGAACCATCAGAAAGTCTTGAATCAACCATTGGATTGGCAGCATCTATTGTTCTACCTAATGGTTCAATTAAGCGTTGAATAGTTCTAACTATATGTTCGTCGTTTATAAATGAT
This sequence comes from Bacillota bacterium, assembly GCA_015059485.1. Lineage (GTDB taxonomy): Bacteria > Bacillota_I > Bacilli_A > RF39 > UBA660 > RUG14121. Next base: position 195,852 of record SVAH01000001.1, read on the forward strand.
ACTCCATCGTCTTTAATCAATTGTCCATCAATTTCTATATAAATATCTTCTGGAGAATTAACCATTATCTCCGTAACATTTTTATCTTTTAAAAGTTCTGTTAAAGGTCCATATCCATTTATTTCATTATCAATTAAATTATATAAATGACTTCTCTCTAAATTAGTTAAATCATATCCAAATATAGTTTGATCAATTTCATCATTTATAAACTCTGAAATTGTCTTACCAGTAGGAATTTCTTTGTCTATTAAATTTTCGACTATTTTTGTACGTAATTTATCTAATAATTTTTTATCAGGAAAGATATCATAATCAGATAGATCAGAAAAATTATTAACTTCTCTTTTTATATTAAATGCATCATATAAACTATGTCTACTCATTATTATCCTCCTTATTCTTTAAAAGATCCGCAGCTATTGTTGTGAAAGTAGCATATTCTTTCGAAAAAATGTTAGCCATTTTCCTTTGTAATGTAACTATTTGTCCGCTCATTACATAATCATCCATATTTTTTATAAAAAAGTTTGATGATAATGTATAATCTATATTAGCTTTCATAATATTTTTCATATCAAATAATGAAAAGTAATACTTATAAGGATTAACACTATTATTTAAAAGAATTTTATAATTATTTAAATCTAAATCTCTAAATACGCTTATTATTGATTTCATATTTTTTAAATCTTTAGGGTCATTTGTCATAATAAACAAAATATCATCTACATTATCAAGTGTAACTATATTAATTTCAGATAATGAATGATCCATATCAATTATTACTAAATCATAACTGTTTACAGCTTTATCTATTACTAAATCGATATACTTACTATCAATTTTAGAGGCCTGTCTAGGATCTTTAGGACTTGATAATATATCAATATAATCATCATATTTTGTAACATATTTGCTAAATTCAAAGTGTCTATTATTTTCATAATCATCAATTAAATTGAATATACTTTTTTCACATGGAAGATTTAAAGAAATAGCTACTCCACCATTAGATAAATTCATGTCTATTATTAATACTTTTTTTTCTATTGTTTCTAATATTCCTGCAAGATTTAATGCAGTTGTTGTTTTACCAACACCACCTTTAGCAGAAAATATTCCTACAGAAGTTCCTCTTTTATTTATCATGCTATCCCTCTATTCTTTTATTACTTTTATTTTATTCTTTTCTTTATATCCTTTTATGCTTGTTTTAATTTTATATTTTTTTAAACCTATTATTTTTCCAAAAATACTATCTATTTCATAATAGTTTTTAATTTTTAAATATTCTTCCTTCTTATCTATTTTTACATTTTCATAATTTATTTTATTTTTCTTATATAAATTATAAATCTTATCTTCCATATCATTATCAAATCTATTATCAAACATTTCTTTAATTATAGTTTTAGTAGTGCTGTCTAATTTAATTTTTTCATTTGTCATGTAGGAAACATCAACTACTAAAGCAAGCATCATTATCAAAAGTGGTATTAATATTACAAACATTATTAACGTTTGACCTTTTTTATTTAATTTATTCATTATATATCACTCTTTTAACTTCAACATTATAAGGATTTTTAAATATCAAATTTAAACCAGGCGTTACTATTTCAATTTGTTTCGATAATTTAAATTCAAGATATTCATCTTTATCATTAATTACTATTTTTGTATCTTTTAAATCATTATGAACATTCTTTTTTATTTCTTTTAGGCTTTTATTATTTTCCTTCATTACTATAACATCATTTAACTTGTTTTCTAATCTATTTTTTGTATAGTATATTTTTCCAATATCAATTGTAGCAAGTATCATAAAAACAAAAATAGGTAATATAAGCACAAATTCAACCAATGCTTGCCCTTTCTTATTCATAAAACCACCTTAACTTTGCATTTCCTCAATTTCTTTATCTTTACAATACGCATCGCCTGGTTTTTTACCTTTAACGTATTCCTGATCAACAAGTGAGCATGCTGTTTTAGTTACAGAATCTTTTAAATATCCGCCAAAATAACTAACTAAAGTAATAGTAATAACACTAATTATAGCAATTATTAATACATATTCTACTAAAGCTTGTCCTCTGTTATCTATCATACAACTCACCTACTATAAAGATTATATAATATTTTAATAAATTTGTAAATTATAACAAAAAAATATTAGATATTTTTATCTAATATTTTATCTAAATAATTCTTTAAATAACTTAATTTTTAATTTTTTAAATAATTTTTTAGTAGTTTTCTTTGCTTGAATATTTTTTTTAACATTTTTATGTTCTTTCTTAGTTTCTTTTTTTACATTTGATTTTGTAACATTTTTATTTTCTTTTTTAGTTGTTTTTTCAACTACTTTATTTTCTAATTTTGCTTCTTCTTTAACTTCATTATTATTAATTTTTTCTTCAGTTTTAGGTTCTTCAACTCTAATATTTGATGATTCAAAACTTAAATTTCTATCTTCATCCATTCCATTTATAGAACCAATACTTGCATTATCAATAATAATTTTAGCATTACATTCTTTTAAACCTTTAACTGTTATTGTAGTTGCTTTAGTAAGAACTTTTCCGGTTAAATCGATTGATGCAAAGTAATTTCCACTACCAAAATCTGAACTAACATTAATTATTTCCAGACATGTATTATCGCTTGATTTAACAAAACCATCAGCTGATGCTACATCACTAGAAAGTAAAACATTAACTTCTTTTGTTTCTCCTACTAAAATATTTGAGCTTTCAATATTCATTGTACCAACTTTTGCCTTAGCATTAAAAGGCACTGCAATCATAAAAAGTGCTAATAAACCAATTCCCCTATTTTTCATTACATAACCCCCTTGTAATGACTAAATTATAGCACTTTTTAATATTTTTGTCAAGTATTTGTAAATTATATAAACTTTTTTGTTATTTATTGTAAATACTGTCTGCAATATTTACATTTTCCAACCTTTTCTGATACTAAATTACTAGCTCCGCAGTGCTTGCATACTATATTTCTAGTGTTTTTTGCTTTTTCTCTTTTTTCTTGCATTATTAAATCATTTTCTTTTTTTATTTTATAACTTTTATCTTCCTCATTTTGAATATATTTTTTTATAGAATCTACTCCCTTATCAAATATTTTTTGAATTATAATTGATATAATAATTAATATTACACCCATAATTATACATAATTTACTAAATGATATTATGCTAGGAGTATTATTAAAAAAATTTGATACTTTTAGTAATACACTATTAGTTATATTTTTAGATAGTAAATTAATACCATATTTAATTATAAGAACACTAATACCCAATATTATTAAAAAAACACATGTTTTAATATTTACATTTTTTCTGGTAAATAATCTAAACAAAAGTAAAATCACACCCAAAAAGGGAATAAAATATAATGATATTAATATTACTGGTAAACTAGAGAAAAATTTAGATAATGTATTATATGGCATTTTTTTCACCTCGTCTTTAAGAAAAGATTCGATTTATTTCGAATCTTTGATTATTTTTTATCATTTGTACTTTTTTCAATCGTTTTTTTAGCAAAACTTGTAATGCTATTACTTTCAATTAATGAATTAAGCATTTTACTTTTAACACTTTCTCCTGTTATTGATTTATTATTTGCTCCATCTATCATTGAGTTTTCAAGTCTAGTTCTATGTTCCATAAATGCATCTTGTTTTCTTAAATTAGTTACGTTTGTTTTTGTTTCAGTTTCATAATTATGTCTTGCACCTGAATTACGATATCTTGAGTACATTACAAAGAAATATATAAATCCAAGTGATAAGAATAACCAATTATAATCAAAATCAATATTTAACATTAATATGAAGCCAAGAATTTCTACAAGAATAGAAACTATTACTAATTTTGGCATATGTATTGGAACACTACCCATAGTTTCTTTAGTCCTTGCATTAACTGCTACATAATGTAGTAGTTTTTTATCTCCTTTAACTTGCATGTATGAATATAACCATACAGGTAAATAAGCAGATTTCCATTGTTCACCTTTAACTTTAAAATCTTCAGTTTCCCAACGAACACCTCTATCATAATTTTTTAATGTATCATTAACAGAAAATTTAGCAATATCTTTTGATTGAGCATACGCTAAATCTTTTAAATCATCAATATTAGTATCTCTTTTTTCTGATGTATAACCATTTAAATAATTTGAATCATATTTAACACAGTTTTCTATATCAAATGGCATAATAGAATTAATAATATTATTTGTTTTTTCTTTATCATTCTTATTAAGTCTATCCTTATTAGATTCAACAGTTAAACCATCTATAACTATGTCAAATTCACGTTCTACATGATATGCATCTGCATCATAATAAGTTTCCTTGTGTTCATCATTTCCAACTGTATATGATCTAACTAGATGTTCTCCTTCTCCAACTAAATTAGAATGAGCATTAACGTCTATAACCATATATGGAAAATAAACACCCATTATATTTTCAGTTGTAAACTCTTTTACAAATGTTGGATAAGCAAAAAATCTTCTTTTTCCAACAAATTCTTCAATATTCTTTCTAGCTTCATCTTTTTTAACAGAAAAAGGTAGAACAACATCTGGTACTGCACCATTCGGAATTTGTTCATTAATAGAAAGCATATTTCGGCACCAGTGACAACGTGCTTGTGTACTTGAAGTTGTATCAACTACAACTTCAGCCCCACAACTAGAGCATTTAAGTGTTACGATTTCATCACTAGATGCATCTATATTACTTGCCCCCGAACCAATTACTGTTCCTTCTAATTTTGATAAATCTTTTTCAAGTCCTTCAACTTTTTCAGGTTCAAATTCATGTCTACAAAAATTACATCTCAATTTACCAGTAGTAGTATTTAAGGAAATGTCTGTAGCACCACATTTTGGACATTTACTTTGACCAGTCTTTGAACCTTCATCTGTTTTTACAACTTTCACATTATTTCCATCTGTCTTTTTTTCTTCAATTTCAACATTATTTTCAGAAGCAGTTTTAGAAACTGCTTCCTCAATATTTTCTTTTACTTCTTTGCTATTTTTTGCCATGTTATAGTCCTAAAAGTTTAGCTTTTGCGGCATCAAAGTCTTCTTGTGTTATAACGCCTGAATCTAACAATTTCTTCATTTCTGCTAATTTTGCATAAGGATCTTCAGCTGGTGCAGCCTGTTCTTGTTGAGGTTGTGCTCCAAATGAATTTTGATAAGTTGATGGATTATTTGGTTGTTGCATAGCTCCCATCATTCCACCAGCAGCGTTCATGCCCATTCCCATAAATGCCATTGAAGCTCCACCACCATTTTCTCCAGCGGCTTGCATTCCACGAGCGGCAGCTTGTTGCATAAATGAATTTCCTCTAGCTCCAGATAATGCATCAGCTTTCTTAACATCTTTCATTAATTCTTTAGTATCATCATCGTATTCAATAGCAAGAATTGCTGTTTTTACAATTTCAAGTCCTCTATCAGATTTCCATTGATATCCATCTTCAACAGCTTGTGACAAACTTTGTGCAAATCCAATTTGATCTCCTTGAATTTTTGACATACGATTTCCTTTTGATGGATCGTTTGTATAATTTGAGAATGCGGCAGATAAGCTTCCAACTACTTCATTAAATAATTGTGCTCCTGCATCATTATCCATATCAGCAAAATCAAATACTGGTGCATCTGGTTGTAAATATTTAGCTGGTACAAAGTTTTTAATAAATAAAAGTGGATCAGTGATTTTTAATGTATAAGTACCTCTTGTTACTGCCCCAACTTGTGTACCAAAGAATGCATCATCCCAATAAATTTCTGATTGAGTTCCGAATTTATTATTTGGTATTTCTTTTAAATTTACATAAAAAGCTAATTGTTGACTTCCTGGTTGTCCACCAAATTTTACTTTTTCCCAAGTTGATTTAATAGTTTGTCCAAATATTCCATCACCTGCAAACATAGATTGTGAATTAGGATCATCAGATCTAAATTCATATCCACCTGCTTCTGCGATAAATCCAGTAATTTGTCCATCTTGTAATGTAATAAGTGCTGTTCCTTCTGGTACAACTATCTTACTTCCATTAGAAATAATATTTTCATTTCCTTTAGTATTTTCTCCACGCCCATTATTTTGTGATTGTGGTACTGCTTGGAATACAGCAGCTGTTGCTGGAACATTTCCTCTTGGAACATAAAAGTCCTTCCATTGGTCAGCAAAAGTACCACCTAATGCTCCTGTAAATGCTTTAATAAATCCCATAATATACCTCTTTTCTTTTTAGCATTTTGAATAGTATTTCTAAGCATACGTATCCTTAATAAAATTATATAATACTTTTTTTAAAAAATACACCCCTTTTGTTCCTTATTTACGTTAAAAAAAGAAGTATTATTCTTATCTACTCCTTTTATTTTTTAATAAATCTTCTCTTGAATAAAATTCACATTCACCATGATTTTTTAATGTTGTTGCTCCTATTATAAATTCAGGTTTTATATGTGCTAAATTATTCTTATAATCATACACTAAATTAGGATCAACAATTACCTCATCATTTTCATTCAAATACTTGCTAGGAATTGCAAAAATAATTGCACCAGTAGATATATTGCCAAACGAATCACGTCTATGTGATTTTAAATCTATTTGCATTTGAATATCATACTTTATTAAATCTGCTGTTTTACTAATGGGTGGTACAGTTTCTTTACTTGTTGCATTTGAATGTGCGCTTCCATTATTTATAAGACCATTTTCCATTACATCCATTAATACATTGCTATCAAAAATGTTTTCATTATTAATGATAGATGTCCTATGAATATATAAATTCATATTTTTATCATTCATAATTTCTTTTAATCTCAAACCAAAATCAAGCGGTATTGAACCTTTTTCATCCCATTCTTTAAATAATTCATAATTAATTTTATTACATCCTGAATATGCCATAGAATAATATTTATTATCTTTTAAAGATTTCTCTTGATAATATTTTATTTCCTTACCTATAATTTGTTTTGAAAAAAGCGAAAGCTTCATATCTAACAGTTTTTGTTTTATTTGTTTTTTTTCCATAAATCACCTACTTATTAGTATTCTGATAATAATTTCTCTCAGATAGATCTGCAGATACCCAATCAAGATCTCCACAATCACTATCTCCCTCTTCATTCAAAAACTCTTCTATATCAAATATTAGTTCTTCTATTGATGCATATTTCTTGCAATCAAATCCATATCTTTCTAATATTTCGATATGAGCATCTGATAAAAGAAGACCATTATCTAATTTTTTTAACATATTTTTATTTATGTCTTTAGTTATTATATCTTCTTCCATAATTAATTCTTAGGTTCTATTTTCTTTTTACCACCCATATAAGGTTGTAAAGCTACTGGTATAGAAATTGAACCATCCTCATTATAATTATTTTCAACTAGAGCAATTAAACCTCTTGGTGTTGCAACAACTGTATTATTAAGTGTATTAGGGTAATAGTTTTCTTTTTCACCTTTAACTCTTATTCCAAGTCTTCTTGCTTGTGCATCACCAAGTGTTGAACAAGATCCTACTTCAAAATAACATTCCTGTCTTGGACTCCATGCTTCAATATCACATGACTTAACTTTAAGATCTGCAAGGTCTCCACTACAGCATTCAAGTTGTCTTACTGGAACATCAAAGTTTTCAAATATTTCAACTGTTAACTTCCACATTTTATTATAATTATCCATGGCTTCTTTTTCATCACAGATAACAATCATTTCTTGCTTTTCGAATTGATGAACACGGTAAAGTCCTCTTTCTTCTAAGCCATGTGCTCCACCTTCTTTTCTAAAACAAGGTGAGTAAGATGTCATTTTTATTGGTAATTCTTCTGGTTTTAAAAGTTGTCCTTTAAATTTACCAATCATTGAATGTTCTGAAGTTCCAATTAAATATAAATCTTCTCCTTCAATTTTATACATCATTGCTTCCATTTCAGCAAAAGACATTACTCCATTTACGACATCTGATCTAATCATAAATGGTGGGATAGCATAAGTAAAACCATGATCAATCATATAATCTCTTGCATAGGCTATCATTGCTTCATGAAGTCTTGCTATATCCCCGATTAAATAATAGAATCCTTCACCACTTGTTCTTCCAGCTGATGCCTTATCTAAACCACCAACTCTTTCAATTATATCTGCGTGATGTGGTATTTCATAATCTTTTTTAGTAGGTTCTCCAAATCTTTGTACTTCAACATTTTCAGAATCATCTTTACCAATAGGTACACTATCATCAATAATATTCGGAATTACCATCATACGTTTTTTTATTTCTTCTTGAATCTTAGGAAATTCTTCATCAATTTCAGCAATTCTTTTATTAGATTCAGCTATTTTTTCTTTTATCTTTTCAGCTTCATCTTTTTTACCACTTGCCATTAAAGCACCAATTTCTTTAGATAATTTATTCTTTTCAGCTTTTAAATTATCTCCTTCAGTTTGTAGTTCACGTACCTTTATATCTAAATCATATACTTCATCTACAAGTGGTAATTTTTCATCTTGATATTTTTTTACTATGTTTTCTTTTACTAATTCTTTATTCTCTCTTATTAATTTAATGTCTATCATAATATCATTCCTTCCTTAAAATAAAAACCACAAAACTGCCTAAGGAGCAATTCTGCGGTACCATCCTTTATATTACTTAATTTGCTTGTAACGTAAGCTACCCGTGATTTATTAAATCCTCTAGAAAGTAGATTCATTATAATTCATTTACTTATTTCCACCAACCATAAGTTCTCTATAAAATTTATTATAATTACTATTCTTCCATAACTGATTTACACCCTAAGTATAACACATTTACTTACATTAGTAAATGTTTAAATCGCATTATAGTTATTTTGTTTTATCGTTAAATATCTTATCTAATTTTTCTTTTATTTGCTCTTTTTTAAATGGCTTAGCTATATAATCTATAAATCCTTCATTTA
>SVAH01000012.1 GCA_015059485.1 Bacillota bacterium
ATGTTTAGAGAGAAAATATATCGGTTAATCATTTTACTTATACGAACCTTTTCAAGAAATTGACGTTCTCTCGAGGGTAAGTGAAATGTAGAAAGGAGATTACTTAGTTGAACTGTATTAATATTGAAGGTTTTCTTAATAATAACCGTTATAAGAAAATCCTAATATGGAGAAAACAAGATTTAGGTAAAAGAACTAATATTGTTTTTTCAGGTCAGGTTCTTGATAACTTTTCTATAAAAAAGGCTCGAAAGAGATCAACTAAAGCTGAAGATTTAGCAACTAATAAAGAAGTTTATTGCTGTGACAGTATTTATTTAGAATTTAATAAATCTGATAAAGAGCTTGTCGAGCTATTAAATAAACCTGACTTTAGTATCTTTGAGATAGGCTTTATGTGTAATAAAGGAAAAATTAGAAAATATCATATTTCGTTTAGGACTATGAATTCGCATTGGAAAGAATGCACGAGAATTCATAATTTTGATGATAAGACTCTAGTTGAATTAAATGATATAAAGTCAAAGAATGAAATATAGGGTTGATGTGATATTAAATAAAGAAAGTTATAAGGAGATTGAAATGACACAAAATAAAGAATTAATTAAAGAAATGATAGAACTATTGAATAAGCACCAAGACAATGCAGATGATTACGAACCATCGAGTAATGTTGCGTGTAACATAAGAGATATTTTTTCGATGCCTATTGGGAGATTAAAACCAATGGATGTCTATTATTTATCGGATACATTAATAGAGATATTGATAAAATATAATCTTATTTCTGAGGATTTCAGAGCTGTTGATGAGGGATTCATAGATATTAGTGAATGTAGTCAAGCTGAAATCAAATATATACTAGAGCATATTATCATGGAAGTAAATGGTATTCTAGATGAATATGGTCTACTAGATTAGTCTTTAATAAAGTATACAATTACACCCACTACTAAATCATATGTTTTTGGTGGGTGTAATATATCCATATTTAATTTTCAAAGGTTTGTAAATTGTCGTTGTCTTTTTCATACGTTTATTAGATAGTCTTCTATAGGAGGAGATTATTTATGAATAATAGAGTTTATGGTCTAGCGAGAGTATCTTCAAAAGACCAAAATCTTGAAAGACAAATAAAATCACTTATCGAGAATGGCTGTGATGAAAGATTTATATTTGTAGAAAAACAAAGTGGAAAAGATTTTAACAGAGACCAATATTTAATATTAAAGAACGCTCTTAGAGAAAATGATTTATTAGTAATTAAGAGTATTGATAGACTTGGTCGTAACTATAATATGATTATTAATGAGTGGCGTGATATAACTCTAAACATTAAAGCTGATATTAAGGTTATTGATATGCCTTTACTTGATACTACACAACATAAGGATTTATTAGGAAACTTTATTAGTGATTTAATACTTCAAGTTTTATCATATGTAGCGGAACAAGAAAGAACTTTTATTAAACAAAGACAACGTGAAGGTATAGATATTGCTAAAACTAAAGGAGTTAAATTCGGTAGAAAAAGAATAGAACGTCCTACTGGTTGGATTGATGTTATTAAAAGATGGAAAAACAATGAAATAACGGCAAGAGAAGCAATGAAATTATTAGATTTAAAACAAAGTACGTTTTATAAATTAGTAAGTGAAGATAAATAAATAATAATTTTTTGAAATGAAACCCCACTATTTTCGTATTATTTACTGAGGTGAAAAATATGAAGATAGTTAATGTATTTAATGAAGATGGTAAAACACTACAGGAAATTATAGAGTTTTATTTAATAAAATATTGTTTAGAGAATAAAGATTAGTAAGTAAATAAAAACTAATGAAAGGAGTTAATATGTTGTGAAGAAGTTATATAATGCTGTAATGTATCCAAGATTATCACGTGAAGATGGCGACAATGTAGAGAGTGAAAGTATTATTAATCAAAAAGATTTTATAAGAAACTTTGCTGCTAGATGTGATGATATAAATCTTATAGATGATGAAGAACACGATTATAGTGATGATGGTTTCTCTGGTGGTAATTTTGATAGACCTGGTTGGGAAAGACTTATGAAAGACATTGAAAAAGGAAATATTGATACTATAATTACTAAGGATTTATCACGTATGGGTAGAGATTATATCATGATGGGTAGATATATTGAAACAATTTTTCCGGAAAAAGGTATAAGATATATCGCAATAAACGATGATATAGATACTTTATATGAAACTCCTGGGTTAGAGTATTTACAATTTAAACTAATGTTTAATGATTTCTTTTTAAAAGATACTTCTAAAAAAATAAGAAAAATTATGAAGTCTAAAAAAGAACAGGGTCAATATACTGGTTGGAAAGGTATATATGGTTATAAAAGGGATCCTTTAGATAAACATAAGTTAATGGTTGATGAAGAAGTTAGAGGTATTGTAGTAAGAATGTTTGACCTAGCCAAGCAAGGTTATGGTACTAGAGGTATAGCAGATATTTTTACTCAAGAGGGTATTCCTAATCCGAGTACACATGCTAACCTTGTACGTGGTACTAAAACAAAAACTTCTAAATTTTGGTGTCCTAGAACTATTGATGAATTATTACAAAATCCAACTTATATAGGACACCTTGCTCAAGGAAGAAGAAAGAAAGTTAGTTATAAATCTAAAAAAGAAATAAGAGTACCTAAGGATGAATGGATTATAACTAAAAATACTCATGAACCTATTATTGATGAGGAAACATTTAATACAGTTCAAGAGTTGTTGATGAGAAATAAGAATGATACTCATAATAAGAATAATCATTTATTAAAGGGTTTTCTTTATTGTAAGGAATGTGGTCATCGTATAGGAATTAATACAAGTCTTGATAAAAAAAGGAAATACTGTGTTTGTAATTACTATTCTTCACATAGTAAATTTGGATTATGTACTCCACATTCAATGAATTATGATAAGTTAGAAACGGCTGTGTTAGATGAACTTAGGAGTATATGTAAAAAGTATATAGATGATACTGAGTTTGAAAATAAAATAAGTGAAGCAAGAAGAAAGAATAATCAACAGGATAAAATTAAAAAAGAATTAAACAAGATACAATTAAAGATTAATCAGTCTAATAACTATATTGACCAGTCATATCGTGATAAAGTTGATGGTTTAATAACATCAGAACAGTATCAACGAATAACAGTGAAATCAAAAGAAGATATAGTAGATTTATTATCTAAAAAAGAAAAACTTGAAAAAGAACTTGGTAGTATTGATGATATAGATACTAAAAAAGAAAAAGAAATAACTATTAAACAGATGAAAGAGTTTCTTTCGTTAAAGAATCCATCTAGAGAACTACTAGTTAATTTGATAGATAAAATAATTATTAGTGAAGATAAAACAGTAGAAATAAAATACAAGTTTAGATTAACATAAAAAATTATAAGTTTAGGAACAGGTCAAATGGTCTATCTCAAAACTTATAATTTTTTTATTAATTAAATTTATTATCGGTTTTGTAACAGAAAGGCATATCTTCCAACAAGTATTTCCTTTCCATATAAATTTTCTAATTTAAAATCTTTATTTCGCGATAAAATAAATTGCCCATCTCTTTTTGTTAATCCAGCAAATGTTTTTAAATAATCTTTTTCTCCACCAGTATAAACATAAATTGCAGACTCTGGTCCAGCAAAACCGATATTAACATCATTAGATAATACACTTGAAGCTACTTTATCAGCACCAGGTGTTAAAATAACTTCTAAATCAATTCCTTCATCTTCAAAATAACCATTTTCAATTGCAACATAAAGTGGGGCATAAAAAGCACTATGAGTTACTTCCGCAAGTTTAACTTTTTCTAATTTTTTGCCTTTGTTATTGTCATTATTAAATTTGAAAATTGTAATTAATGCTATAAATGCAATTAGTAATAATATACCAGCAGTTATAAATCTTTTTTTCAAAATAATTCCTCCTTCTATACACTTTATTATATGAAGTATGAAAAATAATGTTAAAAAATGTAACTATAAGGTAAATTCTTCTGCAAAATAACTTCTTTACATTTTAAAAGTAATTTGCTATAATTTTTCTAGAATAGCAAGGAGTGATTAGGATGAAGGCATTGTCATTGGAAACAACAAAGTTACTTGATAAATTGTACAATCTTAGAGGAAAAGATAGTGTAGTTCTAGTAGAAATGGATAAACAAAAAGAAAAGAGTGAAAAAACTTTAGAAAGAACAACTAAAGAGAAAAGTGATTTACAAGATAAAATTACTAATCTTGAGACTCAACATGATGAATTAGAAACTCAAGGAGATAAACTTTTAAATGCTTTAAGCGGAATTGATAGAGATGAGTTTTCTACAGTACTTGAATGTTTAAATCTTGATTTTGATCCACAAGTATTAATGGAAAGAGTAAATTCAAATTTGCCTAAAACAATTGAAAAAGTATCTGAAGAACAAAAGAAGGCTGAAGAAGAATTAGTAGCGGTTGAAGAAGAGATGAATAATGCTATGACAACTATTGAAGAATTGGGACTTAGAAGGGATACAGCGTTGTCTAATCAAGATAAGCTAAATGAATACTTTGACATGGCTTTAAATGGAAAAATTAATATTACAAGAGATTCAATAACTAATTTGTTAGAACAGTTTGACTTTTCTGAAGAAGAACAAAGAGAAGCTGCTAAAATATTAATGTTCCCTGAAGATGCTTTGTATGCTTACGAAGAGAAAATTAATGGTAGAGATATTGCTGGAAAATCAATTTCAGATGTAATGAGTGAAGCAAAAGACGCTATCGATGATACTCCTGAAGAAATAAAAGAATCTAATGATACAGTAGATCTACATGAGAATGATATTAATGTAGACTCAGTTATAGATAACAAAAGTCTTTTCGATTTAAATGAAACGTTCAATATTGAAACTAATGTAGAAAATGAACCTCAAGAAATAAAAGAAGAAAAAATATTAGTAAGTGAAGAAGAACCGTTTAAACAAGAAGAAGTATTTAATCCATTTTTAATAGAAGAAACTAACAATAATGAAAGTGATAGTAGCGAATTAAATATTGATGATTTCGTATTAAATAGTAATTCTGAAAATGAGTCTGATGTTAAGTTAGAAGAATATCTAAATGAACTAGGATTTAATTATTTAGATTTTAGAAGTGAAGATTTGGATGATTTAAATAATAATTTTGATAAAAGTTTATTTAAAGAAAATGTTGATACAATGAAACAAAATAATATCGATTTAGATATATTCACAGAACATTCATCACTTCTATATGACAAAGAATTAAAGGAAAAAGTTGAATTATTATTAGGAATAGGAAAAGAACCAATTGATATTTATCTAAATCCAAGTATATTAATTAAATATACAACTGAAAAATTAAATAATGCTATTGAACTTTTAAGAAGTAATGGAATGGATCCAAGAAATGTTCCATTAATGGCATATTAAAAGGAGGATTAAAGTGGAGTTTCAACAAATAAAAGAGTATTTAAAAACGATTTCTGGTTTTAATCCAGAAATATTTGACACAATTTGGGAAAAACATGCACATGATTTTAGTATTCCAGGTGTTACACTAGCTTCAGTTATGAGAGTTATAGATATATTTAATACAAATGGAATTAATTATATTAATGGAAATAGTATTAATTTTAAACTTTTAGCCTTTTATCCAAAGGAATTAACTGAAAGTAAAATTGCAAGTTTACAAGCAATGACTAATAGAGCAAATACTCAAATGATAAGATAAAAATAATAAAGAGGGCGTTAATATGAATTTTGATGAGTTTGATTTTACAGGAATCGATATAAATAATATTCTTGATGATAGTGCAAAACCAAGTACTAAAATAGAAGATTTTAAATTTTTAGAAAAATTTGGATATACTAGCCAAGAAATATCTGATTTACTTGAAACTGCTCCGACAATATTAAAAGAAAAAATGCTAGAAAATAGTAAATTAGTATGTCAAAATCTTAAATATTTACAAGAACTAGGTGTTACAAATTTAAAAGATATATTTAATAACTATTATGATATGTTTTTAATGGACTACTCTAATTTTACTGGAATATTCCAAAAATACGATCCACAAGATTTAGTAGAAAAATTAGAAAAGAATATTGAAATAATTGATTTTTTATAAAAATAGATTTAATCTATTTTTTTTGTCTAATAATATGTAAAGTTATTGAAATTTGAAGATTAAGAATAAATTAGAGTGGTATAATAAAAATGAATTCAAAAAAGAGGTGCAAGATGAAAAAAAATAATAAAACAAAGAAAAAGAATAAGAAACTGTTTTTTAAATTTTTAACATTAATATTGGTTTTACTTAGTATATTGACTATAGGATTAGTATATTATTTAAATATATTACCATTTAAGTATTTTGCTATATTTACTGTAGGATTTGTATTTATAGATATCTTAATGTCTATTCTATTACTTGGTAAAGGATGGAAAAAAAGAATGATTGGTACTTTTCTAACCTTTTTAATAATAATTGGATTAATTATTGCAATAGCATATGAACTTAAAACAATTGGATTTTTAAAAAATTTAAAATCCAAAAATGTAAAAACTCAAAATTACAGTGTAGTAGTATTAAATTCTAGTAAATATAATAATATCAAAGATATAAAAGATGAAGATATAGGAGTATTAAAAGTTAGTGATACTGAAGGAATGTCTGATGCTGTTGCTTATCTTAATAAAAAAGTAAAAGTAACTTATAAAGAAAGAGAAGATCTTGGAGCACTTGAAGAAGATTTATTAAATGGTAATTTAAGTGTAATTATGGTTGAAAATGCATATTATGATATAGCTAAAGAAGAAAATGAAAAATTTATGAATGATACTAAAGTTATCTATAAATTTTCAATAGATATAAAAACAAACGATGATTTGGCTAAAGAAGTAGACATTACTAAGAAACCGTTTAATATATTTGTCGCTGGAATAGATACCTATGGAAAAATAAGTAGTGTATCAAGAAGTGATGTTAATATGGTTGTTACTGTCAATCCAAAAACACATAAAATATTATTAACATCAATACCTAGAGATTATTATGTATATTTACATGGAATAACATCTTATAAAGATAAATTAACTCATGCAGGAATACATGGAATAGATATGTCTGTTAAAACTGTCGAAGATTTACTTGATTGTGATATAAACTATTACTTTAAAGTTAATTTTTCATCATTAATTAAAATAGTTGATGCAATAGGTGGTATAGAAGTAGATAGTCCATATACATTTAGTACATATGATTATAAATATAGATTCAATAAAGGATACAATAAATTAAATGGAGAAAAGGCTTTATACTTTGTACGTGAGAGAAAAGCATTTACAGGTGGGGATAGAACAAGAAATCAAAATCAACAATTAGTATTAACCTCAATTATAAACAAAGTTATATCACCATCATTGATAACAAATTATAGTTCTATATTAAAATCAATAGATGGAAGTTTTGTTACTAATTTAGATGATGATAGTATCACATCATTTATAAAAAAACAAATTAAAACAAATGATAAATGGACTATAGAAACAAGTAATTTAGAAGGAGAAGATTCATTTAATTATACTTATTCTTACAAAAGTGCTAAGTCATATGTAATGGAGCCTAAAGAAGAAAGTGTAAAAGAAGCTATTAAGAAAATAGATGAAGTGATGAATGAAGGAAATAAAAAAAATAAGAAATAAAATATTTGTCAGATAATTCGACAAATATTTTTTCTTTTTATGTTATTGTAACTCACTAAGAAAGACATGTGAGAAAATGAATGAATTAAAAAAAATACTGAAAAAGTTTTTGGAGATATTAAACATATGGATGAAAATGAGGATGAATATTGGTTAGCACGTGAATTAATGCCAATTTTGCAATATAATCTGTGGCAAAACTTTCATGGAATAATTAAATAAGCTATGGATATTTGTAATGAAAGTAATTATGGCATTTCAGACCATTTTATTGGTGTCAATAAAATGGTTAGTATTGGCTCAAATTCGAAAAGAAAAATAGAAGATTACAAATTATCAAGATATGCTTGTTATCTAATAGTGCTTAACTGTGATCCCAGAAAAAAAGTAATAGTCCTAGCTAGAACATATTTTGCAATTCAAACAGAATAAAAATTAAAGAATTAGGTGGAACTATGCCGGAAAATTTGCCAACTCCGAATAAAAGTTTAAAAGAATTAGAAAAAGAGAAGAAAAAACTAGGAAACTAGTTAATTTTTTTGTTATAATGAATTTATAAAGGAGAATTGAAAGATGAATATAATACTACTATCAGGTGGTTCAGGAAAAAGATTATGGCCACTATCAAATGATATAAGATCTAAACAATTTATAAAAGTATTTAAAAAGGAAGATGGCGAGTATGAATCCATGCTTCAAAGAATGTATAAAGGAATAAAAGAAGTTAATAAAGATTCAAATGTAACAATTGCAACATCAAGTACTCAAACATCAATTATAAAAAATCAATTAGGCGAAAATATTGATATATCAATTGAACCTTGTAGAAGAGATACATTTCCTGCAATAGCACTAGCAACTGCTTATCTTCATGATGTAAAAAAAATTAGTACAGATGAATCAGTAGTAGTTTGCCCGGTAGACCCATATGTTGAAAGTGACTATTTTAAAACACTAGAAAAATTATATGAAGTATCTAATAAAGGAAATTTTAACTTATCGTTAATTGGAATTAAACCAACTTATCCAAGCGAAAAGTATGGTTATATAATTCCAGAAGAAAAAGATAAATTAAGCAAAGTAAAAACGTTTAAAGAAAAACCTAATGTAGAAACGGCGAAAGAATATATAAAAGAAGGAGCTTTGTGGAATGCAGGTGTTTTTGCATACAAAATAGGGTATGTATTAGATATAGCTCACAAACTTATTGACTTTGAAGATTATTATGATTTATATGATAAGTATGAAACATTAAATAAAATAAGTTTTGATTATGCTGTTGTAGAAAAAGAAGATCAAATTCAAGTACTTCCATTTGATGGATTATGGAAAGATTTAGGAACTTGGAACACACTTACTGAAAGTATGAATGAAAGAATTATGGGCAAAGGTGTATTTGATGAAAAATCTAAAAATTCATATATAATAAATGAACTTAATGTACCTGTTCTTGGAATGGGACTTGAAGATATAATTGTTGCCGCTTCTCCAGATGGAATATTAGTTTCTAAAAAAGATGAAAGTAGTTATATCAAACCATATGTTGAAAATTTTAAAGAACAAGTAAGATACGCTGAAAAATCTTGGGGTACTTATAAAGTAATTAATATAGAAGATGAAAGTCAAACAGTACTTGTTACATTAAATCCTGGACATTCTATGAAATATCATAGTCATGATAATAGAGATGAAGTATGGACAGTTGTATCAGGTGAGGGAGTATCTATTATAGATGATATGGAACAAATAAT
Source organism: Bacillota bacterium (assembly GCA_015059485.1). Taxonomy (GTDB): domain Bacteria; phylum Bacillota_I; class Bacilli_A; order RF39; family UBA660; genus RUG14121. Next base: position 9,502 of record SVAH01000012.1, read on the forward strand.
TAGGCCGGGTGATGTTATAACTATTGATGCAGGTTGCAAGCATACAGTACTTGCTACAACACAATTAAAATTGGTTGAAGTACAAATAGGAAAAGAAATAACAGTTGAGGATAAGAATGTCTACAAGCTTACAAGAAAATAGTCCATTTCTATTAAAACCTACAGGCAAAGATTATTTATGGGGTGGTAATAGATTAAATGAAGATTATAACAAAAAAATAGACTTATCACCACTTGCTGAAACTTGGGAATGTTCTACACATAATGATGGTCCAAGTTATGTAGTATCTGGAAAGTATAAAGGCAAGACATTAAAAGAAGTTTTAAAAGAAAATAAGGAATACCTAGGAACACATCCATATAATGATTGTGGAGAAATTCCAATACTTATTAAATTTATAGACGCAAAAAAAGATTTATCTGTTCAAGTGCATCCTGATGATGAATATGCAAAAGTTTATGAAAATGGAGAACTTGGAAAAACAGAGATGTGGTATGTTTTAGATGCTAAAACTGATTCAAAATTAGTTTGTGGTTTTAATTGTAATGTTGATAAAGATATAATAAAAAAAGCAGTAGATGATGGAAAATTAGAAAAATATTTACATAAAGTTAAAGTAAAAAAAGATGATGTATTCTATATTGAAGCTGGCACAGTTCATGCAATTGGAGAGGGAGCTTTAATTGCAGAAATACAAGAAAATTCTAATTTAACATATAGACTTTATGATTATAATCGTAAAGATAAAAATGGTAATTTAAGACAGTTACATGTTGATAAAGCACTTAATGTTTTAAATTTTAATAGACAGGATACCATAAAACAAAAGATGAGACTTCATAAATATAAAAAGGGTTATTCATCAGAACTATTATATAGATGTAAATATTTTGAAGTACATAAGGAAAAAATAAATACTTATGATGATATTAAATATTATTTTAAGACAGATATTAATTCGTTTCATGTCCTACTATGTCTAGAAGGTAATGGAAAAATAGAATACGATAAAGAATTATTAAATATATCTAAAGGAGATTGTGTATTTGTGCCAGCTAATTCTAAAAAGCTAGAAATAACAGGTAAAATAGATTTGTTGAATGTTAATTGTTAAAAATCCTCGTAATTTGACGAGGATTTTACTATTTGAGATGACTTTTTTTGAATATTAGTGTATACTGTTTATAGGTGATAATCATGGATAAGATATCAGTAATAATTCCAACATATAATAGAGCTCATTTGATTTTGAAATCAATTAATAGTGTATTAAATCAGACATATAAAAATTTAGAAGTAATAGTCGTTGATGATGGTTCAACTGATAATACAGAAGAAGTTGTAAAATCATTAAACGATGAAAGAGTTAAATATATAAAGTATAAGAAAAATCAAGGGGCTTGTCATGCACGAAATGTTGGAATAAATGCAGCAACTGGTAAATATATTGCTTTTCAAGATTCAGATGATGTATTCCATGAAGATAAATTGAAAAAACAGTTAGAAAACTTGAAAAATAATAAATCAGATTTAGATTTTTGCAAGATAAAAATTATCGTTAAAGATGGCGAAACAATTCTTCCGACAGTGGAAAGAGAGAAAAATATTGAAAATGGAAAGATAATTGACGAACTTTGTAATGGAAATTTTATAAGTACTCAGGCGATTTTAGCTAAAAAAAACATATTTATTGATATTAAATTTGATGAATCATTGCCTAGATTTCAAGATTATGATTTAGTACTAAGGATAGCTAAAAAATATAAAATTTCATATACAAAAAAGGAATTGGTAGATTTATATAGGCAGGATGATAGTATCAGTAATTCTAATGATAAATTAAAAAAAACATGTGTGCTGATGATAAAAAAAGAATATGATTTATCAGCTGATAATCAGAATAGGTTATATAGTACTCTATTATATTTTGGAGCGAGTGATGAAATAGAAAAAATGAAAAAACAATATGTTGATTGTGAGTTAACTATTAATAAATATTCAATTTTACTTAAAGATTATGATGTTCTAGAAAAAGCTCACAAAAAATTAATTTCTGATCATAATGATACCTTAAAAGTATTTGATGATTTAAAAATGAATTATGATGCACTAGCAGAAAAATATAATAATATTTTAGAAAGAAATCAAGAAATTCAAAGTGAATTAGAAAAAGTTTACATGGAATATCAATTAATAGTTAATAGTAAAAGATGGAAATTTATTAATAAATTTTCAAATATAATGAGAAAAAGATAATGGAGATGAAAAAATGGCACAAAGTAGTTTAGCTATAAAAGTTGAAAATGTTACGAAAAAATTTAAATTATTTTATGATAAACCAAGTACTTTAAAGGAAAGATTAGTCTTTTGGAATAAAAAAAAGGCTGATGAACATGTTGTACTTGACGATATATCAATGGAGATACAAAAAGGAGAGACAGTTGCATTAATAGGAGTGAATGGTAGTGGTAAATCTACGCTATTAAAAATGATGACAAAAATAATTTATCCTAATAAAGGGAAGATAACTACTTATGGTAAGCTGACATCATTGCTTGAATTAGGGGCTGGATTTCATCCTGACTTTACTGGAAGAGAAAATATATATTTTAATGCGTCAATTTTTGGCTTAACTAAAAGTGAGATAGATGCAAGACTTAATAGAATAATAGAATTTTCTGAATTAGGTGAATTTATAGATAGTCCTGTTCGTACATATTCTTCTGGTATGTATATGAGACTTGCTTTTTCAGTAGCTATAAATGTTGATGCTGATATATTACTTATAGATGAAATACTTGCAGTAGGAGATCAACATTTCCAAGAAAAGTGTTATGCAAAACTACAAGAGTTAAAGAAATCTGGAAAAACAATAGTTATTGTTTCACATAGTTTAAATTCTGTTAAAAAGTTGTGCGATAGAGCTGTTTGGATTCATGAAGGACGAGTAAGAAGAGATGGAAATTCAACAGATGTAATTGAAGAATACATGAAGGTGTGTGGATAAAATGTTTAAAGAATTGTACCAATATAGAGAATTGTTAAAAACAAATGTTAAAAAAGAAATAAGAGGAAAATATAAAGGATCTTTTTTAGGCGTATTATGGTCATTTATAAATCCTTTATTAATGACTTTAATATATGCAATAGTATTTCCATTTGTTTTAAAGAATACTCAAGAACATTATGTAACATTTCTAATTATAGGAATTTTACCTTGGAACTGGTTCACACTTAATATTATACAAGGAACAACTACTTTTTTAAGCAATGCAGGGATTATTAAAAAAGTTTATTTTCCTCGAGAAATATTGCCAATATCTGTTGTAACCAGTGGGTTAATAAACTTTTTGATTTCATGCATAATAATTGCTTTATTCTTAATATTTAGTGGAATAGGTTTTAGTGGATATATTGTATATTTACCATTAATAATATTAGCTCAATATATACTAATGCTTGCAATAATTTTTCTTACAAGCTCAATTAATGTTTACATAAGAGATGCGGAATATATTATAAATTTTATAATTCAAATGTTATTCTATGCTACTCCAATATTGTATTCAACTGATTTATTTCCTGAAAAAATTGCTGGCTTATTAAAAATTAATCCAATGGTAACAATAATTGAATGTTATAGAGACGTTTTATTTTACCATAATCAGCCTCATCTAAAATCATTATTAATTGTTATATTAACATCATTAATTCTGTTGCTTATAAACTATAGAATATTTAGAAGATTAGAAAAGGGATTTGCAGAAGAAGTATAGGAGGTTTTTTATGAATAAATGTGATATTATAATACCTATTTATAATGCATTTGATTGTTTAGAAAAGTGTCTTGATTCAATAATTGAGAATACTAATTTAGAAGAAAATAGTATTATTTGTATTAACGACAAAAGTACAGATGATAGGGTATTGCCTTTATTAAAAAAATATGAAAAGAAGTATAAGTTTATAAAACTTTTGGAAAATGAAGAAAATAAAGGGTTTGTGGGTACTGTAAATAGAGGAATGCAATATTCAAAAAATGATGTATTATTATTAAATTCAGATACCGAAGTAGAGGCTGGTTGGTTAGATAATATAAAAAAATATGCATATAGTCAGCCTAAAATTGCATCTGTTACTCCATTATCTAATAATGCAACGCTAGTTTCTGTTCCAGTTGGTTTACAACGTAATGAATTACCAAAAAACATGAGTTTTAAAGAATATGCAAAAATAGTGAATGAGACAGCATATGATGAAACATTTGAATTACCAACAGCTCATGGTTTTTGTATGTATATTAGAAGAGAAGCTTTGGATATAGTTGGATATTTTGACGAAAAAACATTTGGAAAAGGTTATGGAGAAGAAAATGATTTTTCGTTTAGAGCATTGGATTATGGATTTAAAAATATTTTATGTCCTAATACAATTGTTTATCATAAGGAGTCTCAATCATTTTCAGAAAAAAGGGCTAAATTAGTTGAAGAACATGGTAAAATATTACAAGAAAGATATCCCGTTTATAACACGCGAGTTGGATTATGGTGTCAAAATTTTCCAATTAAAAAAATATGTGAAAATATAGATTATCAAATAAAACTTCATAATAAGAAGAATGTTTTAATGTTAATACATGATTGGGATATTAATCATCTTGGTGGAACTACAATGCATGTTTACGACATTGTAAAAGCAAATAGAAAAAAAATGAATATTCATATCTTAGCTCCTAGTAATGGAATTTATAAATTGTATTCTTATTTTGAAGATAGTGAAAAAGTTATTAATCTTAAGGCAATAGATAATTCTGGAATATTATCGTATTATAATAATTCCTATAAAAAAATGTTAGAAGATGTTATTGAGGGATTTAGAATTAATACAATTCATATCCATCATATGATTAGTCATTATTTTGATATAATTGATGTTGCAAAAATGCACAATATTAAATCTATAATAACATTGCATGATTTATATGCATTATGTCCGACAATAAATATGTTATATAAAATGGAAGAATACTGTATACCACTAAAAGATAAAAAATGCGATGAATGCATACATATGAAAACTTCATTAAGAAATAACATAGTTCCTTCTTGGCAAGAAGAATGGAATAAATTTTTACAAAAATTTGATAGAGTAATAGTTCCGTCTGAAAATACGAAGAAGATCATCAATGGTTATTATAAAAATGTAGACATTGAAGTAATTGAACATGGAATTGAATATGAAGAAAACAATTATAATAATTCAATTGAAGAAAAAGATGCAATTGATGTAGCAATTGTTGGAGTTGTTTCAATACATAAAGGTGGAAATATCTTAAAAGAATTAGTTAAAGTTAATAATGATAAAATTAGAATTCATCTTTTTGGAGCGACTGAGATAAAAGAACTAGAGAAAAGTAGAAATAATTATATTTATCATGGAAGATATGAACGTAAAAATCTACCTAAATTATTAAAAGAAAACAACATTAACTTAATATGCTTATTATCAATTTGGCCTGAAACATATTCATATACTTTAACTGAAAGTATCGCTTCGAATATTCCTGTTTTATCATTTAATATAGGTGCAATTGCGGATAGAATTAGTAAAAATGATTTAGGTTGGACTATTCCAATTACGAAAAATGTAAAAGAATTAGAAAAAAAGATAGAAGATATTTTTGATAATAAAGATGATTTTAAAAAAGTTTTAAAGAATATTAATGATTATCATGTTAAAACGATTGAAGAGATGGGTAAAGACTATTATGAAATTTACAATAAAGATGAATTAATCGAACTTAATGGTACAAACTCTGAAGCTATGAAAAGGATAATAGAAAAATCTTGTTATACAACTGAAACCGTTAGTAGTAGTGAAGCTGCGTGGATAATGAACTCATTAAGATGGAAGATTGTATCAAAAATAAAAGTTCCAGAATTTATGAAAAAGATTATTAGAAAGGTAGTAAGATGAAAAATAAAATATGTGGGGTAGTGGTTTTTTATAATCCAGCTACTGAAGCACTAAATAATATAAATTCTTATCTAAAAAATATTGATAAATTATATATTGTTGATAATACACCAGATAAAAAATTAGAAATTGATAATAAAAAAATTGAATATATCCCTTTAATGGATAATAAGGGAATAGCATATGCTTTAAATGTTGGTGCAAAAAGAGCTTTAGATGAAGGTTATGAATGGATTTTAACTATGGATCAAGATAGCACTTTTAAAGATAATGCTTTACTAAAAATGATTAAATTTTTAGTAAAGCTAAAAAATGATAAATCTTTTTCAAAACAACAAGATTTATCTTATTCTAAAATCGGCGTACTAAGTCCACTACATTTGATTCCACAAATAGAAGGTCAAAAATATGAAGATGTAACTAAACCTTTATTAGTTATGACATCTGGAAATCTAGTGAATTTAAAAGCATATAAAAAAATAGGTGGATTTAAAGATTGGTTTTTTATAGATTGTGTTGATTTCGATTTTTGCTTAAATATGAGAAACCATGGATATGAGGTGGTACAATTAAATACTGCAAAACTAAATCATTCTTTAGGTGAGACTCAAAAGAAAAAAATATTCAATAAGACATGTTTTGTTGGGAATCATAGTGCTACTAGAATGTATTATATGGCTAGAAATAGACTATATTTATATGATTTATATCATGATACATTTCCAGAATATTGTGAACTAGAAGTTAGTAGAACTAAAAAGGAACTGTACAAAATATGGTTGTTTGAAAAAAATAAAATAACAAAAACATTTGCAATAATTAAAGGTATTAAAGATTATAAGAAAGGGATAAAAGGAAAAAAATGAGAAGGATAATAAAATCACTAACAAATAATAAAAAATTAATCATTGTAGGGATAATAATGTTTTTTATTAATTATTTCTTATTATTGAAGCAAAATAATATTTATGTTACACGTGGTAATAATAGCATTTTTAAATACATAATCACATTATTAATTATTATGCATTTTATTGTATTTATAGTATTGAAAAAAATGATAAGTAAAAAAATGCCACCTGAAAAAGTCTTTTTAGTTTTTGGAATTATGTTTGGTACGTTATTCATGTTTTTTATTCCGTTTGGATATACCCCAGATGAAGCAAATCATTTTTTAAGATCATATGAAATTAGTACAGGAAATTTAATAAGTATAAAAAAAGAAAATGAAGTTGGAAATTATTTACCAACAAATATTGAAAAAGTAATATCACATTATGAATTGCAAGATGCTTATAAAAATGAAAAAGAAAATCTTTCAATAAAGTTTAACAATGAAAAAAAGTTTTATAACTTTGCAAATACTTCGTTATATTCTTTTATATGTTATTTGCCACAAAGTATTGGAATTATGATTGGAAGATTATTAAAATTTCCTATATTAATTACTGCCTATTTAGGAAGAATATTAAATTTTAGTTTATGGATAGCATTAATATATTTGGCTATAAAGAAAATTCCTATTGGTAAAAATTTAATATTATTTATATCTATGTTGCCAATGTCACTTCAAGAAGCTGTCTCACTTGCACCAGATGCAATGACCAATTGTGTTTCAATATCATTAGTTTCATTTGTATTATATCATCTGTATAATAAAAATGAATTCGATAAAAAAAATATGATTATTGCCTCAATACTATGTATTGCAATTTCAATGTTGAAAATAGTTTATTTACCACTATGTTTGCTATTGATTTTAATACCAGATTCTAAATTTAAATCTAAAAAAAATAAATATTTTAAGATATGTTCTTTAGCAATGCTTGTTATTCTATTGAATCTTATATGGTTGAAAATTTCTTCAAATTTTTTAATAGAATTTATGCCTGGTGTTGATTCTGGAAAGCAAGTAATGTATATATTGAATCATCCTTATTCATATTTTTCAATTTTATTTAATACTTATGAATATTATTCAATTACTTATATGTTTACAATGTTGGGGTCAAATATGGAATATTTGAATGTTTATGTATCTCAACCATGTTTATTAATATATTTTTTATTTATAATATATGCTGCAATGTTTGACACAAATATTGTATTGGAAAAGAAAGTTAAGTATTTATTTTCTTTTGTTTCAGTATGTATAATATTGTTGATATCAACTAGTTTGTATGTCCAATGGACTTCATATATGAATCCAGAAATTTTAGGAATACAAGGTCGTTATTTTTTACCAATATTGTTACCTTTAATGTTGTTATTTAGTAGAAAGTTCAAAAAAAATGCCACTGATTTTTCTAAAATATATTATTATATTTTTGCAACAAATTGTTATGTTGTATTGTTACTTTTATATACTCATATTTAGGAGGATGCAGTTATGAAAAAAAGAAGTATTATTATAGATTTAATAAGAATTTTAGCGTCGTTTATGGTTATTATGTGTCATGTAAAACTTCCACCAATTCGAATTGATGGAACGATTGATATAGGAAAAATGGTAATAGCTTGTATAGTAGGTGATGGAGTTGCATTTTTTTGGATTATGTCAGGCTTTTTCGCATTTAGAAATGAAGATTATTCTAAAAAAATAAAAAATGTTTTTAAAACAATAGTGTTACCAACAATAATGCTTATATTTTTTTCAATATTATTCTTCGATTTCATAATAAATGAACACTCCTTTAAATATTGTCTTTTCAATTTAGGGAGTTGCCATTCAAAAGAAAATATAGATAGTTTGTTATCAGGCGTTATAACTTTTAATGCTTCATTAATTCCTGAGGCACCTCATTTATGGTATGTATTTACATACATTGGAAATTACTTTTGGGTTCCTATATTATCATTATTATTTATAAAAGATGGTAACGAAACTAGAATTGCAAAGCGAATTATATTTATTCTTAGTATTTTAGCATTGATTTTTGAAAGTATTGAGCAGTTCTATTTATTAAAGTATGGACATATTATTAAGATTACAATAGTTAGTCACTCTTTATTTTTAATATTAATAGGAAAAACAATATATGATAATATAGATAAAATTAGAAATAATAAAAAGATAAGATACATTGGTATTGGAATGTATTTGATATTTAGCGGTTTAAAAATATGGCTGCAATATTTGTTATATTCAAAAAATGTTGCAAATACTTTTTTCTTACAATGGTCATCGATGCCAGCAATTTTGGATACAATCGGCTTGATTATATTTTTGTTAACATTTGATATTAAATCAAATAAGGTAATAAGTTATATTGGAAAAGCAACTTTTGGGATTTACTTAATACATTGGGCAGTAAAAGAAAAAATTGCATATATTGGATTTAACGAAAAGCTTTTTAGTTTTTTTAATGTTGATTCATCAAGTTTTTTATCAGAATTATTATATACGATTGTCTTATCATTTATTGTATTTATTATAAGTTTATTAATAGTACTACTATTGAAGTTATTAAAGGAGAGTGTGAAATGTTTAAAAAAATTAAAAAGTTATTAAGTAATATATCAATCGAAGATGTTGTAATTTTTGTAATTCCATTTCTAGTTTGTACATTAATGCTATATGTATATTATCCTGGTATATATAATTATGATGTTTTTAATCAATTATCTCAAATAGAAACTGGGAAATATACAACAGGACATCCTTTCATTTCAACATTTTATTTGATGATTTTTCATAAATACATTGGAATTAAATCATCATTACCAATGTTTCAAATAATATGGTTTTCATTATTATGTACTGCAATATCTAAATATACTAGAAAAAGTAAATTTCATTTTGTATTACAAATAATTGTTGTATTGTTCTTTTCAATTAATCCATTAATATCAACTTCAATTATTTCAAATAACAAAGATTCATTATTTCTTTTAATTTTTATGACTATTTGCTATTTTTTGTGGGTTGTAATTGATAATAATTTTATATGTAGTAAAAGAATATATATTTTTCTAGCATTTTTTATGATTTTTTTTGGTAAAGTTCGTCATAACGGTTTTTATGTTAATTGTGTGTTTATTACAATATTTATGAGCATTGTTTTAATTAAAACATTAAAAAAAGATAAGAAAATTATACTTTCATTCGCTTGTTCATTAGTATTTAGTTTTATATTATTTTTAATACCATCAAAGTTTTATGATGTTGAAAGTGTAGCTATGGATGCTCAAAGTGTTGGGTCGTTAAAAGCATTACAGTTTGAGGGTTACTTATACAATAGGAAAAAATTATCAAAGGATGAAATAAATGAATTAGATAAATTTATAAACCTAGAGTCTTTATCTATTAATAGTTTTAATACTTCATATATGGATCCTATGATTATTGTTGAAAAAAAGGATAATTATTATGATACACAAAAATTTTTAAAAGTGAGTTTAAAAATTTTATTGAATCATAAAACAGAAGGATTTGAATTTTTCTTGAAAAGTACTCCAATTATATGGAGAATATATTTACCAGAAAAAATAATGCATTCATATGTTTGGATAGATATAGGTGTTCCAAATAGAATTGAAAGTATAGACTATGTTAATAAAAATAGTAAATTGTTTAGCGTTGTAGATTCCACGTTAAGAAAATTTCAAGAGGGAAAAGGAAACAAGTTAATAATTTCGATTTTCTATAGCCCAGCTTTTTATATGTATTTATCAATTTTATTAACAATAATTCTTATTATAAAAAACAATAAATATACGTGGTTAATAACTTTTTATAATTTAATTAATGTTGGAATAATTTCATTGTCCATACCAGTGCAAGATTCACGATATTTATTAAACGGACACGGTCTTCTTATAATATTAACAATAATTTTAATTGGTACATTTGTCAAAAATAATAAAAGTAAAAAAATATAATTATTTGGTAAAAATAGATTGGAAGTGTTAGTTATGAAAAATAGAATACTATTAATAATTCCAGCCTATAATGAAGAGGCTAATATAAAAAAAACAATTGATAAAATAGTTGATTATAATAAAAAATCACAAAACCAAGTTGATTTTATTGTAATAAATGACGGTTCAAAGGATAGTACAGAAGAAATATTACAAAAAAATAGTATTAATCATATTAGATTAATACATAACCTTGGAATAGGTGGAGCTGTACAAACTGGATATAAATATGCTTATGAAAATAATTATGACATAGCAATTCAGTATGATGGTGATGGTCAACATGATGTTAATTATGTTGATAGATTAATTGATCCAATCATTAATGATAATATTAATATGGTTATAGGTTCAAGATTCATTGAAAAAAGCAGTAGCGATTTTCAATCATCATTTATGAGAAGGGTAGGAATTAATGTAATCTCTTTCGTAATAAAAATAAAAACTAAGAAAAAAATATATGATACAACAAGTGGATTTAGAGCTGTGGATAATAATATAATAAAATTATTTGCAGATTATTATCCAACAGAATATCCAGAACCTATATCAACTGTTAATGTCATAAATAGAAAATTTAAAGTTGCTGAAGTACCCGTTGCAATGAATGAAAGAGAAGGGGGAAAGTCTTCAATTAATTCATGGAAAACAATTTATTACATGATAAATGTAATTCTTACTATACTTTTATCAAAAAGGGGGAATAAATAATGATAACAAGTAATTTGCGAATATTATTAATAATTTTTTCACTAATTTTATTTTTAATGGTGCTTAGATTAATAGCAAATAAAAAAATTCCAATAAAATATTCTTTAATTTGGCTTTTAGTATCAGTTCTCATATTTGTAGTAGGAGCTTTTCCAAAATTTGTTAGCTTTTTTACCACAAAAATTGGATTTGAAACAACTTCAAATTTAGTTATTGGAATTATATTAACTCTGTTATTATTTATTACTTTAATACTTACAGTTATTGTAGCAGATCAAAAGAAAAAAATTAAATTATTAATTCAGGAAACATCAATAATAAAAAGTAGAATAGAAGAGGAAAAAAATGAAAAAAGTAGATAATGAAAAGAAAAATTTTTTATGGAATGCTGTTGGTCTTTCCATGAATACTTTCAATTCACTTTTTTTTATGATAATCATAAATAGAATAAATAGTGGAAGAGAAGCTGGTATTTTCACATTTGCTTTTTCTCTAGTTGGTATGCTATATTTTATTGCAATTTTTTACAGTAGAGCTTTCCAAGTTTCTAATAAAAAATTTAGTAATAAAGAGTACATAATTCATAGAATTATTAATTGTATTTTAACATTAATAATTTCTACACTATTTGTTGTAATTTGCAAATACTCATTTTATAAAAGCATAATTATATTATTGATAACTTTATTTAGAGTGTTAGAGGCTTTAGCAGATGTCTTTTATGGGATAGAGCAAGTAAATGGTTATTTGTATAAAGCTGGAAAATCGATGTTTTTTAAAGGACTAATATCGATTATAGTATTTTTAATTATTGATATAATTACTAAAGATGTAAGATTAAGTTGTTTTGGAATTATTATAATTAACTTATTTGGAATACTTTTTTATGACATAAAAAATAGTAAAGATTATATTGAAAATGATATCAAAATGTCTAATTTAATAAGTTTATATAAAAAGACATTACCAATCTTTATATTTTCGTTTTTAAGTATTTATTTAGTAAATTCTACTAAATATACATTAGATTTTTATGATTCAGCAGAAATCCAAAATATTTTTGGAATAATTCTAATGCCGGGAACAATGCTAAGTTTATGTTGTCAATATATTTTAAATCCATATCTAAATAAAATGAGTGATTTAAAAAAAAACAACAATTTCTTAGATTTTAATAAATTAATTGCTAAAATAAGTAGTTATGTAATTTTATTAGGAATATTGGGAGAAATTGTATGTTATTTAATTGGAATCCCATTATTAAATTTTGTATACAATATAGATTTAAAACAATATAAATATTTATTATTAATAATTATTATTGGTGCAATTTGCTATGCACTTGTTAATATATTTAGTTCTGCTTTAACTATATTAGAACGAAATTTTATTCAAATGATAATATACATAATTAATTCGATATTTGCTTTTATAATATCAATAATACTAATTAGTAATTATAAGATTAAAGGGGCTGCTATAGGTTATTCTATAATAATGTTATTAATTTTAATTACATATATATTATGTTATAATAAAACTATGAAAGATTTGAGGTATGAAAATGAAACAACGAATAAATGAAGTTATTGAAGAGCAAATTCAAAATTTGAAAAATCTTGAGTTAACGAATTATACTACTGAAGTAATTAGCGTTGGAAATATGATTGTTGAATCAATAAAAAATGGTGGAAAAGTTTTAATAGCTGGAAATGGTGGATCAGCAGCTGATGCACAACACTTTGCAGCTGAATTAGTTGGAAGGTTTGTTATGGAAAGAAAAGGATATCCAGCTATAGCCTTGACAACTGATTCATCAATAATTACATCAATTGGTAATGATTATAATTTTGATGTTATTTTTAAAAGACAGATTGAGGCTTTAGGAAATGAAAATGATGTATTTGTTGGAATAACAACAAGTGGGAATTCAAAAAATGTAGTTGAAGCTGCAATTGAAGCAAAAGAAAAAAATATGAAAGTAATTGGATTAACTGGACATGACGGTGGAAAATTAAAAGAATTAAGTGATATATGTATCAATTTTCCTTATGCTGAAACTGCAAGAATACAAGAACATCATTTAATGACATATCATTTGATATGTGAATATGTAGAAAAAGAGTTATCAAAAGAAGAGTAGTGATTAAATTATGAATAATAGTTATATGAATAAAAAATTTGTTAATTTTTCAGGCGTATTTCAAAAGAATATGTTATTACGAAATATTAAAGGGATAATGTATTTTGTTGATGGATTAATGAGTTTATTTATAAAAAAAGCTAAATATAAGAAAGATAATAAAAAGAAAGTACTAATTGTTTATAATATAGCATTAGGCGATGGAGTAATATTTAGATGTACTGCTCTCCATTTAAGAGAATTGTATCCAAAAGATAAATATGAATTAACTTTAATTTGTCAAAAAGGTTTAAATAAAATTTATGAAAATGATAATGTTTTTGATGATATAATAACAATAGACTACAACAAATCTGTTGTTAATTTAAAGGAAAGATTTAAAAATTTTAAAGTACTAAGAAATAAATATTATGATATTGTAATTGATCCAGTTGGAATATCTGAATGGACTACTAATATATTTTATACAAGAATGGCACTTGGAAAAGAAAAAATAGGATTGATGGATACAAATTTAGAAATTCATTGTAGTAAAAGAAAAATAAATAAAATATATACTAAAATAGTTGAATTAAAAGAAAAAAACTTATCTTTAATTGAATATTATGCTAAATTTTTTAGTAAATTAGAAAATAAAAAAATTGATGTTGGATTAGAAAAATTAAACATAGTTCCAAATAAGTTAGACCTACCAAAAAAATATTATATAATTTTTCCTGCTGCAAGTATGAAATTGAAAAGATGGAATATTGATAAATATGTAGAGCTATCAAAAAAAATATATCAAAAAACAAAAATGAAAATGGTACTTCTTGGAACAAATTCAGACAAAGAAACAATGGATATTTTTAAACAAAAATTAGATGTTCCATATATTGATTTATTTAATAAAACTAGTTTAAATGATTATTTTGATGTAATAGCTAATGCATCATTAGTTGTAACAAATGATACAAGTGCCTATCATATTGCTGTGGTATCAGAGGCTCCAGTTGCTCTAATAAGTGGAGTCTATACTTATCACAGATACATGTTATATAATTTTAAAAGAATGAATGAATTTAGAAAGCCTTTATTAATAGCTGATAAAAGAAAATGTATGGATTGTTATAATAGATGTCCATATTTAAAAAAAGATAATGAAAATTGGCCTTGCTTAGAATCTATAACTGTAGATTATGCTTGGAAAGAAATTGAAAAACTTATAAATAAAAAATAAAGGAGAAAAATATTATGAATATAGAATTACTTGAAGAATTAAAAAATAAAACAGTATTAGTGTTTGGAGATTATATGGTTGATAAATATATCAATGGTGATGTAAAAAGAATATCTCCAGAGGCACCGGTTCCTGTAATTGAAGTAAAAAATGAAACACAAAAATTAGGTGGAGCAGGTAATGTTATTAACAATATTGTTTCTCTTGGTGGAAAAGTTAAAGTATTAGCGTGTATAGGAAATGATGTTAATGGAAAGTTTATAATAGATTCATTTAATAATAATAATATTGATAAAAAATATTTA
This sequence comes from Bacillota bacterium, assembly GCA_015059485.1. Lineage (GTDB taxonomy): Bacteria > Bacillota_I > Bacilli_A > RF39 > UBA660 > RUG14121. Next base: position 24,777 of record SVAH01000012.1, read on the forward strand.
AAAAAATATGATGAAATTGATACTATTGTAAAAACAAGAGTTGTTTCTAAAAATCAACAGTTTTTAAGAATAGATAAAGAAAAAAAAGAGCCAATATTAGAATGTTATATTAGGTATATTAAAGAAAATATTGAAGACGTATTTAATGGAGTAGATGTTTTAATTATTTCAGATTATTGTAAAGGGGCAGTTTCTAAAGAAATATCACAATTACTAATAAAAAATGCTAGAAAAAGAAATATTTCTATTATAATAGATCCTAAAGGAACAGATTATTCTAAATATAAAGGCGCAACAATGATAACTCCAAATTTAAAAGAGTTGTCAGCAGTTGTAAATAAAGAAGTTGAAACAGAAGATGATATAAAAAAATACGGAAAAAAATTAGTAAATGATTTAGATTTAAAGTATTTAGTATTAACTAGATCAGAAAAAGGAATTACAACAGTTGATAGTAGTGGCAAAAAGCAAGATTTTCCAGCAATTGCTAAAGAAGTTATTGATGTTTCTGGAGCAGGAGATACTGTTGTTGCAACAACTGCATTATTAGAAGCTTTAGAATATCCAATTGAAAATATATGTAAAATAGCCAATATGGCTGCTTCAGTAGTTGTTTCAAAATTTGGAACATCAACAGTAAGTTTAAATGAATTAATGAAAAGTATATATTCATTTGGAGATTTTAAATATCAAACAGTAGAATCATTAAAATATATAATTCAAGATTTAAAAGATAAAGGTAAAAAAGTAGTATTTACAAATGGTTGTTTTGATATGTTACATGTCGGTCATCTATCTTCATTTAAACAAGCTAGAGAGTTTGGAGATATTTTAATAGTGGCAGTTAATTCTGATGCTTCAGTAAAACAAAATAAAGGTGATTTAAGACCAATTATAAATGAAAATGATAGAATTAAAATGATAACAGAATTAGAGTGTGTTGATTATGTTCTATTAATGAATGATAAAACTCCAGAAAAAATAATTGAAGAACTTAAACCTGACATTTCTGTTAAGGGAGAAGATTGGAAAGATAAAGAAGTTCCTGAAGAAAAAATATTAAAGAGTTATGGTGGTAAATTGGAATATATAAAATTAAGCCCTGGTAATTCAACTACTAAAATAATTGAGAGAGTAATTAAAGCATATGGAAAGGAATAAAGTGATTTTTTTAGATAGGGATGGAACCATTAATATTGATTATGGCTATGTTTATCAAAAGGAAAAATTAGAATTTATTGATGGTGCGATTGAAGGATTAAAAAATCTTTCAACAGCAGGATACAAACTAATTATAATAACTAACCAATCGGGTATTGGTAGATGTTTTTTTACTGAAGAAGATTATGTTGAATTCAATAATTATTTTTTAGGGCAATTAAAATTATTTGGAATAGAAATAGAAAAAGTATATTATTGTCCACATACTGATAGTGATAATTGCGAATGTAGAAAACCAAAGTTAAAACTATTTTATGATGCAATAGAAGAGTTTAATGTAGATTTGTCTAATTCTTATGCAATAGGTGATAAAGAAAGAGATTTAGCAATATGTAGTGAAACATCGATTAAAGGAATATTAATTGGAAATAAGAGTGATAAATATTTAAATTTTTCAAATTTGTTAGATGCTGCAAATTATATAACGAAAGAAAGTGATTAGAATGAAAATATCAATAATAACAGTTTGCTATAATTCAGAAAAAACAATTGAAGAAACTATTAAATCAGTATTATCGCAAACTTATGAAAATTATGAATACCTAATAATTGATGGTAAGAGTACAGATAATACTTTAGAAATAGTTAAAAAATATGAAAAAAAATTCAAAGGAAAATTAAAATATATATCAGAAAAAGATAAAGGTCTTTATGATGCAATGAATAAAGGAATAAAGATGGCAACAGGAGATATCATTGGTATAATAAATTCTGATGATATCTTAGCAAACGAAAAAGTATTTGAAAAAATAAATGATGCTTTTATAAATAATGAATGTGATGCAGTTTATTCAGATTTAGTATTTTTAGATGAAGAAACAATGTCAATTCCAACAAGAAATTTTATAGCACATAAATATTCAAAGAGAATGGGATGGCATCCACCACATCCAACACTTTATTTAAAAAAAGAAGTATATGAAGAAGTTGGATATTTCAATACTGATTATAAAATTGCTGCAGACTTGGATATAATGTTGAGAATAATACATAATAATTATAAGTTTTACTATATAAAAGAATATCTAGTTAAAATGAGATCTGGTGGAGTAAGTACTAATGGATTAAAAGGATATTTAAAAAATTTAAAAGAGGCAAATGTAGTCTTAAAGAAAAATAATATTAAATTTGCTTATATAATTAATATTTTTAGAATATTTAAAACGTTTAAGCAAAGTTTAAGTGCAAAATTGTTTAAAAATAAAATAATAGGTAAAATAGGTTTTTTTGATAAGTAATAAAATACTTATCATTTTTAATTGACTAAAAAATATATATTATTATATAATATATTTCAATTTAAGGGGGATATATGAAAAAAATAATTCAAATAAACACAGTATGTTATGGTTCAACAGGTAAAGTAATGAAAAACATTCAAAAAAATGCTGAAGAGAAAGGATTTAAAACATTATCAATATATGGTAGAGGAAAAGGTTATAATGATTTAAACTGTATTAAAATAGGTGGTTTTTTTTCATTTTGGTTACATGTAATATTATCAACAGTTTTTGATTCTCAAGGTTACCATGGATCATACTTTAAAACTAAAAAAATAGTTAAAATATTAAAAAAAGAAAATCCAGATGTCATATATCTTCATAACATACATGGTTATTATTTAAATTATCCAGTCCTATTTAATTTTTTAAAAAATGATTATAATGGAAAAATATATTGGGTATTTCATGACTGTTGGCCATTTACAGGTCATTGTGCATATTTTACATTGAAAAAATGTAAAAGATGGAAAAAAGAATGTCATAATTGTCCTAATAAAAAAGTTTATCCAATTAGTTTAATTTTTGATAATTCTAAAAAAAATTATTTGAGAAAAAAAGAAATATTTAATTCATTGACAAATGTTACAATAATTACACCTTCTGATTGGTTAAATCATTTAGTAAAAAAATCTTTTTTAAAAAAATATGATGTTAAAACAATTAATAATACAATAGACGAAAGCATATTTCAAAGTAAAAAAAATGATGAAATTTTACAAAAATATAATATTGATAAAAGTAAAAAAATAGTATTAGGGGTAGCAAATATCTGGGAAGAAAGAAAAGGATTAAATGATTTTATAAAAATTGCTACTAAACTTCCAAATGATTATCAAGTTGTATTAGTTGGAATAAGCAAAAGGCAAAAAAAGAAAGTACCTAATAATATTATTTGTATTAGTAGAACTGAAAATCAAAATGATTTAGCTGTTTTATATTCTAGTGCATATGTATTTGTTAATCCAACTTATGAAGATAATTATCCAACTGTTAATTTAGAAGCAATTGCATGTAAAACAAAAGTAATTTGTTATGATACCGGAGGTTGTAAAGAACAAATAATAAATGGAAAGGGATTTATAGTTCCAGTTGGAAATATAAATAAACTAATTAAAGGTATTATAGAATAATTTAATTGTTTAAAGTATTTACTTGTAAAGAAAAGTAATGATATAATATATTTATAAGGAGTAAGTTATGAAAAAAGAAGAAAAGAAAATAGCAGTTTTAATACCATGCTATAATGAATCAAAAACAATAGAAAAAGTAGTAAAAGATTATAAGAAAGCATTACCTGATGCTGATATTTATGTGTATGATAATAATTCTAAAGATCATACAGATGAAATAGCAAAAGAAGCTGGAGCTATAGTTCGTTATGAATATCGTCAAGGAAAAGGAAATGTTATTAGAACAATGTTTAGAGATATTGAGGCTGACTGTTATTTAATGATAGATGGAGATGATACATATCCAGCTGAAAATGCAAAAGAAATGTGTGATTTAGTTCTTTCTGGTAGAGCGGATATGGTTATTGGTGATAGATTATCATCTACATATTTTACTGAAAATAAAAGACCTTTCCATAATTTTGGAAATAGAATAGTAAGACTTTTAATTAATACATTATTTAACAACCATGTTAAAGATATAATGACAGGTTATAGAGCATTTTCATATGATTTTGTTAAAGGTTTTCCAGTTTTATCAAAAGGATTTGAAATAGAAACAGAAATGACTATCCACGCTGTTGATAAAAATTATAAGCTTGTTGAAATACCTGTTACTTATCGTGATAGACCAGAAGGATCTGTTTCTAAATTAAATACATATAGTGATGGAATGAAAGTTTTAAAAACAATAGCAGTATTATTTAAAGAATATAAACCAATGGGATTTTTTGGAATAATATCATTACTTTTAGCATTAATATCATTAATATTTTTAATCCCACCATTTGCAGGATATTTTGCAACAGGAGAAGTTGCTAAATTTCCATCTCTTATTGTTGGATGTTTTATATTACTTACATCAGTATTATCACTTATGTGTGGAATAATATTACAAGTAATAGTAAAAAAAGATAGACAACAATATGAACTTATAATGAATGAATTAAAAAATACACGAAAAGACTAGTTTAATGCTAGTTTTTATTTTATAATTATATTAGAAATTATGGAGTAAAAAAATGAAAAAAAATAATATATTATATATCATTATTCCGTGTTTTAATGAAGAAAAAGTATTAAAAAATACTACTAAAAGATTAGTAAAAAAATTAAATGAATTTATAAAAAATAATAAAATTAGTAAAAATAGTAAAATAATGTATGTGAATGATGGATCAAGAGATGAAACATGGAATATTATAAAAGAACTGAATAATAAAGAAAAAATGGTAACAGGAATATCTTTATCAAGAAATAAAGGGCATCAAAATGCTTTGCTTGCTGGGCTTATGACTGCTAAGGAATATGCAGATGTAGTAATAAGTATGGATGCAGATTTACAAGATGATATAGATGCAATTGATGAAATGTTAGATAAATATTATGATGGATGCCAAATAGTATATGGAGTAAGAAAAGCAAGAAAAAAAGATTCTTTCTTTAAAAGAGTAACTGCTCAAGGATTTTATAAATTTATGAAATTAATGGGCGTAGATATTATTTATAATCATGCAGACTATAGATTAACATCAAAAATAGTATTAGATGAATTAGAAAATTATAAAGAAGTAAATTTATTTTTAAGAGGTATATTTCCATTAATTGGCTTTAAAACTGATATTGTTTATTATGATAGAGCAGAAAGATTTGCTGGAAAATCAAAATATCCACTTAAGAAAATGTTAAACTTTGCATGGGATGGGATAACATCTTTTAGTGTAAAACCAATAAGATTTATATTAACATTTGGAATTCTTATACTTATATTGAGTTTTATTCTAATATGTTATTCAATAGTTATGAAGATAACTAATCATACAGTACCAGGATGGACATTTATAATCTGTTCAATATGGTTTATTGCAGGAGTACAAATGTTATCTTTAGGAATAATTGGAGAATACATTGGAAAAATATATAATGAAACAAAAGGAAGGCCAAGATTTATTATTAGTGAAAACTTATTAGAAACTAAAGAGACAAGATACAAAGATTAGTTCTTTGTATTTTTAATTTTTGTAAAAATAAAAATGTTAAGATATAGTAAAAAAATGTAAAAACAGTTATTTTTCTTAGGAAAAAGGCCTAAATATAAAAAAATTTCTTGCCATTAAAAATATCTAGTGTTATAATCAATTGTAGAAATGAAGGGAGGGAAAGAAATGACTAAAGTTGTAGTAAGCAATGGAAACATTGATGTAGCTCTAAGAAAATTTAAAGCTAAAGTTGCAAAAAGTGGAGTCCCTTCAGAACTTAAGAAGAGAAAATTCTATAAAAAGCCAGGCGTAGTTAAAAGAGAACAAATTGAAGAAGCTCGTAAAAACGCTCATAAAAAACATAGATAGGAAGACTAATTATTATGAATATAGATACTATTAATAATGATTTAAAAGAAGCTATGAAAAGCGGCAATAAATTTGATCTTAATGTTCTAAGAATGTTAAAGAGTGCTTTACAAAATGAAAGTATTTCTAAAAAACATGAATTAGATGAAAGTGAAGTTATTGCGGTTATAAAAAAACAAGTTAAAGTAAGAAAAGATTCTATAGAAGAATATGAAAAATATGGAAGAACTGATTTAGTAGAAAATCTACAAAAAGAAGTTACAGTTTTATCAAAATATTTACCTGAGGAATTATCTGAAAGTGAAATTGATAAGAAAATTGATGAAGTATTTGCAAAATTAAATCCAACTAGTATGAAAGATATGGGTGGAATAATGAAAGAATTACAATGCATTGCAAGTGTTGCAGATATGAGTGTTGTAAGTTCTAAAGTAAAAGATAAAATAAATGGTTTAAATTAACCATTTTTTTTGTTATAATGTCTTTAGATACAATATTTTACAGGTTGGGGGACATTATTATGGAAACAAAAGAAGAAATTATTACAAGACTAAGCAAGTTAAAGTTTGAAGAATTTGATAAAGAATTAGAAAAATCTTTATTAAATAAATCAACTGAAGAAAAACTTGCTTTTTTACATATGTTGAAAATGCAAATAAAAGAAGTTAAAAGTGATTTAGTAGTATTAAAAAGAATTACTGAAGATATATCAGAAAAAATCTATTTAAAAGCCAAAATAAAAAAATTAAAGCAAAAAATAACTATAATTAATTATAAATTTAGTTTGATAAATAGTGAAAAAGAACAGATAGTAAAAAAAGATATATTGAATAATACTCAAAAAAGAATAAAAGAAGATATTTTAAATGAAGAAGATGTGTCTTCATATGATATAAAAGATCAAGTTATAGTACTAGACCATTTAATATTTGAAGATTTTGATGAAGAAACATATGATATAATTCAAAAATATGCACATGAAATAAGTATAAATTTAGCAAATTATTTATCAAAAGAAGAAGGATTTAAAGAATTCTATACTTTACTTAATGATTTAAAAAATAGAGTAACTCGTAGTATAAAAGATTCTAAGGAAAGAAATGTATTAAAATCAATGTTTAACGATTTCAAGGATGCATATAAAGTATATAAAAACAAATTAGAAGAAGAAAATAAAAAAGGAATTGAAGTTACATCATATTTTGAAATTATTAATTATTTTTTAACTTCAGAAGATAATTATAATTATATAAAAAAAATAGTAGAAAAAGATGAACAAGCAGTTAATACAAGATATAATAATAAACATATTGTCTTTTATATATTAGAATGTTATATAGAAAATTTTAAAAGAATGGTAACCGATAAAAATAGTGATTATTTAAATTTAGATTATATTGAACAGGTTTATTATTTATTTACAAAAAATCATCTTCTTAAACTTAGTAGAGAAGAAAGAGAACTTATAGATTTAAAAATAAAAGAATTTGAAGAATATATTGACAAAACTTTGATTAAACAAAAAAGAAAAAATTATGCTAAATCAATATGCAAAAAAATGAAAAGTAGTAAGTTTTATAAGGAAACTCCATATTATAATTTTCCAGAATATAATGATGATTATTTAAACTATCTGCAACTAATGACTACAAAAAATATGGAAGTATTTATAAAAAATGAAAATAATGTAAAAGATGCATATTTATATGATGGAAATGCATATAATATTGAGACGTTAGAAGATGGAAGAATTAAATTAAATATGTATGCTATTTCTTATTATCATTTTATAACAAAAGACTCTGATATTGATGCATATTTATTAAAATGTGAAATGTCAAATGAAAAAGTAGATGAATTCTTTAAAAAAGGATTAGTATTTAAAAATAATGAAAAGTATCCAGTTATAAATTATGAATTAGAATTTTATCCAAGTGGTAAGTTATGTGGATTAAAAGCATATGAAGATGTTGTTTCTTTAAAATTAATAAATAATGAAAAATATGATCAATTGGATGAACTTTATAAAAAGTCTAAAACTAAGAATAATGATCAAAATAGTGGATTAAATACTCATTTTGAAAATATGTTAGAAAGAGCATATTTGAAATTTTTGAAAGATAATGGTTTTCCATTTATATATTATGGAAAAACAATGCCAAATCAAAAAGAAATAGATAGAGTTATTAATGATTTATCTGGAGACTTATATACAATGGATAAGCATTCTTATGAGAATATGATGAACATAATATCTAATGAATCAGATAAATATCATTATTCCATTGCTCCTATAAAAAATGCAGTATATGAATTAAATTTATTAGATCCATTTAGTTATCTTGGAATTGAAAATCAAAGAATGCTTGCAGACCTACATTTTAATAATAGAAAGTATTCTTCTAAAGATAGACTTAATAAATTAAAAATATTGTATAAATATAAATATTATAGACAAGTTTTAGAACTTAATGCTAATATTGATTATGTTGATACAAATTCAATTAAGCAAAAAAAAGGAAGAATTAAAGTTAGATATTATTAATAGTTGACTTATACAAATAAAATGATAAAATAATGTTATAAAAAATGTTGATTAGGACAAGACTGTTGATAATTATTTTGTAGAGAACTTATGGTTGGTGAAAATAAGTAAATGATTCAATTAGTTACTACCTATGAATTGAAACTCGAAAGAGATTTCCGGTTATAACCGTTATATTAATTAAGTTAAATAAGGGATGGTACCGTCTTTTAGACTCCTTTTACCATTCCTTTTTTATGTTTTTGGAGGGTGTTATGGAAGATTTTGAAAAATTGTTAGAGGATTATTTAGACTTTGAAGAATATGGTGAAAAAGATAAAGATTTAGACATTTATGAATGTAAGAGTTCTTCGACGGAGTCACCATTTACACAAGAAGATTCTATAAGTATTAGTAAATTTGTTAATCATTATTTAGAGTTTGATTGTGATGCAAAGAATTTATATCATTCTGGACTTAGAGAATTACAATTGGATTATGTAATTGGAATAGATAATAATTTTGCAAATAAAAACTCTGAGTATGTTAAAAGAGGATTTTTACTTATTGTTATTGATGCAAAAGGTAAACGTGGGACTTATTTAAATCCTGTTTATATAAAAAAATATTTAGAAAGAGCTGACATAGCAAAAGTTTTAAGTACTTTTCAAAAAATTCAACAAATAGAGTTTCCTAAATTAGATGAATATTTTAATAGATATTTAGAAGCATTAATGCAATTTGAAGAAAGAGAAAAATTTAAAACACTATTATTAGAAACACATAAAATGAATAAAATAAGAAAGTTAGAAAGAAGGATGAAAAATGATTAATATAAAAGAAGATGAAAGATTAAATAAATTAAATCATAGTTGTGCACACTTAATGGCACAAGCTGTAAAACACTTATATCCAGAAGCAAAGTTTTGGGTTGGCCCAGTAGTGGAAGAAGGCTTTTATTATGACATAGATCTTGGAGATAAAGTTATTACTGATGAAGATTTAGAGAGTATTTCAAAAGAAATGAAAAAACTTGCAAAAGATGGTAAAAGAATAGTTAGACAAGAAATTTCTAAAAGTGAAGCATTAGAAAAGTTTAAAGATGATCCATATAAAGTAGATTTAATTGAAAGAATGGATGAAGATAATACGGTTATATCTTGCTATACTCAAGGAGATTTTACTGACCTTTGTCGTGGGCCACATGTTGATACAGTAAAAGAATGTAAAAATTTTAAATTACTTAAATTTAGTGGTGCATATTGGAAAGGTGATAAAAATAATAAAATGCTTCAAAGAATCTATGGAGTATGCTTTGATACACCTGAAGAACTAGAGGCACACTTGCAAGAACTAGAAGAAGCAAAACAAAGAGATCATAGAAAAATTGGTAAGGATTTAGGAATATATATGATGTCTGATTTAGTTGGAAGAGGACTTCCAATGTATTTACCAAATGGATTTACTTTATGGAATGAACTTGAAAATTATATTAGAAATAAAGAAATTAAACGTGGATATAAGCATGTACAAACTCCACCTTTAGGTAATGTTAATTTATATAAAACATCTGGGCATTTAGAACATTATAAAGATGCAATGTTTCCAATAATGCAAGTTGAAGATGAAGAATATGTACTTCGTCCAATGAATTGTCCACATCACATGGTAATTTATGGTAACGATATTCATTCATATAGAGATCTTCCACTTCGTATTGCAGAAATAGCAAGAGATTGTAGGTATGAAGCATCAGGTGCTTTAAAAGGCATTGAAAGAGTTAGAACGTTTTGTCAAAATGATTCACATATATTCTGTACACCAGAGCAAATTGAAGCTGAATTTAAAGGTGTAGTTGATTTAATACTTGAATGTTATAAAGAATTAGATATCAAGAATTTTAGATTTGAATTATCACTTAGAGATCCTGAAGATAAAGTTAAATATCATCAAGATGATGAAATGTGGAATAAAGCTGAAGATATGTTAAGACAAGTATTAAATGATTTAAAAATTGATTATGTAGAAAAAATTGGAGAAGCAGCTTTTTATGGACCTAAGTTAGATGTTCAAGTTAAACCAGCTGTTGGAAATGAAATAACACTTTCAACATGTCAATTGGATTTCTGTTTGCCAGCAAAATTTGAACTTTCATATGTTGATAAAGATGGTGAAAAGAAAACACCAGTGGTTCTTCATAGAGCAGTATTTGGATCAATTGATAGATTTATTGCATATTATTTAGAAGAAACAAAAGGAGCACTTCCAATATTCTTAGCTCCAGTACAACTTAATATTTTACCTGTAAATAACGAATATCATTTAGATTATTCTCGTGAAGTATATCAAAAACTACTTGATGAAAACTTCAGAGTAGAACTTGACTCTCGTGAAGAAAAAGTAGGATATCGTATGAGAGAATCAGTTATTAAGAAGATTCCATATACTATAATACTTGGACAAAAAGAAGTAGATGATAAAACTATTTCATATAGATGTTATGGAAGTGAAGAAACTACTACTGTTACGCAAGAAGAATTTATTAAATTAATACATAGTGAAATTGATAACAAAGTTAGAAAATAATAAAAAATCAACATCAAAATTTTGTGTTGATTTTTTTATTAATTATATAATTAAATATGCAAAAAATTACTTGACAAGTACACCTGGGGGGGGGGTAAAATAGACATAAGAATAGAGGAATGTATATGAAAAAAGTATTTAAAAATCCAGTTGTTACATTTATACTAGGAGCCCTAATATTTTCAAGTATAAGTGTATACGCAGCTCATAAATATGCTGCAAGTAATATAACGTATAAAGATACAACGCTAGATCAAGCATTAAATACATTATATACAACTCAAAATACAACAGTAAGTAGCCAAACTACTCAAATAAACAGCTTACAACAACAAGTAACAGAATTAACAGCAGCTGCTGCAGAGAAAGATTATGTTACTGGTAGTTTTAAGATAAACGCAGGTACAACTAATAGTCCAGATTTAGGCTTTTATCCAAGTAAAGTAATTCTTTATGCTACTGATACTAACGTAAGAAACTTTATTATAATATCTAGAAATGGTAGTAACGGTTTTGATACAGCTGGAGGTATAGGAAATACTAGTGAATGGTATGTTATGACTAGTAATGGATTTAAAACTCAAGGTTTTTCATCAAATGATCATGAATTGAAAATTAGTTATACTTATTATGCATTTAGATAAATGAATATTATAATATTATTTGATTGATAATAAAGTTAGAAAATAATAAAAAATCAGCACAATGTCTTTGTGTTGATTTTTTTTATTAATTATATAATTAAATATGCAAAAAATTACTTGACAAGTACACCTGGGGG
>SVAH01000013.1 GCA_015059485.1 Bacillota bacterium
CGGAAATAAACAGTGGGCAAATGCAGTAATATTAGTATCTAACCCATCAACTACTTATGATGTTGGAGATACAATATCAGAATCAGATATAGAAAGTTATTTTGTATGGATACCAAAATATAAATATAAATTATTCCATACAACACAGGCAGATGGATATACAACTGGATAGCCTTCAACTTTAGGTAGTAACGCACAAGAAATAGATATAGTATTTGGACTAACAAATACAACTGATTCCGAAGCAGAATGTGCAACTCCAATGACAAGTGGTGCTACAGGAAATTGTGCAGATAACAAATATATGACCCATCCAGCATTCATAAGTATGAATACAAATGGATTATGGGTAGCAAAATTTGAAACAACAGGAACAACTAGTGCACTAACAGTAAAACCAAGCCAAACATCACTTAGAACTCAAACAGTAAAAGCAATGTTTGAAAGTGCATATAATTATAAAAGAACAGATAATTCACACATGATGAAAAATACAGAATGGGGAGCTGTAGCATACCTATACCATTCAGCATATGGAAGATGTACAAGTGGAACATGTGAAGATATAAGAATAAATAATAATTCAGATTATCTAACAGGATATGCAGCAGTAGATGGCACAGATCAAAGTACATATCCAGGAACATACGGAAATGATTCATCAAAGACACTTGCATATAACACAACAACTGGAGTAAAAGCATCAACAACAGGAAATATAACTGGTATATATGATATGTCAGGTGGAGTGCATGAATATGTGTCATCATATAGAACAGGCACACTTGGAACAAGTGGATTTGATTCAACAATAATAGCTAATTATAATGCAAAATATTTTGATGTATATGGTGAAACAACAAGTAATTCAGATTATAGTAAGAGAATACTTGGAGATGCAACTGGTGAGATGGGACCGTTCTATGATTATACAAGTGGTACATGGACAGGCCATCACAACAATTGGTATTCAGATTATTCTAGTTTTATTCATTCATCTAGTTCTTGGTTCTCACGAGGTGGTGGGTACAATTATGGTGTTCTTGCAGGCTCATTCTATTTTTCATATCTTACAGGTGGGTCAGCTAATGACATTGGCTTCCGCCTAGTCTTAGCACCTTAATAAGCATATAAACTACATTTATTGTAGTTTTTTTAGTATAATAAATATGTAATAATTTAATGGGAGTCTTATATGAATAGAATAATAGTTGATGTGTTAAATAAAATAGAAGATAAAGGTTATATTGCTTATGTAGTAGGTGGATATGTTAGGGATTATTTACTTTCTAAGCATAGTTATGATATAGATATATGCACTAATGCTAAAACTGGTACTTTAGAAAAAATATTTAATATAAAAAGTGATAATAAATATGGCTCAATAAAATTTAAATTAGATAAATATAGTTTTGAGATAACAACTTTTAGAAAAGAAATAAAATATGAAAATGGTAAGTTGTTAGAGATAGAATATACTGATAATTTTAAAGAAGATATAAAAAGAAGAGATTTTACTATTAATTCAATTGCTTTAGATAAAAATGATATTGTAATTGATTTATTAGAAGGAGTAAAAGATTTAAATAATAAAGTAATTAAATTAATAGGCGATGAAAGTAAATTAATGGAAGATCCACTTAGAATTATTAGAGCTATTAGATTTTCTACAATACTTGATTTTGATTTAGATGAAAAATTAGAGAAATATATAGTTAAATGTAAAAAATATTTAAGTAATGTATCTATAGTAAAATTAAGAGAAGAATTAGAAAAAATATTAGAAAGTACTAATTATAAAAAAGGATTATGTTTACTAAAAAAATATAGTTTAATAGATGAATTAGGTATAAAATATAATAATGTAGTTTATGTAGATAATATTTATGGTATGTGGGCTCAAATAGATATAAAAACATATAGTTCATTTAATAAGAAAGAAATAGAAATTATTAATGCAATAAAGAAAATTATAAGAAAAAATGAAATTACTAATGAAACTTTATTTGATTATAGTATAGATTTAAATATAATAGCGGCAAAAATATTAAAAATTGATGAACAAATAGTAAAAAAGATGTATAATAATTTAGTAGTGAAAAGTACTGATGATTTAGATATTAGTATTTTAGAAATAAATAGTGTTATTAAGAATTTTAATAAGTCTAAAATAGTAAGATATAAGCTTATAAGAATGGTTAATAATAGTATTTTAAATAATGTTAAAAAAGATTTATTAAAACATGTAGAGGAGGAAAGCGAATGAATGTAAAAGATATTTTAAAAGAAAAAAAATTTATAGTAGGTAGTCATTTAATTAATAAAGCTTTAGAATTAAAATTATCTTTAGAAGAGTTTTTGCTTCTTACTTATTTTGAAAATTCTGATACTAATGTGTTTGATATAGAATTAATTAATAAAAATACTGGTATGAGTGAAGAAGCTATTATGAACTCTTTTAATTCGCTTATGGGTAAGAAATTAATATCTTTTGAAACAGGAAAAGATTTAGAGGGAAGGATAATAGATGCTGTATCTTTAGATAATTTCTATGACTTAATAAAAGAAGAAAAAAAGGAAGAAAGTACAGATGGGTTATTCGAAGATTTTGAACGTGAATTTGCAAGAAGTCTTTCTCCAAGCGAATATGAGTATATTAATTCATTTTTAATGTTAGGCTTTAGTGAAGAGTTAATAAGAGGTGCATTAAAAGAAGCAGTTTACAATGGTGCTACTAATATGAGATATATAGATGCTGTTTTACATAGTTGGAAGAAAAAAGGCTATAAGTCTATGAATGATGTAAATAATAATATAGTTAAAGAAGAGACTGAAAAAAATGACACAGCTATGTTTGAATTTGATTGGTTAAATGATGATGAATAGTGATTTGTTAATAAAAGAATTAGATAAAATGATACCTAATCCTAGGTGTGAGTTAAATTATAATAAGGATTATGAACTTTTAATAGCAACAGTTCTTAGTGCTCAATGTACAGATAAAAGAGTTAATATGGTTACGAAAGAATTATTTGATAAATATGATATTTTTAGTTTGGCAAGTGCTAATATAAGAGATATTATGAAAATAGTAAGACCTGTAGGAACTTATACTAGAAAATCAGAATACATTATAGAGATAGCTAAAAAGTTGGTTAAGGACTATAATGGTAAAGTTCCAAATGATAGAAATTACCTGGAAAGTCTTCCAGGAGTAGGTAGAAAAACTTGTAATGTTGTACTATCAAATATATATGATGTTCCAGCAATAGCAGTGGATACACATGTAGAAAGAGTATCAAAAAGACTAGGACTTGCATATAAAAATGATAGTGTATTGAAAGTTGAAAAAAAGTTAATGAGAAAGATTCCTAAAGATAAATGGAGTAGAACTCATCATCAACTTGTATTATTTGGAAGATATATATGTAAAAGTGTTAATCCGGATTGCAATAGCTGTAGTTTAAAAGAATATTGTAAGCACTATAAAAAAATCTGATATTTCAGATTTTTTTTGTTGTATTATCTCCAGTTTGGTTGATATTTGTTGAAATCATTGAAAATAAAATAATAAAACAGATAAATTAATATCTGTTTCATTTCTTTATTCTAATACATATTCGTTAGGAACTACTGTTGAGTTAGAATTGCTTGAATTGGTAGTATCTGTATTTGTATCATCAGTACTTGGTGTAATTACACTTGTAGGATATTTAGTACTTATAGAAATACCATTACTGCGATTATCTTTAAATATACTGTAAGCAGTTTTAATTGTAAAGTCATAATTACTTACACCATCACCAGTGTAACTATATGATGTACTATCGGTGTAACCAACATAATTTCCATTTACATAAATTTCATAGCCAACTGTTCCAATATTTGCATTATTATAATCTAATCTAGCTTGATAGAACGTTTCAGCAAATTTACCATAATTTTCATTATAATAATCAGCAATAGCTGCTTCACTAGTACCTTCACTTGCTTTAGCAGGGCTCCATGAAAGATTTATTGTAGTACCACTTGTTGTAAATGTACCATTAGAAGGATCATTTAATCTTCCAAATCTAGTAGATTCTTCAGTTGGTTCAGTTCCTTTTTTAAACATTGCTGACATTCTCATACTTTCTGGAGTAGTTTCACTAGCAAGTGTAAATGGAATGGAATCTTTTTCAACTGTAACTGTTACAATCCCCGAGGGTTTTTTGAAGGTCGAGTCCTTCTTGTATATTTTATTAGCAACAGCGGCCATAATTCCACGTCTTGCTTTACCACCAGGAGTTGATGTTAAATATACGCCTTTTTCATTTTTGTCATATCCATACCAAAGTGATATTGAGTAATCAGGAGTGTAAGTGTTATTCCAATGGTCTGGTGTAACAGAACTTGGATATCCATATGTCTTTCTTGAAGATGCATCCATTGTAGTAGTACCACCTTTAGCGGCTACTTCAGTACCAGAAACATGTATTGAACCACCAACACCTTGTTTACCACCTGTTACAAGCATATCTGTAATTAAGTAAGCAGTTTCTTCTGACATAACTTTAACTTTTTCAGGGGTATATTTTTCAGTTTTATCTGTATCTAAATATGTTATTTCAGTGAATGCATATGGCGCAATATAACTACCACCTCTACCAAAAGCAGCATAAGCAGCAGATGCTTCAAGTGGAGAAACACCATCAAATCCACCAATTGAACATGATTCGTATGGAAGGCCTTCGCCGTAGTGTATTCCTAATTTATGAACGAAATCAGCTATTTTTTCTTTGTCTACAGCTTGGAAAGCTTGTAATGCTGGAATATTTCTTGAATCAACTAATGCATCACGCATTGTCATCATACCTTTATATCTATTATCATAGTTTTTAATTGAGCCACCAGAAGAATAAGTATAAGGCATATCGAAGAAATAAGTTGATGGAGAACCATTATTGTATTCAATGTATGGACCATAATCAAATATTGGTTTAGCAGTCGAACCAGGTTGACGACTAATATCAGTAGCTCTATTAAGTCCCATTGCTTGATAATTACGCCCACCAGATAGAGCAACAACAGAACCATCTTTAGTACTTGTGATTGCCATACCCATTTGAACTTTATCATCTGCAAATGTATAGCCACCAGTACCATTAGTAACATTATTAACTACATCTTGAACGTTTCTATTCATTGTAGTTTTAACAGACATTGGTACATGTCTTGGATCATTTCCAGTAACTTCAATAATATTTTTTACAGTATAATCTATAAATTGCTGGTATGGATTAGTAAATGATTTATCATCACGATTAACAAGTAATGTTTGAATTGGAATACTATTAGCAATATCACATTCTTCCTTAGTAAGGTAACCATGTTTAACCATCAAGTTTAAAACGGTTTCACGTCTCTTAGTTGCTGCATTTGGAAAATTATATGGATTAAACGCAGTAGGGTTATTAAACATACCTACTATTAAAGCACTTTCGGATAAACTTAAATCATTAACTGATTTTCCAAAGAATTCTTGAGAAGCCTGTTCAACACCGTATATACCAGAGTAATTGATATTACCGTTACCAAACCATTGACTATTAACATAGAATTCTATTATTTCTTCTTTAGTATATGTTTTTTCTATTTTAAATACTGCCATATAAATATCTGTAAATTTTCTTATTATACCTTTCATACCACTTGCTTCACTAGAAGTATAATTATTTTTAACAAGTTGCATTGTTAGAGTAGAGGCACCACCAGCATTTGAATTACCCAAAGCTTGTCCTAAAGATGCCTTAAAGAATCTAGCTGCATCAAATCCATTATGTTGGAAGAATCTCGAATCTTCTGTTGCAACAAGTGCATCAATCATATTTTGTGGTAAATCATCATATGTTACTAAAACTCTGTTTTCTGCACCAAGTCTTGCAATTTCGTTTCCATCAGTATCGTAGAAAACCGATGATTCGGATTTATATAATTTTTGAGCATTAAAATCAGGCGCTGTAATAATTATATATAGTCCAAATATTAAAAATGTTGAAGCTACTACTATACCAAGAGTATAAAATAGTATTACTATTAACGTTTTTAAATTCTTTTTGAATTTACCTGGACTTTTCGTATTATTCTTTTCTTTTTTAACTTTTAACTTCTTTGCCATAATTATGACCTCCTAATAATAAATTATCAATTATTTTTAAGTAATCTAAAGGTGGATTATATTTTTCTATTAAATTGAATCCTTTAGTACTAATATATTCATAAGGAATACTTTTTCTTTCATTATTATCAATAAAATTTATAAAATCATTACCTAAAAGCAAATAATATAATCCATTCATTTTTATTATTAAAAAGACTATACCATCATGTCTAATTACATTTCTTATATGTTCTATTTGATGTTTATGTACATTAGCAAGTGGAAATGATGTTTTACTTTTAGTTTCTTTAGCATCAAATTCTATATATTTACCTTTATATATTCCATTATAATCTAAAGTAGACTGCTCTTTAAAATATGCTTTTTCTATAGTTCTACCGAATTCATTGAAACTACTTTTAGCAATTCCAATAGGAGTGGGTTTCTTATATATTAATGCCATATCTTTTTCTAGGTAATATTCATTTGTTTCATTGATGAGTTCTTCAAGGTCCATTCCTCTATTTGCATAATTAATAAATGTTTTATGGGTCTTTTTTATATTATTTGGATACAACATAAAATCACCTACAAAAATTATACAATAAATAGGGAAATTATTCTATATTATACTATACTACTTTACACTTGATTAGACATAAAATGACTATATTTTTGAATAAAATTTTGACTTTTTTTACAACATAATATTGAAAGGAGCTAATATGGCAAATTATAAAGTAGAAATATCTGGTATAAATACTAATAATTTAAAAGTATTGAAGAGTGAAGAAACGGTTGAACTTTTTAAAAAATATCAAGCAGGTGATGAAAAAGCAAAAGAAGAATTAGTTAATGGGAATTTGAAGCTAGTACTAAGTATATTAAAAAAGTTTAATACTGGTAAATACAATTTGGATGATTTATTCCAAGTAGGGGTAATAGGTCTTATAAAAGCAATAGATAATTTTGATTTATCATATAATTTACAATTAAGTACTTATGCATGTCCTCTTATTATTGGCGAAATTAAAAGATATATTAGGGATAATACGACAATTAGAGTTAGTAGAAGTATTAAAGAAAGAGCGTATGAAATTATAAAGTTTAAAGATGAATTTGAAAAGACTAATGGTTACATTCCATCTAATGAAGAAATAGCAAAGGCTTTAAATATATCTGAATATGAAATAGATTATGCAATTGATGCGTTAAAAGAACCTATGTCAATCTTTGAACCTATATATAATGATGGTGGAGATACAATTTATTTATTTGATCAAATAGCCGATAAAAAATGTATCGATTCAGAATTAGATTCTTTAATTGCATTAAAGAAAGCACTTAATCAAATTAAAATAAGGGAAAGAGAAATATTAACATCTAGATATATACTTGGAAAAACACAAACAGAACTTGCCAGGGATTATAATATTTCTCAAGCACAAGTATCACGCATTGAAAAGAATGCAATAGATAATATTAGAAAATTAATAAGGTAGTGTAAACAATGATGTAAAATATACAAAAAAATATTTTTTGTTGACACTCTTTGTGTTAAACTTAATTTAAGAATAGAGGGAGAGATTGATATGAATATTCCAAAAGTACAAGAAAATTTAAAACCTGTTCATATTAATTGTGAAAAAAAATGTATAGCAGACACAGTAATTATGCCAGGAGATCCTTTGAGAGCAAAGTATATTGCTGAGAATTTTTTGACAGATGCTGAACTTGTGAATGATACTCGAAATATGTTTGCTTATACAGGTTTTTATAAGAATAAAAGGGTTACAGTGATGGGTTCTGGCATGGGTATGCCTTCGATGAGTATTTATGCTTTTGAACTTTTTTACTTCTTTGAAGTAAAAACAATAATTAGAATAGGAACTTGTGGTTCATTAAGTCCTAATGTTAAAGTTGGAGAATTATTACTTGCAACAGATTCATATAATGAGGGAAGTTTCGCTTATTCTTATAATGGCGAAAATATACATTTAGCTAACTCCACTTCAATACTAAATGATAAAATTATGAGAGTTGCGCGTAATAAAAAATTTAAAATTCATGAAGGGACTGTTATGACAAGAGAACAATTTGATTTCTATTCAGATACAGAGCATGTTTTAAAACGTGTACCAAAAGGTATTGATCTAATTGGTGCAGAAATGGAATCATTTGCATTATTTCATATTGCAAATAGTTTTGAAAGAGAAGCTGCATGTATTTTAACTGCTGTAGATAGTAAGTTTGAAAACACTTTCATGACTGTAGATGAAAGAGAGACTTCTTTAAATAACATGATTACATTAGCACTAGACTCTATTTTATAACTGGTAAAAACCAGTTATTTTTTTAAATATAAAACCAACTTATTTTAAAAAGTTGGTTTTATATTTATCATATGCTTTTTTCTCAAGTTCATTATTTACTGGTATATATTTAATATCAAATTTTTTACATATTCTTTTAGTTATATATTCTGTAAAATATGGATTTCTAACAAGTATAGGACCAAGTAGGTAAGTACCATAGAAATCTTTATGAATTATACCTTCATACGTTCCACTACCTTGAATAACATGAAATAAATATTTTTCCTTAACATTTACTAATTTAGAACTTCTATTTTCAAACCCAATTATTTCACAATTATTCTTTTTAAATCTTAGAAATTGTTCCCCAACAATTCTTTTTCTTATTTCTTTACTTTCAAAATCTAAAATATCTAGACAAGGAATAATTTCTTTTTTCTTTATGTATATTTTACCAAATAAATTTAAAGCATTGCCAGTAATAATAAACATTTTATCGTTTATATTTTTTTCTATATTAGCTTTGTAATTTTTTATATCTTTAAGTGTTAATTCAAATGCTTCATCATTACCACTACCGATGTAAAATATATCATATTTGTCAAAATCTATTTTATCACCAATAGTTAAGTTATTAATTTCTACAGTTAATTTTTGTGCTCTTAAATATTTTTCTAAAGCTCTTATATTACCATTTTCACCATATAAATTCATTAAATCATAGTAAAGGTGAGCTATTTTAATTTTCTTCATTTTTAGCCTCCTTAATCTTAGATTTTAGTATTGCAGTCATATCAAAACAAACCATAGTATAAATATTTCCTTTAGTTTGATTTAAAGTAATATTAATAATATCATCTAGATTATCAACTAAAATAATTTTGTTTTTATTAATTTTAGCATATTCTAATCTTACAGCTACATCATATCTGAATCTACCAATACAAAGTATTTTATCAATATCTTTATTATTTAAAAGTTCAAATTCTACATCATATAGCCAAGATAAATCATTAAACTTATATCTTCTAGAAACATTATCAAATCCTAAAATAACAGTTTTCTTACCACTAGCATCAACAATATATTTCATAGACTGATAGTAACTTAAATTATTTTCATTTTTACTTTCTAACATAGTTATTTTTCTATTTTTAATTTCATATTCATGTCCACGTTTTGCCTCTTTAATGTTTTTATTTAATGTATCATCTAAGATTTTATCATCTATACCGATAGATTTACAAAGGGCATAAGCTGCAATTGTATTGTAAGCAGCATATAAAATGTCTTTATTAATTTTTAAACTGTGTCCGTTTATTTTTAAAGTTTTCTTTCCTAAATTTAAATTAGTAGCTTCATAATCTAAAGGATTTCTAGAAAAATCACAATTTTCACATTTATAAGAACCTATATGTCCATAGTGATAAAAATCATATTTTAACTTTTTATGACATTTAGGACAATATGCGCTATCAAGAGATTTTGAATTGCTTTCACATTTACTATCTTTAGTTTTACCAAGTCCATAAGTTATAATTTTTCCTTTGAAATCAACTTTAGATCTTGCAACAGTAGGGTCATCAGCATTAATAACAAGAGTAGTTTTTTCATCAACTGTTTTAAAGATGTAATCGTATATTAAATCTGGAGAACCGCTTCTTGCTGGCTGGTCTCTTGTAATATTTGTAATTACTAAATGAGTAAGTTTATTTTTACTAAATGCAAGATGTAAGTGTCTTTCGTCAATTTCTAAAAGAAGTACATCGCACATCATTTCTCCTTTATAATTACAATTATTTAAAATAGTGGTTGTAATAGCTCTAATACCATTTGAGCCACTATCATTATAAACAACATTTAATCCTGCTTTTTTTAAAGTGGTAGCAATTAAATCAGTAGTAGTACCTTTGCCAGAAGATCCAGTAACACCTATAACATATTTAGGATATTTAATTTTAGTAAGTATGCTTTGCCTCATATTATAAGTTATAGTTCCAGGAAAAACAGTTGCGTTTTTACCAAATTTTTTACATACATATGTAATTAGTTTATTTAATTCTATTTGTATTAATCTAAGCATTTTTAATCACCTAATAGTATTATAACACGTATACTAGTTATTAGTAAAATAATGATTATAATGATGTAAAATTATTGAATAATTACAATTATCTGTTATAATTATATTAATAGAAGAAGGATGGTTGAAGCGTGTGGGATTACTTATAAAAAAAAATTATGATAATGAAAAAAAGTTTATTAATGAAGTCAAAATGCTAGCATTAGATATGATAAATATGGCGGGTAGTGGGCATCCTGGTGTTGTTCTTTCTGCTGCTCCAATAGTGGGAACTTTATATCTAAATCATTTAAAATTTAATCCTGATAATCCTAATTGGCTTAATAGAGATAGATTTGTTTTGTCATGTGGACATGCATCAGCTTTATTGTATGCCACACTACATATGGTAGGATACAATATTACTTTAAATGACTTAAAAAATTTTAGAAGAATTAATTCTATAACACCTGGTCATCCAGAATATAGAGTTACTCCAGGAGTTGAGTGTACTACAGGACCACTTGGACAAGGTATTGGACAAGCAGTAGGGATGGCTCTTTCAGAGAGATATATTGAAAAACTATTAGATGAAGAGGAAGAAGAAAAACAGAATTTAATAGATTATTATACTTATGTTCTTTGTAGCGATGGAGATTTAATGGAAGGCATTTCGTATGAAGCTTTATCTTTTGCAGGAGCACAAAAATTAAATAAGTTAATACTTTTATATGATGACAATAATATGAGCATAGATGGGTCACTAGAGTCTACATTTAATGAAGATGTTGAAAACAGATTTAAATCTATTGGATTTGATGTAATAGTTGTAAAAGATGGAACTGATATTGAAGCTATAGATAATGCTCTTTCACAAGCAAGAAAGAATAATAAACCAACAATTATAGTATTTAAAACAATTCTAGGAAATGGTAGCTTTAATCAAAATACTAATTTAGTGCATGGAAAACCACTTAGTGAATCAGATATGCATAATTTAAGAGAATCATTTGGACTTTTATCAGAACAATTTTATGTTTCTAAAGATTCAATTATTTATATACAACAAAAAATTAAAGAAAGAATGCAAGAAAGTTATGAAATATTTGATAAAACAATGAGTAGTATGAAAATGAGTTCTAGTGATAATCTTACAAATATATTTAATATGCTTGAACAAAATCAAAATGTGATTCCGTTTGATTCATCTAAGTATAAAATTAATGAAAAATATAATGAAGAATTAAGATTTTCAAATTATAAAGTTATGAATTTGTTTGCACAAAACACTAAATTATTTATAAATGGTTCAGCTGATTTATTTTCTAGTTGTAAAAACGTAATAGATAATAGTGCAATTATGAGTGATGTAACACCTCTTGGAAGAAATATAAGATTTGGCGTAAGAGAACATGCTATGGGCGCTATATTAAATGGAATGGCTTTATCAGGTTTAAGAGTATGTGGTTCAACTTTCTTATCATTTAGCGACTATTTAAAACCTGCTATTCGTATGAGTGCTCTTATGTCTCTTCCAGTTACATATATATTTACACATGATTCTATACTTGTTGGTCAAGACGGACCGACTCATGAACCAATAGAGCAACTTTCAATGCTTAGAACAATACCAAATTTAATAACATATAGGCCAGCAGATATTACAGAATTAATGGGATGTTGGGATATTATATTAAAAACTAATAAGCCTGCTGCTTTAGTTGTTGCTAAAGATAAAGTTCCTAAAATACCTGGAAGTAATTCTTTAGAGGTAAAAAATGGAGCTTATCTAGTTAGAGATTGTAAAACTACACCTGATGCGATACTTATAGCATCAGGAAGTGAAGTAAAAAATGCTTTTATAGTGGCTAACCAACTTGCTAAAAATGGTAAGAATATTAACGTTGTAAGTATTCCAAGTTTAGAGTTATATCTTAATACAGATGAACAATATAAGAAAAAGATTTTACCAGAGCATATAAAAAGAATTGTTATTGAAGCAGGAAATACTTATGTCTTAGGTTCTCTTGCAACATCAATAAATTATGTTATTGGTTTAAATGATTTTGGCTTTTCTGGATTACCAGCTGAAGTCGAAAAAGAAATGGAATTTGATATAGATAATTTATTATTAAAAGTTGATAAGTTAATAAGTTCATAAAAAAATCATCATAATAATGATGATTTTTTTTAATAATAAGCATATGATTAACTAGAGGTGAAATTGATTTGCAAACTTATACAGTTAAATCTGGTGATACTTTATATGGAATTAGTAATCAATTTGGAGTATCAGTTACAGAACTTGCTGAGTTAAATGGAATAAAGGGTAGCCTACTAAATGTAGGCACAGTATTAAAAATACCAATTAAGTCAGGTATTAATCCAAATAATTTATTTATGTATACAGTAGTATCAGGAGATACATTATCTAAAATAGCAAGAAAATATAATACAACGGTTGATGAAATAAAAAAATTAAATTATTTAAAAAGCGATAACCTTAATATAGGTCAAATAATTAGAATACCAGAAATGTATACACCTGAAGAAGATATGTATATGCCCTCATTTATAAATTATACCGTTAAAAAAGGAGATAGTTTATATACTATTGCTAAATCTTATAATATAGATGTAAATACTTTAATAAAAGATAATTCACTTACTAGTAATAGTATAGCAGTTGGACAAATTTTAAAAATTAGAACTGGTGAAGAAAGTATGGAAATAGAAGAATGCTTTGGAGAAGATTACACACCACCAGAAACAAATACTTCCATTACATATACTGTAAAAAGTGGGGACAGTTTATATAAAATAGCAAATATATATAATACTAGCGTATCTGCTATTATGAATTTAAATAATTTAAAATCATCAAGCTTAAGTGTTGGACAAATATTAAAGATACCAAAAGTAAGTAGTGGTAGTGCAACTGTTATATATACAGTAAAATCTGGGGATAGTTTATATTCGATTGCAAGAAAATATAATACCTCAGTTGATTCTATAAAAAAGAAAAATAATTTAAAAACAAATAATCTATCTATTGGTCAACAATTAAAAATATAAGGAGGAATAAATTGAATACATATAATATAAATGATGATAATTTTATAAATAGTGATTTATACAAAGATTTTATAAAAGAAAATCCTAGTAGAGGGAATCTTAGAATTAGAGCTTATACAGCTAGTGGTGCTATACCAATTAAAGACTTAAAAGTGACTATTTCTACTCAGTATAAAAGTGCTAATATTATATTTTATGAAGGCGAGACAAATGAATCAGGTGTAATAGAAAAAATAAGCTTGCCAGCACCAAAGCTAATTAATGATAATTTGGATGTTCCTAAAAAAACTACTTATGAAATACTTGCTGTTTATGAACCAGAAAAATTAAATAATGTGTATAAAGTAAATATGTATGAAGATGTATGTGTAGTTCAAAATATAAATGTAGCACCTAAAACATTAGATGTAGGTGAATTTAGATGGCAGTAAGATATCCAATAGTTCCTAATAATATAACAGTACATTTAGGAAAACCTTCAGAAAGTGCTAAAGATATAACTGTAGCTTTTACAGATTATATATCTAATGTGGCATCATCAGAGCTCTATCCAACATGGCCTAAAAATGCATTAATAGCTAATATTTATGCCATAATATCATTTGCAATGAATAGAATTTATAATGAATGGTATCGCTCTAAAGGATATAATTTTGATATAACATCAAATGAAGCATTTGATCAAAAATATGTTGAAAATAGATCTACATATTCAAATATAGATGATATAGTTGATGATATATTTGATAATTATGTAGTCAAAGGAAATCAAGTACAGCCATATTTTACAACTTATTGTGATGGTAGAGTAAAAACATGTAATGGCTTGTCACAATGGGGTACAGTAACACTTGCTAATCAAGGAAAGACCCCACTTCAGATATTAAAAAATTATTATGGAAGTGATATTTCTATTAAATATGATGCGCCAGTTGGAGATACAAAGGAAGGATATCCAGGTTATGAGGTAAGGCTTGGAAGTGTTGGAAATCCGGTACTTGCTATTCAAAGAGATTTAAGAAGAATAAGAAAAAATTATCCGGCTATACCAGATATTACTAATACACTTGGTATATATGATGATGAAACTGTAGAAGCTGTAAAAAAATTTCAAGAAATATTTAATTTACCAAAAACAGGAATAGTTAATAAATCAACATGGTATAAAATAAAATATGTGTATAATAGTGTAAAAAAACTTGCAGATATTTACTCAGAAGGACTTTCACAAGATGAAATAACGTTTCTTTATACAGATGAACTTGCTTATGGAGATACTGGAATAGAAGTAGAATACGTACATTATTTTTTAGATGCATTAGCATTCTTAGACAAAGATATACCAAGACTCCCAACTAATTCTATATATACTAATAACACAATATCTATGGTAAAAGCTTTTCAATCAAAGTATGGACTTCCTGTTACAGGTAAATTTACATATAGTGATTGGCAACTTTTAAAAAGCGTATATAATAATATTTTAAAATCTTATCCAACAGAATATCAAGATTATGTTAATGAATTATATCCGGATTATTTTTTAACAAGGGGAATGACCGGAGCAGATGTTAGGCGTTTTCAAAGATTTTTACTAGCAATATGTAGATATGATAAATCAATACCAGGTGTTAGAGTTAATGGTGAATTTGATGAATTAACTGAAAAATCTGTAAAAAAAATTCAAAGTGACTATGGCTTTGATATAAATGGAATAGTAGGGCCACTTTTATGGAGAAAAGTAGTAGAGTTATCTAAAAGAACTAAATAAATGGACATTTAAGTTAATTACTTAAGTGTCATTTTTTTAACTATTATTATTAATAATATGTTAAAATATGTTCGAGTGAGTGATATTAGATGAAAAAAAATAAAATTAGTATATTTAATCTTATAGTACTTTTAGCATTTAGTGCATTTGTATTATTTGTAGCATTTCATCATGAAATATATGAAGATGAAGGTCAATCATGGTTAATAGCAAGAGATTTAAGTCCAATTGGAGTTATAAAACAAATGGCTTATGAAGGACATTCGCCATTATGGTATTTTATATTAATGCCATTTGCTAAATTAGGTTTTCCAGTTATAACAGAAAATATTATTTCATGTCTTTTTGCAGTAGCAACAGTATATTTAATACTTGAAAAAATAGAATGTAATAAGTTTTATAAGTTATTATTTATATTTAGTGGAGGAATGATATTTTGGTATAGTGTAATATCAAGACCATACTGTATGATACCATTCTTACTTATTTTAATATCAATATATTATAAAGACAGAAAAGATTATCCATATATTTATTCAATACTTTTAGCACTTTTATGTCAGACACATATGGTGATGTTACCAACAGCTTTTTTACTTGCATTAGATTATTATGGATATGAATTCATAAAGAATAAAGAATGTAATAAGAAAAAAATTATAAAAGGACTTATTATATTCTTTGTATCATTAATAGTTATGTGTACCATTGTAATAATAGCTAAAAATATGTGTAAAATAACAGAATCTCATAATAATATGAGGGGTGTAACTACTATAAAAGAATTCTTTGAGCAAATAAAAATTACATATGATGATACAGTAAAAAATTTATATGGAAACAATAGTGTACCAAATTATTATAAATATATGTTTGTATTAATTCTTATTTCTATTTTAATATCAGGTATAAAAAATATAAAACAATGTATAATATTTTTTAGTCAATTTTTATTTACTATATTAATTCATGCAGTGTCTTGGTTTGTATTACCTGCAAGAGCATATCTTTTTACTGTGACATTATTTTTTTGGATATTAAATTATAAACATGATAAAAATGTTTATATGAAAAATTATTTATTAGAAATAAGTTTTGTAATAATAATTATTATGACATCGATAAGTAGTTATAAATTAGCTTTTCAAGATATAAAAGAAAATTACTCAACTAGTAAAATAACAGCAGAATATATTGAAAAAAATATTCCTAAAGGTTCAACAGTTATATGTACAGATGTTGATAAATATCAATCGGTAGTGGCATATCTAAATAAAAATGATTATAAATTTTATATACCTAATCGAAAAAAATATACCACTTATGTTATGTTTGATGATATTTGGCTGAATGGCATTAAAAGAGAGCAAATACTTGAAGCAATAAATGAACTAAAGAAGAAAGAAAAGAATATATATATAATGAATCAAAATTTAGTTCTTATACCAAACTTGGAGTATAAATATACATCAGTTAGAGGTACTATGAAAAATTTCTATCCAAGATATGAGCAATATACAATTTATAGAGTAAAAAATAATTGATTTTTAGATTTAAATAAGTTATGATTATTTATAGTGAGAGAGGAGATTATTTATGAAAAAAATGAGAGTATTATTTGGGGTTTTAGTAGCTGTATTAAGTATATTTTCAGCACAAAATGTTAGTGCATCGTCAGATGAATGGACAATATCTTATAATGTTGGGACACCAACAGTTGGTCAAGCAATACCAACAACAGTTGAGGCAACACTAATAAAAGAAGGAGAAAATCAAGGAACACAAACATTAAATTTATTCTGGTATGAAGTTAAAAATGGCAGTTATAAAAAAGTTAATTATACAAATTTTAAACCTGGAAAAACATATAGACCATCAGTTGTAGATGTTAATTTTACATGGACATCTTATACACACAGTGGTCATTCAATTGAAAATCCAGGATCAGCTTATTCAAATTGTAGTATAATTGATAAAGAAACAAATATAGAAACTGGTTCATCACATTTATCAAATGCATTTCGTTGTGATTATTCATTAGCAGAAATTATAAATGATGAAGTAGCAAAAACATTTACTCTTGGCAATGGAGAAATATCAAAAGTAAATATTACTCTTGATACTGAACTAGCTGGAAAAGAAGTAAAAAAAGGTGAAAGCTATGAATGTGATAAATACAATGAAGAAACAAATAGTTGGCAAACTTCAACTTGTTATGAACCAGCAACATTTCCAACACCAATTTTTGATAATGAAGAATACTATTCATTACCATCTCCAACAGCAGCTCGTTATGTTGTTGGAATGCCTTCTGAAGGTGTAGAAAATTATAATGAATCATTCTTTGGAACTTTTGAAGAAGGAAAGAATTACTATGTATCTATGTATATTGTAGCTGGTGATGGTTATAATTATAAAGATAATGTTGAAGTATTTGTAAATGGTTCTAAAACAAATAATGAAATTGTATTTAGAGGTGCAAATGTTGTAATTCAAGTAATCGTTAAAATACCTGTTACTAAGAAACAAGAAAAATCAGCAACAACAGTTGAAACTGAAAAAAAAGTAGAAACAAAAAAATATGAAGTATTAGATGGTGATAATCAAAAATATGATGCAACATCTACAAAACCATTATCATTTAGATTCAATGTAGATTACAATGAATTTAAAAAGACTGGAAAAGTATTTGTTGATGATAAATTTGTAGATGCTAAAGATTATACTTCTAAAGAAGGTAGTACAATTATCACATTTAATAAAGCGTTTACAGATAAGTTGTCAGAAGGAAATCATACAGTAAAAGTAACAGTTGATAGTGGAGAAGCAAATGGAACATTTGTAATAACAAAATCAGTTAAAAATCCACAAACTGGTGATAACATTGTAACAATGTTTATTACATTAATATTAAGTTTAATTGCTTTAATATCTTTAAGAGCATATACAAAAAGAAATAGAATTTAGTATTTTTATAATAATAAATAAAAACTTTCACAATAAGTGAGAGTTTTTATTTTTTTAACGACTTTCCTTTTTTATCAATTTGGCATGCAATACAACTTTATCAGCATTATTATAACAAGTAGATAAAGTAAGAATTTTATCATCATCTGATACATTAGTACCAAAATCATATTGACTTCTATTTTTTAACATATTTGCAAATTCTAAAAATTTATTATTATCTTCAAAACTAATTTCTAAATAATCACTTGTAGTAGGAATCCTATAAACACTAAAAACTTGCCATAAAGTATTTTCTGTTTCAGTAGATAATTTAATAACGTAATTTTCTTTATTATTAATCCAGTCATTAGTTAATATATTTCTAAGACTTCCAAACATTGTTTTATTTTGCCTTCCATGAGCGTAAATTATACTATTTTTATCAAATTCTTTCGAATTATTGCGATAATCTAACCAAACCCAACCACCACCATTAAATTTTTTATCAAATTGGTGTGTTAAATAATATTCATTATCGGTAGTTTGTACAAAAGGATAGTTTATATTTGTTCCATTTACCTGAATCCAACCAACTGTATCATTATTAGTTTTCTTTAATTCACTAAAATCAACATTTATTAAATTCATTTTTATATAATCCCAATATGGATCACTTTTATCAGCATTATTATTTATTATTTCAGTATTTTCGTTTTCCATTGTCTCAGTTACTTTAGTATTAACATATATTTGATTTACTTGCTTATCTATATTTCTATTATCATGGCTCCATAATAATACATAAAGACCATTATAAATAATCATTAAAGTAAAAATTAACATTGCAATAATAAACATTGTTTTATTTCTATGTATTCTTTTTTTTAAATCATGTATTTTGTTGTATTTAGTATACTTATTATATAATTTTAATGCATCTTTTTGAAGATTATTTAAATTATCTGATTTCATTAGTTTATTTATTTTATAATTACATGATTCTAATAGTTTTTTTGCATCTCCAACTAAGTAATTTTGGTAACGGACTAAAGTATACATATATTTAGAAAAATCACCAATATAATGTATTTCTATTGTTTTAAATTCATCATTTTTATCAAGTAAATCAAAAAATAGTAATTCACCATTTTTTTCATGAAAATTGTTTAAACCAATTTTTTTGAATAGTTTATCTATTGAAACTTTACCGTTTGTACTACTATTTAATAATGAACTATAAGTCATTAATATTGAATTAATCTTTATACCTTTTGTTTCTTTTTTAGATTTATCAGTAGTGATAAGAACATTTCCTTGATCAGTTATTTTAATATCTTTAATGTATTCATCAATATTTGTATCTCTATTATAGAATTTATATATTTCAGCATTAGCGTATATAATTTTATATAACAAATATTCATCCATTAATTTAAGATTTGAAATAAAATCTTCATTATCTAATAAAGAAGATAGTGAAAAATTTTTAAGATCTATTTTAGAACCATTGCTAAATAAAATAGAGTTATTTTGAAATTTTATATTAGAAAAATTAGGATTGCTTTCAATCCACTTAGATATATATTCTTGATTTTTATTATCAAAAGACTCTTTCATAACAATGCTTCCTATTCTATATGTAAGTATATCAAACTGATAAATTATTTTCAATACATCTAGTTTGTACTAATAAAGTACAATTAATAGTTGTTGTAAAAATATGACAACTTTTGTGTAAAGCAATACGAAAGCGTATTTACATTTATATAATCGTGATATATCATTGAGTTATAAAATAGAAAAGAGGATTGTATATGAAAAAAAGTTTAAAGGGGATACTAGCAAGTGTAGTTGCCATGTTAGTATTTGCACCTAGTGTAAAAGCAGAAGTTATTGAATTAACACAAGCAGATTTTGCAAAAACAGATGTATCTGCTAAAAGTATAGGTTATGATGAAACAGAAGGAACATATTTTTTAGGAGCAGATGAATATAAATTTACAGAAGATGTTACTTTACCAGAAGGAGATAAAGAAATTTATATTCACGATCAAGAAGTTACAATTGATGCTACTGGTTATACAGTAAAGGCAACATTAAATTTTGTAGATAGTGATGTAACAATAGTTGGAGGAACATTTGAAGGAGTAAATTACTCAGCAGTAACTTTTAATAATTCAAATGCTGTAATTAAAAATGGAACTTTTAAGGGTAATGATAAAACTTCGTTTGCAGCTGGTGTACATTTTTTTAATATAGAAACACCTACTATTGATTCATGGGATTATGTTCATGATAAAACATTATTAATTGAAAATGGAACATTTGAATCAACTTATGATTCTGCATTATTTGCAGAAGGCGGTAAACTAGTTACTATAAAAAATGGAACTTTTACAGGAGCAAATGCAGGGTTAGAGTTAAGTAATAATTTAGAAGTAGCTATAGAAAGAGGAACATTCAAAGCACTTTATGATATAACTAATCCAGAAGATCCTTATGAGTTTATAGGAGCAATTGGAATTGATTTTACTACAGATACAACTAAGCTAAATGCATTATTATCAGCAAACTCTGTATGGGATAGAGAAGTAGAATTAAATGTGACAAATCAAGAATTAACTTATAGAACACTTCAAAATGTTTTTACACAACCAGAAATTAGTGTAATTACTAAAGAAGAAAGAGCTGCAAAAGATGCTGAAGAAGCAGCAAAAAAAGCAACTGAAGAATCTAAAAATGATAAAAAAACATATAAAGTTTTAGATGGTGAAAAACAAGAATACAATTTGAAAAGTTCAGATAGATTAACATTTAGATTTGATATTGATTATGCTGAATTTGTAGCAAGTGGAAAAGTATATGTAGATGATGTATTAATTGCTTCATCAAATTATGAAACAAAAGAAGGAAGTACTATTGTAGTATTTACAAAAGATTATACTGATCATTTAAAAGTAGGAAATCATACTATTAAAGTAGTGACTGATAAAGGAGAAGCTACAGCTGAATTTACAATTAAAAAATCAGAAAAAAATCCTGGAACTGGCGATAATGCTATTAAATATATAGTGCTTACAATATTATCAGTGGCTGCAGCTGTAGTAGTAACTGTAAAAAGAAAAAAAATATTCAATTATTAATAATATATAAGTAAAGAAAGGAATGCTTTAGCATTCTTTTTTTATGTTTTACTAATGAATAAAATATGATATAATTTATATTAAGATAAGGAGTATAGATATGAGCAAAGAGGATAACACAAAAGAATTGGATAATTTAAAAGAGATAATTGATAATCCAACTAAACCAGCTTTAGAGATTGATAATAATGGAGAGGTTTTAGATGATACGAAAGAAACTATTGACGTTGAAAAGCAAGAAACAGATTTAAAAGAAGATAATAATAACAAAAAAGAAAATAAGGAAAAAGATAAAAAAAATAAGAAAAAATTAAAAGATAAAATAAAAGAAAAATGGAATAAATTTTCTAAAAAAGAAAAAACGTTGATAATTATTTTTGGAACAATAGTACTAATCTTAATAGTAACTTTAATAGTAGTACTTGTATCAAAAAATAAAGATACTAAATCATCATCTAAGAAGAAACCTGATGTAATAATTGAAAAAGATAATTATCGCTATGAAAATGGTAATTTGATACTTCTGGATGAAAATGATAAAGATTTGGGTAAATATGAATGTAAAAATCAAGATGAAAAATTGTGTTATGTGGCATATTTTGAGCTTGATGAACATATTGATAAAGTTAAAGTCTTAAATGAAGAAGGAAAGCTTGTTGATAGAAGAACACCTATTATTGATAATAAGTATGCATTTATTTATGATAATGAGGAAGGTGCAAAAAATGAAATAGTTTTTTTATATGATATAAAAGAACAAGAAAATATTGGAGAATACACTGGAGTAAAGTTAGCAGATAAAGATAAGTCAATAGTTAAAGATAAAGCAGGAAGTTATGGCGTAATTAAAATAAATGAAGGCAAAGTAGAAGAATTAGTGGACTTTAATTATGATGATATTTCTTTATTTAATGATGATATACATTCATATTATATGGTAAATGATAACGGGCGTAATTATTTAATGAATGATCAAAAAAAAGCTATATCAAAAGCAATATCATCATATATAGCAGATTATAATGATAAATATATAGTAGGAGTTAATGATACTAAAGAATATTTTCTATATGATTACAATAATAAAATGATTTTTAGTGATCCGTATCAATATATAAAAATTTATAAAGATTATGTGGCATTAGTTAAAGATAATAAATTATATATAAGATATTATGATAAAAATAGATTTAATGAAGTAGGACTTAGTGTAAATTCAAAGTTTGAATACTTTAATGAAATTAATGTGGTTGATGAGGATAATAAAGTATTAGAAGAATATGTACCATTTAAAATAGTTCAAAATGCTACTACATTAACAGTAACAATAGATAAAAAAGATTATGTAATTAGTTTAAAAGAAGCAGAAATATCTAAAAATACAGAATATGTTAGTTATTTTGATGGTACATTATATATTTATAGTGATATTCCAAAGGAAAACTTAATTGGTGAATATAAATGTACAAATCCAAATAACTTGACTAGTGATTCAACAAAATTTGTAAATTGTTTTATAGCAAGTGATACAGTAAGACAAGATAATGATATGACATTTTCAAAAAGTGTAGGTGTAATACCAATTATAAATAATAGATATGTATTTATTCAAGATAATCCAAATGCAGTAAATGATAGTAATAGAAACATAGTACTTTATGATTTAAATGATAAAAAAGTTTTATCTAAATATTTATCAGTGAATACAAATATGAATTCAGAAACAGAAATGCCTACGTATAGATCTGAGTCAGATTTTAGGGTAATTGCTCAAAATAGAAATAGTAAATATGGAATTTTAACATTAAATGGTGAGGGAAAAATGGCATCACTTGTACCATTCAATTATAGTTCTATAGAAAATATGGGTAATAGCTATCTTGCATATGATGGAACTAACTATACAATATTTGCTAGAGATGGAAAAGAAATGCTTTCAAAAAGAGTCTCAAATAGAATTAGAGGATTTAATACTAAGTATATTAAAGTAAAAGAAGGAAATACATATCACATTTATGACTATGCGGCTAATAAACTTACAAAGAATGGATTCAAATATATTCAATTACAAGAAAATTATTATGTAGGAATATCATCTGATAATAAATTAAATATTTATTCTTATGATAAAGATATAATTGAAACACCACTTATTAATGATTCTATACAGCTTATAAATGACAAGTATTGTGGTGATGATCTTCTAGCATTTAAAGTATCTATAGTTGGTGAAAATGCAACAGTTTATACTTTAAATTCAAATGAAAAATATGATGCTACTAGTTATCCACTAGTAAAACCAGTAATTAAAGCAGAAACAAACACTTCAAATAACAATGAAGGACAAGGGGAAAATGAAAGTGTGGTGAATAATAATGGAGAAGCATAAAAAAATAGCATTCATTATTTCAGTAGTACTATTTGTATTATTTTTACCATTTACAGTGTTAGGAATTGTATATCATGTAAAAAATGGTGATTCAAAAAATCCGAATCATGAATTTCATTATAATGATAAATTATATTTTTATAATAATGCTAATTCTTTAATTGGTACATATGATTGTAACTATGAAAATTGTGGTTACGGTGAGGAAATAATTGAAGATGAAACATATGGAATTAATTATTTTAAGATGGTTGGATTAGAAACAAAAGCGCTTATTAATAATAGATTTGCGATAATATCAGATTATTATGCAGAAAAAGATGGAGTAATTATTTATGACATTATAAATAAAACTAAATCTGATACTTATGCAGGTTATAAAATATATACTGTAGGAATTGCCAATAATTATGTGATTGTAAAAACAAAAGATGAAAAATATGGTGTGTTACAACTTAATGATAGCATACAAACTGTTATTGAGCCTACATATGAATTTATTGGACTACAAAATGCAAAAGATGTTGAACAAAATAAAATTGCTTCAGATTTGTTTATAGTAAAAAAAGAAAATACATGGAATTTGATAGATTCTGAACTTAATAAAAAAACATCTGATTTTGTATATCCAATAACAGCGTTTAATGATAATTCAATAATAGTTCAAAATCAAACGGGAACTTATTCATTAAAAAATTATGATGGAACATCCAAGTTGTCAAGTGAATATAAGAAAATCAAATTTTTAGGTAATTATATTGAAGTTGTTGATCAATCGAATAATTATTCAATATTAAATAAAGATAACTTTACAAGAGTTTCTCAAATTTATCAAATAACTGATGAATCAGTAATAGCAACTAGAATAAATGAAACATCACTTGAAATAGTAATTGACAATGAAGTTAAAGAAACTATTGATATTTCATAAAAAATAGTATATTATATTTTTATTAAAAACAAGGAAGAAGAGGAGTATTACATTTCTGATTTAAAGAGAGTTAACGTTTGGTGTAAGTTAATATGATGAATGTAAGAAGGTAGCTTTGGAGTTGAAATACTGAAAAATAATAGTAAGTATTATCCGCATATATATGCGTTATCAAAAAGAGTTTAAATAAGGTGGTACCACGAAGTATTTCTTCGTCCTTTGTGGTATCATCTTTTTATTTTAGGAAGGATGATAAATATGTTAGATAGTAAATATAATCATATTGAAGTAGAAAAAGGAAAATATAATAATTGGAAAGAAAAAGGTTATTTTGATGCAGGTAATAAAGCAAAAGAACCATTTTGTATAGTTATTCCACCACCAAATGTTACAGGTAAATTACATATAGGTCATGCATATAACGTATCAATTCAAGATGCAATTATTAGATATAAAAGAATGCAAGGATTTGATACTTTATGGCTTCCTGGTATGGATCATGCTGCAATAGCAACAGAAGCAAAAGTAGTTAAAAGATTAAAAGATCAAGGTATTAATAAATATGAATATGGTAGAGAAAAGTTCTTAGAGGCTTGTTGGGATTGGACTCATGAATATGGTGGTGCGATTCGTGATCAATGGGCTGCTATGGGTGTTTCCGTTGATTATAATAGAGAAAGATTTACTTTGGATGAAGGACTTAACAAAGCAGTAACAAAAGTATTTGTTGATTTTTACAATAAAGGATTAATATATCGTGGAGAAAAAATAATAAACTGGGATCCTGCTGCTAAGACATCCTTATCAAATGAAGAAGTAATATATTCTGAAGAAAAAAGTGCTTTCTATCATTTAAAATATAAAATAACAGGAAGTGAAGAATATTTAGATGTTGCAACTACAAGACCAGAAACATTATTTGGCGATACTGCAGTAGCGGTTAATAAAGATGATGAAAGATATAAAAAATATATTGGTAAAACTGTTGAGTTACCATTTATGAATAAATCAATTCCAGTTATTGCTGATGAACATGCTGATATATCTAAGGGAACAGGTGTTGTTAAAATAACACCAGCCCACGATCCTAATGACTTTGAAGTAGGTAATAGACATAATCTAGAGAGAATTTGTATCATGAATGATGATGCAACTATGAATGAAAACGTTCCAGAAAAATATCAAGGAATGACTAGAGAAGAATGCAGAGATGCTGTATTAGAAGATTTAAAGAAAGCTGATTTGTTATTAGAAGTTGAACCACTAGTGCACGAAGTTGGTCATTCAGAACGTACGGGAGTTATGGTTGAACCAATGGTTAAAGAACAATGGTTTGTTAAAATGAGAGGATTAGCTGATAGGGTATTAGAAAATCAAAAAGATAAAGACAAAAAAGTTAATTTCTTCCCATCTCGTTACGAAAAAACTATGAATCATTGGATGGAAATAACATATGATTGGTGTATATCTCGTCAATTATGGTGGGGACATAGAATACCAGCATGGTATAAAGGGGATGAGATATATGTAGGTATGGAAGCACCAAAAGAAGAAGGATGGGTACAAGATGAAGATGTACTTGATACATGGTTTTCATCTGCATTATGGCCATTCTCAACATTAGGTTGGCCAGAAGAAACAGATGATATGAAAAGATATTTTCCTAATGATTGTTTAGTTACTGGTTATGATATTATTCCTTTCTGGGTTAATAGAATGACATTCCAATCACTTGAATTAAATGGTGTAAGACCATTTAAAGATTGTATAATTCATGGACTTATTCGTGACAAAAATGGTGTTAAAATGTCTAAGTCTTTAGGAAATGTTGTTGATCCATTTGATATAATCGATAAATATGGTTGTGATGCACTAAGATATTATCTAAATACTGATTGTGCATTTGGAACTGATTTAAGATTTGATGAAACAAAAATGTCATCAACATGGAATTATATTAATAAAATATGGAATGCATCTAGATTTGTTTTAATGAATATTGAAGATTTAAAAGAACTTACATTTGACAATTTAACAGATGAAGATAAATGGATATTAACTAAATACGAAAAAATAGTTAAATCTAGTATTAAGCATATGGATAAATACGAATTTAATTTATTTGGTTCTGAAACATATAGTTTTATCTATGATGATTTTTGCAGTAACTACATTGAATTTGCTAAATTTAATAGTGAATCTAATACTACTAAATCAGTATTATGTTATGTTCTAACAGGTATAATGAAATTATTACATCCATTTATGCCTTTTGTAACTGAAGAAATATATCAAATGTTACCAATTAAAAATACTGAGTCAATTATGATAGATGAATATCCTAAATATAATAAAGATTTTGTATTTAATAATGAATTAAAAGAAATTGATAGTAAAATTGATTTCATTAGAGCATTTAGAAACGTTAAAACTGAAAATAATATTCCTAAAGATGCAAAAGTTATTATAAATACTGAAGATGAAATTATTATAAAAATGTTAAAACTTCAAGATGTTCAAACTAACGAAAGATTAGATATTAAGTCATATGAAGTAAAAAGTGGTAAATATGAAGCAACTATTTTCTTTGAAAAAGAAGAAACAGAAGAAGAAAAACTGATGAAGGAAAAACAAATTGAAACATTAAAATCATCAATTGAAAGAAGGAAAAAATTATTATCTAATGAAAACTATGTAAAAAAAGCTCCTGCTTCTTTAGTAGAACAAGAAAAAAATAAATTATCTGAAGAAGAAGAAAAATTATCTGAATTATTATAATGTAAATAAAAATATTACATTGACAAAATGTTGACAAACGATATAACTTGTGATAGACTATATGCATATCTTGAGTAATGGGGGGTTATCAGGATAATAAAAATCTCATTATCTATAGTGAGATTTTTATTTTATAAGGAGGATATTATGTTAGAAATAGAATTATGTGATGAAAAAGATTGGAGTGACAATCTATATACGATTGGTATTTCTCAAATGGATAAATCTTTATCAATATATTTAGAGGATATAGATTCATTTGAAAAAGCAATAAAAGATAAAGAATATTTCAATAAATGTGCAGAAGAGGAGATTTCTTTGTGTCAAGATATTGATTGTGATGACGCGGTAAAAGATTGGAATTTCTTTAAAAATAATTTTGATAATTTGTTTGAAATGGCTGATTATGTTAGATTATCTTTTGGAAGAATAGATGAATTAGAATTTTTAAGAAAGAATAAAATTTTAAAGAATAAGAAAGTTGTTTTAACAGGATTTTATAGTTTAGATGACATTGAACAAATAGAAAAATTAGAAAAAAAATATAATGAATTTGATAACATATATGTGCAATTAACTGGAAATATAGATTATGTAAGTTTAGATGATTGTAAAAAGACAATTAATAAAATAAATGAAATAGTTAATAGTGTCAAAACTTTAAATTTGTCTCCTATGGAAAATGTAATGTACGTATATGATTTAGTTAGAAATAGAGAATATAAGGAAGAAGAAAAAGAAAAAGGAGAAAACAGTACTAAATCCAGAGATTTATCAAAAGTATTATTTGGTGATAAAATAGTATGCGTAGGTTTTTCAAAATTGTATAGTTTTATTTTAAGAAAATTAGGAATAGAGATATATATAAATGAACTTGAACATACTTTTGATGAAACATCTGGCCATATGAGAAATATAGCACATATCGTAGATCCTAAATATAATATAGATGGTGTATATTATTTTGATTCAACTTGGGATTCTAAAATAAAGGGTAAATCTTATTTATATAAGTATAAATACTTTGCTAAAACAAAAGATCAAATAGAAGAAGAGAATATTCGTAATAATTTGATAGATGAGATGATTAAAACTTCAATGGCTGATTTATTTGAAAGTGTGAGTGATATTATTTATTCTGATGATCAAGATGCATTAATAGAATATATAAAAACAATTAATTATGTATCAACAATGGCTATTGGAAAAAGAATAATAGATTTATCGAGTATACTTATTAATTATTCTAAATTTGATAAAGATAAATTCTTAGATAAATTTGAAGAATGTATAAATTATTTTTGTAAAGATATAAGTGCAGAGAAAATGTTAGAAATACTTTTTAATGTAAGAAAAATAGAATATTATATTAATCCAGAATACTATCCGTTTGAGTTGATTGATTTGGCAAATATAGCTTATAATTCAGGATGGACTTTTGAAGATTTGAGTTGTTTAAATAATGATGAAAAATTTTTATATACTATATTTGGAGGTTCTGCAAACATTTTTGTAAAACAATTTAAAGACTATGAAAGTAAAAAAAATCTGGAAAAAGAAATAGCACAAGTTAAATTAACAAGAACATTAAGAAATGCTTTAGATAAAAAAACACACGTTGAATAATGTGTGTTTTTTTAGTAAAATTAGATAGGAGGATATATATGAGAAAAATAGTATTAGTAATAATGGACGGAGTAGGAATTAGAGAGTCTGATTATGGAAATGCATTTATTAATGCAAAAACTCCTAATTTAGATTATTTAATGAAAAATTACCCAAATAGATTGATTAAGGCACATGGTACTTATGTAGGACTTCCAAGTGATGATGATATGGGAAACAGTGAAGTAGGACATAATGCTATGGGATGTGGTCAAATATACTCACAAGGAGCTAAACTTGTTTCAGAAGCAATTGAAAATAAATCACTATTTGAAGGAAATACTTGGAAACAGCTTATAAATAATTGTAAAAATAATACAATGCATTTTATTGGACTTTTATCTGATGGAGGAGTACATTCAAATATAAATCATTTATTGAAATTAATTGAAGAATCTAAAAAAGAAGGATTAAAAAAAGTAAGAGTGCATATATTACTTGATGGAAGAGATGTTGATAAAACAAGTGCTTTAAAATATGTAGATATCTTAGAAAATAAGATAAAAGAATTAAATGATGAAAATTTTGAATGCTTGATAGCATCTGGTGGTGGAAGAATGACTACCACTATGGATAGATATGAAGCTAATTGGTCTATGGTAGAAAAAGGATGGCATACTCATGTTTTAGGAGATGCAAGAAAGTTTACATCTGCATATGATGCAATAGAAACTTATAGAAAAGAGAATCCTGGAATAATAGATCAAGATTTAGATAGCTTTGTGATTGTTAAAGATAATAAACCAGTAGGTACTATAGAAGATAATGATTCAGTAGTGTTCTTTAACTTTAGAGGAGATAGAGCACTTGAAATATCTAAGGCTTTTGATGATGAAAACTTTGATAAATTTGATAGAGTAAGGGTGCCTAAAGTTATGTATGCAGGAATGTTACAATATGATGCAGATTTAAAAATACCTAAAAACTATTTAACAGAACCACCAAAAATAAAATATACATTAACAGAAGAATTATGTAAATATAATATAAGAGAATATGCTATTTCTGAAACACAAAAGTTTGGACATGTAACATATTTTTGGAATGGCAACAGAATAGAAAAGTTTGATGAAAATTTAGAAACATATGAAGAAATTAATAGTGATGTAATATCGTTTGATAAAAAGCCTAAGATGAAAGCAAAAGAAATAACTGACAAGTTAATAGAAGCAATAAAATCAGATAAGTTTGATTTTTTAAGAGTTAATTATCCAAATGGAGATATGGTAGGACATACTGGCAATTATGAAGCTACAATAGAAGGAATGAAAGCTGTTGATGAGTCAATAGGGAGAATAATGGAAACAGTAAAAGAAACAAATAGTATTCTTATAATAGTTGCTGACCATGGAAATTGTGAAGAAATGTATAATCCAAATAATGATTTAAAAGAAGCGAAAACATCACATACTATCAATCCTGTACCATTTATTATTTATGGAAATGATGTAAGTAATATAAAAATAAAAGCTGGAGATTTTGGACTTGCTAATTTAGCTGCAACAATTACTACCTTATTTGGCTTAGAAAAAAATGAAAATTGGTTAGAATCAATCATAAAATAATTTACAAAAAATGTGTAAATAAAAATTGACATATAATAATATTTGTACTAGAATAGAGTTAATTTGAAAAAGGAGGAAAGGTTATGAGAAAAGTTGTTATGAGTATTTTAGCAGTACTTGTTTCATTTACAGCTATTTCTTCAGTTAATGCAATGACTGAAAGTGAACTAAAAAATTATATTAGTGCTGGAAAAACAGTCAATGGTAAAAACTATAATATTAGTCAATCAGCATTAAACCAAATAAATCAATTTTTAGCTAATAATGATTTAACTGATGAAGAATGTGATAAATTAGCTGCTAAATATGATGAAGCTTATAATATCGCTAAAAATTCTGGAGCTAAAAGTTATGATGAATTTATTTCTAAAAAATTAAATACAGCTGTTAAGCTAGCTAATGAAACAGCAAGTGAAATAAGTGCTATTAAATCAATTACTATTTCTAAAGATGGTAATATTAATATAGTAGATAATAACGATAAATCATATACTGTAGTAGACCCAGTTAATGAAGTTGGAAAAGGCGGAGCACCAATTAGAGCTACTGGTACTTTAGAAGTGTTATATGTAACATTAGGTGTTTCAGTTTTAGGAGTATTACTTTTTGCAAACAAAGTTAGAAAAGCAAACAACTAAGACAAAAATCGTGTTAAAAGTAATAACTAAATATTTAGTTGTTGCTTTTTTCTTTTCGTCCTTTTTCATAAGTCTATATTTAATATTCTTTGGGAATATTACAACAACATATGTAACATTTTTAAATAATATATCAATAGAAGAAGTAATACCATCAAATAAAGATGTTAAAGTAGATAAAAAAACACATAAAATTACTAATTATCCTGGCCGTAATACCAAATACGGAACATTAGAAATAAAAAATGTAGATATAAAATTGCCAATTTATTTAGGTGATTCATATAAAAATTTGTCTAAAGGTATAGGCCATTATGCTGGTTCAATGTTTCCTGG
Source organism: Bacillota bacterium (assembly GCA_015059485.1). Lineage (GTDB taxonomy): Bacteria > Bacillota_I > Bacilli_A > RF39 > UBA660 > RUG14121. The sequence continues at coordinate 31,757 of SVAH01000013.1, forward strand.
AGAGGGAGGAGCAATAGTGATGGCTGGCCATAATAATAAAGGCTATCTTTATAACTTATATGATGTTGTTATTGACAATATTATAAATATTAATACTATATATGGTAAATTTAAATATAAAGTATATAAAACTGATATAATAAAAGATAATGAAAGTGAAAAATTGCCACTTGTAACATCAGAAGAAACATTAATGTTATATACTTGCTATCCACACACATTAGGAAGAACTGATAAAAGATTTGTAGTATACGCACATCTTGTGGAGGCGTCTTATGATTAATAAAATAAAATATATATTTCATTATATAAAAGTGTTTATTGTTTCTTCACTTTTCTTTATATTAATAACAACATTATTAATTAATAATACTTTGTTAAATAAAAATTATCATATAAAAAAAATGAATATAAATTATTATGATGATTTATATATTGAAATATATGAAAGCATAAAATTAAATACAATGTCATCTGGTTTTGATGAAACTATTATAAAAACATATTATACTAAAGATGATATAAAAAGCAATGTATTAGAATATATGGATTATATATTTGAAGATAGTAATAATATAAGCTTATTAAGTATAGAAATAAAAATTAAAGAAAGTGTAAAAAAATATATAAGAGAAAATGAAATAAAGAATTTTGATGAAGCAAGTATTAACGCATATGTTAATGCAGTATTAGATATATATAAAGAAAAAATAACTGTTATGAATATTCCGAAAATAATAAAGAATAAAATATCTAAAATTAATAAAATAATTAATATATTAGATATAACTTTATTTGTAGTTATAGTTTTATTATTAGTATTTAATAGAAAGAAAATAAAAGACTATATATTTATATCAATTAATATGACAAGTATGATATATGTGTTTACATCTATTATGATAATGATAAAAATAGATATAAAACACTTACTTGTAATAACATATAGTGTTTCAAATTATATTAGATATTTATTAGCTACTATCACTAACTTTTTATTAATATGTGGAATTGTATTAATGTTATTAAGTGTTGTTTTAAATGTATTACTAAATATAAATAAAGTAGTAAAAAATGATGAAAAATGTAAATAAAGTGCATTTAATAATATTTATAAAAAGCAATAATAGTTGCTTTTTTTTGTATTTTCACTATAATATAAATAGGTGAATGATATATGTTTGAAAGCAAAAAAATATTTATATTAGGTATGGCTCGTAGTGGATATGAAGCAGCTAAATTATTAAGTAATTATAATAATGAAATACTTGTTACAGATATGAAAGAACAAGATGAAAATTTAGTTAAAGAATTAGAAAGTTTAAATGTAAAAATAGTAATAACTGATACTCCTGTTGAATTACTTGATGATACTTATGATTATGTTATAAAAAATCCAGGAATAAGATATGATCATCCAGTTGTTTTAAAGGCAAATGAATTGAATATAAAAGTTATAAATGAAGTAGAAATGTCATATTCATTCATAGATAAAGATGTAAATATAATTGGCATTACAGGATCTAATGGTAAAACAACCACTAGTAATTTAATATATGAAATATTAAAAGAAGAAAAAGATGAAGTAATACTTGGTGGTAATGTAGGAGTACCACTTTCACATTTTGCTAGGGATATAAAAAAAGGCACATACTTAGTACTTGAAATATCTGATCACCAATTATGTGATATGTATGACTTTAAAACTAATGTATCAGTACTTACGAATATAACACCAACTCACCTAGATTTTCATCCTTCATATGAAGTATATAAAAGTAAGAAGAAAAAAATATTTAATAATCATACAAGTAGCAATTATGCTATCATTAATAGTAATGATAAAGAAAGTTTAAATGTAACTAGTGATATTAAAAGTACTAAAATATACTATGGTAATTCTAATAATAACAAATGTTACTGTAATGATGAAGGTATTTATTATGATAATAAGCTAATTATTAAATTATCTGATATTTTATTAAAAGGAAAGCATAATTATGAAAATATAATGGCTGCAATATGTGCTTGTAAAATATATAATGTAAGTAATGAATCTATTATAAATGTACTTAAAAAATTTAAAGGAGTAGAACATAGATTAGAATATGTTTGTGAATATAATGGAATAAAATTTTATAACGATTCAAAAGCTACAAATTGTGTATCAACAAATATAGCACTTGCTTCATTTAATGAACCAACAATATTACTTTTAGGTGGTACTGATAGGGGACATTCATTTTATGATTTAAAAGATAATATGAAGAATGTTAAGTGTGTTATGTGTTATGGAGAAAGTAAAGATAGAATTGAAGATTTTTGTAAAGATTTAAATATAGAATGCTATAAATTTGATACTTTAAAAGAAAGTATGAAAAAAGTAAGTGATGTAATGGGAAGAGGAGATGTAGTATTATTATCACCAGCATGTGCATCATGGGATCAATATAAAGATTTTGAAGTTAGAGGAAAAGAATTTAAAGATTTAGTAAAGGAGATTACAAATGAATAAACACATATATATGATTGGAATTGGTGGTATTTCTATGAGTGGTATAGCAGAAATACTAGTAAATTATGGTTATACAGTAAGTGGCTCTGATATGACTGAAAATGATATGGTAAAAAAATTAAGAGAAAATGGGATAAAAGTTAATATAGGTCAAGTAAAAGAAAATATAAGTGATGATATAGATTTAGTAGTTTATACAGCTGCAATTAAAGAAGATAATGAAGAATTAAAAAGAGCAAGAGAACTTGGTATAGAAACTGTTGAAAGAGGTAAATTTTTAGGAGAATTAACACGTAAATTTAAAGATGTAATTGGTGTTTCTGGAACACATGGAAAAACAACAACTTCATCAATGGTATCCTGTGTTTTTGTAGAAGCAAAAAAAGATCCATCAATTCAAATAGGATCTAACTTAGATGTTATTGGTGGAAACTATAGAGTAGGTAACAGTGATTATTTTATAATTGAAGCATGCGAATATAAAGATTCATATCAAAATTTTGATGAAAAAAGTGTAATAATAACAAATATTGATAATGATCATTTAGATTATTTTAAAAATATAGAAAATATAGAAGCTTCTTTTCAAAAATATGTATCTAAATTACCTGAAGATGGATTACTTGTTCTTAATATGGATAATGAAAGATGCTATAAGTTAAAAGACTATACAAAAGCTAAAGTAATAACTACAAGTATAAATAATGAAAATGCAGACTATAATGCTAAAAATATTACATATGATGATCTTGGAAATCCAAGTTACGATGTATATAAAAAAGGTAAATTCATTACAAGAGTATCTTTAAATGTTAAAGGACTTCACAATGTATCAAATTCACTTGAATGTTTTGCATTATGCTCTGATTATAAAATAGATAATGAAACTATAGTTAAAGGCTTATCAAAATTTAAAGGTGCAGCTCGTAGGATGGAATTTAAGGGTAAATTTAATGGAGCTAATGTATATGATGATTATGGTCATCATCCAACTGAAATAGAAGCAACAGCAAATGCTGTATTAAAAGAAAAATTTAATGAATCATATGCTATATTTGAAGCTCATACTTATAGTAGAGTAAAAAATCATTTAGAAGACTTTGCTAAGTCATTATCTAAATTTGATCATATAATAGTTATTGATATATATGCAGCTCGTGAAGAAAATATTTATGGGGTAAGTGAAGATGAAATAGTAAATAAGCTAAAAGAAGAAGGAAAAGATGTAGTATATATAAGTGATTATGATGAAATAGTTAATTATTTAAAAGATAGAGTAAAAGAAAATGATTTAGTAATAACCATTGGAGCTGGTAATGTAACTAAGATAGCAAACAAATTAGTAGAAAATAAAAAAGAGGAATAATTAAATTATTCCTCTCAGACTGTTGACAAATATAGATATTATATTTGTATGACAGTCTTTTTTATTATATAAAACCAAAATAAAAGAAT
>SVAH01000014.1 GCA_015059485.1 Bacillota bacterium
AAGTCTATCTCGTAACTTAATTATAATACAATTTTATAAAAAAGAAAAGACTGTTTTTATTTGTCAACAGTCTGAAATTAGAATATTATTATTTCTAATTTTTTTCTTTTTATTATAAAAAAAGTATTGACAATAAAAGAACTAAAGTGTATAATTAAATCAATCCTAGAGAAACGATAATTCAAACAGCTGATTGAATTATCGTAAGAGGTGTATTCCTTATTTGTTTTGTTGAGAAAGCGCGAGGGGTAAATCTCACTTCACCCTAGGGTTCTGAACTAGAGAGAGAAAGAAAACTCTGACACAACATATGTTTAGTATAACTGATAATTAGCTAAATGTATGAAAAACTCGCCATCCTAAAAAGATGGTTTTTTTATGCTTTAACATATTTACAAAAAAATATATTTTTTTTATAAATACATATTGACAAACAGCAAATTATGTATTAATATATAGACAGTTAGTATATGATAAATGTGAATGCTAATGATTTATTAATTAACATTTCTTGTGTCGAACATATACTAAGTGTTCAGGTAGACGGAGAACTAAACGAAGTGAGAGGCAGAAATTGACGATTTGTTTTATGAATGTATTTTCATATTAGCTCCCTCAAACCAGACCTGTTTGCAAATTATCAGTTTGCTTACGTGGTTGATAAAAAGTTAGTGGCTTTTTTACACATATGTTGTCAATTACATATGTGTTTTTTCTTTTAAACAAGTTTTATTACTTGTTTTTTTTAAAATTAAATGTTATAGTTAATGTAAGATAGGAATGATATACATGGATGAAACTAATATGCCAGAAGAAGTAAAAAATGCTATCAAATATTTAAATGATAGAGGTATTGATATTGATTCACCAATGGAAGATACATCAGCACTTGATAGCATAATAAATTCAGCAGATGACGATTTAGATGATGATTTTGATTTGGATGATGGCAGTGATTTAGACGATAGCTTTGATCTAGATGATGACGATGATTTTGAAATAGATAGTGATGAAGAAGGAAGCAGTAGTATAGATCTAGACGATGATGTTGATGTTGATGATTTAAACTCAATGTTTTAGGAGCGTGAAGATATGGCTAAGAATAAAATTAGTTTAAAACAATTTGAAAAATATATATCCAATATAAAAAAATATCGTGATAGTATAAAAAAGACTAATAAAAAATTAATTACCACTATTACTAATATGAATAAATCAGTTTATTATGGTGGAAATACAGCAAATGAATGGTATAGAAAGGCTGATGCTTCAGTAACATCAAATGAGAAATTCTTAGAAAAACTAGAATTGAATATTGATAAATTAGAAAAAAGATATAAAGAATTATATGAAATAGCACATCCACCAGCTCCAGTAGTAGCACACTCATCTTCGGGAATACCTGCAGCAATAGCAGCACTTATGAATAATCCAAATGCATCATCTGTAACAACTACAGCAGCAGCTCCAGGAGGCACAGGAGCAGTAGCTGGAGCAACAGTTGGATCATTATCCCCACAGGAAACTCAAATGTTATATGCATTAGTTTATGCAGAAGCATCGGAAAATCCAGCCTATGTTTCTGGAGATTCAGCTGGTGTTGCGTCAGTTGTATATAATAGATTAGCATCAGGCAACTATGGTAATTCAATATCAAGCGTTATTACAGCTCCTGGACAATTTTCAGGATATAACAATTCAAAATATAACGCGTATATGAATAATCCAAATCTTATGTCACCAGAAATGAAAGCTGCAATAGATTCAGTGGCTGCTGGAAACATAACAACAAGTGCACAGTACTTTAATGGCAACGGAAAGTATAATACATTTCATTAATGTATAAATAAAAAAAAGGAGATAGAATATGGCAAAGAATAAATTAAGTAAAAGTAAAATGAAATCATTAAGCAAGGGTATTTCAAAATACGCAAAAGACATATCAAATACAAGCAATAAATTAATTAAAATTATTGAAGAGATGAATGGATCAGTATACTATGGAGGAGATGCTGCAAACAAATGGTATAAAAAAGCCGATGATTCAGTAACATCAAATGTTAACTTTTTAAAAAGACTTGAGCAAACATTAGCAAAAATAAATGAATTAATTAAAAAAATGGATAATGTTACTCCACCTTCTCCAACTGCTGGAAGTACTGCTGTTGCTGGAGCTGGAGCAGCTGCAGGAATTGGAGCCGGTGCAGGATCATCATTTGGTAATAACGGTGCTGAATTAGGTGGAGGAACTATACCTACTGGAACTGGTAATAATAATAATAGTAATAACAATAACAATAGTGCTAGTAGCAAAACATATGGACATAACGATTATACTCCTGGAAGTAATAGTAATCAAAGCAACAAATCAGTTGCTCCTGCTTCTAGGGTAACACAATCTTCTTCAGCTCAGATATCAGCTAAAACACTTGCAGAGAAAGCAGCAGCAGAACAAAAAAAATCAGTTGAATCGAACGCTGTTAGGGCAGCATCTATAGGCACAAAAGAGTCAGTTACAGCAGCACGTGATGCTGCTAGGAAAGCAGAAGCAGCTAAACAAACACAAACTATGCTTGCAAATTCTCAAAGAAAACGAATTTTCTAAGAATACCCGAAAGTTGATTATGAAATCAACTTTTTTTTATATAATAATTAAATATTAACTATTTTTGCAATACAGCATACACGTTATTAAATTGATGTTTATCTAACTTTTTCTTGTTATTACACATTAAAAATAGTATAATATATGATATAGTATATACAGAATAAAAAAAGGAGCTAGTGGTATGAAGTTATTAATATGTGATGATGAAAAAATTCAGTCTTTTATATTACCACAAAAAGTTGAAAAATTTTTTGTAATAAATTTTAACTATAATCATAATGATACTTCAACAAACGAAACACTAACTTTAAAAACTGAAAACAATAGTTGGATTATTATGTCTGATAGTAATCTTGATGTGAAAAAAGATAACTCTCATGTTGAAACAGTAACTTTGGTAGAATATTTAAAGCTTGAATTAAAGTTTGCAGATATGCAAGATTATTTACCAGCATTTATTGTACCAGATTACTATGAATATGAAACATATTCAACATCTTCTTTAAACCAAATTAAGATTGGAAGTAATTCAGATTGTCAAATAAAATTGGGAAATCTTTATAATGAAAGCGTTGTTTTTAACAAAACGGGTAATGATTATACTATTCAAAGAATTGATAATAGAAAAAATAGTTCATATGTTAATAGATTAAGTTATAGTAAAAAACTACTTACACTAGGTGATACAATTTTTATAGATGGAATAAAAATTATTTATATGGGAGATTCACTTAGAATTAGTAAATCTAGTATAAACTTAGAGATATCTTTATCTAAAATAGCTAGCAGTAGTGCCATTGAACAAAAAATAACTCCAGTTACTGATTTAGAAAAAAATATTAAATTATATACGGATGATCAAGTGTTTGTTCATACCCCAAGATTAAAAAGAAATCTAAGTGAAACAAAGATAACTATAGATCCACCACCACAAAAGCGTGAATCTACAAAGATGCCATTAATATTTACGATAGGTTCTACTGCTTTAATGTCACTTACATCAGCTATGACATTAATTTCTTCACTTTTAAGTTACCTAAAAGGTAATGGAGATTTAATGTCGCTTATAATCTCATTTACTATGTCAGCTGTTATGCTAATAACTGGATTATTATTGCCAACACTTATGGAAAAATGGCAAAAAAAACAAGAAATTAAATATGAAAAAACGAGACAAACTAAATATAGAGAATATTTAGATGAAATGAGAAAACAAATACAAAAGATTATTACAGAGCAAGAAAATATTTTAAAAGAAAATAATTTTAAATTAGATGATATTACTAAAGATATAATAGAAACTAGAAAAAATATTTGGAGTAGAGAAGTTTTTGATAATGATTTTTTATCTATTACAGTTGGTCAAGGAAATACACCTGCATTAATCAATATAGAAAAAAAACAAAAAGCATTTTCATTAGATGAAGATGATTTAGAAAACTTATCAGTTGATTTAAGTAATGAAGAAAGAATATTGCAAGATGTTCCAATTAATTATTCATTAATGACAAATAGGATTTTACCAATAGTAGTTCATTCTTCATTTAAAGAGGATTATATAAAATCTATAATGTTACAATTAATTTATTATTATAGTGCTAAAGATGTTAAAATTGTAACTATAACTAATAAACAAAATGAAAGTAATTGGGAGTTTATGAAATATGTTCCACATAGTTGGGATAATAATCATGAAAATAGATTTTTTGCATCAGATGAAGATGAGATTAGTAGAATATCAATGTTACTTGAAAGAGAATTTGAAAATAGACTAAAAAAAGATCAAGAAAATAGTTTCAATGAATATTATGTGATTGTAACTGATGACTATAAAATGGCAAGAGAATTATCTGTTATTGATAAAATATTAAGTAATCAAAAATCTTTAGGATTTTCAATTTTAATATTTGAAGATTCTATAAAGAATATGCCAAGTAAATTTGATAATTTTGTCGATATTGAAAATGAAATTAGTTGTATAATGGGAAGACAATCAGCTGGAGAAGGACAAATATTATTTAAAGCAAGCTATATTAATAATATTGATATAGTTCCATATGCACAAATAATATCTAATATACCAGTATATACTAAGAGCTTACAAACAGCTATTCCATCAAGTATTTCATTTTTGGAATTATTTCATGCTGGACGTGTAGAACAATTAAGTGTATTAGCTAGATGGAAAGAAAATAATCCGGTTAATAGTTTAAGAACAATTGTTGGAGTAAAAGATAATGATAAAGTTATAGATTTGGATTTACATGAAAAATATCATGGACCACATGGATTAATAGCAGGAACAACAGGTAGTGGTAAATCTGAGTTTATAATAACTTATTTATTATCTCTTGCAATTAATTACCATCCATATGAAGTACAATTTGTGCTTATTGATTACAAAGGTGGAGGACTTGCAGGTGCTTTTGAAAATAGAGATACAGGAATTAAAATACCTCACTTAGTAGGAACAATAACAAACTTAGATAAAAGTGAAATGAATAGAACTTTGGTATCGATTAATTCTGAGTTACAAAGAAGACAAAGAGTATTTAATGAGACAAGAGAAGCATTAGAAGAAGGAACTGTTGATATTTATAAATATCAAAGATTCTATCGTGAAGGAAAAGTAAAAGAACCAATGTCACATTTATTTATAGTTTCAGATGAATTTGCAGAATTAAAAGCGCAACAACCTGATTTCATGGATGAGCTTGTTTCAGCTGCACGTATTGGCCGTTCCCTAGGAGTACATTTAATACTTGCAACACAAAAACCAAGTGGTGTAGTAGATGATCAAATATGGTCAAATTCAAGATTTAAAATATGTTTAAAAGTACAAACAACTGATGATAGTCAAGAAATGTTAAAAAAACCAGATGCAGCATATATTAAAGAAGCTGGTAGATTTTATCTACAAGTTGGAAATGATGAAATATTTGAACTTGGACAATCTGGATGGGCTGGTGCAAAATATGTACCCTCTGATACAGTTGTAAAAAAATTAGATGATAGTATAGAATTTGTATCTAATGATGGAAGTTTAATAAAATCAATAAATGAAGAAGTAAAAAAAGATGAAAGTGTTGATCGTGGAGAACAGTTAACTAATATAGTTAAATACTTATATAATATTGCTCAAACAGAAAACATAAAATTTAGTTCTTTGTGGTTAGAAAATATACCTCCAGTTATTTACTACAATGATGTTATTACTAAATATTCTATTAAAGAAAAACCATATATAATTAATCCAATAATTGGAGAATATGATGATCCAGCTAATCAAAATCAAGGATTTGTTAATATTAATTTAACTTATGATGGTAATACATATATTGCTGGTATAAGTGGAAGTGGTAAAACAACATTATTATCAACAATAATATATTCATCAATAATTAATCATAATTCAGATGAATTAAATATGTATATAGTTGATTTTGGATCAGAAAAATTAAGAATATTTAAAGATGCACCTCAAGTTGGAGAAGTTCTTGCAGCAGCAGATGGTGATAAAATAAAATATTTATTCTATATGTTGATGTCAGAACGTGATAAAAGATTACAATATTATGTAAATAATGGTGGAGACTTCTTTATGGATATAAAGAATAATACTCCACATTTTCCTAATACAATTGTTATAATCAATGATATTGATGTATTTAAAGAATTATATGAAAATATATATGATGAATTATTCTCATCATTCACAAGAAATTGTAATAAAGTTGGAATTACTTTTGTTGTAACAGGTACAACAACTAATTCATTAGGATTTATGAGTGAAAATAATTTCCCACAAAAAATCTTATTGAACTTAATGGATGATTCTGATTATTCTTCATACTTTAGTGGTTCTCCAATTCCTAAAAAGAATCCTGGTAGAGGAGTAGTAAACTTGGGAGCACCATTTGAATTTCAGTCATCACTTGTATTTGATGAAACTGTTTATGATAAAAATATTAAATATGTTATTACAGAGTTAAATAAATATTTAACTACTAAAGCATCAAAGATTCCAATTGTTCCAGATGAACTTGATATTAATGATTTAATAAATAATACAGTAGGTATAAATTATGTTCCATTAGGAGTTAACTTTACAACTGCACAATATAGTTATTTCAATTTTGATAGACATCTAACAGTTGTTACATCTAGAAATAATTCAGTTACTAAATTATTTATGCCACGCTTTATAAGTGTTCTTAGTCATGCAAAATGCAAACTAATTGTTATTGATTCAATAAATGATTTAGGATTTTCAAATACTGAAGGAATAAAATATTATTCAACAGGATTTGCTAAAGTTTTACAGGTTATTAATAATAATGTTTCAAAATATTTAGATAATTCTTCAGATGAAAAATTTGTAATATTGTTCAGTGGATATGCAAAACTTCAAAAAGAATTAGAAAAAGCTAAGTCAGAGGATGATGAAATTATCACTATAGATGATTTAATAACAAATGGTAAACAGTCTGAAAACTTTAGATTTATTTTGTATGATACAGAAAGCATGTTAAGAAAATTAGATTCAAGTACAATTGAACCATTTGTTAGAAATAATAGTGGTGTTTGGGTTGGAAAAGGAATTGATGGGCAAGAATTCTTTGATTATGTTAGTGATTATAATGCTGAAAGTAAAATTAATAATAGTAGTATTGTTGTTATTAAGAATGGTAGTCCAGAATATTCAAAATATATGTAGGGAAGTGTAATAATGAATGATAAAGTAAATGTAACTCTATTAGTACCAGAAATAGATGAAAAATATGATATTTATTTACCTATAAATAAAAAGATAGGAACTATCGTTAAACTATTAAATAAGGCTGTTAATGAGCTTTCTAATGGGCTATATCCTATAACTGGAGGAAATAGATTATATAATGTAAATACAAGACAATATTATGAAGCAAACGTACTTCTTTATAATACTGATATAAGAAATGGAACAAAATTGATTTTAATTTCAGAAATTTAGTTTAAAACACTTGCAAAGTTACGTTATATGTGTTTAAATATAGTTGTAACACGTAAGTGTTTTTATTTTGGAAAAATATTGAGGTGGTTTAATGAAAAAAGAAAAAATTAAAAAAGAAAAGAAAAATGGTTTCCTAAAAGAAACTAGAAATGAAATGAAAAAGGTAAGTTGGCCAAATAAGAAAGATGTATTTAAATATACACTTGCAACATTGATATTTTGCTTAGTAGTTGTTGGTTTCTTTCAATTATTGAATTTAGGATTATCATTTATAAAGGGGATGTTCGCATAATGGAAAACGAAAAATTATGGTATGTTGTTAATACATATAGTGGCCATGAAAGTAAAGTAAAAGAAAAATTAGATGCTAAAATAGAAACAATGGGAATGCAAGATAACATTTTCAGAGTTATTGTTCCAGAAACAACAGAAGTTGAAATGAAAAATGGACAAAAAAAAGAAAAAGTTAAAAAAATGTTTCCAGGATATATTTTAGTTGAAATGATTATGAGCGATGAAGCATGGTATATTGTTAGAAATACACCAGGAGTAACTGGTTTCATTGGATCAAGTGGTAAAGGTGCTAAACCAACACCACTTCCACCACAAGAAATAGATAGAGTACTTGCAACAATGGGAATGAGCAGAATTAACATTGAATCTGAAATAAATGTTGGAGATTCAGTTAAAATTGTTGATGGTCCATTTAAGGGTATGGCTGGTAAAGTTGATTCAGTAGATTTAGAAAATAATAGATTAAATGTATTAATAGATCTATTCGGACAAGAAACACCAGTAGAAGTAGAAATATATCAAGTTAATAAATAAAAATAATCACTAGTTTTTATCTAGTGATTATTTTTTAATCGAAAAGTCCTCGTTTTTTTGGCGTCGTTGTTCCAAAAGGAGTGTTCTTTTGATAATCTGCTCCAGGAGTTCTCATAGAACCTGCTAATGGATTTTCATAACTTCCAGGAGTATAATCATTATGTCCATATGTTTTGCTACTAGCACTATTGTTATTACTATTACTATTACTAGTTCCAGGAGTATAGTCATTGTGCCCATATGATTTATTATTATTACTATTACTACCTGGAGTATAGTCGTTATGTCCATATGATTTATTATTGCTACTGCCAGCTGGATTTGTAGGCTGAGTTCCACCCACTCCACCAGTATTACCAGTTCCACTTCCTTGATTATTACTCATTGCAGCTCCTGCACCGGCTCCAATTCCTGCTCCAGCTCCAGCAACAGCAGTACTTCCAACAGTTGAATTTGATGCTCCACCTGTGACACGTTCAGCATTTTTTATTAAATTATCAATTTTTGCTAATGTTTGCTCAAGTCTTTTTAAAAAGTTAACATTTGATGTTACTGAAGCATCGGCTTTTTTATACCATTCATTTGCAGCATCTCCTCCATAGTATATTGATGCATTCATTTCTTCAATAGTTTTAACTAATTGATTACTTGTATTTGATATGTCTTTTGCGTATTTTGTAATATTTGTTTTAAGTTTTTTTATTTGACTTTTACTTAATTTATTCTTTGCCATATTATTCCTTCCTTATAATGCTTAAATTCTATTAACCTTTACTAACATTAACCATTTTTTTGTATATATTTTGGTATTTTTTAATAACTTCCTCAAGTTTTTCAATGAAAGCCTTATTTGATGTAACTGATGCATCAGCAGCCGCATACCAATCATTTGCAGATTTACCACCAGCATATATGTTTTCTGCATTCATTTCTTCAATAGATTTAATTATTTTTACATTTTGTTCATTTAATTCTTTTATTAGTTTTTGAGAAGTTCTAATGACTTGCAATAGCTGACTTTTCTTAGCACCACCATTTTTTGCCATAATATAGTATCTCCTTTCCTACTATCTATATTCTAATTAAATTCTATCAGTATTTAGTGTGATAATCAATAATTTTATATTTTAAGGAGATAGAATATGTAAATAATTGTAAAATAAAATTAAAAAAAATAATATTAATTGATGATTTAATATTTTTTATGTATAATTTATATAGAATATATGGAGGATAAAAATATGAAATTGGAAGATACTGAATTAATAAAATTTGAAGCTGAATTAAATGAAAAAACAAGAGAATTTGTAAAACATTCTATTGCACAAGCTTTACAGTATGGAATGCCAAGAGAATTAATATCAGATAAAGCTTTTTTAGCATATATGTATGGTATGGCATCTGTAGAAGTATCAAAAAGAGAAGTAAAAGATGAAGATTTAGAAGCTTTTGAAAATTTAAAAAGTATTTTAAGAGATTATCTTGATAATGAAGAAAAAAATTCTATTGGAAGTAGACAGTAAATTGAAATTAGGGTGATATAAATGGAACAAGAAAAAGTAAGTATGCTTGAACGTTATGGAGAAAATTTAACTGAAAAAGAATATATAACTGATCCAGCTATAGCTAGGGATGATGAAATTAAACAATGTATTTTAACTTTGTTAACACCAGAAAAAAGTGCTCTTTTAGTTGGTAAACCTGGTATAGGTAAAACTGCTATAGTAGAGGGGTTAGCTTATAGAATAAAAAATAATTTGGCGCCAGTTGCTTTGCAGGGATGGCAAATAGTTAAATTAAATATTACAAGTTTAACTGGTACGGTTACTAGTGAAGGTCAAAGTGAAAATAGAGTAGATTTACTTTTAAAAGAATTAGCAACTAAAACAAAATTGATACTATTTATTGATGAAACACATGTACTTATTACAAGAGGTGCTGAAAATGGACTTGATCTTGCAAATATGTTAAAGGCTGGTCTTGATAGAGGTACTATAAAAATGATTGGTGCAACAACTACTGAAGAATACGAACAATACATTTTACGTGATAGAGCATTCTTAAGACGTTTTCAAAAAATAGATGTGTTAGAAGCGGATCAGCCAACAGTTGTGAAAATACTTATGGGTTCCTTACCTAAATTAGAAAAACAAATAGGAGTTAAAGTAAATTATACTGATTTTGTAAAAGAAAGATTTATGAAATTCATTGTTGAAATGACAGATGAATATAAAAGAGTATATGAAGTTGCGGCAAGATATCCTGATATATGTTTAACTATTGTTGCTAATGCTTTAACTTATGCATTATATGAAAATTCTAGTGAAGTAAAATGTAAGCATTTTTATAAAGCTATTTGCAATGCTAGAAATATTTATGAAGATGCCAAAATAAAGGAAATTGCTAGATTTAAAGAAGAATTTAAAGATTTAATTACTGAAGAAAATGTAAATTTAGATGAAGTAGAATAGAAAGAGGGATATAAATGGAAAAAATAAGAGTTGCTCAAATTGGCTGTGGAAAAATGAGTAAATATATTATGAAATATGTTTATGAAACAGGTTGTGATATAGTAGGTGCTTTTGATATTAATGAAGATTTAATTGGGAAAGATATTGGAACAGTTATTGAATGTGAAGATAAAAATATAATTATTGATGATTTTAAAAATTTAGATGAAAAACTAAGTGATTTAAAGCCAGATGTTGCTATTGTAACAACAATGAGTTTAATAAGTGATGTACATGAAGTACTTAGAATATGTGCAAAAAATGGAGTAAATGCTATAACTACTTGTGAGGAAGCATTCTTTCCAAGCAACTCAAATCCAAAAATATTCAAAGAATTAGATGTTCTTGCAAAAGCTAATAATTGTACAATTACAGGCTGTGGATATCAAGATATTTTTTGGGGAAATATGATTACAGCAATTGCAGCATCAACTCACAATATAAAAAAAATTAAAGGATCATCTTCATATAATGTTGAAGATTATGGAATAGCACTTGCAAACGCACATGGTGCGGGACTATCTTTAGAAGATTTTGAAAAAGAAATAGCATCTGCAGATAAAATTTCTGATGTTGATAGAGAAAAATTAATCGAAGATGGTAAGTTTTTACCAAGTTATATGTGGAATGTAGTAGGTTGGCTTGCTGATAAGTTAGAATTACATATAACTTCTATGAAACAAGAATGTGTACCTCAAACATATGATAAAGATCTTCATTCAAAAACACTTAATATGGATATTAAAGCAGGGAATGCAACAGGAATGAGTGCCGTTGTAACTGCAACAACTGAAGAAGAAATTGAAATAGAAGCAGAATGTATCGGAAAAGTGTATTCACCTGAAGAATTTGATAAAAATGAGTGGACAATATTTGGTGAACCTGACACAACAGTGGTTGTAAATAAACCTTGTACTGTTGAGCTTACTTGTGCAGACATAGTAAATAGAATTCCACATTTAATTAATAGTGAAGCTGGATTTGTATCAACAAGTAAAATGGGTGAACCTAAATATCCTGTAAAATCATTAAATGAATATATAAAATAAGAATTGGATAAAAATCCAATTTTTTTGATTTTTTATAGATTTAACATTTATAATATTAATCACATAACAGATTTTAAAATTCTGTATACAAAACTTAATAATCTGTAGTACTTTTAAAACAAATATTTAAAATTGGTGTTTTGACACCAATTTTTTCATGTGTTAATGTGCATCTAGAGAGGAGAAAAAATATGGTAAATATTAGAAATTATAATCCAACTGGATTATATAATTATCCAGTTAGTAAGAAAAATGTAATAGAAATAAGAAAGTTAAAGGAAGGAGAAAAAGCATCAATTGTTTCTAATACAATGTTTAAAACAATGTTTCAAAATAAAGATAGAATAAAATATTCTGCAAAATTGTTATCATATATTATAGATATAAGTTATGAAGAATTAGTTAAAAGTATAAGACTATATAAAAATGATGTAGATAAAGAATATAATAGTGATAAAACACAGACATGTGATTATGTAGCAAAAATAAATGGAAGTTATGTAAATATTGAAGTAAATAATAATTCTAGTATAGAGACAATGGAAAGAAATATACAGTATTTAAATACAATGTATGCAAGAAATATAGAGGAAGGGAGTAAATATGAATATCAACAAGTAATTCAAATAAATTTAAATAATTTTTCATTTAGAGGAAAAGAAAAAGAGATGGAGATATATGGAATAAAAAATGAAGAAGGAGAAGTATTAACTAAAAATATAACATACATCCAAATATATATACCAAAAATAAGAGAAAAATGGTACAATTATGGTACAAATAAGTTAAATGAATTTGAAAGGTGTATCTTAGCATTAGCAGAACCAAATATAGAGCTAGCTAAAGAGATAATAATTGGTGATGAAATAATGGAAAAATATGTAGATGAATCAGTAGATGTATGTAAGGAAAAGAATTTTGGAGAGTCATATGATAAAGAATGGGCACTAAAAGACGAATATATTAGAGAAGGAATAGAACAAGGCCATAATGAGGCAACTATTGAAATTGCAAAAAGTTTATTAAAAAATGGTATGAGTGTAGAAGATGTTTCAAAAAATACTAAACTATCACTTGATGAAATAGAAAAAATAAAAGAAGAAATGTTAAATTTAAAAGATGATATTAATTAAAAAGGAAATTAGATGAGAGTCTAATTTCCTTTTTATTCTATTAAATTATTAGATTTTATGTTATGATTAAAACAATGAAAAGGAAGATATTTATGGGTAAAAATAGTGCAATGTTAAAAGTATTTTTTAGTGTAATGAAAGGTGATAAACAATCTATAGATTTAGTAATTCCTAAAAAATATGTAAAAAGTATTAAGGATATAGATTATAATTTATTAAAAAAAAATAACATGAAAAATTTAATATTTGATATAGATAATACTATAATGCCAGTAAATGATATAAATGTTACAAAAGAATTACTAGAATTTATGAATAGTTTAAAAAGAGATTTTAATATTTGTATATTATCTAATAATAATGAAAATAGGGTTAATCCAGTAAAAGAAAAATTAAATGTACTCGGGTTTGCAAATGCAAAAAAACCAAGCAGATATGCATATGAAAAAGCATTAGAATTATTACATTCTAATGCAAATAATACAGTAATGATAGGAGATCAAATGTTATCAGATATAGTGTTTGCTAATAAATATAATTTATATTCTATTCTAGTCGAACCATATAAAAATAAATATGATATAAAAACAGGGTTTAGTAGAGTATTACAGAATATTATGATGAAAAAGTTGAAGAAAAAAATAAAAAGATATAATTATTACTAGGAGGTAGTTATGACATTTTCAGCAAGATTGAAAGAAGAAATATCAAATACTTTGGTTAATCCATTAGAGATGAGAACTGAAATATGTGCACTTCTTAGATTTGATGGAAGAATAGATAATAATAAATTGATTTTAACGTTTGAAAATGCTTCAATTGCAAGAAGAGTTTATAAAGAGATTAAAGAAATCTTTAATGTTAATATAAAAATAATAGTTCGTAATCAAAAAAGGTTTAGAATTAAGCAAATATACATACTTGAGATAAGTGAAAAAATAAATATAATAAAAAAATCTTTAAATATTAAAGAGGATTATTTAGAAACAAAAGAAGATAAAATATCATATTTAAGAGGTGCTTTCTTAGCAGTAGGATCAATATCTGATCCTAAAACTAGTGGCTATCATTTAGAGTTTGTATTTCATAAGCAAATTGATGCTAAAATGATTAATAAGATATTAAAAGATTTTAAGTTTGATTCGAAGATTCTTAAACGTAATAGTAGATATATGGTTTATATGAAAAGTGCAGAAGAAATAAGTGACTTCATTAAGCTATTTGAAGCTATTAACAGCTTATTCTATTTTGAAGATATAAGAATATATAGAGATCATAAAAATATGGTTAATAGACTTAATAATTGTGAAATAGCTAATCAAGAAAAAAGTTTGACAACAGGAATGAAACAAGTTGAGTCAATAAATTATTTAAAAGATAATGATTTATTTGATTTATTAGATGAAAAGGCTAAAACAGTATGTGAGTATCGTTTAAAATATCCAGAATCTTCATACTTAGAACTTGCAGAAATTATATCATTAGAAACTGATTATAAAATAGGTAAATCTGGAATAAATCATAATTTTATAAAAATAAAAGAATTAGTTGAAAAAAGTAAAAACATGGTTAAATGATTTTATCAATTAAACCATATTTTTTTGCATCATTTGCGTCCATATAATTATCTCTTTCAGTATCTTTTTCAATTTTTTTAATGCTTTGTCCAGTTTTATCAGCTAATATTTTATTTAATTTTTTCCTGATGGATATAATCCTGTCACAAGCAATTTTCATTTCTGTAGCTTGACCTTGTACACCTCCAAGAGGTTGATGAATCATTATATCACTATTAGGTAGTGCAAATCTTTTACCTTTTGTTCCACATGAAAGTAAGAAAGCAGCCATTGATGCAGCAATACCTACTACAATAGTTCTAACATCACTTTTTATATAATTCATTGTGTCATAAATTGCCATTCCAGATGTAACACTACCACCTGGTGAATTAATATATATAGAAATATCATCATTTCCAAGTGAATCTAAATACAGTAATTCTGAAATAACTATATTAGCAGTTGAATCATTAATTTCACCAGTAATAAATATAATTCTATCTTTTAATAGTCTTGAATATAAATCATATGCATATTCTTTATCATAAGTTTTTTCTAAAACTGTTGGAATAATATTCATTCTAATCACCTAGTATTATAATAGTATTATTATTTATTTTTTATTCAATATTTTATCGACAAAATATTTATATTATATATGTTATCTTAAAATTGGTGATAATAATGAAAGTTAAAATATTTGATGAAGAGTGTGAAAAAGATTTAGAAGAAAGTATTAATGATTTTATTAGTGAGATAAATTGTGATATAATAGATATCAAGTATGAGGTGGCTATTGCAACATGTGGAGAAGAACAATTATACTGTTTTTCAGCAATGATTGTATACACCGTTAAAAGTGAGTGATATTAGATGAAAAAAAGTTCGTTTTTAGAGGGAACATTTATAGCAACTCTGTCAATTATTATTGTTAAATTTTTAGGAATGTTATATGTTATTCCATTTTATGCAACAGTTGGCGTTTTAGGATCAGCTCTTTATGCATATGCATATAATATTTATATTATATTTTTAGATATATCATCTGCAGGTTTACCGACAGCTATATCTAAATTAATAAATGAGTATAATACACTTGGACAAATGGATGCTAAAATGCGTGCTTACAAAATAGGAAAAAAATTAATAACATTTATTTCTGTTGCGGTATTTGTCATATTATTTATATTTGCTAAAGCAATTGCAACAATGATTATAGGTAAGATTACTGGAGGAAATACGATTGAGGATGTAGCATTTGTAATTCGATGTGTTTCTTTTGCAATTTTAGTAGTACCATATCTATCAGTGGCTAAAGGATATTTACAAGGGCATAAAATAATTAATGTTTCTTCAATTAGTCAAATTATAGAACAAGTAATAAGAATAACAATAATTTTAGTTGGAAGTTATCTTGGTATTAAAGTTTTACATTTATCATTAAAAAACACAATTGGAATTGCAGTT
The DNA here is from genome assembly GCA_015059485.1 of Bacillota bacterium. Lineage (GTDB taxonomy): Bacteria > Bacillota_I > Bacilli_A > RF39 > UBA660 > RUG14121. The sequence goes on from SVAH01000014.1 coordinate 16,148, forward strand.
TTTGGTGCTTTTGTATCAGGCTTATGTGCTCTTATATATATTTTCTATAAAATGAATAAGAATAGAGAAGAATTAGGATTTAACACTAAATATGAAAAAGATAATGTAACTAATAAAGAAATAGTAAAAAAAATAATAAATTATGCAGTACCATTTATTATTATAGATATTGCAGTTTCAATATATAATTTTATTGATATGGTACTGATTATGAGAACTTTAAATTATTTGAATCTTGATGCAAAAACAATAGAATTTAGTGCTACTGCTATTACAACATGGTCTGCTAAAATTGGAATGGTAGTTAATTCAGTTGCAATGGGGATGAGTGTTAGTTTAATTCCAACTATTGTTAGTGCGTATACTTTAAAAAAATGGAAAGAAGTTAATGATAAATTAAATCAAGCATTACAATTAATTTTAATTTCATCAGTTCCAATGGTTATTGGCATTTGTTTACTATCAAAACCAATATGGTCTGTATTTTATGAATATAATGTTAATGGTGCAATAATTTTATCAACTCATATTTTTACATCATTATTCTTTAATATATATGTTATAACATCATCAACATTACAAAGTTTAAATAAATTTAAAGCAGTATATATATCTACATTAACTGGATTTTTTATAAATGCACTTTTAGATGTACCATTAATGTTACTATTTAATAAACTAGGATTAAGACCATATCTTGGGGCTGTACTTGCAACATGCATAGGATATTTCATATCTGTAATGCTTGCTTTAAAAAAATTAAAAGATGATCATAAATTAAGTTACAAAAAAACATTTGATGTTTTGTTAAAAATAATATTCTCAACAGTAATTATGACTGCAGTAGTTTTAATTGTTGAAAAATTGATTATAATTGATTTTAATAGTAAATTACAAAGTTTATTATATATAATTATTATTGCATTAATTGGAGTTTTAGTGTATGCTATTAGCGCGTACAAAACAAATCTAATAAAAGATGTGTTTGGCGAAGAATATTTAAAGAAAATAAAAAGGAAACTTACCCATAAAAGATAAGTTATACCATATACATATTAGTGGTGTTTTCGAAATTCTCAGTAGTAGAACTAGGTGTAGTTTCTAGTTTTGTAATTCTTGAATCAAGTCTATTTATAGTCCTTTCTATTTTAGAAAGTCTAGCTTCAATATCAGAATTATCGATACTTGTATTTCCATTCATTGGATATCCAGGTCCAGAATAAAATGATTGTTGATAGTTACTAGACATTGATGGCATCATATTTGGATTCATCATATTATTTGGAATATATCCTCCATATGAATATGATTGTTCATTAAAGAATGAATTACGATCTTTTTTCACACTTAACATCTCCTTAGTTTTATTATATGAATTAGAATAGAAAGTAGTGATTATATGCGACTTAGAAATGTAAAAAATGCAAAAGAAATATTAGAAAGTAGTAGTTATTATATAAAAAATCCACATGAAAAAGTGAATAAGTTGAGTACAATTTTTCAAAATAGTAATCCAATTAATTTAGAAATAGGATGTGGTAAGGGACAATTTATAATAAATATGGCTAAGAAATATCCTAATATTAATTTTATTGGTTTAGAAAAATATGAAAGCGTTTTAGTTAGAGCAATTCAAAAAGTTAATGAAGAGGAATTACCTAATTTAAAGTTTATGTGTATGGATGCTAAAAACTTGACGGAAGTATTTAACCATGAAATAGATACATTATATTTAAATTTTTCAGATCCATGGCCAAAAAATAGACATAGTGATAGAAGATTAACTTCACATATATTTTTGAAAGTTTATGATAATATTTTTAAAGGTGAAAATAAAATAATTCAAAAAACAGACAATATAATATTATTTGCATCATCAATAGAGTCATTAAGTACTTATGGTTATACTATAAATAGAGTATCACTTGATTTACATAATACAGATATTGAAAATATTAAAACTGAATATGAAGAAAAATTTAGTGAATTAGGTTTTAAAATTAATTATTTAGAAGCATTTAAAAAATAATGCTTTTTTTCTTTAGAATTTAATGATATACTAATAGACATTAAAAAAGGGGGATTTTTTATGAAATACATGGTTGCTGGTAGCAAAATTGAAATAGATACTGATAAGAAACCATTTTCAAAAGGATCTGAAGGGAAAGTTTTTCTAAAAAATGGTACTCTTTATAAAATATATTATGAAAATGCTTTAAATGAAGGATTTGGGGATAAGTTGAGATATCATAGTTATTTATCCAGCTTAACATCAAATCAGATAGATTTACCAAATGATTTAATATTTGATAATCATGGAAACTATGTTGGATATACAACAACTCCGATTACTAGAAAGACAAGTCAACAAAAATATAGAGGTATAACGTTACTACCAAAAGATATTCTAATGAATAACTTAGAAATACTCTTAAAAGATATTAAAAATTTAACAGATAATTTTATACTATTAAATGATGTTACAATTTTAAATTTTATTTTACAAAATGAAAAGATGCATATAATTGATCCAGGAAGATATAGGATAGTCTCAGAAAAAGAAGAAGAAGAAAACATTGGCCAATTTAAAAATTTACTCTCATCATTGATTTATTTAGATTTAAAATACGATAAAGTAGACAAAATAAAAAAAATACAAACTTTTCGTTCAATTTTTAACGAACAGCTATTATCTAGTTCATTATTAGAATTTTTTGATAAAGAATTAGATGGCTACAATAATGTTTCAGAATATGCAAAAGAAAGAATTAGATATATAAAATAGATGATTATATATTATTATAATCATCTATTTTATTGGCATTATTAGTATATTCATTAATTATTAGATTACTTGTTGATAGTAGCATACTTGCTATAGAACAAGCATTTTTTAAAGAATTAATTACAACTTGTGTTGGATCTAGAACACTGGTATTCTCAATGTTTTCATATTTATTTGTTTTGATATTAAATAATAATTTGTAATTATTATTTTTAATGTTTTTATAAATATCGTTATAGTTTAATCCGGCGTTAGTAATTATTTGTTTAAAGGGCTCTATCATACTGTCTAGAATTATATTATAAGCTTCATTTTTTCTACTTATAGAATTATTTAGTTCAAGTAAAGTAGTACCACATCCTGGTAGTATGCCGTTATTAGCTGAATTAATTGCACATAAAGCATCATCAAATCTCATCTTTTTTTCTCTTATTTCTGTAGTTGTTTTACCTCCGACTATTATTGTTGCAAATCCTTTATCAAACATAGCAATTCTTTTATTTGAAAAATCTTTATCATTTTTTTCATTTTTTATTTCTTCTAGTCTTTTAATAGTATTTTCATTTTTAATATATTTTAAAATAGTTTTTTCTTTATCAATTATTATTTTATTTATTATTCCTAAATAATTGGGAGACTCATATTTTAAATTGTTTAATACTAAAGTATTTGATATAGCTTCTATATCTTTTAATAAATTATATTTATTTGTCCCATATTCAGGATTTTTTAATAAATATATTTTTATATTTTGATTAATAAATAAATTTAGTATTTCATTAACAAATTCTTCACTATAATCATCTGCAATAATTAATAAATTATGATTATTTATAATATTGTAGTTAAGTATATTTGTAAGACTATTAATATCATCTAAATAGTTTTCATATAAAAGAATATGTGTATTATCTAATTCTAGTTTATTACTATCTTTAAAATAATATTCTGATGCTATATTAGTATCCATAATATATCCATCACTATAATAAACAGTTGTTGTATCATTTTCTGATGTGATAATTTCTATAGCATTTTTGTTTTCAATCTTAGAATATACTTCACTTATAGTTTTACCAATTGTTTCACTATTGCTTGAAGATATAGCTATATTTTCTAATTCTTTCTTATTAGTTTTTTTACTTTTTTTGAGCAACTTATTTTCTATGTCTTTAAAGGCTATATCTAATTCTTTTTTGAGTATTATAGGACTTAATCCATCTTTTATATATTTTAGCCCTTTTTTATAAATACTTTCTAATAAAACTATAGTAGTTGTTGTACCATCACCAACAACGTCATCTGTTTTAATTGAAGCTTCTTTAATAAATTCTAATATTGTATTAACAGCTTCATCATCGCTTTCAATATTCTTTGCAATCGTTACACCATCATTAGTAATAAATGGAGTAAAACTTGAATGATCAATAATAACATTATTTCCACAAGGACCTAATGTAGATTTAACTGGTATACACAACATATCAACAGCTTCATTTATTTTTTTAAATAATTCTTCTTTATATATTACTTTTTTCATATTTCATCACTCATTTCTATAATATATTTCCAATATCTTTTAGGCATAAAATTCATTCTACATTTATCATTTTTTCTCATTGTTATGCCAATAGTTTTGTAAAATGTTTTCCACATGTTTTCAATATTAGTTTCATTTTCACTAATATTTGTGTTCAACAATTTAAAATTATCATCACTTGTAATATAAAAATTTTTTTTATCATATATACTAAGTATATTTCTTTTTTTATCATGAATTATCCATAGTTCATTTTTTAATCTTTTTTTAAAGTGATTAGAAAGAATACTTAAAATGTTATTTACTGGCTCAATTTCAGCATATAAAATATTATTTTCTAATTCTTTAAATCTAACAAATCCTTTATATTTATGATTTTCTCTTGATACGTAATTTGATATTCTAAGCACTTCACAGACACATTTTAAATTTTTACGATAAATTACAGTTTCATTATATTTAAAATAATTTAGTATGAAGTAATATAAAATTAATTCTTTATTATCTTCTTCAGACAAATATACATAGTAAATAGTTTTTAATATATTATTATTAAATAAATTAGTAATATGTGTATTTTCTTCAATTTCTAAATTAATAATATTATCTAGTAATGTTTGATTATAAAAAGAATCTTTTATATTAAATGGTTTTATACCATTTTTTATTAAATAATTAATTAAATTTAATAGACTAATAAAGTTATTATTATAAATATATATGTTATTCAAATAACGACAACTGCTTTCTACCAATATCTTTTAATTCTTTATCTTCTAAAACTAAATTAGTCTCAATAAAATTCTTTTTAAAATAACTTCTATCTATGAAATATTTACCATTACAAGTTATAAAATATCTAGCTCTTTTTAATACGACTCCCATCTTTTTTAAATCATCAAATCCTAGTGCAAAAATTTTTCTAGAAGAAATAATTCTTTTAGCAGAAGTAACACCAATACCAGGTATTTTTAATAAATCATTGTATGAGCATTTATTTATTTCTTTTGGAAATTCATTTAAATGATTTAATGCCCAAGATGCTTTAGGGTCTATAAGTAAGTTAAAATTGGGATTATTCTTATCTAAGATATCTTCAACTTTAAAATTATAAAATCTAAGTAGCCAATCAGCTTGATATAATCTGTGTTCACGTGTTAGTGGAGGAATGCTTAATGATGGTAACATTTTATCTTTGTTAACTGGAATATAAGCTGAATAAAAAACTCTTTTTAATTTATAGTTATTATATAAAGATTCACTCTTATCCATAATATCTAAATCAGTTTCATTGGTTGCTCCGATAATCATTTGAGTACTTTGACCAGCTGGAGTAAAATGATATCCTTTATTATCATTAACATATTTCATAATTTTACTAACTTTATCACTACTTTTATTTGGCGCTAAAAGTTTTAATCCATTATTAGTTGGAAGTTCAACATTAGCACTTAATCTATCAACAAGTAGTCCTAATCTTTTTAAAAGATTTTCATTACATCCAGGAATTGCTTTAGCATGTATGTATCCATTAAAGTGATATTTTTTTCTAAGTAGGGTAATAGTTTTAATAATTAATTCCATTGTGTAATCAGGACTTTTGATAATACCAGATGATAAAAATAATCCTTCAATATAATTTCTTTTATAAAAGTTAATAGTTATTTCACATATTTCTTCTGGAGTAAAAATAGCTCTTTTTATATTATTACTTTTTCTATTTAAACAATACTTACAATCAAAGATACAACAATTTGTTAAAAGAATTTTAAGAAGAGATATACATCTTCCATCACTAGCAAATGAATGACAAATACCCCTAAAACTTGCATTTCCAATACCGTTAGAGTTTTTTCTAGTACTTCCAGAAGAAGAACAAGATGCATCATATTTAGCACTATCAGCTAAAATTTTTAATTTTTCTTTTAACTCCATTTTTTATCACCAATAATATTATAATACAAAAAAGCCAAAAAGAAAACAAATGTTTGTATACATTTTTTGGAAATAAGATAATATGTATTTAAAAAACTTGATTAAATAGTAATAAAATATTATATTAATTATAGATAGATAATTTAAAGAAAGAGGGTAGTGGTATATGGATGATTTAAAATTATTAGTTCTTGATAATATTAGAAAAATTGGGGTTGAAGTAGATGAATATTTAAGAAAGTTTAATGGTACAAATGATTCTTACATAATGAAAATCACTAGAAGTAGATTTAATAATGGGGAAGGAAAAATTAGAATAGATGAAACTATTCGTGATAAAGATGTTTTTATTCTTAGCGATGTTGGTAATTATGGAATAACTTATGAAATGCATGATCATATTGTTCCGATGAGTCCAGATGAACATTTTCAGGATATCAAAAGAAGTATAAGTGCACTTTCAGGTTATGCTAGAAGAATAACGGTCTTTATGCCTCTTTTATATCAATCGAGACAAGATAAAAGAGAAGGAAGAGAATCACTTGATTGCTCAATGGCACTACAAGAATTAGAAAGACTCAAGATTAATCATTTATTAACTTTTGATTGTCATAATAGACAGGTTGCTAATGCAATACCTAATCTTCCATTTGAAAATTTTTTTCCAACTAATAGAATACTTGAAGATTTAATAGTAAATGAAAATATATGTGATGATACGATAGTTGTCGCACCAGATGAAGGAGCACTTAAAAGAGCAAGATTTTATGCAGATATGTTAAGATGTAATGTAGGAAGTTTTTATAAAAGAAGAGATGTAACTAAACTTGTAAATGGTAAAAACCCAATTGTAGAACATAAATATATGGGAACAGATGTTAATGGAAAAACTGTTATAGTAGTAGATGACATGATTGCATCAGGTTCATCAATAATAGATGTTGGAAGAAAACTAAAAGAAGAATATCATGCAGATAAAATATTTTTTATAACAACTTTTGCACTTTTTACTGAAGGAATAGATATATTCAATGAAGCATATATAAAAGGATATTTTGATAAACTTTATACCACTAATCTTTCATATATCCCAGAAGACTATAAACAGAATGAATGGTTAGAGGTTGTTAATTGTTCAAAAAGAATTGCAGAAATAATTGATTGTATTCACAAGGGAAATTCTCTTGGAAAAATTGTTGATGGGAAAGAAGGTGTATTTAAATTATTAGATGAAAAGAAAACAACATTAAAACGTACTCGTGCAATAAAATATTAAATTAATAAAAAAACTTTTGACTATTTAAAAAAATGAATATATAATACCCTAGGAAGTAGGGGATAGTATGGGTAAAATTAATTTACAAAATTTATCTTTGATAGTAACAAACGATTGTAATTTGAATTGTGCTCATTGTATGGGAGGCTGCAAAAATAGCACTGATATGAATAAAGATGTTATTGATACTACTTTAAGTCAAATATCTAGTATACATAGTCTTTCAATATGTGGTGGAGAACCAACACTAGCCCTAGAATCTTTAAATAGTATATTAGAATTTATAAAAAATAATGATATTAAAATAGATATTTTTAATACAACAATTAATGGTACAATATACTCAAATGATTTTTTGAATATTTTTAGAGAACTTAATGAATATGTAGATACATGCTTATTTTATATTTCATCAGATATATATCATGATAATGAAGTAAAAAGATTAAATTTAAAAAAGAAATATGTTGAAAATTTAATTAAATATAGAAAAAGTGAATTCTATTATGGAGTTAGAAAATTAAATAAAAATTTAAAATTATTTAATGAAGGAAATGCCAAAAATTTGGATAGCAGTTTAACTGTTGATATAAAACCAATTAAAGTATATTTGACATATATAGACTCTAAAAATAAATTTGATAAGAATGGACAGTGTTATATTGGACCGATGATAACAATAAATCCAGAAGGAATAATAACAGAATATGAAGCATCGACAGAGCATCAAAATACCATTTATAATTATGGTAGTGTATTAGAAGAAAGTATTGAAGAAAACTCTTTAAAAAGAGGAAGAGTTCTTATTCCAAGAAAATTTGATAAGGCAACAGAAAAGGAAATGAATAGATATAATAGAATTAAAACGTTGATAAAATAATTGCTAAAAATAGTTTTATATGTTATCATATTCCCCAATTAAGTGTTTTTAATTTTAAAAAAACATTAAAAAAGGAAGCGAGAAAAATGAATAACTCTATAAAAAAATTAATTGAAGCATTAAAAAAAGAATTAGAAAGATTATTAGTAGTTGAAAAAGAAATAGAAGAATTTATGGCTTCACCCCAAAAAAAATTAGATATTTTTAGAGATAAAAAAGAACTTCTATTAGAATGCAAAATAGAGTTAAATAAAAAATATATAGATGCAACAGATTTTAAAAAAATATTAAATTCTGTTGAAACAATACCTGAAAAAATATTACAGTATAAATCTATCATAGAATTTTTGGAAAGTTCTGATGAAGAATTAGTTGAAGCTTCTAAACTTTTCTTTTCTTTTGAACCAATTATAGAATTAAAAAATGTTAGTTTTAAAGAAAAAGAGTTATACGAAATATTTAATGAAGTAATGAAAAAAAATAAAATGATCTTGGATAAATCTAAGAAAAAAGTAGTTCTTTTAAATGAAAATAATTGTAGAATATTAGGAAATTTTAAATATGTAAAAAAAATATTAAATGAATATTCAATTGAAGAATTAGAAGAAATGTTGAAAAAGGCTAAAGTTGAGTTGCAATATGAGGAATTACAAACTGTTAAAAACATAGAAAGAATGTTTGATAGTATCAAAACACATGTAGAAATAATAAAAGATTTCTTTCCACTTCAAGAAAACTTAAAATCTGAAGATAAAAATAATAATGAAACAGTAAAAGAAATTATTGAATTTTTGGGTATGCCTGGAAAGTTTGCTGATTATTATATTTTTAAATATAAAGAAGATCTTAAAAATTTATCAAATGAAGAAAGAAAAGAAGTTACTAAAAAGATTATAATTGAACCAAAAGAAAAAGTTGAAAAATCAAAACAAGAAAAGAAAATATTAACAGATCAAGAATATAAAAAGATGATTAAAGAAATAAAAGATACAGTAAAATCATTGAAAGATGAAACGTGTGATTTATCATATGAAGAAATAATAGAACTTGGTAAAAAATTAATACTAACTGGATATTGTGATGAACAAAATGCAATAGTATTAATGAATCAAGCAGGATTAAAAGAAAAAGAATTAAAAGAAAATCCAGTATTAGATTATATATCAATGTATGACAAATTATGTTTTTATGAAAATAAAGAATTTATATATGAAGAGTTAGAAAATATAAGAGAATGTATACAAAGTATGATGATATGTAGTGATGAAGATTATATTATATATAAAGAAATGATAGAAGAAGAAATGATAAAGATAAGAGAAAAATTATTTTATAAAGATGAATATGAAAGAAATTTAATAAGAAAGTAAAAAAATGCAGGTTATGCATTTTTTTTAAGATTAATTTTATGATAATTATCATCTGATAATATATTATTAATAGAGTGGATAATATCATCAAGAATTATTTGCTCATTTTCATTTAATTTTCTACTTAATAATAATGTTTCTAAAATTTCGGATGTTTCATTTAAATATGTTTTTCTAAAATTTTCATCAGCATTTACTGTATCTCTAACATTATAAAGCCTATCACAAAGTTTAACACATAAAGCATCATCAGACATCAAAGACATTTTTAAACCTAGATAGTTTACTTTTCCAAGTTTTTCTTTTTGTATAGAATCATTTGTTAATTCATAAACTAAATTTGCAACATCATCCCCAAATATTTTTTTTATTTCATCAATGCTTGTGTTTGTATCTTCAACAACATCATGTAGTAGTGCAACAATTTCAAGTAATTCATAGTTATCTAAATTTTTTAAATAGAAATTTACATAATTACAAACACCAATTGGATGAGTAATGTACTCAGCATTAGAACCTTTTCTATACTGTCCTTTGTGTTTTTTAATTGCATATTTTAATGCAAAAGTCTTATTCACTATATCACCAACCCTTACTTGAATTATAAAATGAATAATAATATAATGTAAATATCAAATTAATTAGAAAGTGGTATTTTTATGATAAATAATGATTGGGATGAAAAATTGAAAATAGTATTTGAAGGAGATGGATTTAAAAAATTTTATCAAATCGTAGAAAAAGAATATAAAAATAATATTATATTTCCTCCTAAAGATTATATTTTTAATGCATTAAAGTTAACGCCTTATAAGGATGTTAAGGTTGTAATAGTTGGTCAGGATCCTTATCATGGAGAAGGTGAGGCACATGGGCTTTCATTTTCTGTTCAAAAGGGAATTAAAATCCCACCATCACTTAAAAATATATATAAAGAATTAAAAGATGATTTAAATATAGAGCCATATGAATATGGTGACTTAACTAAATGGGCAAAAGAAGGGGTACTTTTACTTAATGCAGTGCTAACAGTAAAAAAAGATACACCAGCGTCTCATAGAAAACTGGGATGGGAAAGGTTAACAGATTATATAATTAAAGTTCTAAATAATAAAGAAGAGCCAGTAGTATTTATATTATGGGGAAATTTTGCCAAAGAAAAGAAAAAATATATTACTAATCCAAAACATTTAGTAATTGAATCAGCACATCCATCTCCATTTTCAGCAAGATATGGATTTTTTGGAAGTAAGCCTTTTTCAAAAACAAATGAGTTTTTAAAAAAGAATAATATAAAACCAATTGATTGGAATTTAAAAGAGTAGCAACTGCTACTCTTATTTATATTTTAAAATCAGTATAAACATTATCATTCATATCTTTACCATCAAAAAAAGGTTTTATTTTCATATGATTTATTTTAGCAACAATATTTGAAGGAAATTTTCTAATATATCCATTTAGTTCATTAGTGTTTTTATTATAGTATTCAGTAGCAGCAGTAATTTTTTCATCACTTTCTTTAATGTTTATAAATATTTCTTTCAAATCTTTATTATTTTCAAGTTCTTTATAATCACCCTTAAATTTTAATAATAAATTAAATCCGTTTTTAAGTTTTCTATCCATTTCAAAATTCGTTATTGTATCACTTTTAACATTAATATACTCTTTAAAATATTCTTTATTATCTTTAAGTACATTTTTAACTATATTATCAGCCTTAACGAGTAAATCATATCTATCTCTTAATGTATCATCAATAATTCCTTCAGACTGTTCAATTTTGGTTTTTAGATATTGCATTTTATTATAGTTTATAATGTAAATAATTCCAAGTATACAGGCAACTATAAGTATAATTAAAAAGATTGTCATTTAATCACATCCTATTCTAAATAAATTATATCATTAAATTTAGTAATTTGGTATAATAAGTTTATGGTGATAAAATGAAATATGATTTACAAACAATTGCTGTTGGCCCACTTATGGAGAATTGTTATATATTAACAATTGATAATAATACCTATTTAATCGATCCAGGAGATGAAGAGAAAAAAATTGAAAAATATTTACATAATAAAAAAATCACTGCAATTTTAGTTACTCATCATCATTTTGATCATGTGGGAGCATTAGAATATTTTGAAAAAAAGTACAATTTGGAACATAATAATTATAATGATGATAATTTTGAAATAATAAAGAATCCTGGACATTCTTCTGATTCAATAAGTTTTTATTTTAAAAATTTAAATATAATGTTTTGTGGTGACTTTATTTTTAAAAATTCTATAGGTAGAATGGATTTGCCAACTGGTAATGAAAATGAAATGAAAAAAAGTCTAGAGATGATAAGTAATTATGATGATAATATAGTTTTGTATCCAGGGCATGGCGATAAAACGACACTTGGAAAAGAAAAAAATAATTTCAAATATTATTTTTAATTAATTTTTTCCATAAATTCAATATAATTAATATTCTCAGGTTTTAATATGTACCAAGAACCATTATTAGGATCTGATATTATTAAAAAGTCTTTATATGAATTTTCAAGTATTCCTTCAATTGTTTTATTTTTCCATTCAGAATCATTATCAAATGACAAATATAGTTTCATTTTTTTTCCTTTATTTATTTTTAAAATATTTTCAAATGATATTTGTTCATTTGGAGTAATATTGTAATAATTATTTTGACGAGGATATTCTTTAATATCTTCGTTAGTTACTGTTGGAAAAGTTGGATTTTGAAAATAACTTCCATTCATGATTAATTCCTCCTTTATAAATAATATTATGAATTAAAATAAATTATTATATTTTTTAAATATTTTCTTGAATTAATAAATATAATTTGCTATAATAGCTGCGAGTATTAACTAATACTCCTTGTTTCTTATTCGTTAAGAAACCATATAGACCATAAGGAGGTGGAAAAAAATGAAAAAATATGAAATCATGTTTATCGTTAAATCTACAATGGAAAGTGATGATATTAAGAAGACTGCTGATAATTTTCAAAAAATCATTACTGATTATAAATCAAAAGTTGTAGAATTTAAAGAATTAGGTGAAAAGAAATTAGCTTATCCAATTAGTAAAGAAATTAATGGATATTACTATGTAATGACTGTTGAAGCTTCAGTTGATGCTATTAATGAATTTGATCGTAAGGCAACACTAGAAGAAAAAGGTGGAAATTTACTAAGACATTTAATCATTAAATTAGATGAGGAGTAATTAAATATGAATAGAGTAATATTAATAGGAAGACTTGCAAGGGATCCAGAAATGCGTACTACTAGTAGTGGAATTGCAATGACTAGATTTACACTTGCTGTATCTAGACCATTTAATTCTCAAGATGGAAAAGACGCAACAGATTTTATTAGCTGCGTTGTATGGAGAAGACAAGCAGAAAATGTTGCAAAATATTGTACTAAAGGAAGTCAAGTTGCTATAGAAGGTAGAATTCAAACTGGCAGCTATGATGCACAAGATGGTACGAAGAGATATACAACAGATGTCGTATGTGATAATGTAACATTCTTAGGATCTAGAAGTAGTAGTAATTCAGGATATACTCCAGATGAGCCTTCTCAAATGGATGCAACTGATATACCAACAACAGACGTATCAGAAGATCCATTTAAAGATTTTGGTGATGAAATCGCTTTAAGTGATGATGATTTACCATTCTAATGAAAGGAGAATAGATCATGGCTGAATTTTATAGAAAAAAGAAAAAAATATGTCAAATGTGTGCTGGAAAAAGTGTTGATTATAAAGATGTTATGATTATTAATAAATATATTAATGAAAAAGGCAAAATAATGCCAAGAAGAATGACTGGAGCTTGTTCTAAACATCAAAGACACATTGCACAACAAATTAAATATGCAAGATTTATGGCTTTAATACCATATGTAAAATAATCAGGAAAACCTGATTTTTTTTTACTTTTTTTATTTGTATAAATATGATAGAATATCCTTATAAAGGAGGCAATTTATCATGACAAAAAGTAATTTTAAACAATTATGCACATCACTAACTATTAGTTTATGTCATGATGTTGCCATGATTAACTTAGAGAAAAATAAACGATGTTGCAGTTTATATCAAAAGAAAAAATAAAAAAATAAAATAGAATGGAATGATATAAATGAGAATATATAATACTTTAACAAAAAAAATAGAAGAGTTTATTCCTAATGAAGAAGGAAAAGTAAAAATGTATACATGTGGCCCAACAGTATATCATTATGCACATATAGGTAATATGAGAAATTACTTAGGCCATGATTTTTTAGAAAAAACACTTAGATACTTAGGATATGATGTTACACGTGCTATGAATATAACTGATGTAGGTCATTTAACATCAGATTCAGATTCTGGTGATGACAGGATGGTATCTAGTGCTAAAAAAGAACATAAAACTGTCATGGATATAGCTAAGTTTTATACTGATGAGTTTTTTAAAGATTTTAAATTAGTAAATTGTAAAATGCCTGAAATAGTTTCTCCAGCTACTGATAATATTGATATGTATATTAGAATGATTACTAAGTTATTAGAAGATGGATATGCTTATCAAGCTGGTGGAAATGTTTATTTTGATGTTAGTAAATTAGATGATTATTATAAACTTACAAATCATAAGATAGATGATATGGTAGTTGGTGTACGTGAAGGTGTTGAATATGATAACGCTAAACGTAATCAAGCAGATTTTGCTTTATGGTTTACTAAATCTAAATTTGATGAACAAGAATTAAAATGGGATTCTCCATTTGGAACAGGATATCCAGGATGGCATATAGAATGTTCTGGTATATCAATTAAATATTTAGGAGAATACTTAGATATACATGGTGGTGGAGTAGATAATATATTTCCACATCACACTAATGAGATTGCTCAATCAGAAAGTTATCTAGGACATAAATGGTGTAATTATTGGTTTCATAATGAACATTTAATGGATGAAACTGGTAAGATGTCTAAATCAAAAGGTGCAACATTAACTGTAAGTGTATTAAAAGAAAAAGGATATAATCCTCTTGCATATAGATTTATGTGCTTGCAATCTCATTATAGAAAGCAAATAGTATTTACTTATGATTCATTAGATCAAGCAGAAAATGCTTATAAAAAATTATTATCTAAAATAGAATCTATAAAAGAAGAGGGAGAATTAGATAATAGTAAATTTGATGAATATAATAATAAATTTAAAGAACAACTTGAAAACGATTTGAATACCGCTAATGCAATTACTTTATTATATGATGTATTAAAAGATAGTGAATTAAATGACAAAACAAAACTGGAGTTAATTAAATCATTTGATACAGTATTGAGTTTAGATTTAATTCAAGAAAAAGTTCAAAGAGAAGATCATGATGAAATTATGAAAAAAATAGAAGAAAGAAACAAAGCAAAGAAAAATAAAGATTTCGAATTAGCAGATAAAATAAGAAATGAATTATTAGAGCAGGGAATTATGCTTGTTGATAGTCGAGAAGGAACAACATATAAAGAGGTATAAAAATGGATTTATCAATTTTCTTGTGTTTATTAATTGTGCCTGTAATGGCTCTTGTAATGATAATAAAAAATTATAATAAATGTAAAAATATAATAAATGAGAATAATCTTTGTGGAGTAGAAATTGCACATAGAATATTAGAAAAAAATAAATTGGATAATATTTATGTTGTTGAAATATTGAACTCATTAAATGATCATTATGATAGCAAACGTAAAGTTATAAGATTATCAAAAGAAATATTTAATGAAAATTCAATGACATCTTTAGTTATATCTGCACAACAATGTGCATATGCTATCCAAGATAAGAATAATTACTCATTATTTAAAATAAGATGTTTATTAGAAAAAATAATTAAGGCATTTATTATTCTTTCATACATATTATTTTTACTTGGATTATTTGCTAATATGACAGATGCAATAAATTTAGGAATTGCTTTAATATCAATTTGCTTAATATATGAATTGTTAATGCTACCTGTAGAGTTTAAGGCAAATAAAATAGCTTTAAGTGAATTAAAAAAATTAAAAATAATTGAAAAAAGTGAAGAAGAAATAGTTTCAAGGCTACTTAGAACTATGAGTTTTAAATATGTTGCAAGTATAATAACGTCATTAGTAGATCTAATAAAATATATTATGTCATTAATAGTAGAAAATTAAGAACTTTATTGAAGTTCTTTTTTTTGAATAAATATTCAAATTTTCAAACAATATATACATATAATTAAAAAGGAGGATTATAATGTTTGAAAATTTTGGCTTAAGTATAAGTAAAATATTTAAAGATGCAGAATTAATTAGATATGATCTTAGACATCCATATGTTGGTAGCGAGCATTTACTACTTGCTATGTTAAAAGAAAAGGATGACATAGTAGATTTATTAAGAAAATATGGCGTAACATATTCAAGTTTTAAAAAAGAATTAGTAAATGTTGTATCATCTGCTACAAATACAGTTGAAGCAAATTTGTATACACCGCTTTTAAAACGAATAATAGAAAATGCAATAGTTGATGCTACTGATGATAATGAAGGAATAGTAACAATAAGACATCTTTTGATTTCCTTGTTAGAAGAAGGAGAAGGAATAGCACTTAGAATATTACTAATAATGGATGTAGATTTAGAAAAGTTATATGATGAGTTAAAAAGCAATAATAATTCTAAAAAAATGGCATCTATAGATTATGGTAATATTTTAAATGAAACAGTAGAAATGTCGGAAAGTATTGTTTGCCGTGAAGAAGAAATACAAAGAATTATAGAAACATTATTAAGGCATAAAAAAAATAATCCGCTTTTATTAGGAAAAGCTGGAGTTGGTAAAACAGCAATAGTAGAAGAATTAGCAAGGAGAATAAATAAAAAAGAAGTTCCATATGAACTTGAAAATTATAAAATCGTATCTATTGAAATGGGGTCATTGGTTTCTGGAACAAAATATCGTGGAGAATTTGAAGAAAAACTTACAAAAATTATAGATAAAATAATCGAGAATAATAATGTAATAATATTTATAGATGAAATACATTCAATGGTTAATGCAGGAGCGGCAGACGGAGCAATAAGTGCATCGGATATTTTAAAACCATATCTAGCACGTGGAGATTTAAAAGTAATAGGCGCAACTACAACTTATGAATATAATAAATACTTTTTAAAAGATAAAGCTTTATGTAGAAGATTTGAAACTATTCAAATAAAAGAACCATCTTTAGAAGATACAAAAATTATTTTGAATAATATAAAAACGGAATATGAAAAGTATCATAATATAAAAATCACAAAGAAAAATGTAAGTGATATAGTAGAATTATCTAATAAATACATATTTGATAAATGTAATCCTGATAAATCAATAGAACTTTTAGATACAGTATGTGCAAAAATTAAAACAAAAATAAATTTGAATAATAAAAATGATATTAAATTAACTAAAATATTAGATAAAAAAAATATGTGTATAAAAAATAATGATTTTGAAAGTGCATTCAAATATAAAACAATAGAAAACAGTTTGAAGAATAAAATTAGAGTTGGTAGCTCAAATTGCAATATTATTACTAATTTAGATATTTTAGAAGTTATTGAAAGAAAGACAGCGATTCCACTTACTAAGAATAATATTACAAAATATGAAGATGTATATAAAGAATTAAAAAATAAAATAATAGGTCAAAAAGAAGCTATAGAAAGAATTGAAAATAATTTACGTAATAATAAAAACAGAGTAAAATCAATGTTGTTTATAGGTTCATCTGGAATAGGTAAAACTATGGCTGCTAAAATAATTTCAAAAAATTATAATCTAATAAAATTAGATATGGGAGAATACAATACTGAAACTTCAATAACTAAATTGATTGGTGCTAGTCCAGGGTATTCTGGATATAATGATGAGTATGTATTTGAGAGCATAAAAACTAATCCTCATACATTATTGCTTATAGATGAAATAGAAAAAGCAAATCCAAAAGTTCTTAATTTATTTTTAAGTATACTTGATGAGGGAAAAATTAAAGATTCAAGAAATGAAGAAATAAATTTTAATAATTGTTTAATAATAGCAACAGGAAATATTAAATCTGAAAAAGCAGTAGGATTTGGTACAAGTAGCATTAATTTTGACAAATGTTTATCTAAAGAATTAATAGCAAGATTTGATGACATTATCGAATTTAAAACATTAAAAAAGGAAGATATATATGAATATTTAAAAACTAATTATAACTACAATGAAAAGGAGTTTAATGAAATAATAAATACAGTTGATTATAATAAATATGGTATAAGAGGGGTACAAAATAAGATTAGAGAAATGAGATGTAAGCATTTACTCGTCAATTGATAAATTAATTGATTTGTGATAATATATATACCATAAGAAAGGAATGGTATAATGGATAATAAAGTAATGCCAAAAGTATTTATGTGGATGTGTATTGGATTATTTATTACGTTTTTAACAGGATATGTAATTTCAAGTAACGAAAGAATGTTATTATCAGTTTTTTCAAGAGGAAGCTACATGGTATTCATAATAGTAGAATTTGCAATTGTAATTTTATTATCAGCTAGAATTAGAAAAATGAACCCAACAACTTGTAAAGTGTTATTTTTGCTTTATTCGTTTATAACTGGATTAACGTTTTCATCAATATTTGTTTTATATAAAATAACAAGTATTATATCGTTATTCTTAATAGCATCAATAATTTTTGGAATATTTGCAATTTTAGGAAGTGTTACAAAAATAGATCTTACTAAAATAGGAACGTTCTTATTTATGGCATTAATATCAGTTGTAATTTTTTCAATATTCAATATATTTATTGCAAGTGAAAAAATTGATTTTGTATTAGCAGTTGTATCATTATTTATATTTATGGGAATAACTGCTTATGACATTCAAAAAATCAAAAGAAATTTTAGAGATATTCCAGAAGATAATTTAGCGATATACGGGGCATTTGAATTATATTTAGACTATATAAATATATTTATTGATTTACTAAGAATTTTTGGTAAGGAAAAATAATGAAATGATAGGAATATAAAATCCTATTATTTTTCTTTTTACATATTTTTTACGTATATGTTTTTATGTTAAAAAAGTATTATAAATAGGTATAATATGATAAAAAAGTGGCATTTTTCAATTTACAAGAACTAATTTTAAAAAAAAGTAAAAAAATTGTAAAAAAAATGTTGACAAAGGTAGTAGGTTTTGGTATATTAAATTCGTGCTTAAAAAAGAAAGCAGAAATGATCTTTGAAAACTAAGTAAAAAAGTCAATTTTGAGTAGCTTAGATTAAACTAAAAATAAATGATTTAATAGATAAATCTTTTTTATTGAGAGTTTGATCCTGGCTCAGGATGAACGCTGGCGGCATGCC
>SVAH01000015.1 GCA_015059485.1 Bacillota bacterium
TAAAATAGACATAAGAATAGAGGAATGTATATGAAAAAAGTATTTAAAAATCCAGTTGTTACATTTATACTAGGAGCATTAATATTTTCAAGTATAAGTGTATATGCAGCCCATAAATATGCTGCAAGTAATATAACATATAAAGATACAACACTAGATCAAGCATTAAATACATTATATACAAAAACAAATACGTATAAAAATTTAACAGAGACAACAGATGTATCATCAAGTAATCTATTAAATGGAGTAAAAGCATATACAAATAGTGGTACATTAGTAACAGGATCAATACCTAGCATAGTATCTAGTAATACTAATCTAACATCAGGTCAAGTGTATACAATCCCACAAGGATATCATGATGGAACAGGAACAATAACAGCACCTAATTCAAGTTATACAATGGTAGATTTAGGTGCTAGTAATTCAAGAACACAGCATACATTTGATGTTAAAAACAAAGTTAGTGGTTGGGAAAATCTTACAGCAGCTAATTTTGTGATGACAGATGTTGTATTGGCTGGCAGTACATCTAATAGACTTGCTGCAGATATTAATGTAGTTGAGGGATATTCTACGATGAACCTTGTTTCTTATAATGCAACTACTGGAATTGTAACTGTGAAACAAAGTGTAGGAGATGCTTGGGGAATTGGAGATTTTTGGTTTAATTATAAATTAAAATGTGTAAAATAGAAAATTGGACAGAAGTCCAATTTTTTTGGCTTTTTAAAAGAAATTTTAAAAAAAGAAGGAAATAATCATTTTTTTCGTAATATGACTAGTAGAAGGACTAAAATAGTTCTCTCAGAAAGGAATGAAAAAATGATCACCAAAGAAATTATAAGAGAAGAAGTATTAAAAGAACTAGAAGAAGAATATAGAATTTTATAAATTTTATATTTTTTTTAAGTTTTATTTGAATATTTTTACTTTAAAAAAGAATAAAAGTAGTATATAATATGTTATTATGAAAAAAGAGAACAATAATAAAATTTATGAAGTAGATGTTAATTATTCATTAATATTATATGGTGAAGAATTAGTTCCACTAGTTTTCTTTATGGATGAATATATAATTAATTTACTTAAAGAAAGAAAAAATATATTTCATGATGTAAGTAATAGAATTAGAGTGATAGCTAATTTAGATGAAGTAAATAATAAAATAAATGAATATATAGAAAAAATAAATTTACCTAGAAAATTATATTTTTCATTAGAAAGTGAAAGTAATGAAGATTATGTCTATATAAAGGAGATAGTATCTGGTATAATAATAGAAGTAGATAAAGTATTATTAAATATTTGTACTTCATATAAAGAAAAAGCATATAAGCAAATTATGAATTATGATATAAATGAGATAAATACTATTAAATATTTAATGTATAAAATAGATTATAATAATAAGAAAAATCAAAGTAATATAGTTGATTTTTGTAAATATAGAGAAAGAAAAGGTGTTTGATTATGTTAGTATATGGGAAAAATACTTTAAAAGAAATTGAAGCAAAAGATATTAGAAGAGTATTTGTTAATAAGAATATTCAAGATAAAGAATTATTTGCTTATTTAAAAGATAATAAAATAAAATATGAGTTAGTTGATAATACTTTTTTGAGTAAGAAAGTAAATGGTAATCATCAAGGAATAGTAATAGAAACTAATGATTATAATTATTATAATTTAGATGAATGCTTTTCAGAAGAATTTGTAGTAATACTTGATCATTTGGAAGACCCACACAATTTTGGAGCAATAATAAGGACTTGTGAAGCAGCTGGAATAAAAAGCGTTATAATTCCGAAAGACAGAAGTGTAAGAGTAAATGAAACGGTAATGAAAACATCAACTGGTGCTTTATCACGTGTTAAAGTACTACTTGTTTCTAATATAAATGATGCTATTAACAAGTTAAAAAAAGAAAATTTCTTTGTTTATGCAGCAGATATGGATGGAAAAGATTATCGTAAATATAATTTTGATGGTAAGAAATGTTTAGTAATAGGTAATGAAGGTAGTGGAGTTTCAAATTTAGTATTAAAAAATTGTGATGAAGTAATATCTATTCCAATGAAAGGAAAAGTAAATAGTTTAAATGCTTCAGTAGCGGCAGCAATACTTATATTTAACATGAATGGAGAATAATTAATGGATTATAAAGAATATTTAGATGGTGAGTTGTGTAGTATGATAAGTGAAAATAATGAGGAAGCTAAAGAAATATTATATAACAAATATAAATATATAATAGATATAGTAATAAAAAAATATTTATTGTCATCATATAAAGTTGGAATAGAGTATAGTGATTTACAACAAGAAGCTTTAGTAGGATTTTCAGATGCATTATATTCGTATGATGAAAAAAAAGAAGCATCGATAGCAACATTTATAACAGTATGCGTTGAAAGAAGATTACAAAAAGTAATATTAAAAGCAAGTTCTTTAAAGAATAAAATGTTTTTGGAAGCATTATCTTTAGATTATCAACAAGCTGATGGTTCTTCATTAAAAGAAATTATTTCTGATAATAGTAAGAATGATCCATTAATAAATATGTCAATTAAAGAAAAGCATGAAGAATTGATAAAAAAAATTGAAAAAGAATTATCAAATACTGAAAGAGAAGTATTTACATTACTTGTTTCAGGATTAACATATAAAGAGATATCAACAGAGTTAAATAAAGATCCAAAACAAATAGATAATTCAATTCAAAGAATTAAAAATAAGGCAAAAAAATTGATTATTGAATAGTCAGAAAATGGGTGGTAGAGATGTTAAAAAAAATAAAAAATAATAAAACTAAATTTTTTAATATTTTAGTATTTATAACATTTAGTATATTCATTTTATTTATAGCTTTTAATCATGAAAACTATGAAGATGAAGCACAATCATGGTTAATAGCAAGAGACTTAAGCCCAATTGGGGTAATAAAACAAATGGCTTATGAAGGACACTCGCCACTTTGGTATTTTATAATAATGCCATTCGCTAAACTGGGTTTTCCAGTTGTTTCTCAAAATATTATTTCATGTCTTTTTGCAATAGCAACAGTATATTTAATATTAAAAAAAATAGATTGCAATAAATTATATAAGATATTATTTATATTTAATGGAGGAATGATATTTTGGTATAGTGTAATAGCAAGACCGTATGCATTAATTCCTTTTTTACTTATACTTATATCAATATATTATAAAGATAGAAAAAAACATCCATATATTTATTCACTACTCTTAGCACTGTTATGTCAAACACATTTAATAATGTTACCAACAGCGTGTTTACTTGCAGCAGAATATTATGGATTTGGAATGTTTAAAGAAAAAAATAATGATAAGAAAAAATTAGTAAGAGGCTTTATAATATTTTCAATATCATTACTTGTTATGTGTACAATAGTATTAATAGCAAAAAATACTTGTAAGATAACAGACGTTCATATTAATGCAAACAAAATAAAAAATATGAGTGAATTAAACTTTAAAATCAAGAGTACTATGAATAATTCAATGAAAATACTATATGGTGATAAAAAAGTATCAGGCTTATTTTATAACTTGGTATGTATTAGTATATCTTTCATATTAATAGGAAGTTTTAAAAACTTAAAACAGGCAATATTTTTTTGGAGTCAATTTTTATTTGTCTTTTTATTACATTCATTCTTTTGGTTTG
Organism: Bacillota bacterium; assembly: GCA_015059485.1. Taxonomy (GTDB): domain Bacteria; phylum Bacillota_I; class Bacilli_A; order RF39; family UBA660; genus RUG14121. The sequence goes on from SVAH01000015.1 coordinate 3,697, forward strand.
AAATTCCACCAAGAGTATATATAATTATAATTACAATGATGTTTTGGGTAATTAATTATAAATATGATTTAAAAAAATATGAAAATAATACTTTATTAGAACTTGGAGTAATAATGTTTATGATTTTATCATCAATTGGAACATATAAATTGGCATATCAAGATATAAAAGAAAATTATTCTACAGGTAAAATAACAGCTGAATATATTAAAAAAAATATTTCAAAAGATTCAATCTTTATATGTACAGATACAGAATTATCACAATCAATTAACATTTACTTAAAAAAGAATGATTATAAATTCTATATGCCTAATACTCAAAAGTATATTACTTATGTAATATTTGATGAAAAATGGTCTAAAGGAATAAGCAGCGATGATGTAGATAAAGCAATAAAAAAATTAAGTCATAAAAATATTTATCTATTAAGTCAAATTGAACAACAAACAGCAAATCTTAAATTATTATATTCTTCAACAGATAAGATGATGAAAAGTTATTATCCAAGATATGAACAATATAAAATTTATAAGATTAAAAAAGATGTTAAAGCTGCAACTAATAAACATGATTAAGACATAATTTTTATGTCTTTTTCTTTAATATAAAAGTTATACATGATATAATTATTATGTAAGGATGGTAATAATTTATGGACTATTTAGAAAAATTAAACGATAAACAAAAAGAGGCTGTATTACACATGGATGGTCCATGTTTAGTAATTGCAGGAGCAGGAAGTGGAAAGACAAAAGTTCTTACTACAAGAATTGCAAATTTAATAGATAATGGTGTAGAATCATATAGTATACTTGCAATAACATTTACTAATAAAGCTGCCAAAGAAATGAGAGAAAGACTTGAAGTATTGGTTCCAAACAATAATGCATTTGTTGGAACATTCCATTCATTTGGGGTAAGAGTAATACGTGAAAATTATGAAGCATTAGGACTTCAAAAAAACTTTACTATTTTAGATAGTGATGATGTAACATCTGTAATAAAAAAAATAATGAAAGAGCGTGATATTGATACTAAAGAATGTGCACCAGCGTATATAAGAAATAGAATAAGTTTTATTAAAAATGAAAATTTAAGTATTGGTGAAATAGAAAAATTCTTTAATACACCACCAGAAAAGATTGCATATGAAGTATATAAAGAATATATTAAATTATTAAAAATAAATAATAGTGTTGATTTTGATGATTTATTACTTTTACCAGTTAAATTATTTGAAAGTAATAAAGAAGTACTAGAGCATTATCAAAATCGTTTTAAATATATTTTAATAGATGAGTATCAAGATACAAATGAAGTACAATATAGATTAACTAAATTACTTTCTAAAAAATATCAGAATCTATTTGTTGTTGGAGATCAAGATCAAAGTATTTATGCATTCAGAGGTGCTAATTATAAGAACATTTTGAATTTTGAAAAAGATTACCCTAATGCTAAAACAATACCTTTAGAGCAAAATTATAGAAGTACATCAAATATATTGAATGCTGCAAACTCAGTTATTAAAAATAATAAAGAAAGAAAAGAAAAAAATTTATGGTCATCTAAAGGTGATGGTGTCAAATTAAAATATATAAGAGCGTATGATGAGAAGAATGAAGCTGAAAAAGTTATTGATGAAATAAAAAGATTACTTGATGCAGGATATAAGAAAAAAGATATGGCAATATTTTATCGTACTAATGGACAAGCTCGTGTTATTGAAGAGGCATTCTTAAAAGCAAATATTCCTTATAAAGTAGTTGGAAGTTTTTATTTCTATTCAAGAAAAGAAATTAAAGATTTAATTAGTTATTTAAGATTAATATTAAATCAAGATGATGAAATATCTTTAAGAAGAGTTATAAATGTTCCAAAAAGAAAAATTGGCGCAGCAACTGTAAATAATTTAGAAACTATGGCTAGAGCCATGGGAATATCAATGTTTGATGCAATAGAAAAAGGTAAAGAACTCGAATTTAAAAATTTGATTTTAGAATTAAAAAAAGATAGTGAATCACTATCACTTACAGAACTTATAGATGATATTTTAGAAAAATCTGGTATGAGAAATGAACTAGAAATGGAGCATACATTAGAAGCAGATTTAAGACTTGAAAACTTAGAAGAATTTAAAAGTATAACGGCATCTTTTGAAGAACAAACAGGAAGTGTAAACCTTGAGGATTTCTTATCAGAAATATCACTTGTTGCAGACATGTCAGAACATAAAGAATCTAATGATGAAGTAACTCTTATGACAATACATAGTGCTAAAGGGCTTGAATTTGATATAGTATTTTTAGTTGGTATGGAAGAAGGAATATTTCCACACCAAAACTCATTCACTGAAGAAGGCGGAATTGAAGAAGAAAGAAGACTTTGCTATGTTGGGATTACAAGAGCACGTGAAAAATTATATTTAACAAATGCGAAAAGAAGAATGCTTTATGGTAGAGAAAGCATAAATGGCCCATCAAGATTTATTGATGAAATAGATAAAGATTACATTGAAGAAGATGAAAATAGTGTTAAAGAAATAAAGAAAATACACAGAGAATCGATGTACAATAAAGAAGGCGATGTTTCATATAATAATGGAGATATAGTTAACCATGATACATATGGAGCTGGCGTTGTAATTGCCGTAGATAAGATGATAGTAACTGTTGCATTTAATCATGGAGTAGGTGTAAAAAAATTAATGAAAAATCATAAGAGTTTAAAAAAAGTTTCATAAATAAGGAGGAGTATATTATGAAAGAAAAAACTTTGGTAGTAATGGCTGCAGGAATGGGATCAAGATTTGGAGGCCCTAAGCAAATAACACCAATTGATGAAAGCGAAAATTTTATTATTGATTATTCAGTTTATGATGCAATAGAAGCTGGATTTAAAAAAGTAGTATTTATTATTAGAGAAGAGTTTGATAGTATTTTTAAAACTACAATAGGAAAACGTTTAGAAGGAAAAATAAAAGTTGAATATGCATATCAAAAAATAGATGATATTCCAGTTAAGTTAAAAAGGATAAATGAAAGACAAAAACCTTGGGGAACAGTACAAGCTGTACTTGCTGCAAAGCCATATGTTGATGGAGATTTTATAATAATAAATGCAGATGATTTTTATGGAAGAAATGCATATATTGAAGCTTATAATTTTTTAGAAAATGATAATAAAGATTATAGTTATGCTTGTATAGGTTATGAATTTTCTAAATCAACTGTTGGTACTGAAACGGTAAAAAGAGGAATACTTGATTTAGATGGAGATGTAATAAAGTCAATAATTGAAAGTTCTATTGAGCAAAAAGATGGAAAAATAATTGCACATCCACTTAATGGAAATGAAGATTTTGAAATTAAAGAAGATACTTTGGTATCAATGAATTTATTTGCTTTTAAGAATGACTTATTTGAATTACTTGATAATTATTTCAATGATTTTTTTAAACAAGATGAAGACACAGTTTTAAAAAGTGAAGTACTACTACCAGAGTGTTTAAAAGATAATATACAAAATAAAACAATAAAAATAATTTCTAAGAATTCTAATTCTAAATGGTTAGGAATGACATATCGTGAAGATTTAGAAATGGTTAGTAAATCATTAAAAAAAATGAGAGAAGATGGACAATATCCAATTAATTTATGGAAATAAAATTACAAATATACTAGGAGGCAAGAATGGAAGAAGCAAGAAAAAGAATAGAAGAATTAACTAAGATATTAAATGATGCAAATTATGAATATTATGTACTTGCAAATCCAAGTATTACAGATCAAGAGTTTGATAAATATTTAAGAGAACTAGAAACTTTAGAATTAGAATATCCACAGTATGCATATGAAAATTCACCAACAAAAAGAGTTGGAGGAGAAGTAATTGATAAATTTGAAAAAGTAAGGCATAGTATTCCTATGCTTTCATTACCTGATGTATTTTCAGAAGAAGAAATAGTAAATTTTTTTAAGAGAATAGAAAAAGAGGAAAATAAACCTGAATACGTATGTGAGCAAAAAATAGATGGTCTTTCTGTATCATTACATTATGAACATGGTCATTTGATATCAGCAGCAACACGTGGTGATGGATTAGTTGGAGAAAATATTACTCATAATGTTAAAACAATTAAATCAGTTCCACTAGATTTACATAGAGACATTAATATAGAAGTTCGCGGAGAAATTTATATGGATTATAAAACTCTAGAAGAACTTAATGAAAAAAGAAAAGAAAAAAATGAACCACTTTTACAAAATGTTAGAAATGCGGCAGCAGGTTCAATAAGACAATTAGATTCAAAAATTGCTGCAGAAAGAAAGTTAAATTCATGGATATATCATTTACCAAATCCTGAAGATTATGGAATAAAAACACACATGGAAGCTTTAAATTTTATGAAAGAATTAGGATTTAAAGTTAATCCAAATAATAAAATAATTAAAACACTAGATGAAATGTTGGGATATATAAAAGAACAAGCTGATTTAAGACCAAATTTAGATTATGCAATAGATGGAATTGTTATTAAAGTAAATAATTTAGATATGCAAAAGCACCTAGGATACACTTCAAAATATCCAAGATGGGCAATAGCATATAAATTTCCAGCTGAAGAAGTATATACAAAACTTACTGATATAATATTTACAGTTGGAAGAACGGGAAGAATAACTCCTAATGCTGTACTTGAACCAACACTAGTAATGGGTTCAACTATTAAAAGAGCAACACTTCATAATGAAGATTATGTTTTAATGAAGGATTTAAAAATTGGAGATATAGTGTCAATTAGAAAAGCCGGAGATGTTATACCAGAAGTGGTTGCACCACTAAAAGAAAGAAGAAATGGAACAGAAAAAGACTTTATTATGATAAGCGAATGTCCAATATGTAAAACTAAATTAGAAAAAAAAGAGGGGCAAGTAGATTATTATTGTCCAAATATACATTGTCCTGCTAGAAAAATTGAAAGTTTAATTCATTATTCATCTAAAAATGCTATGGATATAGATGGATTAGGAGAAGAAATAGTTGAAGATTTCTTTAATATGGGGTTTATTAAAAAAATAGAAGATATATATTCATTAGATGAACATAGAAAAGATCTAGAAGAATTAGAAGGGTATGGTAAAAAAAGTATAGATAATCTTTTAAATTCAATTAAAATATCAAAAACAAGAAGTGTTGAAAGATTATTATTTGGACTTGGAATAAGTGGAATAGGTGATAAAACAGCACTTTTACTTTCTAAAAAATATAAAAGCATAGATAATTTAATGATAGCTACTTATGATGATTTAGTGAGTATTAAAGATATTGGGCCAATTTTAGCTAGGAATATAGTAGACTATTTTGAAAATAATGATAATTTAACGTTAATAAATAATTTGAAAGAAATTGGAATTAATACAGATTATTTAGGAGAAACTGAAAAATTTAATGATTTAATAACAAATAAAAAATTTGTGGTAACTGGAACAATTGAAGGATATTCAAGAGATGAAATAGAAAAAATAATTGAAAACTATGGTGGATCTTGTAGTGGTAGTGTTTCTAAAAAAACAAATGTTGTAATAGTAGGAGATAGTCCAGGAAGTAAATATCAAAAAGCACTTGACTTAGGCATTGAAATATGGAATGAAGAAAAAGTCCTTGATGTATTAAAAACTTTATAGTATTATATTCACTAGACGAAAAGAGGAATTAACATGAATAAGATAACAAATGAAGAAAATGAAGGATTAAAAAAAATACTATTTCTTAATAATAATGAAATTGAAACTATAAAAGATGATATTGATTTAAAAGAGCGTAAAAAAGGACAAGTAGAAATTGATATTAAAACTGTAAACGAAAGAATTTCAAAAGTGAATGAAGCTAAGTTAGAAGTAGAAGCAAATAAAATATCTGCAATATTATTAGATGTTTTAATGCTAGTTGTTAGTATAGTATTTTCAAGTTGCATATATAATATGGCATTTCATCCGTTATTTGTATGTGTATTTTTATCAACTGCGGTTTTAACTGAAATTAAAGTATTAAAAAATATTTCTGATAATAATCAATCTTTAAAAGATGAGTTTGGTAAAGGATTAAAACAATCTAATGAAATTATTGAAGAGTTAGAAGAAGATTTAAAATATAATAAAGGTCTTAAAAATGCTATAGAAGAAGACTTGATTGAAATCCAAACAAAATTAAAAGTTTTAAGTGAGATTAATGAAAAAATAAAAAATGAAATACCTCAAGAAATAGATGTAATTGATTTGGAAAGTAAAAAAGAAGAAGCAAAAGCTATAAGTATGAAAATGTCAAAAGAAGATTTTATAAAGTATTTAAAACAAATATCTGAAACTGAATGTAAAGAAGAAGAAGTTAAAACAGATATGATGTTTAATGGACCAAGATTAATAAAAAAAAGGTAAAAAACAATTTTTAAATTGTTTTTTAATTTTCTTTAGCATATTATTAAAAGAAAGGAATAAAAACTATGGAAATTGAACAATTAAAAATTTTTTTAGAAATAAAAATTGATGAACTTGAAAATAAAAAGAGAAATTTAGAAATAGAGTATAATTGGACTATTGCAAATAAAACAACTCATCAAGCACAAATAAGTGAGATAGACTATAAAAGTAAAAAAATAGATTTTAAAAAAAATTTCATTGAAATAACATCATTTATTTTAGGAATTATATTTGTATTAGTTTCTCTTCCAATAATGTATAATATTACAGAAATGAGTATATTATTAGTAAATATCATTGGAGGTTTTGAAATAATAGGTGTATCTTTTTTGCCAGAAATAATAAGTGAAAAAATGATTAATAATAATATAAAAAAGCAATTAGTAGCTGAAAGAAAAATACATTTAAAAGAAATAGAATCTTTAAAACAAAAAGAAGAAACAATTGAAGAAAGAATTAATAAGCTTACTAACAATATAGATTATATTGATAATTATCTAGTTTCCATAAAAGAATATTTAAAAAATAATGTATTAGATGATTATAAGGTAGAACAAGTAGATGAATTAAAAACAGATTTAGTATTTAGTACACCATCTTTAAAAAGAATAAAAAAATAACAACTAAAAGTTGTTTTTTTTATTCTTCATTACATTTGCAACCTTCACAGTTACATTCATGACCTTCTTTGCAACCACATTCACAATCATCATCGCAGTTGCAACCATCAATAGCAATAGCACCAACTGGACAAGATTCAATAGCGTTTGTTAAATTAGCACTTTCCAAATTTTCATTGCTAATTATTTCTGATTTACCTTCATCATCAAAATTAAAGTGTTCATCATCAATAGCAATACATGCTCCACAACCAATGCATATATCTTTATTTAATTTAATATTTTTCATTATATTTCCTCCTAAATAAAATTATATAAACAAATAACAAAAAAATCAATCAAATTGTATTTAAAATAATGTCGAATTATGATATCATATTATTGAATAAGGAGTGGTTACATGAAAACTCGTATGGACAAATATTATGATAACCATGAGTCGTCTGTTAGAACAAGAGTTAGTAAAAATGAAAGATTATATAAAGAAATTAATGATGTTGATTTAAATAAATTTAATCCAAATAATAACGCAAGAGTTATTGGAGATAATGATGATAATGTAATTGATGTTGATAAAATTAGAAATTTACTTGAAAAAAATTATAAAAAAAGTGTACCAAAAAGAAAAACACTAACAGTTGATAATATAGAAGAAAATGTTGAAATAACTGATGAGCCAACAAAAGAATATGATATTAATTCTATACTTGAAAAAGCCCGTGAAGAAAAAGATGTTGATTACAATAAAGAAAGATTAAAAAAACTTCATAATACTCAACTTGATATTTTAAATAGTTTAGAGTTTGAAAAAAAAGAAGACCCAGTAAAGAGTGCAAAAGAAGATGAATTAATGTCTTTAATTAATACTATTACTTTAAAAGAATCTGAAAAGACAACTAGTATAGATCCACTTGATATTTTATCAGATTTAAAAGGTGGAGATAATACTCAGGTACTTAGTGGAATAGAAGAAGAAATAAAAAAATCAGAAACACAGCGATTAATAAAAAGTGAAAAAGAAGATTTAAAGAATTCTTTTTATACGACATCAAATGTATTCACTGAAAGTGATTTTGATGATTTTAATGATTTAAAAAATGAAATGAAGGGTACTAGAATAGTTATAAAAATACTAATTACGTTAATAGTAATAATATTTGTAGTTGGTGCAATAATACTATTAAATAATTACTTTAATATATTTTAGAAATAATCATATAAATATTATATGAAGAAGAATAGATTAAAATTAAAACGAAGTATAAAAATAAGTAAAATTATTTATATACTTCTTTTTTTAATATTTATAAATGTAGCTATATTACTAGATATATTTAATAATGCTATTAATCCAAAATTAGAAACAGTTGTAAATATGGATATTGATAAAATGATTGACAATTTAATTACAGAGTATTCTTTAAAAGAAGATTATGAAACTATGAAAGATATATTAATAATAAATAAAAATAGAAATGGTGAAATAATAAACATTGATTATAATTTAAAAGCATTATATAATTTTTCACTACATATAACAGATGAGTTAAAAAATGATTTATATGATTTACAGAGTGGTAAAACCAATAGTGAGTTTTATGATGAATATTTATCAAGTAATAAGGACTATTTTGTATTAATGGTCCCAATAGGAATGGCATCTAATAACATATATTTTAGTAATTTAGGCCCTAAAGTGCCAGTAAAAATAAAGTTTATTGGAAGTATTCTTACAGGGGTTAAAACCAAAATAAAAGATTACGGAATTAATAACTCATTAATAGAAGTATATACTAACGTTAATATATCTACATTAGTATTAACCCCGGTATCTAAAAAAAGAGTTAATAGAAATTTTAAAATACTAGTGGCTTCAAAAGTAATTCAAGGAAAAATCCCAGAATTATATGGTGGAATATTAGAACAAAGTAGTAATCTTAAAGGTAAAAAGATTGAATAATAATTTCAAATTAATCAAAAAATTAAAATGTAAAAATATATCAACTAATCCTTTTGAATTTACATAAATTTGACAAAAATGATAAAAAGTGATATAATTTAAGTATGAAACAGGGGAATTTGGTAAAAATTTAACATACATGTTTCATAAATTATATTAGGGGTTTTGGAAACGATAATTTGACAATTGAGGGCATTTTTGATAACATATTATTCGTTTCCGCTTATTAGGAGTGTTATTTAAAATGAAAAAATTACCGTCGGTTAGGGTCATATTAATGACCATAATCACAATAATATTTACAAATATGTTTTTAACTTATGATAATAGTGAAACAAATAATAAAAAAGAATTTAATAATACTGAGGCTATAGTATATTTAAACAAAAAATATGAAGTAAGTTCTATTTCTAATATTGAAATAAGTAGCAATATAATAGAATTAGAATCAAAAAATGTTGTTGCTGATGTTTTAATTAATAAAGTTGATAATAGTGATATTTATCCAGAATATACTCCAATTGTTTATGATGGAATGACATTATATGAATTAGGTGATAAACTTGATAATTCATTAAAATCAACATTAAGTGGACAAGGTAATACTATTGCTTTATATTCTATTAAATATGGTGTTGACCCATATATGGCTACAGCCATAATGTTACATGAAACTGGATGTTCATCTGGTAAGTGTAGTACATTGACAACTAAATGTTTTAATGTTGGTGGTATGAAAGGTGGTCCAAGTTGCGGAAATGGATCATATAAAAAATTTAACTCATTAGAAGATGGTATTGAATCATTTATGAGAAATCTTTCTAACAACTATATTAAAAAGGGGTTAACAACACCAGAAACAATTAATACAAAATATGCTGCAAGTACTACTTGGGCGCATCAAGTTAATAATTATATTTATAAGATTCAAAATAGTTAAAAGGCAAGTTTAATACTTGTCTTTTAATTTTATTAATTATATAATTGAAAAGAGTAAGGAAGATGTAGTGTGAATAAAAAAAATAGTTTATTAATATTTTTAATAATAATAACAATATTAGCTTTTGGAACAGGCTTATTCTTATTTTTAAGATTTGCAAAAGAAAATGTACTTGAAAATAAAGTTATTAATATTGGAGATACTGTTGATAATGATATTAATAATTATATAAAAAATAATAAAAACTGTACATTAGATGTATCTAATGTAGATTCTTCTAAGAAAGGAATATATAAGTATTATATTAAGTGTAAGAGGAGAACATTGGAAGGAAAAATTGAAGTAAAATAAATAAAGATGCTATTTAGCATCTTTATTTCATTAATACTGCATGAATAACAAGCCTATCATTATTACCAGTACAAGTTGATAAAGTAAGAAGCTTATCATCTTTATTAATTTCTACATTAAAGTCATTAACGCTTCTAGATTTAACCATATTAACATAACTCATAAATTCATTGTCATTATTAAAATCTGTTAATAAATAGTCAGATGTTTTAGGAATTTTATAAATTGAAAAAATTTTAAAATTCATATTACTATATAAAGTATTAAATTCAATTATTTGATTACTTGATTTATTATACCAATTTTTATTATATGCTTTATGAAGTGTACCAAACATAACACCGCTATAATACATATTATGACCATAAATAATGGTATTTTTTGAAAGTTCACTAGTGGTACTATTACGATAATCCATGAATATCCATCCATTTTTATCTTTTTCTTTATATAAATTATGCTGTAAATAATAATCATTATCGTCTGTATGAACTACTGGATAATCAACACTTGTATTGTTAACTTTAAGCCATCCATAAACATCTGGATTAATTGAAAACAAAGAAGCGATGTCAGTATTTACCAAATTATATTTACTTACATCAGTTTCAATATTATTCACTGGATCTTCTGGATTCTCTGGGTTTAATTGTTGTTGTTCTTCACGAGATTTTTGGATTACCTTCTTAATATCATTTTGAATAACCGCAACCTGTTTCATTGAACGATAATTAAATATAGTAACATAAGATATTATTCCAACTACTAAACAAGAGATTATTAAACCACAGATTTTCAAAGTATTAAGAATTACTTGTTTAAAAATATTATCTTTTAAGTAATCATCTGAATATGAAATAGTAAATGTAAGTTTTAATTTACTTTTATATCTTTTATTTAATTTCTTTAAATATTCAATATTTTCAGGTTTATTTGAATCATCATGAATAACAATTTTTAAATTTCTAATTCTATTATATTTTATTACTTCTAATATTAAATCAATTGAATAACTATCAAATCCAATTAAGTGAATAGTTTTTAAATATCTATTAATTTTACAAAATGTTTTAAAATCTTCAATATCTTCCTCAGTTACTGGTGGAGTAAACTTAATAGATGTTTTATAATATATTCTAGAAAAAAGTTGTAAATTATTTTCTAACATGAAGTTAGAAGTTACAAAAGTTTCATTCCTTGATTCAACTTTTATATTAAATTTATCTAAGTATTCAAGCATAAACGTTGGAATGCTGAAGCAATTTAAATATTTTATATATTTATTAGTTGATAATTCTTCACATATAGCATATGTAAGATTACAATTTTCTTTAATAGAAAAATTTGTAACCATATCATTTTTCTTTAATATTTTTAAAATCAAAATAGCAAGTTCATTTTTAGAAACAATTACAGAACTAATATCTTTATCAACACATAACTCTTTTATAAATAAACTAACAATTTTTTCATTTTCATTAATATAATCCTCACTAAAAACAAGCTCGTTATCAGAAATTATATTAGTATTTAATAAATTACTTTTTTCCTTATTAATTGAACTTTTATAACTAAAATATAAAGAATTATCTTTAATGCTTATAAGTATCTTTTTCATTGTCATACCACCTACTATTATATAATAACATTATTTTACACTTTTTTTAATAATTTTAACAAAATTTTTAAAAAAATGTAGATTTTAAGTATTTTTATGTTATAATAATGACATAATAGAAATAGGGAAAAATAGAAAGAGGTATATTATTATGAAGAAATTTCTAGGATTTATTGCATTAGCAGTTTTAGTATTATTACCAATAAGAGCGTATGCTGAAACATACGGAATTAGTTATACATCAAATGGAGAACCAGATGCAGAAGGATATTTTACTGTAACAATTAAAGGTACTCAATCAGGTGGAGGCTCACTTCAAAGTTTTGATACTACAATGACTTTAACAAATGTAGAATATATTCCAGATAGTTTTGTTGGAAGTGGAAATTGGACTGATGTTTTACAAGATGGAATGAAATTAACATTTACAGCTTCAGTACCTGTTCAAGATTCTTCATTTACAATAGGAACATTAAAATTCAAAAAAATTAATACTGCTGAAGAATGTAAGGTAGTATTCACTTGTAATGGAACAACTAAAACAGTTACTCCTGATAAAAAAACTGTGAAAAATCCAAAAACAGGTAGCGCTTTACCATATGCTGTAATTGGAGTTGGAATTGTTATGGCAGTTGGAGTATATTACGTTACTAGAAAAAATGTAAAATTATATAAAATTTAATTGTTAAAAAATACACCGTTAAGGTGTTTTTTTATGATAAAATTCCAAAATTTTACATAAACTTGACAAAGAAAATAAAAAGTGCTATAATGTAACCAGTTATTAAAAGGGGGATTTAATAATGGAAAATAAAAGAAATCAATTATTAGAATTAAGAGAAAAAGTTGCTAAGCTTAATGAAACAGAAAAGAAAAATAGAGATTTTTATTTAAAAAAGTTTGCTACTGGGGAGATGTATGGGCCTTGGACAGGGTTACCAAGTATAGATAAGCCTTGGTTAAAATACACAGATGTTGAGAAGACATATTCATATACTGATAAAAAAACAGTTTATCAAGAATTATATGATAATAATAAAGACTATCCTAATGATTTAGCAATGGAATATTTTGGAAGAAAGATATCATTTAAAGAATTATTTAAAAATATAGATTTTTGTGCTAATTCTTTGGTTAACATGGGAATAAAAAAGGGAGATTTTGTATCAGTGTGTTCTACTTGTACACCAGAGGTTGTTTATCTATTCTATGCATGTGCTAAGATGGGAGCAATCATTAATTTTATTCCACCATATTTTAGTGAAGAAAGTATTCATGATAGATTAAATGACTGTAAGAGTACAAAAATATTTGTGCTAGATAAGTGTTATGACTTAATTAAAAAGCCATTAGAGAATACACATATTGATAATGTAGTCGTTATTCCTTTCTTTAACTCTTCACCACTTAAATATATTAAACCAACTAAAAAGATTAAAGATTTAACTTATTGGTATGATTTTATCAATAACAATAGTAGAAAAGTAGAAGCTAATACGATTTCATATGAAGAAAAATTGCCATTGGCATTAATATATTCATCTGGCTCAACAGGCGATGCAAAATCAATTTTATTAACTCATGATAGTTTCCAAGAATCAATTCATTCATATGATTCATGTGGAATTGTATTAGATAGAAAGCAAAAATTTTATCAGTTAATTCCACCATGGGTTTCAACTGGATTAAGTACTTCAGTGCATTTACCACTTTCTAAGGGAATATCAATATTTATGGATCCAAGATTTGATAAAAAGGTTTTTGTAAAAAATATTATTAAGCATAAGTTAAGTGGTACAGTTGCAACTGCGACAATGTATGATGGTTTTGTAGAATGTAAAATTAGTAAAAAAGCTGATTTATCAAATTTTAATAATGCTTTTGAAGGCGGAGAGCCATTAAAAAAAGAAAGAAAAGAAAGAATTGAAAAAGTTTTAAGAGAACATGGTGCTAAAAATGATTTAATGATTGGATATGGACAATGTGAGTCTGGTTCTGGAATTACAACTCAAACCCCAGATTTTTATAGATCTGATGAGTCAGTTGGTATTCCTATACCAGGTGATGTTGCAAAAGTCGTTGATGATAATTTTAATGAATTAGGTTATGGTCAAAAAGGACAATTATTAGTAAAAACCAAAACTGCAATGAAGGAATATTATAATAATCCTGAAGCAACATCTAAATATTTTTATATTGATGAATTTGGAGATAGGTGGAGTTGCACTGGGGATTTAGCTAGTATTGATAAAGAAGGTATGGTGTACTTATACGGAAGAATGAGCGATTTCTCAATGATTAATGGGGAAAAAATATATAATTTTGATGTAGAAAAAGTTATATTAAGAGTTCAAGGTATAACAAACTGTGCGGTAGTAACAGGTAAAGATGAAACAGGGAATGATATGCTTTCAGTGCATTTAGTAGTAGATAGTAATATTCAAAGAACTCCGGAAAGTATTATAAGTGAAATTCAAGATTTATTATATAATGAATATAGTAATATGAATTATGTTCCATATGCATTTAAGTTCAGAGAAACTATTCCAGTTTCAAAAACTAGTAAAAGGGATAATATAAAAATGAAATCTGAAACAACAGGATTTATATATAATCATTATACACCAAATACAATGAATTTAAAAAAGGTAATTTAAAATAAGATTTTGATTTATCTTTTTTTTTATGATATAATTTTATATAGTAGAGGTGTTGGCTATGATAATTACGAAGACAACTTTAACAACAATTGCTAGTTTAATAACTATTGGAATATATATATATATATATTTTTCAAAAAGCAGACTGAAAAATTTGGAAAATAAAATTTATAAAGTTTTATTAGTTTTAAATACAATAGTTTTACTTTTCCAACTATTATGTGAAAATGTTGCAAGATTTTATGATATCATTCCTAAAAATATATCAAATGTCATTTTTAAATTAGATTTGTCATTATTTATAATTTTTATAAATATGGTGTTACTATATATAGTAGCAATAAGTAATTATAAAAAGAGTAAATTTTATTTTATGATGTGTTGCATGTGTATTGAAATTGTAATTATTTTTCTATTACCAATAAATTGCTTTCATGATTCTTCAAAAGATATTTATTATTCTTATGGTATGGCAGTTAATTTTACATATATTCTTACGACTTTAATTTCAACATTAATAATACTTGAATTATTATTTAGAAGAAAACAATTAAAAACTTCAAAAGTTGTACCAATAATCTTGTATATAATATTAGGCTTATTATCTGCTTTATTACAAATAAAATATCCATCAGCAGTAGTTTCTGCATCAGTTGAAACAATATTGTGCATTATAATGTACTTCACTATAGAAAATCCAGATGTAAAAATGATTGAGCAATTAGAAGATGCAAAAAGAGAAGCTGAAAGAGCAAACCATGCTAAGAGCGATTTCTTATCTAATATGTCACATGAAATAAGAACACCACTTAATGCAATAATTGGTTTTTCAGATGCGATTCTTGAAGATGATACAGTAGAAGATTGTCATGCTGATGCAAAGGATATAATAATGGCTGGCCAAAATTTACTTGAAATAATAAATAGTGTACTTGATATATCTAAAATAGAAGCAAATAAAATGGAAATGGTTAATACTGAATATAACTTAAAAGAAAATTGTGAAAATTTGGCTAAATTAATTAAACCAAGAATTGGTGATAAACCAATTGAGTTTAGAGTAGATATAGCACCAGATATACCAGATATCTTATATGGTGATGGTGGTAAAGTTAAAGAAGTTGTAACAAATATATTAACAAATGCATGTAAGTATACAGATGAAGGATTTATAGATTTTAAAGTGAGTTGTATTAATAATAAAGATATATCAACGATATTTATTTCAGTTGAAGATACAGGAAGAGGAATTAAGCCTCAAATGGTAAATAATTTATTTACAAAATTTCAAAGACTTGATGAAGATAAAAATACCTCAATTGAAGGAACAGGTCTTGGAATGGCTATAACTAAAAAACTTGTTGATATGTTAGGCGGAAAAATAATAGTTCAAAGTAAGTATGGAAAAGGGTCTAAGTTTTCAGTATATTTAAAGCAAAAAATTGTTACTATGGTTGATAATAGTATAAAACAAGAAATAAAAGAAGAAACATTAGATTTTAGTAATAAGAAATTATTAGTAGTAGATGATAATGCTTTAAACTTAAAGGTAGCATCAAGATTATTAAAAGAATTTAAACTAGAACCAGAAACAATTGATAGTGGATTCAAGTGTTTAGAAAATATTGAACAAGGTTTAAAATATGATTTAATCTTATTAGATGATATGATGCCAAAAATGAGTGGAGTAGAAACATTTGAAAAATTGAAACAAATTAATGATTTTAATATTCCTGTAGTAATCTTAACAGCAAATGCAGTTGCAGGAGAAAAAGAACGATATATGGCAAAAGGTTTTGATGATTATTTAGCGAAGCCAATAGATAAAAAAGAATTAAAAAGAGTATTAAAAAAATTCTTATCTACAAGTAATGAACAATTAGAAGATAAAATGGAAGAACCTAAAGAAACTATTATACAGTCAAAAGATAATAAAACTACAAATAATGACCATGATATTAATTATTTAAAAGAAAATAACGTTGATGTTGATGCTGCATTAGAACTTCTAGGGGATATGGATATGTATGAACAAACATTAGAAATTTTCTTAAATGATTCTGAAAAAAGATTAGAAGAAATGAAAATGGCATTAAAAGAAAAAAATATATTGAATTATCAAGTAATAGTTCACGCTATTAAAAGTGATTCAAAATATTTGGGTTTTACAAAACTTGCAGAGCTTTCACTAGAACATGAGAATCATGCAAAAGAAAAAGATATTGAATATATATTTAATAATTTAAAAGATTTAATTAATGAATATAAAAGAATAATAAATGTATGTAACAATTACATAAAGTAAAAATTAGATAACAGTAAAATGTTATCTTTTTTTATTATAGATAATATAATTAGGTAGGTGATATAGTGAAGAAAGTATATAAATATTTTGGACTTATAATTATAATGCTATGTAGCTTTTATTATACCGACAAAATAGCATTAATGGTTCAAAAGAATAATCCTATTATGAAACAAATAAGCAAAATGAAAAAACAAAAAGAAACAAGAAGTGTAAATGCGATAATTGAAGATAATAAAATAATACCTGGAAAAAATGGTATCATTATAAATGAATCCAAAAGTTTTAGTATTATGAAATCGTTTGGTGTATTCAATTCATACTATTTAGTATATGAACAAAAGAAACCTGAAATAAGCCTTGAAAATAATAAAGATAAAATAATTTATAAAGGAAATAAATTAAATAATAATATTTCTCTTGTACTTGAATATAATGAAAATATAATTTCTTATTTAGAGTCCAAGAAAATAAAAGCAAATGTTTTGGTAGACAAAGAAAATTATATGAATATAAACTATTTGGAATTAATAAATAATGATTTTAATAATTATAATGAAATGGAAATAGTTTTAAATAGGGGAAAAGCTAATAAAAATATATGTTATACAAATAATAAAGAATATTTAAATTATTGCAAGAAAAAGAAAAAGTATTTAGTTTACTCTGATCTAATATTATCGAATGATAAAGTATTCGAAGTGAAAAATAAAATAGAAAATGGTAGGATAATATTTATAAAAAAAGATACTAGTATAGATACTTTAAAAATAATACTTAATCAAATTGCTTTTAAAGATTTAAAATTAGTTTATTTAAGTGAAATAATTAGTGAAGAAAATAATAAATAATGCTATAATACTAACTGAGTGATATTTATGAATGAAAAAGAACAAATAGAAAAAAGTATAATAAAAAAATATAGAAAAGAAATATGGAGACCGTTTGTTAAAGCGATTAATGAATATGAACTTATAAAAGAAAATGATAAAATTGCTGTATGCATATCAGGTGGTAAAGATTCATTTTTGATGGCTAAATGTTTTCAAGAATTAAAAAAACATGGAAAAATAAAATTTGATTTAAAATTTATTGTTATGAACCCTGGATACAATGAAAAAAATGGAAATTTGATAACAACAAATGCAGAAAAAATGGGAATACCAATCCATGTGTTTAAAACAGAAATATTTGATGTAGTAGCGGGGCTTACTGAAGGAAATCCATGTTATTTGTGTGCACGTATGAGAAGAGGACATTTATATAATACTGCAAAAGAATTAGGTTGTAATAAAATAGCGTTAGGTCATCATTTTGATGATGTTATTGAAACTATTCTTTTATCAATGTTTTATAGCGGTGAGATAAAAACTATGATGCCTAAATTACACAGTGATAATTATGAAAATATGGAACTTATTAGACCTATGTATTTGGTTAAAGAAAGAGACATAAAATCATGGGTTAAATATAATAATTTGGAGTTTTTAAATTGTGCTTGTAGATTTACGGAAAGTTGTAATATTGATGAGTCTGCTAGTAAAAGACTTGCAATGAAAAGATTAATTGAAAAATTAAGAGAAGACAATCCTTACATTGAAAAAAATATATTTAAAAGTGTAGCTAACATAAATTTATCACAAATAATTGGATATCATAAAGAAGATTATGAATATAATTTTTTAGATGATTATGAATAAAAAATACTTTAAGTATTTGATAAATTTATTATAATATAGTATAATTATATTACTTTTAGGTAAGGTGATTAGAGTGAAAAAAATATTAGGGAAAATAAAGAAAAGTTGGAATGAAAATAGAGTACTTTTTATGCTTACAATTGTACTTATAATTTGTACAGTATTAATTTTAGGAGTAGTAGTTGATTACTTTTTAGGAACAACTAAAGACAAATATGGAGATCGTTTAGAAGGAATCAAGAAGGTTGAAATAAAAGATTCAAAGATAAAAGAAATTGAAAAAAAAGTTAGTGAAGATGAAAAAATTGAAAAATGTAAAATTAATCAAATAGGTAAAGTAATTTACATGGATATAACTTTTACAGATGGTATTTCATTAGTTGAAGCAGAAGGAAAAGTACAAGGAACATTAGAAAATTTTAGTGATCAAGAGTTAAAATTTTATGATATAAATTATACTTTAATTCAACCAAAAAAAGAAGGAACTGAAGGATTTACAATTATGGGTTCTAAGAATGCAAATGGCTCAGGGATTGTATGGAATAATAATAATCCGTATACTCCAGAAGAAGAGGAATAATTATGAAAAATAAGAAAGTCATAATATCATTAATTATAGCAGTAGTTTTACTTTCTGTTATTTCTGTATGTGTAATAATTAGCATGTTAAATGATAATAATAGATTAACAGTACAAGAAAAAGAATGGATTACGAGTAATAAAAATAATATTGTAAGTATTAATGTAATAAATGATTTAAATATATTTGGAAAAGATGGAAAAGGTGTATATTTCGACTTTTTAGATTCTTTAAGTGAAAAATATTTAATCCAAATTAATCCTGTAACATTTAACTTAGGTGATAATGTAGAAGGATTATCTCTTACATATTCAATACGTGATGACATAGAAAGTCTATATGACGATGAATTTGTATTAGTAAGTAAAACAAAGGAAAAAATAGATGATATTTCAAAAATTAATTCGTTAAAAATAGGAATATTAAATAATTATAAGGATTATATTACAAATTATGTTAAAGGCGAAAATCAATATATTGGATTTGATAAAAAAGAAGATTTATTAAAAGAGTTTAAAGATAATGAAGAAGTTAAGTATATTATTGTTCCGAGAATATTGTATTTAGATGAAATATTAAAAAATGATTATAATATAATATATCATATTTCAGATGCTAAAGTTCATATAGGTGTAACTAAAGATGGCAGTGATTTTTCAAATATAATTTCAAAGTATTTTAATACATATAAAAAGAAAGAATTTGATGAGTCATTTAATAATAATAAATTAGATACATTTGTAAGTGGTTTGAATATACCTTCAACAGAACTTGATAAGATTAAATCTGGAACTTATAAATATGGATTTGTAAATAATGGACCATATGAAATGATAAGTGGTGGAACTTTTGGCGGTATAAATGCAGAATATTTAAGATCATTTTCTAATTTAATTGGAGTAAACATTGACTTTGTTAAATATAGAAATATTGATAAATTGAATAAAGCTATAAAAGATGGAAAGATAAATATTTACTTTGATTATTATTCATTGAATGATAATAAGAGTGGTGTAGACAGCAATATATTATTAGAGTATAAAATAATTGCAAATGTTGATAATAATATTGTAGTTAATTCATTAGATAGTTTAAAAAATAAAGAAATATATATCGAAAATAATACTAAATTATATGACTATTTAAGGGATAATACTAAGTTAAATATTAAAACATATGATGGTAAAAAAGGATTAAAGAAAGCAGTAAAAAAAGACTATATTATTTGTATTGATAGTAATAAATATGAAAGTTATAAAAATGATATTTTAACAGATTATAGTGAAAGATATTCAAATACCATTGTTGACAATTATAATTTTATATTAGCAACAAACAATTCATTTAATAAATTATTTAGTAAATATTTAAATACTATTGATAATAATGAAATGAAGTATATTGGTTTAAATAATTACTATGTAACAAATAAAAGTGGAATATTATTTGGAACACTTGCTAAATATATTTTATTATTAGTAGCCATACTCATAATTATTGTAATTATCATTTATAAGAAATCTAAAAAGATAAAGATTGCAAGAAAGATAAAAAGAGAAGATAAGATGAGATTTATAGACCAATTGACATCGTTAAAAAATAGAAATTATTTGACAGAAAATTTAGAAAATTGGAATAATAATACAATTTACCCACAAGCTGTAATAGTTTTAGATATTAATAAACTACAGGATATAAATGATACACTTGGTTACGAAAAAGGTGATGAACAAATTCAGGCTGTTGCTAATGTTTTAATTAAAACACAATTAGATAATACAGATATAATAAGAACTGATGGTAATGAATTCTTAATATATTTAGTAGGATATGAAACAAAGCAAATAACTAGCTATATTCATAAATTAAATAGAGAGTTTAAAAAATTACCTTTTGAAACAGGTGTAAGTGTTGGTTATAGTATGATAACTGATGATGTTAAAAGTGTTGAAGATGCAACAAATGAAGCTGTAGAGCAGGTTAAATTACAAAAGGAAGAAATAAAAGATGAATAATATAAAAAGTAAGATGAAAATATATTTAAAAAAATTTTTTAAAGTATTGACTAGGCCTGATATGACTTTACTACCAGGTCAACTTGCTTTTTTCTTGATTTTGTCAGTGGTACCAATTGTTACTTTAGTAAGTTATGGAGCATCTTTCTTACACTTGCCAGTAGACTTTATTTCAAATTTTATAGAGAAGGCTTTTAATAAAACAGTGGCAAATTTAATAGTGCCTATAGTTAGTGGTGTTACTTTATCAAAAAGATTTTATGTGACTTTAATAATAGGTTATTATATTGCTTCTAATGGTGCAGCATCGATAATTGTTACATCAAATACAATATATGGTATAAAAGATTCAGGATTTTTCAAAAGAAGGCTAAAAGCAATGATTATAACACTTATTTTAGTACTTTTATTTCTGTTTATTTTAATAGTTCCAGTGTTTGGAACTAAATTAATTGAAATGATTGCATATGTAGATTTAAATCCTAGAATCACACATGATATCGCATTTATTATGAGAGTATTAAAAGGACCTGTAACTTGGTTTATAATATTCTTCTTTATAAAATTGATATATACTATGGCGCCAGATAGAAAAATACCAGCATCATATGTAAGCAAAGGTGCAATATTTACATCTGTCTTTTGGGTAATCGCAACATATGGATATTCATATTATATAGCTAATTTTGCACATTATAATGTATTTTATGGTGGATTAAGTAATGTGATAATATTAATGTTATGGGTTTATTTGCTAGCATATATATTTACTATAGGTATGGCTATAAACTACAATGATGAACAAGAAAAATTGGAAAAAACAGGTGGGATAAAACAAATTAAAGAGTAAATAATATTAATGTGTACACAGGTATTATTTGTACATCTTGTTCTTGATATCAATCTAGTATTAATTTATCTAACGATATTAAGGAATAATATCTAAAAAGGCGACGAAATAGTCGCTTTTTTTGTGAAAGTAAATAGGCGTAAAAAAACGTGAAAAATATACATAGAAACTGGATGAAAATCCAGTTTCTTTAATAAATTTCACTGAAAAAAAGGAAATTGCAAACTTTTTTTGAATATGACTAGTAGAAGGGCAAATAATTCTTTCTAAATTAATATCTAGTGATGGGGTGAAATGCATAAATATATCAGACTTAATAATACTAAACGATGGTGTTTTTAAATCACTATTTAAAAAATCTTTGGATTTTAGAAATATGATTGATGATATAAATTATATAGTGAAGCAATACCAGTTCAAAATAAAAATAATCATTCAAATAGAATGGATATTTTTCTAAAAGATGAAATGTAAAGAAATACATTTTGTCTTTTTTTATTAAAATATTTCCTTTTTGTTAAATACCATGTTATAATACTTAATGAGGGTGAGGAAATTATGGAAAAAAATATACCGAATGAGAATGTAACAGAAAAACAATTAAAGAAAATAGTTAAAAAGGCAAATAGAACAGAAGAACAGCAAGAAATAAAAAAATTTATAATAATATTAGCTATAGTAATTTTAATAGTGGTAGGAGTATATTTTTTAACAAAAGATGTAGTTAAAAAGAAAGAAGCTCAAAAAGAAGAAAATAAAACAGAGGTAACTTTTGATTATTCTAAAATAATACTTGGTGAATTATTAAATAGACCATATGATGAATATTATGTAATTGTTTATAATAGTAAAGATCCAAAAGTAAATACATATTCAAATTTTGTATCTACTTATAAGACTAAAGAAAATTCATTAAAGGTTTATATAGCTGATTTAAATGATTCAATGAATGAAAAATTTTATAATAAAGAAGAAAGTAATCCAAAAGCAAAATCAATTAATGAATTAAAATTATCTGATTTAACTTTAATTAAAGTTAAAAATAAACAAATAAATAAATATATAGAAAATGAAGATAATATTAAATCAGAGCTTGGAATATAGTTGCAAATTTGATTGATTTATGTTAAATTATTAAACGAAATGGATGTGAAAAGTATGTTAGAAACAATTTTACTTGTTGTATCAGTGTTATTAATAGCAATAGTATTACTTCAAAGTAGTAAAGCTTCAGACGCTGGACAAATAATCACAGGTGGGGCAGATTCATTATTTCAAAATGCAAAAGAAAGAGGATTGGAATTATTCATTAGTAGATTAACTCTTGCTCTTGGAATTGTTTTCTTTATAATATCATTTATATTATTTATAAAGTAAGTGACAACTATCGTAAAGTTGTCTTTTTTTTTAGCTTATTTTGCGATATAATCAAAATAAGATGGTGATGATATGAATAATAAGGGATTTACGTTAATAGAATTGTTAGTAACAATTTCTGTATTAGCATTAATAAGCTTAGTAATTGGCGTTAATATAACATCTATTCTAAGAAGTACAGAAAAGAGTAATGAAGATTTTGAAAAAGAACAAATTGAAAAAGCTGCTTGTGTATATGTGGATTCTCAATTATGTAATAATTGTAATGATAACGTGAGCTTATCTGATTTAATTAATAATGGTTTACTAGATGACTCTTATAATTCTAAAGAAGGTACAATTAAAGTAACAAGAACTGATGGTGAAAAGGTCTGTAAATTTATAGAAACAAAAAGTTAAGGAGAATGATATAAAATGAAAGATAATATAATAGATGTATTAAATGAAGTATATGAAGCAAAAACTTTAATAGAAGTAAATGATATGTTAGGGTTAACAACTGCAGAAGAATTAAAAGAAGTAGAAAAGAATCTTGAAAAACTAGAAGAAGAATGTATTATTTATAAAACTAAAAAGGATAGATATATATTAATAAAAAATTGTAAAAATTTAAAAATAGGTAAGCTATCTTTAAATAAAAAAGGATTTGGTTTTGTAATACTTGATAAGGAAGATGATCTATATATACCAGAGAGTGATTTAAATGGAGCAACACATGATGATAGAGTACTTGCAGAAGTTACTCATAATGGTATTAAAAGAGAAGGAAGAATAATAAGAGTATTAAAAAGAGATTTAAACGATTTAGTTGGAGAATTAGTTAAAGATGAGAAAGGAAATTTTATTCTTAAACTTGATGAATCTAAAAGAGATTTAGAAATAATAATAGATCATGAATCACTAAAAAATTGTGTTGAAGGAAATAAAGTAGTAGTAACTATAAAACAAGAATTAGGAAAGAAAAAATATTTAGCAAGTGTTTCTAAGATAATTGGACATAAAGATGATCCAGGTGTTGATATTATGTCAATCGCTTATAAATATTCTTTTGATCCAGACTTTGGAGAAGATGTTGAAAGAGAACTTGAAAATATTCCAAATGAGGTAGAAAAATTAGAATTAGTTGGAAGAACTGATTTAACAAAAGAAGTAATTTTTACTATAGATGGAGAACATACTAAAGATATAGATGATGCAATTAGCTATAAATATGAAAATGGACTACATACTTTAGGAGTACATATTGCTGATGTATCAAATTATGTTAAAGAAAATACTGCATTAGGAGATGCAGCTTATGAAAGAGGAACATCAGCATACCTTGCAGATACAGTTATACCAATGTTACCACATAAATTATCTAATGGAATATGTTCATTAAATGAAGGCGTAATAAGACTTACAATGTCATGTGTTATGGATATAGATAACAGTGGTAAGGTAGTTAATTATGATATATTCCCATCATATATTAAAAGTAGAAAGAAAATGACTTATGAAGCAGTAAATGATATTATTCATAGAGATATTATAGCTCCAGGTTATGAAGAGTTTGCAGATACTTTAAAATCTATGAATAATCTTGCTCATATATTACAAAAAAATATAGTTAATCGTGGTTATATTAATTTTGATCTTGATGAAGCAGAAGTTGTTCAAGATGAAAATGGTGTTGCTATAGATATTGTAAGAAGAGAAAGAGAAGATGGAGAAAAGCTAATTGAAAGCTTTATGATTGTTGCAAACGAGACTGTTGCATCACACATATATAATATGGATCTTCCTTTTGTATATCGTGTTCATGGTAAACCAAATACTGAAAAGATAGATGATTTTGTAAATTTAGTAAAAATAATGGGTTATGAAGTTAAAACAAAGACAACTGATCTTTCTCCAAAATCAATGCAAAGATTACTTGATGAACTTGGAGATATTCCAGAATTTGAAATATTATCAAGTATGCTTTTAAGAAGTATGAAAAAAGCAGAATACTCAAAAGAAAATATTGGACATTTTGGTTTAGCATCAAAAGCGTATACTCATTTCACATCTCCAATTAGAAGATTTCCTGACCTTACAGTACATAGATTATTGAAAAAATATTTAGTAGAAAATGATATGTCAATGCAAACTATAAGATTTTTAGAAAATAATTTAGTAGATCTTTGTGAACATGCATCAGCAAGAGAAGTTGCGTCAATAAGTGCTGAAAGAGATGTGCTTGATATGAAAATTGCTGAATATATGGAGAGCCATATTGGTGAAGAATATGAAGGAATTATTTCAACAGTAACAAGTTTTGGATTCTTTGTAGAATTACCAAACTTAGTTGAAGGATTAGTATCAATAAAAACTATTAAGGGAGATTTTTATAATTATGTACCAGAACAACTTGCATTAATAGGATCATCAACTAAAAAAACATATAGAGTTGGCGATAAAGTAAAAGTTAAATGTGTTGCTGCTTCAAAAATAACATCAATGGTAGACTTTGAACTTGTAAAGGAAAATGAAAATGACAGAAGTAAAGAATAAAAAAGCATATTTTGATTACTTTATAGAATCTGAAATAGAAGCAGGAATAGCATTATGTGGAACTGAAATAAAAAGTATTAGAAAAGGTTCTGTAGATTTAAAAGATAGTTTTGTAGTTATAAAAAATAATGAAGCTAACATAATAAATATGTATATTGCAAAATATGAAGAAGGAAATAGATTTAACCATGATGAAAGAAGATCAAGAAAACTATTACTTCATAAAAAAGAAATACGAAAAATAAAAAATGAAATATCTATTAATGGTAAAACTATAGTGCCTTTAAAACTATATATAACTCGTGGTAAAGTTAAAGTTTTAATAGGAGTTGCTAAAGGTAAAAAATTATATGATAAAAGAGAAACTATTAAAAAAAGAGATTTAGAAAGAGAAAATAGGTATTAAGAAAAATACTACAGTTAATAAAATGTAAAACGATGTATAATTTTACACAAAAATTGGATAAAAATCCAATTTTTTTTAACTTTTTTTATAAATTTTCATCAAAAAAAAGGAAATTAGAAACTTTTTCGTAATATGACTAGTAGAAGGGTAAATAATTCCTTCTTAATTAATATCTAGTTAGGGGGGTGAAAATTATGAATGATATTAATTTAATAATATTAAATGATATAGTTTTTAAATCATTATTTAAACAATCTT
>SVAH01000016.1 GCA_015059485.1 Bacillota bacterium
TATAAAAATTTAAGTACGCCAACAGATGTAGAATCAAATTATTTATTAAATGGTAAAAAAGCATATAAAAGTAATGGAACACTTGTAACAGGATCAATACCAACATATAATGGAACAACAAATATAACAGCCTCTAGTGAAACTCAAACACTACAAACAAATGGTAAATATATGAATAGTGATATAACTATAAATGCATTACCAGCAGGTAGTGGTGATTGTGTAAGTGGTTATAGTTCTTTTACATCATCATCACTTACTTCTGAAGGTCAAGAACTAGCATCTTTCTGGCCAGCACAATGGATAGTTTATTTGGTTCGACCAGATAATGATTCTAAAACTATTTATTATTTTAATCAAAATGTAACTGGTAATTATGCATATGAATTTGTAGTAGCAACTAATCAGCAATTATCTTTTAATGAAACGCGAACGTTAGATAAATACAAATTAAATAATACATTAAATTTTCATGATTTAAAAAGCACCTGGCTTGGAGTAGAATTTTCATACATGGCTTGTCACTAAATAGACATAGTATTCTTATCTGAATAAAAAAATCTGATAATCTCAGATTTTTTTGTCATATTAGTTCTAGTTTTGTCTACATATCCCCTCTAGTTGCCTACTTTAAGTTTACCAGTACATATTGCAGCAGGAAGGTATTACGCAACACAAGTAGAATATGAACCATCAAATCCAAACTTTAATTTAGATAATATGGCAGATGCTCTAGATCAGTTATATATAACTCAAAATACAACAATTAGTAATCTAAATAATCAAGTAACTACACTAACAGGCCAAGTATCAGCAAAAGATGCAACAATAAGTGACTTGCAATTGCAAGTTGAATCTTTAACTGCTGCAGCATCAGAAAAAGATTATGTAACAGGGACTTTTACATTTCCCAGTTCATGTAATAAGAATTATAATTTAGGATTTAGATCGTCTAAATTAGTAGTATATTATAATTCTGAACTTAGTGGTTGTATTATAAGTTACAATGGTGGTGATAAATATAGTGTAGCAATTGCTAATGGCGATGTGGGATGGGTTAGCACTAAGACTAATGAAGATTGGTATTTTGCTATTACTCAATCTGGATTTAAAGCTTTTGATGTGCCAGATTGGTCGTTAGTTGCAAATAAAACTTTTACTTATATTGCATTCAGATAAAATATTAGATTAATTTCTAATATTTTTTCTTTTGCAGAAATTTCGACAAAATATTCTTCTTTCATGTGTTAGGATATCCCTCAAAAACAAATGAAAGGGGATTTTTATTTTGGAAAACTATTATAATGAGATAAAAAAAGAATTATTAAATTATGAAATAACAAAGAAAGTAAAAGAGTATTCAATTAATAAAAGTGAACTTGAAACTAAATATAATGTAGGTAAGATGTTAATTGAAGCACAAGGTGGAGAAGAGAGAGCAAAATATGGTAATGGTTTAATTAAAGAATATTCTATTAAGCTATTAAAAGAAACAGGACTTAAATATAGTGAAACGTCTTTAAAAAGGATGAGACAATTTTATTTATTAATTCAAAAAGGTGCGACAATGTCGCACCAATGTACATGGAGTCATTATCAAGAATTATTAATTATAAAAAATATAATTGAAATAAAATACTATATTAAAATTATTGAAGAACAAAATCTTTCAGTAAGAAAATTAAGAGTAAAAATAAAATCAAAAGAATATGAAAGATTAAGTGAAGAAACAAAAAATAAATTATCTTTAGGTAGTACTTGTGAATATGAAATAGCAGATTTTGTAAAGAATCCAATAATTATAAAGAATACTAAAGGAGATAACAATATAACAGAAAAAGTATTACAAAAATTAATACTTGAAGATTTGGATAATTTTTTATTAGAGCTAGGAGAAGGTTTTACATATATAGCTAATGAATATAAAATCAAAATGGATAATACATATAATTATATTGATTTATTACTATTCAATTACATATATAATGCTTTTGTAGTTGTAGAATTAAAAACAACTAAGCTAGAAAAAGAACATATTGGTCAAGTACAAATATATATGAATTATGTAGATACAAATATAAAAACAATATATCAAGATAAAACAATAGGAATAATAATAGCAAAAGAAAATAATAAATATGTAATGAAATATTGCTCTGATCCTAGAATATATAATACTACATATGTTTTAAGCTAAATATTAATCACTTAAATAATTGCTTTTCATATAATAAAGTAGGTGATTATCATGAGACTAGCTGATTTACAATCTAAAGATATAGTTAATACTAAAGATGGTAAGAAACTTGGAAGAATAATGGATGCAGAAATAGATAATAATGGGAATATAGTATATTTTGCTGTAGAGCAAAAAAGATTATTTAGATTATTTTCATCTAATCCTGAAATAAATATAACGTTTAATCAAATAGTAAAAATAGGCGAAGATGTTATATTAGTTGAATTATAAACGTCCATATATTATAATTAATGTGGTGAAATTATGAACAGGAAAATATTAATTATAACAGTAATTACATTGTTTTTAGATCAAATATCTAAATCATTTATAGATTCACTATTAAAAGTAGGAGAGTCTATAAAGATTATTAGTAATTTTTTCTATATAACATATTTAAATAATTATGGTGCAGCATGGAGTATTCTAAGTAATAAAAATGCATTATTAATAATATTTTCATTAATATCATTAATAATAATATATAGATTTATATATGTTTTTAAAAGAAATAATAGAAATACATTTGCATTTGGATTTATTATTGGTGGAATAGTTGGTAATTTAATAGATAGATGGCTGTTTGGTTATGTAAGAGATTTTATAGATATAAGAATATTTAATTATGATTATCCAACATTTAATATAGCTGATGTAGCAGTAGTAATAGGAATATTCTTGTTAGTTATAGCAATAATTAAAGGAGAAGATAAAAATGGAAACACTAGTAGTAAATCAAAGTAATGAAAGATTAGATAAATATATATCAGCTAATACAGATTATAGTAGATCTTTAGTTTCTAAATTAATTGAGAATAATTATATTTTAGTTAATGATAAAAGTGAAAAAGCTAGTTATAAAGTAAGAGAAAACGATGAAATTAAGATATTAGATGGTTTTATTGAAGAAACCGAAATAGAACCAGTTAAAATGGATTTAGATATTGTATATGAAGATAATGATATCATGGTTATAAATAAACCATCTGGTTTAACAGTACATCCCGGAAGTGGAAATAAAAATAATACACTTGTAAATGGCCTTTTAGAATATACAAATAATTTAAGTGATGTTAATGGAGATGAAAGACCAGGTATAGTACATAGACTTGATAAAGATACATCTGGACTTATGCTAGTTGCAAAAACAAATAAAGCACATGAAATATTATCTACATATTTTGAAAAACATGAAGTAAAAAGAAAGTATTGGGCTTTAATAAAAGGGGTATTTCCACATAATACAGCAATAATTGATGCTCCAATTGGGAGAGATGAAAATGATAGAAAAAAGATGACTGTTACAGCTAAGAATAGTAAAAAAGCTATAACTCATTTAAAAGTATTAAAAAGATTTCAAAATTATACATTAGTAGAACTTGAACTTGAAACTGGTAGAACTCATCAAATAAGGGTACATCTTTCATATATAGGATATCCAATATATAATGATCCAGTTTATAATAATAAAAATGCCACAGAATTTGGCCAATTTTTACATTCTAAAACTATTGATTTTGTACATCCAATTACAAAAGAACAAATGCATTTTGAAATAGATTTACCAGAAGAATTTCAAAAGTTTCTTGATGAATTAGAATAAAATAATAGAAATAAAAGTGTAAAAAATGATACATTAAAAAGGAAATGGTTATTCCTTTTTTTCTTTTAATGAGATATAATTCTAATATAAGGAAGCGTGATATAAATGAAAAAAGAAATAATGGATGGAAATAAAGCAGCTTCAAAGGTTGCATATTTATTTAGTGAGCTTTCAAGTATTTATCCAATAACACCATCATCTCCAATGGCATCAAATATAGATGATTTGAGTAGTAAAGATGAACTTAATATATTTAATGATAAAGTAAAGGTAATTGAAATGCAAAGTGAGGCAGGAGCTGCAGGAGCAATGCATGGTGCGTTGATAAGTGGTACACTTGCATCTACATTTACAGCAAGCCAAGGTCTTTTATTGATGATACCAAATATGTATAAGATAGCAGGTGAATGTTTGCCAGGAGTTATGCATGTTGCATCACGTACAATTGCTACTCATGCACTTTCAATTTTTGGAGATCATTCAGATGTATATGCAACAAGAGGGACAGGCTTTAATATACTTGCATCATCTAATGTAAAAGATGCATATTATATGGCTGCTGTAGCACATTTATCAGCAATAAAAGGAAGTTTACCATTTTTACATTTTTTTGATGGCTTTAGAACTAGTCATGAATTAAATACATTTGAATTTATTGATAAAGAGAACTTTAAAAAACTAGTTGATTATAATGCGATTAATGAATTTAAAAATAGATCTATTAATTATAATTCAAATATCCAAAAAGGAATGGCTGAAAATGAAGATATTTATTTTCAAAGTGTAGAAGCAAGAAATACATTGTATAATGCAATACCAGATATAGTTAATGACTATATGGAAAAGATTAATGGAATGGCAGGTACAAATTATAAACCATTTAACTACTATGGAGATGAACATGCAGAATATGTAATTGTAGCTATGGGAAGTGTATGTGATACAATTAAACTTGTAATTGATAAAGAAAATAGAAAAGGGAAAAAATATGGATTAATTGAAGTGCATTTATATAGACCTTTTAGTCCTAAATATTTATTTAATGTTTTACCAGAAAGTGTTAAAAATATAGCAGTACTAGATAGAACTAAAGAAGCTGGATCAAGTGGTGAACCACTTTATTTGGATGTTCTATCAGTACTTAAAAAAAGAAATATAAACATAGTTGGTGGAAGGTATGGATTGTCGTCTAAGAATACTACTCCTGATCAAATATATAGTGTTTATAAAATGTTAGAGACTAATTTAAAAGATAATTTTACAATAGGAATAGAAGATGATGTAACTAATTTATCATTACAAAGATGTGATTATAAAGTAGAACTTGCTTGTAAAGAAATAAAAATATATGGATTTGGTTCAGACGGGATGGTATCAGCCTCTAAAGATATTATTACGGTACTTGGAAATAATAATAAATATGCTCAAGGTTATTTTGAATATGATTCCAAAAAGAGTGGTGGAGTAACTATATCACATTTAAGAACATCAATTAAAGAAATAAATGCCCCATATTATGTAACTAATCCGAATATGATAGTGGTAACAAAACAAGAGTATTTTAATAAATATGATTTATTGAGTGATATAAATGAAAATGGATTATTACTTGTAAACTATAATGATAAACAAGAATTAATTAAATCATTAAAAAATGAAAGTATTATTAAAGAGAAAAATATTAAAATACTTGCAATAGATGCAACAAATATTGCTAATAGAAATAATATAAAGGGTAAAATAAATAAGATAATGGAAGTTATTATTTTAAAACTTCTTGGGATAGAAAACTCATTAGAAATAGTTTCATCATCTATTGAAGAAAAGTTTAGAAATAAAGGAAGAGAAATAGTAGATAATAATTTAAATGCTATAAAAATGAGTTTAGATAATATTATTGAAATAAAAGTTAATGATTTTGAGATAAAAGAAAATAAAGAAAAAAATATTTTTGAAAGAATAAATGCAAGAGAAGGTAATTTTTTAAAGGTTAGTGAAGTTTTACAAATAAAAGATGGTACATTTCCATGTGGACTTTCACAAAATGAAAAAAGAAAAGTATCTGAAAGTACTGTTAAATGGATACCTGAAAATTGTATTCAATGTGGTCAGTGTTCTTTTGTTTGTCCACATGCAGTTATAAGACCTATAGTTACTAAAGATAGAGGAATTGATTTGCTTGGAAATAAAGATTACAAATATGAAATAGTAGTAAGTGAAGCTGATTGCACATCATGTGGTTTATGTGTAAATATTTGTCCAGGTAAAAATGGTAAAAAAGCTTTGGAGTTTGGAAAATATGATTTGGAAAAGCAAGAATATGCAACTGAAGTATTTAAAAATCATAAAAATCCAAAAATTATGGATAAATTTAATGTTAAAGGTAGTCAATTTGAAACTCCAAGATTTGAGTTTAGTGGTGCTTGTGCAGGATGTGGAGAGACTTCATATATAAAGTTACTAACTCAACTATATCAAGATAAATTAATAATTGCTAATGCAACAGGTTGTTCATCAATATATGGAGGATCAGCTCCTTCAACTCCATATACTATTCCATGGGCTAATTCATTATTTGAAGATAATGCTGAATTTGGATATGGTATGCATTTATCATATATGGTTAAAAGAAATAGAATAAAAAGTATAATTGAAAGTACCATTAATACTGTTAGTGATGATATAAAAAGTTTGTATACAATGTGGTTAGAGAATATTAATGATTATGATAAAACTTTAGAAGTTTACAATGGTTTAAAAGATAAAAATATAAATAGTGAATTAAAGGAATTAATTAATTATATACCAGCACGTACTGTTTGGTGTATAGGTGGAGATGGCTGGGCATATGATATTGGATTTGGTGGAATAGATCATGTACTTTCATCAAATGAAAATATTAAAATATTAGTACTTGATACAGAAGTTTATTCTAATACTGGTGGACAGGCATCAAAATCATCACATTTTGGTCAAGTAGCAGAATTTGCAGAATTAGGCAAAAAATCAGCTAAGAAAGATTTATTTAAAATAGCTATGTGCTATCCAAATTGTTATGTTGCATCTATATCATTAGGAGCTAATATGATGCAAACATTAAAAGCTTTAAAGGAAGCAGAAGAACACAATGGGCCTTCAATTGTAATAGCATATGCACCTTGTAATGAACATGGTATTAAAGGTGGACTTGCATGTACTAATAAAGAACAGAAATTAGCTGTAGATTCAGGTTATACAATTTTAATGAGATATAATCCAATTGAAGGAAAATTATATATTGATTCAAAAGAACCTGATTTTGAACTATATGATGAATTTTTAAATAATGAAGTAAGATATAATTCATTGAAAATAAAAAATGAGAAATTAGCAAATGAACTACTAAAAATAAATAAAGATAATGCTATCAAACGTTATGAATATTTTAATAAAATAAAGAGTAACTAAAATTTAGTTACTCTTTTTAATACAAAAAAAATTGAAGCTGCCCCCTGAAGACAGCTTCTAAAAGAATAAAAAGGGGTTGACTAGTGTGATACTAGCACCAAATCGCCTTCGTAAGTGATTTGGTAGTTAATATACTAATCGATAAACTTATTTTTGTCAACAAAAAAATAGAAAAAAGTAATAAAAAATTTTATTTATATTTTTAGTTACTGACTATGTTATAATTAATATTAAATAATATATGAAAATCATTCAAGTATGCATAGGTTTATGACGTATAGAAATTCTTAAATATCATTTTTAGTAATTCTATTAATCACATATGTATGTTTTGAAAATAATAATTGATATTAATTATATAATTATGTTAAAATAAAAGAGGATAAGAGGGAAAGAATATGGATAATATATTTATAAATGAAGCATTAACAATAGGAATTAATAATTTTTTAAATAATACAAATAAAGATGATTTTATAACTATTATTGTATCTACATTAGTAAATATATATGGTCAATTAGATATTATTAATCCATATAAAACAAATTCGGAAAATAGTTTTGATGAAAATATAACTAAATTCGGTTTCACAAAAGAAAAACTATCTATATTTAAACAACACGTTGAAAATTTTTACTTGAGTAAAGATGATAAGCCTAATAAATATTTCAATGAAATAGAAAAAGAACTTATTGATATGTATTTTTACAAATTCAAAAGTATTAAGCAAGATGATACAGACTTAGATTCATTTAAGAAAAATATTCAATTTGAAGGTACAATTTTAAATGAAATTTATAGTATAAATAAAAAAGAAATAAATAAGTATTTTAATTATAAAATAAAAAATAAGATTATGAATATAAACTATAATTTAATTGCAAATAATATACTAAATAAAGAAGCTTATTCTTATGTTGGTTATTCATATGATAATATAAAAAATATGAATGAGATGGAACTTGATGTTATTAATAGAAAAGTATTTGACTATTTTAAAATAGACATTAATAGAGAAGATAGATTTTTAAGATTACAGCAGGCAATAGAATACTACAAAGATATAAAAAAAGAGAATATAGAAGATGATAAAATTAAAGAAAATGGTTATGTTGAATTTATATTATTGACTGCTTTTGTATCAATTAGTATTTTAGTGTTAGCTATTATTGTGGGGGTATTATCAAGATGAAAAATATAGAGATAAATAATGTGAATTATGAAGTAGTAACTGATTATAATGATGCTATAGATGAAGAAGAAATAAAAGAAAAGTTAACTGATTATTTTGATGATTTTGATTATATAGTAGGTGATTGGGCTTATAGTAAATTAAGATTAAAAGGATTCTATAAAGAGGATAATAAAAAGGTTAGTAAAATTAATAACATAAAAGATTTAGATAATTATTTAAAGAATAATTGTGCTTATGGTTGCAGATATTTTGTATTATTAAAAAAATAAATAAGATGTTAATATTTTTATATTTAATAAGTTAGGAGTGAAGCATATATGAAAGATTTAACAAAAAAAATATTTTGGACTTCAATAGTATCAACTATTGCAATATTAATATTTGGAGCATTACTATTTACTTTTCCGGAAACGGTTATAAAATCAATTACTATAGCACTTGCAGTAATCTTTATAGCAGTTGGAATTATACCAATTATAAATTATTTTAGATTTAGAAGTTCAGGAATTTCAACAACATTTGGTTTTATGATGGGAGTTTTTTGTATCATAGTAGGATTAATTCTTTTAATGAATGAAAATATTTTAAATATAATTATTCCAATAATTACAGGAGTTTGGATTATTATTAATGCTATTAATAGAATTGCAATAGCAATGGATTTAAGAGATTTAAAAGTAGGAATTTGGTCAATAACTTTAATATATGCAATTATTACTTTAGTAATAGGAGTACTTCTAATATTAGATCCTGTTAATGGCGGTAAACTTGTAACAAAAACAGTAGGAGTAATAATAATGTGTTATTCTATGTTAGACTTAGTTGAATTAATCTTAGTAAGATTAAAAGTTAAGGCAGTAGTAAGTACAGTAAAAAATGAAGTTAAAAAAATAATAGAAGAAGAGTAATTCTTCTTTTTTTGTATTATTTGATTTATATTGGCTAATATAAAAATAGTAAAATATATGTAAATGTGTGTTAAATGCTATTGATTAATAACTATAAACGATTTAAAATGAGTGTATAAACTAGAGAGTAGAAGGAGTTTGAAAAATATGAATAAAAAAATAAAATATTTAACTTTTTTAATGATAGCGATATTTATTGGAAGTTTAAATGTAGAGGCATATGTATGTAAAGTATCAACTAGCTTACATGAAAATTCATCTGGTAATAGTTATGGAAAGATTTATAATGGAAACTTAATTCCAGGTGTTGCATTTGATTGTGATCTTAATGATAATGGAGTATATGAATCAGATACTGAAAGATTTTATTATGTAAGTCGTAAGTATATTAATGAAAATAATTTTGATAATAATACTGCTGTACTTATTCATTATAGCAATGTATCAAGACCTTCAACTGGACTTAATGTAGTTGCAAACAATACAAGCAGTACGGTTTATGGGATTACAGGTGAAGTTGGACCATATAAAGCAATGAGTTATTTACCTAGTACTAATGATTGGAAAAATATACAATTAGAAAGAACTAGAGTCATAAGAAATGAAGATGGCTCTGCAATTGGAACTTTTGACTACACTGATAATGCATCAACAGGTGGAGCATATATTGTTGCTAGATTACTAACTATAAAAGAATTAGAAAATGCATGTTCAAATCCAATGGATTTAGGTGCATTAAGTGGATGCAATTTCTTATTAGAAAATACTAAATATGATAATAGTTCATATTTACATGGATATCATTTGGAAACTTTAAGAAATGGTCATTCTGAACAAAATTTAGCGGTGAATGGATCATCTAAAAATGTTGTATATACAAGCATAGGTACTGATAATAATCCATATGTAAATTATTTTGGCGTTAGACCTGTAATAGAAGTTCCTATTAAAGATTTGGATACACGTATTTTAAATACTGATACACAAATAAACCAATTAACGGTAAAAAGTTCTTCTAATGATGAATATTTTGATGCGGTTAAAAAGAATGACAGTGAATATACAGTTGAAGTTCCAACAGGCGTCAATTCTATAGAAGTTTCTGTCTCTACTTTAGTACCTTATTCAACTATTACAATTAATGGAGGACAAGGAAGTAGATATAGTAAAACTGAATTAGTTACTTTGAGTGAAAATTTAAATTCAATTACTATAGAAGTGACAGCTGAGGATGGATTAACAAGTAATACATATACATTAAATATTGTTAGAAAAAACGAATCAGAAAATCCAACTCCATCTAATAATTGTGCTTGGACAGCACCATCAATTCCAGAAATTGAAGTGGATTCAACATTTGATTATAAGAAATTGATGAATTCAACTGAGACATTTTCATATAGAATAAAAGATACTTCAATAGCTACAGTTTCAAATAAAGGAATAATTAGTACTAAAAAAGAAGGTAAAACAAAATTAGTTGTAACATCTGGAGAATGTGAACAAGAAGTCGATTTAAAAGTAGTAAAAAAATCATCAAAAGAAAAGATAATGTTTAGTACTGATCTTCCAATTTATGTCAATGAAACTTTAGATTTAGGAAATAAATCTGAATTAAAAAAATATTCAAATTTGAAATGGGTTTCAGATAATTCTAATATTGTTGAAGTTGATAGTAAAGGTGTTATTAAAGCAAAAGCTGTTGGGGCTGTAACAATAACTGCAGAAAATGATGATATTTTATATACTGTAAATGTTAAAGTATATTCTAAAGTTGCTCCTCCAGATATTCCTGGAACGCCAACTTATGGTTATTTATTAACAGATGATGAAAATAATGAAGTGTCAGCTAATGAATTAGATGATAATAGTGAAGAAAAGAAAAAAGCAACAACTGATATTGAAGATTTAAATAAAGTTAAGACAATTGAAGTAACTATAAAAAATGATGATGCAAAAAATGTTATAGTATTCTATCTACCTGAAGGTTATGATAAAGAAAAAATTGCAGTATATCGTTTAGAAAATGGTAAGTATGTAAGGTTAGATGCTGAATTAATAAATGGTGAAATTCGTTTAAAAGATTCTAAAGAAGGTGTTTATGCAATAGCAGAATTAAACACAAAGACAAATATTCCAGAAAATGGAAAAATAAGTTATACAAATGTTAAAGATATTGAAAATCCTAAGACTGGAAATAAATTACCAGTAGTACTTGCTTTAGTGGGATACTTAACAATTGTAGGAATAGTTATATATTTGAAAAAGAAAAATAAACTATCAAGAATATAAAAAAGCATAATAATATGCTTTTTTTGTCATTTAATGTAAACATGTAAAATATACTATTGAAATATCTTTTTAGATGTTGTAGAATTAAATTATAAATAATAATAAGGGTAGAAGGAGTTTATTATGAAGAAAATTAAATATGTAATGTTTGCTGCATTTTTATTATTAATTAATATTAATGTATATGCAGCAAATGATGTATTGTGTGTAAGAGCAACATCATTAAATGAAAATGCTAAAGGAGAAAAATATGGTAATTTAGGTAGTGGTGATACACTTAATCCAGGAGATGCATTTGACTGTGATGTTAAAGGTGATGGTAGCTTTAATGGAACAGATGGTAAAAAAGCAAGGTTTTATTATGTAACTACTAGTGGAAATAAAGCAATACTATTAAGTTATAAGTTAGGTAGTCCAACAAATTATTATGGAGCATATAATAATACTCCAACAGTTGATAGTTGGCCTAATATAGCAACAATAGACGTTAATAGAGTAGTAAAAAATGAAGATGGAAATCCATTTAATGGTGATTCTTCAACAGTATCTTTACAATATGAAAGTGTTGCAAGACTGTTAACATATCAAGAATTAAAGGCAGCATGTCCAAATGCATCATCATCTTCAAAATCATTAGAAGGATGTAAATGGTTACTTGAAGGAACAAAATATGATGATGAAAATCCAAATACAAGTACTAAACCAAATGGTTATTGGCTTGAAACTGCAAAAACTGGAACTACTAATAATTTTTGGATTGTATATGCGTCAGTAAGTAATGACGCAGAAACATTAGCAACATTACCAAAATTACAACCATTAGCAGAAGAAAATTCAAGTGTTGGCTTCAAAGTTGTTATAGAAGTAGATTTATCTAAGATATCTACAGCAACTAATAATAATAATAATAATAATAATAATAATAATGAAAATAATAATGGTGGACATAATACTGGACATGATAATAGTGGTCATAATACTGGGCATAATAATACTGGACATAACGATAATAACAATAGTAATACAGGAGATACTAGTGATAAATTACCAGCTAATACAAAAATATCTAATCTTAAAGTAGGTGATTACATATATTTAACACCTTCTAATAATAAATATACAATTAGTAAATCAGATTCAGGCTGTGATAGTGATCAAACTATTAATCCACAAAAATTAAATGTTTGGAGAGTAATAAAGAAAAATTCAGATGGAACTATTGAGTTAATTTCTGAATATACTCAAGGCCAAAGTGCTACTAAAGGAATTTGTTTAAAAGGTATGACTGGTTATAAAAATGCTGTTGGAGTTTTAGAAAATATAGCAGCAACATATGCGAAGACAGATTTTACTACAAAAACAAGATATATGGGCTATAATGGTCAAACTAAAAAAATAACTGATACATCAAAGATATCAGTTGCAGAACCAGGAATGTGTACATTTAATTCTTCTGACAATTTATGTAATACTAGAAATAATGATTATGAACAATATGGTGGAGGAGATATGTTACATTCAACTGATGTAAGTCTTGTTAGAACTAGTTTAGGAGATTTAATGGCAAATAATGTAGACAATATTGAAAAAACATCACCTTATTGGCTAGCATCAAGAGTATATACATATAGCAACAATTCTTATTGGTTCTTGAGAGTTAGAGCAGTTAACCAATCAGGAGAATTAAATAATGATGCAGGATTGTTCGCATATGATGGTGGAAGAAAAGTAGAAAAAGCATTTGATTTGAATGTAAGACCAATTATTACAATTAATTCTGAATTATTCTTAAAAGATGGAAAAGGTACAAAAGAAGAACCATATGGTATTGGTCTTTCTGGAACAGATGATAAATCAACTACTAAAGAAGCAAAAGAAGTAATTAAAAATACTAAATCTGGTGATGTTAATAATGTTAACTCATCATCAGGTGATAATTCTAATAATGGTGATGGTAGTTCAGATTCTTCTAAAAAAGAAGTTGAAAATCCAACAACAGGTGCTTTCATTTCAGTAGCGTTAATTGCTATATTAGGAACAGCAGCGTTCTTTATTAATAAATATGTTAAAAAGAAAAAATTACTTGTTAAAATTTAATTTTAAAAAATAATTATAGAGGAATGTAGTAACATTTCTCTTTTAAATGAAAGGGATGATACAATATGAAAAAAACAAAGTTATTAACTTTAATAGTGACATTTTTTGCTTCTATTCAAATAGTAAGTGCAGCTGTATGTACTCCAGCTTTTAAATTAACAAATCAAGGTTATGGAAAACTGGCAACATATAATCATCAATATGATATAGGTACTGAATACATATGTAATCCAGGTGATGGAAAGTTAAGAACATTTTATGTAGTTTCATCAACACCAACAAGTGTAGAAATGATTGCTGATAGAAATCTTGGAGACAATAGAGTAGCATTTATAACTAAAAGTGATTTTAATAAAGTTGGCGGATCTGATTATAATTGGCAAATAAAGCCAATTGCTTATGGAGGTCAAACAGCTTATAAATATTTAATTGAAAAAACTAAAAATTGGAAATATGTAACTGTTTCAATGCCATCATTAAAAACTATTTCAAAGATAAATGGCAATGTAGTAGCAAAAATAGTTAATGGAAATTATAAGCTAACAAATAATGAAATGTTACTTAACAATATTTTCTACTCAAATTTAGCAACAATGAATATGAATAATGCATCAGTATCAAATAATTGTATAACAAATAGCTTCTGCGCTACTGTATCAGGTTATTGGTTGAGTGATTCGTGGATGTTTAATGAAAATAATAAAGTAACTTCAAAAGCATATCAAATTTTAAAAATGAGTTACAAAAATAAAACAACTGGTGGTAGAATTAATGTAACAGCAAATTTAGGAATAAATGGAAAAGTTGGTGTTAGACCTGTAATAACGGTGAATAAAAAATATATAGCAAAAATTAGATAAAAAAAAAGCCATTAACTATGGCTTTTTTTTTGTATATCATTTATAATTAAAAATAGGTGATAAGAATGATATATCTAGATTATAGTGCAACAACTCCAATGAGTTATGATGTACTTGAAACATATAATACAGTTGCAAAAGATTTTATAGGAAATGCTAATTCATTACATGCTTTAGGAATAAAGTCAAAAAAATTATATGAAAGTTCCAAAAAACAAATAAGTGATATTTTTAATGTGCTTGAAAGTGAAATTGTGTTTACATCTGGAGCAACTGAATCAAATAATATGGCTCTAATTGGTGCAAGTTTTGCCAATTCTAAAAAAGGTAATCATATTATTGTTTCTAAATTAGAACATCCATCAATATATAAGATCTGTGATTATTTAAAAACACAAGGCTTTGATATTAGTTATGTTAATAATGACAAGGATGGATTAATAGATTTTGAAGATTTAAAAAATCTTATGAGACCAACAACAATACTTGTTAGCATATGTGCTGTAAATAGTGAAGTCGGAGTTAGACAACCACTTAAAATGATAAGACAAGTGATACATAAAGAAAATGAAAATACATTATTTCATAGTGATATGACACAAGCAGTTGGAAAAGTAGTAGTAAATTTGCACGATGTTGATATGGCTTCATTTTCTGGACATAAAATATATGGCCCAAAAGGAATAGGAGTTTTTTATAAAACAAGTAAAGTGAATGTAGTACCTATAATAATTGGAAGTACAAAAGAAGATAACTTAAGACCTGGTACAATACCGCTACCACTTATAGCATCATTATCCAAAGCCGTAAGATTATCAACTATGGATTTAGATAGAAAAGAAAATTTTATAAGAAGATTAAATGAAAAAATATGTAATGAACTTTCAAAATTAGATGGAATAAAAATTAATAAAACAAAAATATCAATCCCTCATATTTTAAATATTTCATTAGATGAAATAAAACCAGAAACATTTATACATGCTTTAGAAGAATATGAAATATATGTTGGGACAAATACAGCTTGTTCATCTGGAGAATTATCAACATCAGTAATGGCAATATATAATGATAAAAAAAGAGCTACTACTACTATTAGGATAAGTTTATCTCATTTAACAACAACAGATGAAGTAAATAAATTTTTAAATAGTTTTAAAATAATATATGAAAAATTACATAATTTAGTAAGTAGGGATTAATATGACAGAAGTAAATTTTTATAAAATAAATGATGGATTAAAAGAGTGTGCTAAAGGCAACTCTTTTATGTTAGAAACAAATTCGTATGTAGAAAATTTATTTAGAATAATATTAAAAAATTACTATTTATATAAAAATGATAAAATAGAATATAAACCATTAGAAATAAGTGAATCAATAAAAAAAGCTGGCATGATTTTTAAAGAAATAGATAGCGTTTTATACGATTCTTTTAATAATATTATTACTGATAAAAAACATACTACAATTACTATAACTAAAAATAGACAAAGTTATGTAGACGGAGAAAAAATATTTTTAAATTTAACAAATACTTCAAGAGACATTATTGAAATAATACATGAATCTATACATAAAGTATTTAATCCTAAAATATACAAAATAGAAGAAGTAAAACACATAATTAGATTATTTTTTAACGAACTTAATAGCATTACATTTGAAAGAATTGCTAATGATAAATTAGATATAGATAAAGATAAATTTTTATACGAAAGATTTATATCTGATATGGAAAAAAGTATTTTTTATATGTTTTATAACTTTGTATTTAAAATATATTTAAAAAGAGGTAATGTTAATATAGACATTATTAAAGAAGAAATAAATAATATACAAGATTTATTGTTAAAACAAATATTTATAGAAAATTTAGATGACAATATTGTAAAATTAGAATATAATAGTGAATATTTAGCTAAATTCCAAGTTCAAATATCTAGATATATTATAGCTTCAGTATTATCTGCAAGTATATATAAAAATATTAAGGATGGCAAAATGACATATAAAGATTGCATAAGTAAAATGGAAGAATTAAATAATATTAATAATTATATGGAAGGATTAGACTTATTTGGTTTAAATTATATTAAATCAAATAATGTTTTAGAACAATTAGATTATAATTATAATAAATCTTGTGAATTATTAGCTGAAAGTAGAAATAGGTGATAATATGCAAAAAATAATAATGATTAAATATGGAGAGTTAACTACTAAGAAAGATAATAAAGGTTTATTTTTAACAACATTAAAAAGAAATGTAGAAAACAGCTTAAAAAATTTAAATGTAGAAGTATCGTATGACAGTGGTAGAATGTTTGTAAATCCACTAAATGATAATTATGATGAAGTACTAAATAAGTTGGAAAAAGTATTTGGAATACATGAATTAAATATTGTTTATAAAATAGAAAATGATTATGAAATTTTAAAAAAAGAATTAGTAGATATATTAAAAGAAAAAGATTTTAAAACATTTAAAGTTAGTACTAAAAGAAGTAATAAGAATTTTGAAAAAACAAGTATGGAAGTAAGTAAGGAACTTGGAGCAGTAGTACTTAAAAATTTAGATAAAAAAGAAGTTGATGTTCATACTCCAGATTTAACAATAAA
Organism: Bacillota bacterium; assembly: GCA_015059485.1. GTDB lineage: Bacteria > Bacillota_I > Bacilli_A > RF39 > UBA660 > RUG14121. The sequence continues at coordinate 17,265 of SVAH01000016.1, forward strand.
TGTAGAAATTAGAATGGATAACTTCATAGTTTATTTTAATAAAATAGAAGGTGCAGGAGGATATCCAGTTGGAACTTTAGGTAAGGGACTATTAATGTTATCTGGTGGAATAGATTCTCCAGTTGCTGGATATTTAGTTTCTAAAAGAGGGGTAAGATTAGAAGCTATATATTTTGAAAGTCCACCTCATACATCATTAGAAGCCAAAAATAAAGTAATAAGTTTAGCTAAAAAACTATCTGAATATAATGGAAATATTAAATTACATGTCATTAATTTTACTAATATTCAAGAAAGTATATATAAAAATATACCAAATGATTATTTAATTACTATTATGAGAAGAATGATGTATAGAATAGGAGAACAAATAGCAAATTATAATAAATGTAAAATACTAGTTAATGGTGAATCAATTGGGCAAGTAGCTAGTCAAACATTAACAAGTATAAGTGCAATTAATAGTGTTATTACTATGCCTGTTATAAGACCAGTTGCATGTTTTGATAAATTAGAAATAATAGATATAGCTAATAAAATTGATACCTATAAAACAAGTATATTGCCGTTTGAAGATTGCTGTACAATATTTGTTCCAACTCATCCAGTAATTAATCCTGATATAGAAAAGTGCGTAGAGTATGAAAAATTAATAGATTACGAAGAATTAATAAAAGATGCTATTAAAGAACATGAAATAATAAATGTTAATAATAATGTAAATGAATTTGAAGACATATTATAATGTCTTCTTTTCATGTTGAATAAAAGTAACAATTAATGTATAATTATTACAATAGGTGATGGATATGAAATTTGATAGAATAGTAAAAAAACAAACTAAAACACTTACTTTAGTAGTAGTAATATTACTTGTATTATCATTAGGAATATCATATGCGTTTTATATGAAAACATCATCTAATAAAACAGATCAAGTAGTAACATCAGGGACACTAGAAATAAATTATGGAAGTACTAATGGTTATATAAGTAATAATTCATATCCAGATATATTACCAATGTCAGATAGTGAAGGACTTTTGCAAACAGGATACACATTTACAGTTAAAAACAATGGTAATTTACCAGTAGCTTACCAAGTATATTTATATGTAAATGAAGCAGGATATAATCAGGATTCCCCAGAAGGAACACTACTTACAGATTTATCTAAATTAAAATATAATTTAACAACCAATAGTGCTCAAAATACATCATCATATAGAATAACAGATTTAGCAAGTAAAGAAGAAAGTGGAATAACAAAATATAAATTAAAAGAAGAACAAGTAATAAACTCAAATCAAACAAATACACATGTATTAAGATTATGGTTAGGAGAAGATATAGATTCATCACTAGTTGGAAAATACATATATTTAAAAATAGAAGTACAAAGTTATGTAAATGGTCAACAACAAGAATTAGCTGGAGATTATCATGAAAGCATATTAAATGGAGCAGATCCAGTACTTACAAGTGAATTAGTACCAGTAACAATAGAAAATGATGGAACAGTAAAAAAAGCAGATTTAGATACAAATTGGTATAGTTATGAAAATAAAGAGTGGGCAAATGCAGTAATACTTGCATCAGGAAATGAAGATAATTATAAACCTGGAGATACAATAGAAGAAAATAAAATAGAATCATACTTCGTATGGATACCAAAATACAAATATAAATTATTCCATACAACACAGGCAGATGGTTATACAACTGGACAACCAGAAACACTTGGAAGTGATGCAAAAGAAATAGAAATAGAATTTGGACTAACAAATACAACAGATTCGGAAACAGAATGTGTAACGCCAATGACAAGTGGTGGTTCTGGTAATTGTGCAGATGGAAAATTCATGACTCATCCAGCATTCATAAGTATGAATACAAATGGATTATGGGTAGCAAAATTTGAAACAACAGGAACAACATCAGGAATAACAGTAAAACCAAACACAACATCATTAAGGAATCAAACTGTAAAGACTTTCTTTGAATTAAGTTATAATTATAAGCAAGTAAATAATGCACATAATGAAGAATTAGATCCACACATGATGAAGAATACAGAGTGGGGAGCAGTTTCTTACCTATATCATTCAAAATATGGAAGATGTACAAATGGAGTATGTGAAGATATAAGAATAAATAATAATTCAAGTTATTTAACAGGATATGCAGCCGTAGATGGAACAGATCAATCAAGTTATCCAGGGACATATGGAACAGATGCAAGTAAGACACTTACTTATAATACATCTACAGGATATAAAGCTAGTACAACAGGAAATATAACTGGAGTATATGATATGAGTGGTGGAGCACATGAATACATGGCATCATATAGAGCTAATACATTTGGAGGAAGTACATTTGATGCAACAAGCATAGCAAATTATAATAGTAAATATTTTGATGTATATGTTGAAAATAGTGGCTGGACAAGTCATAGTAAAAGAATACTAGGAGATGCAACAGGAGAAATGGGACCATTCTATTATTATGCAGATGGTGATACAAGCGTAAGACAACATAACAATTGGTATGCCGACATTTCTTACTTTGTTTATTCTAGCAGCCCTTGGTTCGGTCGAGGCGGCAGTTTCAGCCACGGCGTGCTTGCAGGCCCATTCCTCTTCGGCCACGACACAGGTGGAGCGCTTGGCAGCCTCGGTTTCAGATTAGTCCTAGCTCCTTAATAAGAAATACGTATAAAAATTGGATAAGAATCCAATTTTTATTATTTTTTTTAATAAATTTTGATGAAAAAAATGGAAATAGCAAAAAAAATGTTGAATGAAAATATTCCTGTAGAACAAATATCTATAATCACTAAACTTTCTTTAGAAAAAATTATTAAAATAAAAAAGAGTTCATAAGTTGAGCTTTTTTTTCATATTATTAATTGGAAAGGAAGATGTTATGGAAAACATAATACCATTTACTAAGGAAATAAAATTTGATAATAAAATTATCGAAATTACAAGTATTTCTTTGGAAGAAAAGTATAATTGTACAAATGATAGTATAGATGGAGAGTTTAAAGTTTTTGGAGAGTATAGAAGTCATGAATTAAGTATTAATAAAGAAAAGTTTGAATATAAATTACCTTTTAGCGTGGATTTAGCAGAAAGGATAAAAGAAGATACTTTATCATTTGAAATAACTGATTTTTCTTATGATATCTTAAATGAAGATATATTAAAAATTAATATAGAATTTAAAATAGATGCAGAAAAAGAGGAAGTGATTGAAGAAACTTGTGATGATCCATTAGAGCTAATTGAAGATAGAAATTCTATAATAAAAAATAATATAGAAGAAAAAATAGTAGAACCTAAAGAAGAAGTTAGAATAAATAAGCAAGATGAGGATACTATTATAGATTCTATAAATACAAATGATATAGAATTTACAACATATCATATACATATAGTAAAAGAATCTGAAACAATAGAAAGTATATGTGCACTTTATAATTCAAATGAACAATTACTTGCTGATTATAATGATTTAACAGATTTTAAAGTAGGAGATAAACTTATAGTTGTAGAATCTGATGAATAGTTCTCTAGAAGTATTAAAAAAAATATATAAACCATATAGATATACTTTAAAAGGAAATGTAGTAGTTTTACATACGACAAGTGGAGATTTAGTTGTAAAAAAGAAAAGTAATACAGATATAAAAGTAATATTTAATTATTTAAAAAGTAGAAATTTTAATAATTTTCCAAATTTAATAGATGATTCTAGAAGTGATATAAATGTATATGAATATGTATCTGATATAAATATGCCTAAAGAACAAAAAGCACAAGATTTAATAAATGTGGTATCGCTTCTACATAGTAAAACAACTTATTTTAAAGTAGTAAGTGATGATACATTTAAAAGTATATATGATGGTATTAAATCAAATATAGATTATTTAACTAACTATTATAATAATCTAATAAATAACATAAAAAGAGTTGAGTATCCATCACCAAGTGAGTACTTAATACTTAGAAATAGTTCTAAAATATTTTCTTGCCTTGATTTTTGTAATAATGAATTAAATAATTGGTTTGATCTAGTTAAAGAAGAACACAAACAAAGAGTGGCGCTAATACATAATAATCTCTCTCTTAATCATTTTATAAAAAACGATAAAGAATATTTAATAAGTTGGGACAAATCAAGAGTAGATAATCCAGTACTTGATTTAATTAACTTTTATGAAAATAATTTTTTTGATTTAGATTTTACATCTTTATTTAGCATGTATCAAAACAAATATCCATTAACCGAAAATGAAAAGAAACTACTTTTCATAGTAATTTCTTTACCTAAAAAAATTGAACTTAGTAATAATGAATTTAATAATTGTAAGATAGTTAGAGAATCACTTGATTATTTATTTAAAACAGAAGAATTAATAAGGCCATATTACACGATAGATAAGAAAGATTAATAATATAACTTCAATAAATAATACAAATAAATTGAATCTAATGGGTATAATTAGAGTAATAATAACTTGATAAAAAATTAAGAATAATATTATAAAAATACCAAGCACAGTAAATATACCACTACCTCTAGGCGGTCTACACATATTTATCACCTATAATATTTTATGAATAAAATTGAATAATAATTAAGTATCTAGCCCAATATATATTTAGAAAGGAAAATAATATGACAAAACAAGAATATTGGGATATGTTTAAAAAAACAGGTAAAATAGAATATTATTTAAAATATAAAAGAAGTAAATAATAATATTTGATTAAAAAAAGTAATAAATAATAAAATAATACTTTATCTTTAGATAAAAATATGTTAATATAACATGCGGTTTGGAAAAAAATAACTATTTTATATAGTTTTTTTTCTGGATGTAAGTTATAATAATATAGATAATATGAGGTGATTAAGTGTGAAAGATGAAATATATATATTTGGACATAAAAGTCCAGATACAGATTCAGTAACAAGTGCAATAGCGTTGTCATATTTAAAACGAATGCAAGGAGTAAATGCAAATCCATATATATTAGGAGAATTAAATAAAGAAACTGAATATGTATTAGATTATTTTAAAATAAAACATCCTAAATATTTAAATGATGTTAAATTACAAATAAAAGATATTAATTATCATAAAAATTATTTTATAAATTATCATGCATCTTTATTGGAAGCTTATACTTATATGACTGATCATAATATAACTGGTATACCAGTAGTAGATGATAATAATAAATTTATTAGTTTAATAACTGCTAAAGTAGTAGCTAGGTATTTAATAAATGGAGATTATAATACTTTAAAAACTAGTTATGATAATATTATAAAAACATTAAATGGTATAAAAATAACTAAATATGATGAAGAAATTGAAGGTAATATAATAGCAGCATCTTATAGATCTACAACATTTATGGATTTAATTAATTTAAAACGCGATGATATTTTAATTGTTGGTGATCGACATAGTATAATAGAACTTGCAGTTAATAAAGGTGTAAAACTAATAATTATTGTTGGAGAATTAAATATAAAAGAAGAACATTTAGAGATTGCTAGAAAAAATAAAGTAAATATTATTAGAACTAAATATGATACATTTACAACATCTAAAAAGATTAATTTAGCATCTTATGTAGAAACATTAATAACTGAAGATAGAATGTTTACTGTGGAGGAAAATGAGTATTACGATGATTTTTTAATTAATAGTGCTAAACTTAAATTCAATAACTATCCAGTAATAGATAAAAATAATATATGTAAAGGATTAATAAGGATAACTGACATTCAACAAAAAGATAGAAAGAAAGTTATATTAGTTGATCATAATGAAATGAAACAAAGTGTTGTAGGCTTAGATGAAGCAGAAATATTAGAAGTTGTAGATCATCATAAGATAGGTGATATATCAACTAAAAATCCGATAGACTTTAGAGGAATGTCTGTTGGAAGTACTAATACAATTATATATAAAATGTTTATGGAAAGTAGTATTGATATGTCACGTGAAATAGCCGGAATAATGCTAAGTGGTATATTATCAGATACATTAATACTTACAAGTCCAACGACAACAGAATATGATAGGGAAGCTGTAAATTATTTATCAGCAAAATCACATGTAGATTATAAAAAATATGGTATGGAAATGTTTAAAATTGGAACAAGTTTGAAAGGTAAAACTTGTGAAGAAATAGTTAATACAGATTTGAAAATATTTAATTCAGAAGAGTATTCATTTGCTGTATCTCAAGTATTTACATTAGATTATGAACATATATTAAATGATATGAATTCATATATAGATGTAATTGAAAATATAGAAAAAACAAAAGAATTAAATTTTGTAATACTTTTAATAACAGATATAATAGAAAATGGTTCTTACATTATTTATACTAAAAATGCTAAAAAATATATAGAAGCAGCATTTAATATAGAAAATGTAGAAGAGGGATACTACATGGACAAAGCAGTATCTAGGAAAAAACAAATAATACCATATTTAATGGATATATTAAAATAAAAAAGTAAATTATGGTTAAACTATTAATGGTGATACCATGAATTTACTTTTTTTATGTATAAAAATATTCTTTGCTAGAGTTTTGGATGTATCTGTAGGTACTTTTAGAACATTAATAATGGTTAAAGGTAAAATAATATTATCAACTTCTTTAGCATTTATAGAAGCCTTAATATGGATATTAGTAGTCAAAGAAGCATTAGTAACAGATATTAATTCTTTTTTGATACCTATATCATATTCATTGGGATATATGATGGGTACTTATTTAGGTTCTATAATATGTAATAAATTTGTAAAAGGAATAATTGGTATAGAAATAATTATTAAAAAAAATAAAAAAGAATTGATTAAAGCAATCAAAAAATGTGGCTTTGCAGTATCAATAATTGATCTTAAGAATAATAAGAATGGCTTACTATTATGTCAAGTTAATAAATCAAGTGAACATAAACTTATTAACTTAGTAAAAAAATATGATGATAATGCTTTCATAATTGTAAATGATACTAAATATGTACAAAACGGTTTTATAAAATAATTTTACTTCTTAAACTATTAATAGTATAATATAGCTAAGAAAGAGGTGTATTATATGCAAAAAAAGCAAAAAGTTGACTTAGTAGTAGCAGTTTTATTAGTTATAGTTGGAATGATACTGACATTATTTCCAAATTTTAAAATAGTAGATTTAGAAATGATTTTATTTTCTGTAATGATGACATATGCTACATTAAATTTAATTAGATTTGTACTTACTAAAGATAGTAAAGATTATGAGGGTTTATTTACAAGTATACTTAGTTATGGAATAGGTGTATGTGGCTTACTATTTGATTTATTTAATGGAAAAGTGGAAACAGTAGCTATAATTTTAGGATGGATTATGATAATGTCAATGATTAAGTTTAAAAAATGTGATTATTATCATGATAGACATAATAAAATGTGGATAATAAAAATAATAAATCTAATTACTTTTATATTTGCCGGATTTGTAACATGTGTTAATTTATATTTTACAAGAGATGTTCAAATAATAATTTTAGGTTTCTTTTTCTTTATTCATGGAATATTAGAAATGGTTGATCCACTTACTTATTATTTAATGGAGAATAAATAATGAAAGTAGTATCAGATTTTAAAGAATATCAAATAGTTGATATGGCAGAAGGAATGAAATTAGAACTATGGAATGGTGTTAAGCTTTTAAGACCTGATCCACAAATTATTTGGAATGATAAGCTTGATGAAAACTTATGGAATAAAATAGATGCAACTTATAATAGAAGTAATACTGGTGGAGGATCTTGGAATATATCAAATAATAAGTTAAACAATTGGCAAATACATTATAAAGATATGACATTTAATCTTAAACTAATGGGATTCAAACATACTGGATTATTTCCTGAGCAAGCATATAATTGGAATTTGATTAGAGAAAAAATAAAAAATACAAATAGAAAAGTTAAAGTGTTAAATTTATTTGCATATACTGGAGCAGCCTCTATTGCTGCATTAATGGAAAATGCAGATGTTGTACATGTTGATGCATCACGTGGAATGATTGATTGGGCTAAAGAAAATGTTAAATCAAATAATTTAGAAGACAGAAATATTAGATTTCTAGTAGATGATGTTGTTAAATTTGTCAAAAGAGAAATAAGAAGAGAAAACAAGTATGATATTATTTTAATGGATCCTCCATCATTTGGTAGGGGTGCAAATAAAGAAGTTTGGAATATAGAAAAAGATTTATATAATTTAGTTTCACTTTGTTGTGAACTATTAAGTGATGATCCATTATTATTCTTAATTAATTCATATTCAACTGGACTTTCAAAAACAATACTTGAAAATATATTATATTTAACGATTAATAAAAAGAAACAAGGAATAATTTCATCTGATGAATTAGGAGTTGCTTGTAAAAACTCAAATTTAATATTACCATGTGGAATTTATGCTAGATGGGAAAGTAGTAATAAATAATTAATTAATTCATATATTTTATTATGAAAGGAAAAATAAAATATATGGAAATTTTAAAAGTATCGAGTAAATCAAATCCAAGTAAAGTAGCAGGAGCAATAGCTAATCTTTATCGTGAGAATAAAATTGTAGAAATACAAACAATTGGAGCTGGTTCATTAAATCAAGCAATCAAAGGGATAGCAATAGCACGTGGATTTGTAGCACCAGCTGGTGATAATCTAGTAGTTATTCCAGCGTTTAGTGATATATCAATTAATGGTGAGGCAAAAACTGCCATTAAGTTAATAATTGAAAATAAGTAAGAAAATGTAAAATTTACGCATTTTTACATAAAAATTGGATGAAAATCCAGTTTTTTTTATTTTTTTTAATAAATTTTCTCAAAAAAGAAGGAAATCGAGAAAAAATTTGTAATATGACTAGTAGAAGGACTAAAAAAGTTCTTGAAAAAAAATACTTACAGAAGGAGATGGTAAACATAAATACCAAAAACATAATAAACGAAGAAATATTAAAAGATTTAGAAGAGAATATAGTTGATTTAAAACTAGATTCAGCATTCAAAAAAGTATTTTCAGATGAAAATAATAAGTATTATCTAGCATACTTAATTAATTATTGTACAGGTATGGATCTTGATTATGTAGAGAAACACTTAAAGTATAAGAATAATTTTGTATCAGGAAATAATCTAAGTAAAAAAATAGGAGATACAGATATACTAGTAGAAGTAGAAGAAAAAGTAATAAATATAGAAATGAATAAAGCAGTGGGAGAAACCCTAATAAGAAAGAATAAAGATTATGTATCATTTTTAAGAAGTGAAAATATAGAAAAAATAAAGAACGGAAAATCAAAAAGAAAGTTTATAATTCAAATAAATGTATCAGCAACATCAAGATTTAAAGGAAAAGAAAATGAAAGATTAGTATATGAAATAGAATTAAGAGAGAAGAATTTAAATATCCCAGATGTTTACAATAGCGAAATTATTTATGACATAAATCTTGAATATCTAAAGAATAATTTGTATAATAAGAAAAAAATAACAGAGAAAGAAAAGAATCTATTGTTATTCATAGAAAGAAATAAAAATGAGTTAGACAAATTATTCGGAGGGGATAGAAGGATGAAGAATATACTAAGTAACATAAAGTCAATAGGATATTTAAAAGATAAGATGTTTGCATTTGAATATGATAGAGAAGCATTTAGAAAACAAGTAGAAAAAGAAGCAAGAGAAGATGCGATAAAAGAGGCAGTAGAAGAAGCCGTAGAAAAAGCTAAGAAAGATGCTATTGCACAAGAAAAAATTGAAATAGCAAAAGATATGTTAAAAGAAAATATACCTGTAGAGCAAATATCTAAAATTACTAAACTAACTCTAGAAGAAATTGAAAAACTAAAAGAAATGTAAAGTAAAAACATTTCTTCTTTTTTTATATTGAATGCAAAAAATAATTAATGTATAATTAAACTAGGTGATAGTCTATGAAGAATAAGAAAAAACAAACATTATTTTTAGTTATGAGTGTACTAGTACTTTTACTTTTAGTAAGTGTCTCAACATATGCATTTTTTAGTGCAAATATAACTAAAGTAAAAGAAAC
>SVAH01000017.1 GCA_015059485.1 Bacillota bacterium
ATCCCGAACAGAGAAGTTAAGACCTAAAACGCCGACGATAGTGCTAAGCGAAAATAGGAAGTTGCCATTTTTTTTTTGCTTTTAAATACCTTTTCGGGTATTTTTTTTATTTTCCATAAATTTCACATTTATTGCGTAAACCATTGTGTTTTTATCTTGATTATTATTATTATTGACTTAGGTGATATGTATGGAAAGAAAATATAATGTAAAATTATCTGACGTTTTTGGTATAATTAAACAAATGGGTGCAGGTGAAGAAATGATGTCTAACCCTTACTTTGCCTCAAAAGTTAATAGATTATTTAATGCTACAAGCCAATTTAACAATGATAAAGATTATCAATATGATTCAATGGAATATGATCTTGAAAGTAAAGAGATAATTCTTCATCCAGTAGCTTTTGGCAAATTTAGAGAAAGTGTTGCTAAAATAATTGTATCTAAAAATTCAGTTGATGTAGTATCTACTACAAAGAGAACTGATGATGTTGAAAGAAATTTTAACTCTTATTATTCTTATGCCAATATAAAATATGATGATAAATGGGATTTGCCATTAAATATTACTGAAATAACTGAAAATATTTCAATTTGGAAGGATTCAAATGATGAGGAATTTATGAATATTGAAAATGTCTCTTTAGAATCATGGTATGATAAAGATGGCATAGAAATGAAACAAAATTATAAGAATGGCTCAACATCTAAAAGAAAAGTAAGGAGTGGTACCTTAAGTGAATATAAGTCTTATCCATCAGGTTTTTTTGGAACATCTTGTGCTAATAATATTAACTATATATCACGTAGACCTAATTATGATGTAAAGACTTCTGCTAGAAAGTTTGCAGATGTTGCAACTTGTTATCATGAAAGAAGAGAGAATGATATTGTTAAAATTAAAGAATCATTTGATAATATATTATACTGGGAACAATTAGATAATTTATGGATATTTCAACCTGAAAATATAAATAACAGAATTATTGGTCCTAAGTCAGAAGAAGATTTAATTGAAGATATTAGTAACATTAAATGTTCTGATGATAGAATTAAAGAAGGATTAAAGAAATATGTTGCTGGTAGAGATAAATATAAAAGTAAGGATTTTATAAGGCAAGAAGAATTGGATAGATTAGCATCTGAAAATGAAGGTTTTAAGAGATAAAACCTTTTTTTTAATTTTCCATAAATTTCACATTTATTTCTCTATGAATTTTAATAAATTTATTGTATAATTATTAAGATAGAGGGTGACTAATATGAACCTTGATTTAAATAAAATACTTGATGAAGTTAATAATAGAAACTTATTTTTAAGAATTGTTATTACAATGATAGGATCTTTTTTACTTGCAATTAATTATAATGTTTTTTTAGAGCCAAATAATTTAGTAATTGGTGGATTAAGTGGTCTTGCAATTGTTACAAAAAAAATATTTTCATGGAATCCAACAACATTTATTTATATAGCAACTTCATTTCTACTTTTGATATCTACTTTTTTACTTGATAAAAAAGAGTTAATAAAAGGAATATTTGTGTCAATTGTATTTCCATTTTTTATAACATTAACTGGTCCTTTGTCACAAATAATTCTTAAATATTTACAGTTTAATGATAAAATTATTATTGCACTTGTTTCTGCTTTATTATATGGATTTGCTTGTGGAATAATATATAAAGTTGGTTTTAATACTGGAGGACTTGATTTCTTAATGAAAATTGTTAATAAGTATGCAAAAATTTCAGAAGGAAAAGCTAGTTTTTCAACGAGTATTACAATAGTACTTATAGGTGCAATAACATTTGATATTAATAATGTGGTATATTCTGCAATTATATTATACTTAAGTAGTATTATAATTGATAGAATGTTAATAGGAATATCAACAACGAAAGTATTCTTTATTGAAACGAAGAAAGTAAGAAAAATGAAAAAATTTATAATTGAAGAATTAAAAACTGGAGTAACCATTATTGATATGGAAGGTGGTTATACACAGAAAAAAGGAAAAATGTTAATGTGCGTTGTTGACAGTAAAGATTATTATATATTTAGAGAATCCATTCAAGCCATAGATCCAAAAGCATTTTTAATTGTTAATGACTGCTATGAAGTTGCTGGAGGAGTAAAAAGAGAAAGAATTAATTTATTAGAAAGGTGAAGTTAAATAAATGAAGTTAATTAGTATTGAAAAGTGTTTTAAAACTTACAAAAATGGTGTTACTGCTATTGCAGATTTATCATTAGAAATAGATAAAGGTGAATTTGTTTTTATAATTGGTACAACTGGTTGTGGAAAGTCCACACTAATAAAGATGTTATATAGAGAAGAAAAACCAACTAAGGGTAAAATTATAATTGGGGGAATAAATGTTGCAAAACTTAGAAATAGTAGAGTATTTAAATTAAGAAGAAAATTAGGTATAGTATTCCAAGACTTCAAACTACTTCCTAAACTTACTGTTTATGAAAATGTTGCTTTTGCTTTGGAAAGTATAGGTATGAAAGATAGAGACATAAGACCTAAGGTTTTAGAAGCTTTAGATAAAGTTGGATTAAAAGATAGAGTAAGAAGCTATCCAAGAGAATTATCTGGAGGAGAGCAACAAAGAGTATGTATTGCTCGTGCAATTGTAAATGAACCAAAAATATTAATTTGTGATGAACCAACAGGTAATTTAGATCCTAAAACATCAAAAGAAATAATGGATATACTAGATAAACTTAATAAAGATTATGATACAACAGTAGTAATGGTTACACATGACAAAGACATAGTAAATAAAATGAAAAAGAGAGTTATCTCACTTGATAATGGTGTTTTAGTTGAAGATATGATGAAAGGAAGTTATAAAGTCCGTGAAAATATTTAGGTTTTTAAAAAGAGGAATCAGAGATTCCTTTAAAAGTGTATTTAGAAATTTTAGTTTAAGTATGGCAGCAATAGCTTGTACAACTATAACACTTATTTTAGTAGCAGTTTCAATAATAGTTACTTATAATGTGAAAAATATAACTGACAAATTAGAAAGTGAATTAACAATTGTTGTATATTTGAAGAAAGATGTAGATGATGAAAAGATAGAAACACTAAATAAAGCGTTTGTACAAATGAAAAATGTTGAGGAAGTAACATTTAAAGATGCAGATGAGTGGAAACTAGATATGAAAGAATTTTCTGATACATATAGTGCGGCATTAGATTACTTAGATGAAAACCCACTTTTAGATGCATTTGTCGTAAAAGTAAAAGATGTAACAGACTTAAAAGGAACAACAGAAGAAATTAGAGAATTTGAATATGTTGATAGTGCAAATTATGGAGAAGGAATGGCTGAAAGTATAATTTCTATGATGAGTGTTATTCAAAAATTAACAATAATTATAGTAATTGCTTTAGTATTTGTAACAGCTTTTTTAATAAGCAATACAATTAAATTAACGATTTTTTCTAGAAAAAGTGAAATTGAAATTATGCGTTTAGTTGGAGCAAGTAATATAACAATTAAATTACCATTTATATTTGAAGGATTTATACTTGGAGTAATTGGAAGTATAATTCCAATACTTATTACTATATATGGGTACGTATTTGCATATGATCATTTTAAAGGGTATGTAATTACACCATTAATTACATTAGTTAAACCATTTAATTTCATACTTTATGTAGCTGCAATAATACTAGCAATAGGTTCTATAATTGGTATGTTTGGAAGTTCAAGGGCTGTTAAGAAATATTTAAAAATATGATGAAATATTTTAAAAAAATAAGTTTATCATTATTAAGTTTACTAGTATTAATAACTTGGATATTAAGCCCAATTCAAGTTAATGCAGCAAAAGATCCCCAGACACTAGGAGATTTAAAAAATGAACTTGCTACACTAAAACAAAAAAAAGCAACTAATGAAGCGAATAAACATAGTGCTGAAAATAAAATAAAAGCAAATGAACAAGCAATAACAAATGCTGAATATGAAATAACAAAAGCAGAAGGTGAAATAGAAGAAGCTGAAGCAAAAATTGAAGATTCAAATGTCAAGATAGAAGAATTAAAAGAACAAACAGAAAAATTATTAATATTTTTACAACAAATGAAGAATGAAAATGAATATTTAGAGTATATTTCTGGTGCTTCAACAATGACAGACTTAATGATGAGAATTTCTGCTGTAGAACAAATAACATCTTATAATCAAGATTTTTTAAAAAGACTTGAAGATTTGATAAAGCAAAATGAACAATTAAAAATAGATCTTGCTGAAAAGCAAAAAGGCTTGCAAGGGAAAATTGTTAACTATCAAGCAGCAATACAAAGTTTGTATGGTGATATAGAATCTTATGATAAATTTACATTAGATATAGATACACAAATAAAAACAATGCAAAGTCAAGTAGATGCATATGTTAAATTATGTGCTAATAGTCCTAAAGCTTATTTAGGAGATGCAGAATTACTTTCAGATTGTAATAGCGTTCCTTATAATGCTGGATGGTTAAAGCCTTTAAATTCAGGAGTAATTACATCAACAATAGGTTCTCGTTGGGGATCTTATCATAATGCACTTGATATTGGTGGAAACAAAGAAGGCACATCAATTTATGCAGCTGCTGCAGGTACAGTTGCAGGTATTGTTTATAGATATCGTTGTGGTGGAAACATGGTTTATATTAATGTTAATGTTGGTGGTAAAAAATATACTACATATTATTATCATTTGTTATCAGTTAATGTTAGTGTAGGACAAACGGTTACACAAAACACTGTAATAGGTACTGTTGGAGGTTCTTCAACAGCAAGAAGTAATGGTGGATATGATAGTTGTACAACTGGAGCCCATCTTCATTTTGGTGTTGCTAATGGTTACTATACAGGAACTATTAATAAAGCTAATGTAATAACACCACCAGGTTTTCCAAATTCTAAGGGATATAGATTTAAATCAAGAACTGATTATTATGGATAAAAATAAAGTTAGAATATAACTTTATTTTTTTTAATATTATTTATTATGAAAAAGTATTTTATTTATAGTTTACCAATACTATTTATTATTGGAAGTATTGGGCATTTTATTTATGAATGGTCTTATAATAACTTTCTAATAGGATTAATATTTCCAACAAATGAATCAATTTATGAACATACTAAATTAGTATTAGTTCCATTATTAATATTTTATGTTTATGGATATTTTAAATATAAACAAGATATCAACAAGTGGAGTACCACATTTTTAATATCATTATTTTTATCAACAATTAGTATACCGTTACTATATTATTTTTATACAGGAGCTTTTGGATTTGAATCATTATTAATTGATATACTAATATTTTTATTATCTCTTATACTAGGTCAATTATTAGCATATCATTATTTTAAATACTCTAATAAAAGTTTAAAATTTAAATATTCATTACTTATATGTATAGTTTTTTTAATTATAAATGTAATTTTTACTACATTACCACCAAATATTCCAATTTTTATTATAAATAATTTCTCTTTTTTTCTTGTCAAAAAAATATTATATAACGTATAATAATTATAAGGGTGGTATTATGGAAAATAAAAGATTACCAAGACTTTATAATTTTGTACTTGCAGATGAAAGAAAATATACTGTTAGTTTTAATTTAAATGGAGAGTCTTCAAAGAAACTATTTTTAGAACAAATAGATTATTTTACAACATTCTATCAATGTGAAGAAGATATGTTAGAGTATTTAAAGCAAAAAGAAATAATATTTTTTGATCCTTTAGAGTGTTATATAATACACAAACATAATGGACAATATAAAACAGATAAATTAATATATAATAATAAATTAATAAATAGGTTGTCAGCTTATTACATAAGAGCTAAATTAAATAATGAAAAAGTAACTAGAATTCCTAAAATAGCAGAAGTTGATAATTACTTAGAATATATATTATCTAGTAGTATTAAAGATGATCACTTTTTGAGTTTGTTAAAAACTATAGTTCCAGAGCACTTATATGCATATATATGTCAATTTAGAAGTAATATAGAATCAAATAAAGAAGAGTTAGAAGATTATTATGAAAATAGTATATTAAGAAATACTATAATAAATAGTTTTTTAAATTTTTCATATAGAGATTTTAGAAATATGGTATTTAAATTAGATTATTATAGTAATTTGAAAAAAGAAATGAAGTCAAAAGAAGTAAGTACAGTTAATAGTATTTCTAATGAAAGAGTTAGGGAAATTTATGAAAAATGTGATGGTGATATAGATAGAATGATTCTAGAATATGGTGAAGAAATACTTGAAGGATTAAATAAGAAAGACCAAGATTTAGTTGGTTATACGCTTTATAGACGTAGGAAAGATTGACAAATAGCTAAAAAGATGTTAGCATACATTGTACAAAAGAGGGGATAGTATGAGAACTAAAGAGGAAATAAAAAAAATAGAAAATGAAATTAAAGATGCAATATTTTTGAATGGATATAAAAAAGTTGATACAGAATTAATAAAGAGTTTGAAAAAATTAGAATTATCTGAAAAAACTTTAAATTTCAATGACCAATTGTTAGAAATGTATAGTGAATATTTATTTAAGCTAATCGATTTACCTCAAGATATATCTTTAAAGTATTTAGAAGTAATAAAAGATGCAGATGTAATAGATAATCAAAGTTTAGAGATGGTAGATTCCTTTTTAGTAGCAATTTATTCAAGATTACAAAAAGAGCATGCAATAGATATTCTTTTAAAAAAAGAAAAGTTGGATGGAGAAATCTTAAAAGATGTACATGATTCAATAATATATGATGCAACATCAACAAATCAAGCAAATGGATTTAGAACAACTGATACAAAAGTTGTTGGGAATATAATTGCAGGTAAGAAAAATGTACAATACATACCAGTTGATAGCGATAAAATTGAATTTATTTCTAACTATATTTCAAGTTATGCTAATGATGAGACAAATGAATCATTATATAGAATATTTATAAAACCAATAATATTACATGGTTTAATAGCAGCATATCAATTATTTGATGATGGTAATACCAGAACAGCTAGATGTGTACAACATGCTAAAATATTTCAAATGACAAATAATTTTACTGGTTTTAATTTAGCGTTACCAGCTCTTTATATTTCTAAACAATATTATCCATATAGAGCAGAATATAGAAAGCTTATAACACAATTAGTATTAGAACCATCAAATGAAAATTGGAATAATTGGATTTCATTTAATTTTAGAAGGATAGAAGAAAACTTATATTATAGTATGGATAAATTAGATGAAATGTATTCAAGTCAAATGGAAGTTTTAAGAAGTAGATTAAATGAAAATATAAAAATAGATAAAAAGAGAGGGTAAAAGTATGAAAATAGAAATATACAAAGATAGAGATTTACCTATGGTAAGTATAGATGGAGAATTATATAATTATGATGATTATGCATTAAGAACAATTGCTCTTATGATAATTGATAATAAATATGATGGAATAAATGCAGTAGAAACTGTATTAAAAGATGATAGTTTAATTGGAATAAAAAACACTATTGATAAACTTGTTAAAGAAATAATTGAAAGCGACAAAACATACGAAGAATTTATGAAAGAACTTGGTGAATAATGGAAAAGAAAAAAAGTAAAAAGAAAAAATTAGACATTATTTACGAAGATAAAGAATTAATAGTTATTAATAAACCTACTAAACAATTATGTGTATCAACTGAAAGACAAAAAGAACATACATTATATAGTGAAGTAAGTAGTTATGTAAAAAAACAAAATTCTAAAAATAAAATATTTATAGTGCATAGACTTGATAGAGATACATCTGGCATAGTTATATTTGCTAAGAACGAAATATTAAAAAGAAAATTACAAGATAACTGGGATAAGCTTGCTAAAGTTAGAGAATATGTTGCAGTAGTAGATAAAGTTCCTAAAAAGAAAAAAGATACATTGAAAGATTATTTAAAAGAAAGCAAAACTTTAGAAGTGTTTGTAACAGATGATCAAAAGAATGGAAAACTTGCTATAACTGATTATGAAGTAATAAAACATACACGTGTTTATAGTATGCTTAAAATAAATATACATACTGGTCGTAAAAATCAAATAAGAGTACAACTTTCAAATATTGGACATCCAATAGTAGGAGATAAAAAATATAAATCAAGAAATAATCCATTAGGTAGACTTGCACTTCATGCAACTAAATTAGAAATAGTACATCCAGTAACTAAAAAAAATATGATATTTGAAAGTAAAGTACCAGAAAGTTTTAATAAAATGTTTGACTAATTCAGATAGTCCGACATTTTTTTTATTTTCTTTGTAGTAGGATATCCTACTAGGGGGAATATAATGAATAATTACTACAACGAAATAAAAAATGAATTAATAAATTATGAAGTAACTAAAAAAGTAAAAAAATACTCTATAAATAAGAGTGAATTAGAAACAAAATATAATGTAGGTAAGCTATTAATTGAAGCACAAGGAGGAGAAAAACGTGCTAAGTATGGTAATGGATTAATTAAAGAATATTCAATTAAATTATTAAAAGAAACAGGTTTAAAATATAGCGAGTCATCTTTAAAAAGAATGAGACAATTTTATTTGCTTATTCAAAAAGGTGCGCCACTTGCGCACCAATTGAATTGGAGTCATTATCAATAATTATTATCATTTAATGATAATAATAAAATTAAATATTATATTAAGCAAATAAAATTATTTAATTTAAGTAGAAATCAATTAAGAGAAAAAATAAAATCAAAAGAATATGAAAGATTAAGTGAGGAAACAAAGTATAAATTATCTTTAGATGATACACAGGAATATAAAATAACAGATTTTGTTAAGAATCCAATAGTTATAAAAAATACTAAAAGTAATGAAAAAATAAGTGAGAGTGTATTACAAAAATTAATACTTGAAAATATACCTTCTTTTTTAAAAGAATTAGGTGAAGGTTTTACTTTCATTGAAAATGAATATAAAATTAAATTAGGAAAATCATATAATTATATTGATTTATTACTATTTAATTATAAATATAATGCCTTTGTAGTAGTTGAACTAAAAGTAACAGAGTTAAAAAAAGAACATATCGGACAAGTACAAGTATATATGAATTATATAGATTCTAATATAAAAACAATAAATCAAGATAAAACTATAGGAATAATAATAGCAAAAGAAGGTAATGACTTTGTTATGAAATATTGTAGTGATAAAAGAATATTTACAACTACATATACTTTAAAATAATTATTGTGTGAAAATTTTTTGCATAGATATTATTGGTTAATAAATAATATGAAGGTAATCTTAAAAGATAATCTTCTTTTTCTTTTAAATAATTGTTATAATTAATTTGGTGATAGTATGGAACTTACAGATGTTAAGGGAGTTGGAGATAAAACTATAAAAGTATTAAATAAACTTGGTATTTATGATATAAACGATTTGATAAACTATTATCCGTTTAGATATCAGATATACGATATAAAAAAACTATCAGAAGTTGATAGTAGTGATACAGTTGTTATTAATGCTAAAGTGGAAACTAATGCTAATGTATATTATATAAAAAGAAATTTAAATAGGCTAACTTTTAAGGCTGTATCTGATAATATATTATTTAATGTAACTATATTTAATAGAGCTTTTATGAAGCAACATATTATTGCTGGAAAAGAAATAACATTAATAGGTAAATGGGAAAAGTTAAAAAATACTTTTGTTGCATCAGATATAAAATTAGAATCTATGAAGAATAATGAAATAGAGCCTATATATCATTTAAATAAAGATATTAAAAATAAAGCTTTGATAAAAATAATAGAAAATGCATTAAGTTTAAATATTAAATTAGATGATTATATACCTTTTGATATATGTGATAAATATGGCTTTATATCAAAGAATGAAGCTGTTAATGAAATACATAATCCAACAAGTAGTAAAATGTTAAAACAGGCTAAAATTAGACTTATATACGAAGAATTATTTATATTTATGTTTAAGATTATGTATTTAAAATATCGTAATGATAAAATGAGTATTGGACTTAAAAGAAGTGTTGACTATAAAGATGTTGATAAATTTATTACATCACTTCCATTTATGTTAACAAATGATCAATTAAGTACAGTAAATGTATGTTTTGAAGAATTAAATAGTAATAAAAGAATGAATAGATTAATACTTGGTGATGTAGGTAGTGGTAAAACAATAGTAGCCATTATTTCAATGTATATTAATTATTTAGCAGGTTATCAAGGAACAATGATGGCACCAACAGAAATACTTGCAAAACAACATTTCAAAAATATTATTAATTTAACAAAAAATACAGATATAGTTTGTGAGTTACTTGTTGGAAGCATGACAGCTAGAGAAAAGAAAAATATTAAAGAAAGATTATTAAATGGCGAAATAGATATTTTAATTGGTACGCATGCACTTATTACAGATGATGTAGAGTTTAAAAATTTAGGTTTAGTTATCACAGATGAACAACATCGATTTGGAGTTAATCAAAGAAAAAATTTACAAAATAAGGGAGAACTTCCAGATATAATATATTTATCAGCAACTCCAATTCCAAGAACATATGCATTAACTATTTATGGAGATATGGATACATCCTTAATAAAAGAAAAACCAAATGGTAGAAAAGAAATAATAACTAAAACTAAAAAAAGTAGTGAACTTAAAGATGTTTTATATCACATGTTAGAAGAGATAAAGGCTGGTCATCAAATATATGTAGTATCTTCTTTAATAGATAGTGAAGAAGAAAATAATTTAAATGATGTAATGAAATTAAAAGAAAAAATGGATATAGCATTTAAAAATAAAATAAATATAGGAATACTTCATGGTAAGATGAAAAATGATGAAAAAGAATCTATAATGAATGATTTTAAAAATGGAATTATAAGAATACTTATTTGCACTACTATTGTTGAAGTAGGAGTAGACGTTGAAAATGCTACAATGATGGTTATATTTGATGCAGACAGATTTGGACTTGCAACTCTTCATCAGCTTCGTGGACGTGTAGGGAGAAATGATTTACAATCCTATTGTTATTTAATTTGTGATAAAGAAAAAGAAAGATTAAATGTTATGTGTGAGAGTAATGATGGTTTTTATATTAGTCAAAAAGACTTTGAAATACGTGGTGAAGGAGATTTGTTTGGTGTAAATCAAAGTGGAGATATGGCATTTAAAATAGCTAATATTAAACAAGATTATAAAATATTATTACAAGCAAAAGAAGATGTTATTAAATTTATAGAGCAAGAAAAATACAAAAATAGTAAATTTTACATTGATATAATTAATAGTATAGATTTTTTAAATTAAAAAGTATATAATTTAATTAGTGAAAGGAGTAATATTATGGATTTTAAAAAAATTAAATTAGAAGCAAAAGAAAAAATAAATGGACATTTATGGGATGTTTGGAAACCTATAATAGTTATAGCAGTTTTATCATCGATCATATCACTTATAATTGAAACAGTACTAGGACCAGGAACAACAACGACAGTAAATGAAAATGCAAAGACATTTTCTGAGATGCTAAGTTCAATTAAAACGACTTATAATTATCCATCAATGATATCTAGTAGATTATTTTCATTATTATTAGTGCCTGCAAGTGTAGGTTCTGTACTATATATGCTTAATTTTGTAAGAGGAAAAGAATATAGCTTAGATAATTTAAAAGTATATTATCCTAAAATTGGAATTATAATTGCTTTAAATATTGTCATGTCTGTATTAATTGGTCTAGGATATATTGCATTATTAATTCCTGGTATAATTTTAACTTTTGCATATTCAATGACTTTTTATATATTTGCAGATCATCCTGATTTAAGTTTGATGGATTATTTACGAAAAAGCCGAGAAATGATGAAAGGATATAAGTTTAATTATTTTGCTTTCAGCTTAAGTTTTATTGGCTGGATATTATTATGTTTTTTAATAATTCCAATCATTTGGGTAGTACCTTATATTGAAACTTCAATGACAATTTATTATGATGAATTAAAAAAATCACAAGAAGTTGAATAAATGATATTGACAAAATGGTAAAAATATTTTATCATGAATATAGCGTAGGAACCTCAATTTCCCTACGCGGTCACTCTTACGAATTTTAGTGAGAGTTGATTAACCAAAACCCCCTGAAGAGGCCTTATGGCCTCGTTTTTTTATGAATAAAGAGAATTGTTGGATAAAAAATAATTTATGTGCCATTTTATTATTATATGATATAATAGTAAATCAAGTGGGTGAAAAGATGGTTAAATACTTTAAAGAACTAGAAAAGAAAAAAGAATTTTATTTACCTTTAATGATAAATAAAAATAATATAAAAAAAGAATATGGTATTCGTGAAGCATATGTTCCTTTAAATTATATAGAAAAATATGCTGATTTATTTAGAAATGGAGAACCTTTAATAAGACAATATAAATATTTTAATATAGAAAAATGGTGTAAGGATCAACACATAATATCAATTCGTGATTTAGATCTCTATGATCCAGTAAATTATTATGAGTACATTAGTGAAGATTATGATTATATTTTAAGTGAAATTAATAGTCTTAGAATAAATTCCCATATCGTAAGAATATATTTTAGATTGATAGAAGAAATATCTATTTTATTTCAAGATTTATTTCCAGATGAAAAAGAATTCTATTCTCCAATCAAAAATAAATCAAAAGAAGCACTTGAAGAACTAGAAAAGTATGATAATATAAAGTATTCTAAAGTAGAAAAAGGAGAATATCATTTAGAACCAGATGCTTGGTACATTACCCCCAATAACTATTTATATAATCCTGGAGTATCTTCTCATCAAGCAAGAACTCTTGAAGATAGTTACATGAGAATAAAAGATTATATAGAAAGTGGTAAAAGAATTAGTAATTATAATCATTCAAATATTTATCTAAAAGAAACAAAAAAAGTAGAAGAAAGAGATTATATAACTAGGGGACAATTTTATAGTTACCTGCACTATATTAATGAACCTAATTATCTAGAAAGTATTAATGGAGAACCTGTAACAAGAGAAAGAAATATTTTTACATTAATAATAGGAATTATTAATTCACATGTGGGGTTCTATAAGTTTTTCGAAGATTTATGTTTAAAAACTGATAATCCTAAAGAGGAATTAGAAAAAATCGAAAAGTTAACTAATAATAGTATAAGAGATATTTTAGTAAGATGCTGTGGATTTCATAAAGTAGAATCTACAGTAGATAAAACAATAACAACAAGCCTTATTAATTATGAAGAAGCATTCATAGAATATATTGATAGAGGTTGGACAATATCATTTGTACCTCCTATAATAATAGATGAATATGATCATACTGTTAAAGAATATCCAGCAGACTTTTTAAAAATCAGAAAGATATTAAAAAAAAATTAGGCTCTATTTAGGCTCTAAAATACCTAAAAATGAGTAAAAAATAATAAAACAAAATAAAAGGGAAAGTCAATAAATAAAAAGGTTTAACAAATCTTAAAAAGCAAGAAGACTAGTTTTGATTGGCCCCCTGAAGGACCTCTATCGAGGTCCACTTTTTTTTATTTCTTTATTTTATAAGGGTTTCCAAGGGTATTACATTGGTTTGAATTAGATTTAGGCTCTATTTAGGCTCTAAAAAGCAGTATTTATGATATAATCAATATAGGATGGTGATACAATGAGAGATATTAGATTATGTGATGATTCTGAGTTTGAAGAAACAGTTCAAAAATGCAATGATAATAATTTAGGCATAGAAGTGCAATCGTTTGCTGAATTAATAATGAAACAAATTGGTGATACGGATGAAGAAGTAGAATCGAGAATAGAAAAAGAATTAATAAAAGAAAAAGAATTTTTAGATAATATGAATTGTGGTAAAAGTTTTCATGCTCCACATGCAGGATTAGAACCAGGTACTAAAGATGCTTATGATTATGAAAAAATCAATAAGTATTTAAATAAGGCTTATCAAGTCGCATCAAAAATAGGTTGCAGTGAAATGGTTGTACATAATGGATATAAAGTTGGAACATATTATATACCAAAGTATATTGAAAGATCGATTAATTTTTGGAAAAATTTCTTGAGCGACAAAGATGACTCAATAACTATTTGTCTAGAAAATCAATTTGAATTAGACAGTGATATGTTAAAACAAATTATTGATGGAGTTGGTGATAGTAGATTAAAAGTATGTTTAGATATTGGACATGCTCATGCAAATTCAATTATGCCTGTTGAAGAATGGATAGAAACATTAGGAGATAGAATAGCATATTATCACTTACATAATAATCATGGAAAACAAAATAGCATGAATGATGATGAACATTTAGGTTTAAACCATGGAACAATAGATATTCCTAATGTATTAGCAAAAGCAGAACAATATTCTCCAAATGCAGTTTGGAATCTTGAATCTGGTGTTCAATACCATTTAGAGGATATTGAGATATTGAAATCATTAAGTTACACAAAGAACAATAATTTATCTATGTAGATTTTAGGTTCTATTTAGGTGCTAAAATACCTAAATATGAGTAAAAAACAATAAAACAAAATAAAAGGAAAAGTCAATAAATAAAAGGGTTTAACAAATTTTAAAAAGCAAGAAGACTAGCTTTAATTGGCCCCCTGAAGGAGCCTTATGGCTCCATTTTTTGTTGTATATAAAAGAAATTAGTGAATACAAAATAATTTAGGTTCTATTTTATTATTATATGATATAATAGTAAATCAAGTGGGTGGGAAGATGATTAAATATTTTAAAGAATTAGAAAATAGAAATAATTATTATTTACCATTAATTAATATAGATGATAATGGAAAGAAAGAAGTGTATGATTCTATAGTTCCATCTTCCTTTATAGAAAAAAATGCAGAGCTATTTAGTATTGGACCATCTTTAATAAACATTTTTAATAACATTAATATTGATGAATGGTGTAATAATTCATTTGAAAATTATGAAATAAAAAGTGAATTTATTAGTGAGTATTATAGAATACAAGAGGATGAATTACCTTATGCTATAGTTTTTTTAAATAATATAAATATAGATTGTAGATCAATAATAAATTATTTAAATATAATGAATAAATTATCTATATTTTTTAAAGATATGTTTTCTCATAATAAAGAAGTGTATGAACTTTTTAGTAAGAAGTTTAAAAGAGCAATAAAAAAAATAGAAGAATATAATACTATAGAATATCAACCTAAAAAAGAAGATCTGAAATATCAACCAGATTCTTGGTATATTACTCCAAATAATTATCTTTATAATACAGGAAATTCAGATCATAAGGGAAGAGATTTACTATTTAATTACAATAGAATATGTAGTTCAATAAATAATAGTGAACCTATAAAAAATCCGCAATTTAGTTCAAAATATACTAGTGTATCAGAAGCTTTTTTAAATAAATCAAAAGACATTGAAAAAAATGGATATGTAACAATAGGTGATTTTAAAACTTATTTAAACTATTTAAGTCAACCTATGTGTTTAGAAAAAATAGATAATGTAATTCCTATAACACGAGAAAAACATGTTGTACAAATTATATTAGGTGTTATAAATGCACAAGCATCTATGTATAATTTTTTTGAAGATTTATGTATAAATACAAATAATCCTAAAGAAGAATTAGAAAAAATAGAAATGTTAACTAATAATAATATAGGAGATATTTTAGTAAGATGTTGTGGATTTCATAAAGTAGAATCTACAGTAGATAAAACAATAACAACAAGCCTTATTAATTATGAAGAAGCATTCATAGAATATATTGATAGAGGTTGGACAATATCATTTGTACCTCCTATAATAATAGATGAATATGATCATACTGTTAAAGAATATCCAGCAGACTTTTTAAAAATCAGAAAGATATTAAAAAAAAATTAGGCTCTATTTAGGCTCTAAAATACCTAAAAATGAGTAAAAAATAATAAAACAAAATAAAAGGGAAAGTCAATAAATAAAAAGGTTTAACAAATCTTAAAAAGCAAGAAGACTAGTTTTGATTGACCCCCTGAAGGAGCCTTATGACTCCGTTTTTTGTGATATAATTATTATGGTGGAGATAAAATATTATGGCTAGTCATAAGTGGAGAAGATGTAAAGTCAACAAAATAAATAAAAAAAATAGATTACTCTTATGAAGAGCATAGTGACAGTTGGGATGGAATTTTTATTATAGAAGGCGTAATTAAAGATATATCAATCTGTTATGAAAAATATATAGATAAGTATTAAGCAAGTGGATATGTTGTTGAATTAGAAAATTTTTCAGTAAAAAAAGAAAATAAAAATAATAATCAAATGTGATATAATATGATTAAAGTTGGAGGTATCATATATGAAAACTTTAATGAATAAAATGAAAAAAGTATTGTTATCTATATTAAAAAATATCGGCCTTTTTTTTATTATGATTTATGGTTTCATATATGAATTATTATTTAAGAAAAATAATAAAGATATTGTTAATAAAAAGAAAAATGAGATATTAGAAAAAAAAGAGAATAAAGTAGTAAAAAATATAAATGATAATAAATCATCTGATTTTAAAGAACCACAAACTCATATTATTTCTGATCATATTTTTAATAAAACAGAAAGTGAATTAAAAAAAGTTATAGTTAAAGAATATTGTGAAATATTCTATGTAAAGGAAAATAATATTGAAAAAAAAAGATAAAGATATAATAAAAAAAATAGAAAAAAATATTATAGATGATACAAAATATAGTATTCGTCAAAAAAAAATAGATTCTAATGAAAAATTAAACGAGTTTATTAATATAAAAGTAATAAATGAAATTGATAAATTATATAATATTAATATAAAAAAAGTTGATGCAAAAAAAAGAAGAGAATATCTTTTTAATCAAAATAAAAAAGAAGAAAAAATTGAAAATAAAGTTTTACCTGAGTTAACTAGTAAAAAAAATGATAGTAAAACATATTCTGAACGTTCAGATATTAGTGAAGAAATTATATCAAAAGATATAAATATAATTCAAAAAAATATTGAAAAAGAAATAAAATCATTAAGTAATATAGAAAATACAGTTATATTATCTGAAATAGCTAATGAAAAAATAATAAAAAATAGAGCAAATAATTTAATAATTGAAGAAACAATTAAAAGCGAGATGCCTAAAAGTAATAATTTAAATATTCAAGAGGATAGTATTAAAATAAATGAAATGCCTGTTACTTTAGATGATATTATTAATGAACAAACAAATTCTGATTTTATTAATAAACAGCTGGATGATGATATTAATATAATTAATAATGAAGATAAGTTATTAATAAAAGAAATAAATAAAAAAGTTGTTGAAATAATAAAAGAAGAAAAAAAAGAAGATAAAAATAAGAAAAAGGAAATTAATAAAAAAGAAGATAAAATAAAAGAAAAAAAGTTTACTGAAGTAAATATTGAAATAATTATAGATAAAATAAAAAAAATAGAACAAAGTAAAAATGAAGAAATAGCCAAGGAAGAATTGGAAGATAAAGAATATGAAATGCTTGAGAATAAAATTGATAAACTATTATATGAAATTGATAAATTAAAAAGTAAAAACATCTCTCAAGAATCATTAAATAAATTAAATTCAAAGCAAACGAAACTTTTAAAAATGAAAGATAATATTAATGAAGCGAGAAATATAGATATAAAAAATGAAGAAGATGCTTTAAATGAAAGTATTATGATAGAAGATATTAATTTAATTGAAGAAGAACTTAATGAAGTAAAATTAGATCATCAAAGAGATTTAAAATTAGAGGGATTAGATATAGTTGAACAATTAAATAATAAAAACTATAAAGAAGCGATTAAAATAGAAAAAAAATTAATATACAAAAAGATAAAGAAAGCAAAACGTTCAGTCAAAATTAATAATCTAATATCATCTTTCTTTTTTAAAAATAAATATTTACTATATTTAACAAGTGGGTTAGTTGTTTCTAAAAATTTATCATTTATTGATAACATATTAAAAAGAACTACAGAAGATGTTTATATTGACATTACAAATGTTCAAAAGGGCACTAATGCATTAAATAAGGCTTTAATTTTATCAAAAGATAATATTGAAAAACTAAAAGTATTGGAAAGTCAAATTTATTTAAAACATCCAGAATTAAAAACAGATGTAGAATTTTTATCTCAAATAAATGGACTTAAAAATAATTTAAATAAAAGAGAAGAAAGATTAAATAAAAAGAAAAAATTAATTGAAAAATATAATTTAAATATAAACGTAAAGAAATTAAAGAAAACAATTCCAAATAGGTATTCAAAAAAATAGTATATATGATATACTATTAAATAGTAAGTGAGTGATAAGTATGATTATTTCAATAATATTATTAATATTAGGATTTTTCTTTTTAGTAAAGGGAGCAGATTATTTTGTAGGAGGATGTAGTAAAGTAGCCAGAGCTATTGGAATACCATCCTTAATAGTTGGTTTAACTATTGTAGCCTTTGGAACAAGTGCACCAGAAGCAGCAGTTAGTACGATTGCATCATTAAGTGGTAAGAACGCTATAGCACTAGGAAATGTAGTTGGTTCAAATATATGTAATTTACTACTTGTACTTGGATGTGCCGGATTATTTGGCGAGCTTACTTGTGAGAAGAAAGTAATAAGTAGAGATATGGTATATTCTTTATTTTCCTATGTTGTACTAATAATTTTATCTGCTGGATTCTTTATAAATGGAAAGACTACGGGTGTTATAACTAGAACTAACGGTTTAATATTATTATGTTTTTTAGCGATATATATTTATGCACTTTTAGGAGATGCTAAAAAAAGTATAAAAAAGAAAGAAGAAAAAGAATCATTTCGTATTGTAGATATCTTTTTTATTCTAATAGGTCTTTGTGGAATAATAGGTGGTGGACAATTAGTTGTTACGTCTGCAACAAAAATAGCATCAATATTAGGTGTTAGTGATAATGTAATAGCGCTTACAGTAGTAGCGATAGGAACATCATTACCAGAATTAGTCACAAGTGTAATAGCAGTAAGAAAAGGCGAGACTGATATTGCAATTGGTAATGTAATAGGATCAAATATATTTAATTGTTTCTTTATATTAGGACTTGCTAGTACAGTTAGTCCAGTAACATTTGGATTTAATTCTTTTATAGATATGATTATAATGTTTATTATAGGAATAATAGTATTAATATTAACTTTGAAAAACATGAAAATAGGAAAGAAAAAAGGAATATTAATGTTGAGTTTATATGTTATATATACTATTTATATTTTAATAAGATAAAAATAACCACAAGTTCATTTTATTAAACTTGTGGTTATTTATTTAATGTTTTTTTTCTAGTTAAAATATCATCATTTTCTCCTAGTTTACTATCAGGATCATTATAATAATAATCATTTTGGATTTTATTATAAAAAGGAAGAGATAAAGATAACCAATGACCTGGTTCAGTAGGACAATATTTAGTAGCAATTCTATTTAAGAAAGCAGTATCACTATCAATAGTGCATCCATAGCTATTTTTAAGTAAATTAGTTAAAAATATAACAGCTGCTTCCACAGTTGGAAATGATCTCCAACCACCATCTTTAGCTCTAAGTCCAGCAGGGTTATTTTTAGTTCTATAATTAACACTACTTTTATTTGGACCACATTCAGTATAACAAATAGCTAAAACTACATCCTTATTAATATTACAAATATTAGCATGTTTTTCAATTAATTGTTCTAATGTAAGTTCTGAAGGAATAATATTATCAGCTTTTATTTCAGAATACGAATTAAAGCCATATTCATTTGGATTATTATAAATGTCTCTAATAGTATATAAAATAGCTTTTTCTTTATCATCATATGTAACTTTATTTAGTATATTGTAAGTTCTAAAACCATATTCCTCAAAATTATCAGTAAGTTCACTAATAGAATCAAATACTTTTTTGTAATCTAATCCATATACATTAGAATAATATTTTATATAATCAATAATAATTCTTTTTTCATAATTTAATATTTCTTTATCAGATACTTCAACTTGAGTTACAGATGTCAATGCTTCTAAATTACTATCTTCGTTGTTAAAACTAATTTCAAAGTCATTATCATCTACATTAACAATTTCAGTAACTTCAGAAGCTTTAACATTTGAAGTATTAAATGAATTATAAGATGTAGAAATAATAAAACCAGCTAATAGAATTTTCTTTAATTTTAATAAATCTTTTTTTTCCATATATAACCCTCCTTTTTTGAACACAAACGTGTAAATGATATCAAAAAATAGTAGTCTTGTCAATTAAAAAACTAAAAAAAATACATGCTTTACATTAATAGTAAAATAATGTTATTATAAAAAAATAAAAAAGCTTGACTCTCCAGTAAAGAGCAATGTTAATCTGTTATCAGGAGGAAAAAATATGTACAGAATAGGGGAATTTTCAAAAATAGTGGATTTATCTGTTAAAACATTAAGATATTATGATGCTGTTGGAATTCTTTGTCCAGGTAAAATAGACGAATTTACAGGATATAGATATTATAATGAAGAAAATATAAAAGAAGCAGAATTAATTAAATTATTAAAATCTGTTAATTTTTCATTGGAAGAAATATTAAACTATAAAGATAATTTAACTACAGAAGTATTTGAATATAAAAAAGAACAAATATTAGATAGCATAAAAGATTTGAAAATAAAATATGAAAAACTAACTATACTTCAAAATAATTTAACTAAAAATGCAAAAATATTAAGAAAGAAGGATGAATAATGAAAAAAAATATAATAATTAATGGAAAGATAACAAGTGGTAAAACCACAAAAATTTATGAATATGTAGATGAAGCAATAAAACAAGGTGATAATTTAGTTTTCTTTGATAGTAAAGAAGAATATTTAGAAAAATATCAAAATGAATTAAAAGAAAAAAATTATAATACTATAATACTAAATTTAAAAGAACCATTAAAAAGTGACAGTTTTAACCCTTTATTATATCCGTATCATGAATATAAAAAAGGAAATAAAGATAAAGCTATTGAAATACTTGAAAATATGGGAAACATACTTTTTTATGAGCGTAATTCAGATAAGTTTTGGAGTAATTCAGCATGTAATGTTTTTATAGGATTATGTATTGCAATATTTGAAGATGCCAAAGAAGAAGAAATAAACTTTTCTAGTATATGGAGCATGATGACTGCCTGTGAAACAAAATATGCACTAAGTGATTATGCTACAAGATATGTAAAACTTAAGGGCGAAGAAGATATTAACAATACTGCTTACAAATATTTATTAGCTACATTCTTAGCACCTAAAGAAACTAAAGGCGGAATATTAGCAACAGCTAGATCAAAATTTTCAAATATAATTACAAGAGAAAATTTAAATATTATGTTATCTTTTGAAGATTTAAAAATAGAAGATAATAAAAAATATAGTATATTTATTATTCAAAATAATAATAATAAAGAATTATCCTCAATAATACTTGGTAGAGTCATTGAACAAATAAATACAGGGATAATAGTACTAGATAATTTTGATGATATAGATTGTTTTAATTATTTAAAAGAATATATGTCAAATGGTCCAAGTGAAAGTAAATATTATATAATAGGTACAAGAGATATAAATAATCTATATAACAATTATAGTGAATATCTTGAAAAGTTAGCTACTATAATAAATTTAGATAATGAGTATGAATATAAGAAAATAGATAAAAATAAAATTGAATTTCCTACTTTAGAAAAAAAGAATATAAAAATATTTAATTTAATTAATTATGTAGATAACAAATTAACAGATGAAAATGGTGTAGAAGAAAAAGATATAGAAATAAACTCTATTATGAAACAAATAGAAGAAAAACTAAACCAATTAGAAGAAGAAGATAATAAAGCTACTTCAAATAAGTAGTTTTTTTCTTGCTATTAATTAATAATAATGATATTATAACACTTAAAAAAGTGGGGAGTTTGTAGTGAAAAAGAAATTTATATTGGAAGTAGAAAACTATTTAGATATTTATAGTGATAAAATGGATGATTTATTATTTTTATTAGAATTTGGGAAATACATAGATACCTTAGAATACTTTCCTAATAATAAAGATATAGAAAAAATATTAAACACTAATGAATTATTATTAAAACTAATAAAAAAATATGTTACAAACGAAGAAATATTAGAAAAAATAAATGAATCTTCAAATACATTAATTTTATTTTTTAGATATTATTGTATTAAAAATAAAATTAATATTCCTGAGATTGAAAATAATTATGAGTTTGATAGTGAAAGTGACAAAATCGATGGGATTAATGAATATATAAAACAAATACGTAAAATTAATTTATTAACAAGAGATGAAGAAATAGAATTAGCTAAAAGAATAGAACAAAATGATAAAGAAGCTAGAAAAAAACTTATTGAAGCTAATTTAAGATTAGTTTATTCAATTGCTAAAAAGTATATTAATAGTCCACTTGATTTTGAAGATATAATTCAATATGGAAATGAAGGATTAATAAAAGCAGTAGATGAATATGATTATAAATTTGAAACAAGATTTTCAACATATGCAACTTGGCAAATTAGAAAATATATAACTAGAGCTTTAAGAATAGATTCAAGAACAATTAGAGTTCCAGAATGGAAATTTGCAGAAATAAGTAAATATTTAGTAATGGTAAATATGCTTGCTCAAAGATTAACACATACTCCATCAAAAGAAGAAATAAAAGAGCATTTAAATTTATCAGAAGAAGAAATTAATGAAATTATAATAGCAAGTAGTAATATTTTAAGTGTTGATAAAGCATTCAGTGAAGACAATGAAGAGTCAACAATACTTGATATTTATGCAAGTGATAAAAATGTAGAAGATGAAGCAATTGAAAATATATCAAATAGGTTAATAATAGAAATATTAAATAATATGAAATGTCTTTCTGATAGAGATCTTAGAATGTTATATTTACATAGTGGTATAGAAGATGGAGTTGTACATGATAATCAAAGTATTGCTAATATATTTGGAGTTTCAAGACAATCAGTAGGGTGTAGATTAAAAAGAATTTATGAAAGAATAAATACTAGAAAAGAAGCAAGATTATTAAAAACATTTCTAGAAGAATACTCTTCTTGTAATGAAAAATTTTTTTGTACTGAAAAGAATTATTTATCACGCGAAGAAATGTATGAAGAAGCTTGGATGGATAGATTTAATAAGTATAATGAATATATAAATAAATATTTAGAAGAGCCATTGTTCACTACAAAATATAAAGAATACTATATAGGAAATTGGGCACTAGAACAAAGAATGATAAGAAGATATGGAATAATGATGGATAATGGAAATATTATTTATGAAGGTAAGATATTAACTAAAGAACATATAGAAATGTTAAATTTGATCGGATTTAATTGGAATTATATGATAGCAAATGATAATAATGTAAGAAAAAGATTGAAAAATACAAGAGAAAATGTTAATATACAAAATGCCTAAAAGGAGGATGTTTTATGAGTGATGAAGAACTATTATCAAAGATAATTGGACATATAGAAAAATATAGTAATGGAATAATAACTACACAATATTTATCTAGATTAGATAAATATATAGATAAAATTCAATATTTTCCTTCAAATGAAGTTTTGGATGTATTGTTAGAAAGAGAAGATATAAATAAGTTTATTCAAGAACATATTTTAAACGAAGAATTAGTAAAACAATTATTAAATGATACAAATACTATATCACTATTATTACAAAGATATTTTGAACTTAATGAAATAACAAAATATAATATTGAAGAAATGGATGAATTTTATATTGATTCTGATAATAGTGATTATTTGAATGAAGATATTACTCAAGCTTACTTGAATGAAATTGGAAACCATTCATTATTAACAAAAGAAGAAGAAATCGAACTTGCTAAAAGAGTAGAAAACAATGATAAAGAAGCAAAAAAAATATTTATAGAACATAATTTAAAACTAGTTATAAAAATTGCTAAAAGATATATTGGAAGAGGAATGGAATTAATTGATTTAATACAAGAAGGAAATGTAGGACTTATTATGTCTGTTGAAAGGTTTGATTATAGAAAAGGATATAAGTTTTCAACATATGCAACATGGTGGATAAGACAAGGAATTACAAGAGCACTTGCTGATAAATCCAGAAATATTAGAATACCAGTACATACAATTGAAGCATTAAACCGTTTTAAAACTGAATTAAGAAAATTAGAATTAGAATTAGGACATACACCTAGTATGAATGAAATAAAGCAAAAAACTAAACTTTCAGATGAAGATATTTACAAATTTTTAAAACTTTTAACTGATACAGTTAGTTTAAATACAGAAATAAATAAAGAAGGAGAAGAGGAAGATGCAACTCTTCAAGATTTTATAGCAACATCAGATAATACAGAAGATGAAGCACTTAAAAATATAAATAGAAAATATATAAGAGATGGTATTGAGGAATTAGGTTGTATAACTGATAGAGAGTTAAGAGTATTATATTTAAGATGGGGCCTTGAGGACGGAATTGAACATACATTAGAGAGTGTTGGAACAATATTTGGAGTAACAAGAGAAAGAATAAGACAAATAGAAGCAAAAGCAATGAGAAAAATAAAAGCAAGTCATAAAGGAAGAGAGCTTAAAGAAATTTTGACCGATTTTAATCAAGAACCTTTAGATATTCCTAGTAGTAAAAAAACTGTATCTAGAGAAAAATATCATGAACAAGTTTGGCTAGAAACGTTTAATAAATACCTAGAGTATAGAAAAAAATATAATGAGGAACCATGTTTCAATAAACCATATATGGAATATTATATTGGTAGATGGGCAGAAGAACAAAGAGTCATAAAAAGATGCGGAGAAGTACAAAATAATAATGACATAGTTTATAATGATAAAGTATTAACATATAGACACCAGCAATTATTA
Source organism: Bacillota bacterium (assembly GCA_015059485.1). GTDB lineage: Bacteria > Bacillota_I > Bacilli_A > RF39 > UBA660 > RUG14121. The sequence goes on from SVAH01000017.1 coordinate 25,116, forward strand.
GATAGAGTATGCTTTGATTGGAACTATCAACCAGTATTTGTATATAATTCAAGTGCTAAAACTTTGAAAAAGAGCTAGATTAATTAATCTAACTCTTTTAATTTTTTAAAAACTTCGTTTAAGTCATCTTGGATTAACAATGATGCTCTATTATCAAATGATGTTGTATCTCTATTTATTAAAACAATATCTTTACCATTATAAAAATTAATAAGGCCACTAGCTGGATATACAGTTAATGATGTACCAGCTATTATTAAAAGGTCCGCCTTAGCTAAATGCTTAATTGACTCGTTAATAGTAAAATCATCTAATCCTTCTTCGTATAAAACAACATCAGGTTTAATTATTCCACCACATTCACATTTAGGAATTCCATCACTTTCAAATACATAATTTGCATTAAAAAACTTTCCACAATCCATACAATAATTTTTATAAATTGTTCCGTGAAGTTCATATATATTTTTGCTTTTTGCTTTTTCATGAAGTCCATCTATATTTTGAGTAATAATAGCTTTTAATTTACCATCATTTTCTAATTTGGTTAAATAGTTATGACAAGCATTTGGTTTAGCATCTAAACAATTCAATTTATCTTTGTAAAATTTATAAAATTCATCTGTCTTATTAATAAAAAAAGTATGACTAAGTATTGTTTCAGGAGGATAGTCATATTTCATGTTATAAAGTCCATCTTTACTTCTAAAATCTTTAATTCCAGATGCAGTAGAAACTCCAGCACCACCAAAAAATACAATATAATTAGCGTTAGTAATTAATTCTTTTAACTTTTCTATTTTATCCATATACATCACTAATAATATTTTACATTATGTTTTAAAAAAATTCTATATTATTTGAGTTTAAATATTGAAAATAATATACATTTATGCTATTCTTAGTGTAAGAAAATAGAGAGTAGGTATTTATATGAAAGATAAGAAAAAACAAATATTTTTAGTAGTTGGAGTACTAGTACTTTTACTTTTAGTAAGTGTCTCAACATATGCATTTTTTAGTGCAAATATAACTAAAGTAAAAGAAAC
>SVAH01000018.1 GCA_015059485.1 Bacillota bacterium
TGTGATGACATGGAGGAAATGAAACTTTTAGCTCACGGAAATATTAGGAGGGAAAAAGTTATGTCAGAATATAAGAAGTTAGTAAGTAATGAAGAATTCTTTAATATTTTATTTGATCCAGAGAGAGAAAGAGAACTATATGATAGAACAATGAAAGCTATTGCTAGGAAAGAAGGACTTGCTGAAGGTCGTGCTGAAGGCCGAGAAGAAGGCCGAGAAGAAGGCCGAGAAGAAGGTCATAATGAAGCTACTATTGAAATAGCAAAAGAATTATTAAGACTAAATATGTCAGTTGAAGAGATAGCTAAAATTACTAAATTATCACTTGAACAAGTATTAAAATTAAAAGAAGAAATGTAAAGATAACAGAAATGTTATCTTTTTCATATTGCAAAACAAATTTAATTAATGTATTATTATTACAATAGGTGATGGATATGAAAGATAAGAAAAAACAAATATTTTTAGTAGTTGGAGTACTAGTACTTTTATTACTAGTAAGTGTATCAACATATGCATTTTTTAGCGCAAATATAAATAAAATAAAAGAAACAGAAACAAAAGTAAAAACCAATGAACTTGATATAACTTTTAATGGAACAAGTGAAATAGATTATTCAAGTGTAATACCAGGAGATTCTTTTATAAAAACATTTACAGTAACAAATCACTCAAATAGAGCAGTAACATATAATATTTATATGCAAAATATAACAAATGAGTTTGGAGAAGATTTAGTATATAGATTAAGAGATAATAATGGTTCAGTAATAGCAGAAACACCACTACCAGAAACAAATACAGGAAAAACATACTTAAAAACAAACATATCAATAGAATCACAAGAAACAAAAAGTTATACAATGACAATAGAATATAAATATACAAATGAAAATCAAAGTGAAACACAAGGACATGTATTTAGAGGAACAGTAGGAATAGATACAGAGATAAATGCAGTAGCGTCAACATATACAGAAAATATTTTAAATGGAGCAGATCCAGTTTTAACTGATACTCTAATACCAGTAACATTATCATCAGATGGAACAGTAACATATGCAGATATAAATAATGAGTGGTATTCATATGAAAATAAACAGTGGGCAAATGCAGTAATACTTACATCAAATCCATCACAAACATATGAAGCAGGAGATACAATATCAGAGAGTGATATTGAAAGCTATTTTGTATGGATACCAAAATATAGTTATAAACTATTCCATACAAACCAAAATAGTACAGTTATTTCTGGGCAACCATCAACACTTGGAAGTGATGCAAAAGAAATAGAAATAGAATTTGGACTAACAAATACAACAGATTCAGATGCAGAATGTGCAACACCAATGACAAGTGGGCAAAGTGGAAACTGTGCTGATGGAAAATATATGACTCATCCAGCATTTATAAGCATGAACACAAATGGATTATGGGTAGCAAAATTTGAAACAACAGGAAGTACTTCACAACTTACTTCAAAACCATCACAAACATCACTAAGAAGTCTTAATGTAAAAACATTCTTTGAATTAGGATATAACTATAAAAGAACAAATAATTCACACATGATGAAAAATACAGAATGGGGAGCTGTAGCATACCTATACCATTCAGAGTATGGAAGATGTACAAACGGAACATGTGAAGATATAAGAATAAATAATAATTCAGATTATCTAACAGGATATGCAGCAGCAGATGGAACAAATCAAAGTACATATCCAGGAACATATGGAACAACATCAGATGTAACTTTAGCATATAACACAACAACTGGAGTAAAAGCGTCAACAACAGGAAATATTACAGGAGTATATGATATGAGTGGTGGAGCATGGGAATATATGGCATCATATAGAGATACAACACTAGGATCAAGTGGATTTGATGCAAGTACAATTACAAATTATGATTCAAAGTATTTTGATGTATATAGTAATTCATCAAATGATTATGATTATAGTAAAAGAATTTTAGGAGATGCAACAGGAGAGATGGGGCCATTCTATGATTATACAACAGGAACATGGACAGGTCATTATAACAATTGGTATGCCGACTATTCTTACTTTGTTTATTCCAGCTACCCTTGGTTCGTACGAGGCGGCTATTACTACTACGGTGTACTTGCTGGGCCTTTCGGCTTCGCCTACGACACAGGTGGCTCTGACAGCTACTTCGGCTTCCACCTTGTCCTAGCACCTAGTAATTAAAAATATTCTAATAATTTAGAGTATTTTTTTTAACTTTGACATGATATAATAATATTATTAATAGGAGGTAAATAATGGCAAAGAAAGAAAAAATAAAAGATAAAAAGAATAAAAAAAGTTTTAAGGTATTTTTTAAAAATTTAAGTAAAAAGAAAAAAATAGCTTTAATTAGTGGTTGTGTACTAGTTGTTGCTTTAATAAGTTTTGGAGTATTTTTATGTTTAAATCCTAAAGAAAAAGAAATACTTCACAATAAATTAAAAAATCCAAAGGTAGTAAAGAAAGAATCTAAATTTAAAATAGTAGATCCAGATTCAAAAACAAGACCATATGCTGTTATGATAAATAATGTAAGTGTAGCAAGACCATATCAAAGTGGACTTCAAGATGCATATATTATATATGAATTCATTGTTGAAGGTGGAATTACAAGATACTTAGCATTATTTAAAGATACAAGTGTAGATAGAATAGGAACTATTAGAAGTTCAAGACATTATTATCTTGATTATGTACTAGAAAATGATGCAATATATGTACATTGGGGTGGTTCTGAATTTGCATATGCTGATATAGCAAGTTTAGGTATAAATAATATAGATGGTATGAATTATGGTGGCAAGTATTTCTGGAAAGATAAGTCTTTAAAAGTATCTACTGAACATACAGCTTATAGTAAAACTGAAATGATAGATAAAGCAGTTGACAAGTTAGGATATCGTAAAGAATTAAATAAAGATTTATTATTAAATTATAGTGCTAAACCTGTAGACTTAGCTAGTGATGAAACTGTTAAAGATGCAAAAAATATTGAAATTGTTTATTCAAATAATACAAAAGATGAATATGAATATGATGAAGTAAATAAATATTATAAAAGAAGTGTAAATAATAAACCACACACAGATTATGTTACTAATGAACAATATACATTTAAAAATATAATTACATATCAAGTAAATAATAGTACAATTTCAGGAGATTATAAGGGACGTCAAAATTTAGATAATATAGGTTCTGGAGAAGGATATTATATTTCAGAAGGAAAAGCTATTGAAATTACTTGGTCTAAATCTGGTAGAGGAGAACAAACTGAATATAAAGTTAAATCAACTGGAAAAGATTTAGTAGTTAATGACGGTAATACATTTATTCAAGTTCAACCAAAAGGACAAGCATTAACAATATCATAATTAATTTGATATTTCATAAATTTAAGTAGGAGGATAAAAATGGAAGGATTTACTAATTTTTTAGCAAATAACTATGTGTGGTTTTTAATAATAACATTAATATTGTTGTTTGCACTTATTGGATATCTAGTTGATTTAAAAGATATTAAAACTGGAAGAGTGAAGAAAACTAAAGATGATGACTTGAAAATTATTGATTTTTCAAGTATTGATCAAACAAAGTCATTAAACCAAAGTATCAAGGAAGAAAGTTCAAATAGTTTGAATTTAGATGAATATACTAAAAAATCAAAAGAAGATGAATTTATTTCAGCAGAATCACTTCAAAATATGAATTCTGATTCAACAGTTCCAAAATCAGATGAAAATCTAATAGATTCAATTTTAAGTGAGAGCACTACAACACAGGAACAAGAAACTAATGCTTTAGAGCAACCGATTGAAATAATGGAAAATATTGAAGAACAGTCTTCAGAAGAAAATAAATAATAAAAAAAGTGTAAACATTGTGAAATAAGTATTGAATTACTTATTTTCTTTTTTTATAATAATTTTAGGATGTGATAATAATGGATTATAAATATACTTCAAAAAGTGAAATGGATACTATGGAGTTAGCGCAAAATATTGAATCAGAAAAATTTCCAGGAATGATTATCTGCCTTAATGGGGAACTTGGAAGTGGAAAGACTGTATTTGTAAAAGGATTTGCACAAGCGTTAGGAATAGAGGAAACAATTACTAGTCCTACATTTAATTTAGTAAAAGAATATTTAAATGGTGAAATGCCTCTATATCATATGGATGTATATAGATTAGAAGAGGCATGTGAAACAGTTGGATTTAATGATTATTTTAATAAAGATGCTGTTTCTATAATTGAATGGTCAGATATTATATGTGACTGTTTGCCTGAAGAAAGACTAGAAATAAAATTCAAAGTAATAGATGAGACTACTCGTGTACTCGTATTAAATCCAATTGGTGAAAAATACGTAAGTTTAGTAGAATCAGTCCTTTAATATTAAGAAGAATAAGTAATTCTTCTTTTAATATGTTATTATTTGTGGTAAAATCTTATTTTAAGAGGAGTGATATAATGTATTCATTATTTATTGATACACATGATGATATTATTAAAATAATACTATTTAAAGATGGAAAAATTATAGAAAATAATGTAAAAGAATCTTCGATGCAACATAGCGTATATACTATGCCAATGATTGAAGAAACATTAAAAAACAATAAAATAACCCCAAATGAATTAAATGAAATAATAGTTGTAAATGGTCCTGGCTCATTTACTGGTGTACGAATTGGAGTTACAATTGCTAAAACAATGGCATATTTATTAAATATATCTATAAAATCAATTGATATGTTAGAAATAAAATCATTATTTGTAGATGATGATAAAAAAATAGTGATTGAAAGTGAAAAAAATGGTAAATACATTGGTACATTTAATAAAAATAATATTCCTATAGAAGATTATATATATTTAAAAAATAGTGAATTTGAAGAGTATAAAAAAAATAATAAAATAAGTGAAATTAATAATATAAATTATGAAAAAGTTTATGAATACTTAAGAAATAAAGAAACTGTTAATCCTCATGGAGTAAATCCTATATATATTAAAAAGATAGGAGTACAAATGTGATTAGACTTGCAAATATAGAAGATATAGAAGAAATAAATAAACTTGGATTACTATTAAATCCAAAATTTACAAAAGTATATAATTTAGAAGAAATGTTTAAACATGATTACAATAGAATATATTTGTATATAAAAGATAATAAAGTAGTGGGGTTGTTAATGGCAATTCTTTTATATGAAACATGTGAAATTGAAAATATAATAGTATTAGAAGAATATAGAAATAAAAAAATAGCAACTAACTTAATAGATAGTTTAATATCTGATTTTGATGAAAATATTAAAACATTAACATTAGAGGTTGCTGTTGACAATGAAAAAGCAATAAATTTGTATAAAAAATTTGGTTTAGAAGTAATAAGCACTAGAAAGAAATATTATGATGGTAAAGATGCTTATTTGATGGGAGTAAAATATGAAGGACGTTAATATATTAGCTATTGAATCTTCATGTGATGAAACTTCAATGGCAATAGTAAAAAATGGTTGTGAAGTAGTTGAATGTGTGGTTTTAACACAAATGGATACACATGCAAAGTTTGGTGGAGTAGTACCAGAAGTAGCATCACGTATGCATACTGAAAACATTACAATGGTATTAGATGAATTATTAAGAAAAAGTGGTATGAATAAAGATGAAATAGATGCTATTGCAGTAACATATGCTCCAGGCTTACTTGGAAGCTTACTTGTTGGTCTTGAATGCGCTAAAACAATAGCGTTTGTGTGGAATAAGCCTCTTATTAAGGTTAATCATACAATAGGTCATATATATGCAAATAACTTAATGAAAAAAATGAATTATCCAATGCTTGCATTAGTTGTAAGTGGTGGCCACACTGATATGGTTATAATGAAAGACGATTATGAATTTGAAAAATTGGGAAGTAGTTTAGATGACTCAATCGGTGAAGTTTATGATAAGGTTGCAAGAGTACTTGGACTTAAATATCCAGGTGGTCCTAATATAGAAAAACTTGCTCAAAATGGTAAATATAGTTATGATTTACCAAAACCAGTAAATGATGATACATATAATTTTTCTTATAGTGGACTTAAAAGTGCAGTAATAAATCTTGTTCACAATGAAGAACAAAGAAATAACGAAATTAATAAAGAAGATTTAGCATATAGTTTTCAAGTAGTTGCAATAGATGAATTAGTTAGAAAAGTTGAATTAGCTATAAAAAATATTGGAGTAAAAAATATGATTATAGCTGGTGGAGTATCTGCAAATAAATATTTAAGAGAACAAATGAAAAATTTATGTGAAAAATATAATGTAGAACTTACTATTCCAGATTTTAAATATTGTACTGATAATGCCGCTATGATTGGTGCAGCTGCGTATCCACTTTACTTAAAAAAAGATTTCTCTAAACTAGATATAAATGCTTCTAGTTATTCTTCATTCGTATAATACTTTACATTCTAATTGTAAAAAATAATATATACTAATTTACAAACAAAAAATGTATGATAAAATTAAAATAGGTGGTTTAAGTGAAAAGTTTAATTACAGATATTATTACTTTTTTTAAAACATTAACATTTATAGATTATGTGTTGTATCTTGCAATGCTTGTTTTAGTGATACTTATAGTTTCATTAATTTATTTATTAAGAACAGCAGATATTGAAGAATTAGAAGAAGATGATGATGAATTTGATATAAAGAAAGCGATTGAAGAAATAGAATTGTCTGATAATAGAGAAATAGAGATTAATGATTATGAAAGAGAACAAGAAGAAAATGCAATTATAAGTTATGAAGAATTATTAAATAGTGCCAAAAAGAATAAACTTAATTATAAATCAGATGAGATACTTGGTGATACTGTATCAGTAAAAAAATTTGATCTTGATAATTTAGTTTCAGAAGAACCAGAAGATGTTAAGCTAGATGTAAGAGTGATATCTTATGCACATGAAGAAGCGTTTTTGCAAGCTTTAAAAAATTTACAAAAATTATTAGATTAGAGTCCTTGTACTCTTTTTTCTATTTTGATATAATACATTGAAATTGTGGTGATAAAAATGAATTTTGAAATAATAACACTTGGTTGCAAAGTAAATGCGTATGAAAGTGAAATAATGAGAGAGTTACTTATAAAAGATGGATATAAAGAAAACAAAGAAAAACCAGATATAGTCATAATTAATACTTGTTCTGTAACAAATATGGCAGATAGCAAATCTAAAAAAATGGTAAGACGTTACAAAAGAGAAAATCCAAATACAATTTTAGTCGTATGTGGATGTTCTTCACAAAATAATCAAAGTGTATATGAAGAAATGGATATTGACATACTTTTAGGCAATAGAGATAAAAGTAAAATAGTGTCTATAATAAATGAATATAAAAATAATAAAGAAAGATATATAAAATTTTATAATAATAGAAATTTAGATTTTGAAGATATGGCTGTAGATAAATTTACATCTCATACTAGAGCATTTGTTAAAATTCAAGATGGATGTAATAATTTTTGTAGTTACTGCATAATTCCATATGTAAGAGGAGATATAAGAAGTAAAAATTTTGATGAAGCTATTAATGAAATAACAGAACTTGTAAAAAACGGACATAAAGAAATCGTGCTAACAGGTATACATACAGGATCATATGGTCACGGACTTGGTTACGATTTAACAGATCTGATTCACGAAATAAGTAAATTAGAGAATTTAGAAAGAATTAGAATATCTTCAATTGAAATAACTGAATTAAATGATAAATTCTTAAATGAATTAAAAATTAATAAAAAAATATGTGATCATTTACATATACCACTTCAAGCAGGTAGTGATGAAATATTAAAACGAATGAACAGAAAATATAATTTAGATTATTTCTTCGATAAAATAGCTAAGATAAGAAAGATAAGACCTAATATAAACATAAGTACAGACGTAATAGTAGGTCATCCATATGAAACTTTAGAATTATTTAATACAACTATAGATACATGTAAAAAAATAAAGTTTTCTAAGATACATGTTTTCCCATATTCTAAAAGAGATGGTACTGCAAGTTCTAGAATGCCAAATCAAGTTGAAGAATCGGAAAAGAAGAGAAGAAGTAAAGAACTTGTTGAATTATCAAATGTTTTAGAAAAAGAATATGCAAGTATTTTTATTGGAGATACATTAACTGTATTAATTGAAGAAAATGTAGATAATTATTCAGTTGGACATACATCAAATTTTATTAAATTAAAAATACCAGGTAAATTAGATTTAAATAAAAATTATAATATAACAGTTGAAAAAAGCATGATTGATTACTAAAACTGGATAAAAATCCAGTTTTTTACTTTTTTTAATAAATTTCATTAAAAAAAAAGGAAATCAGAAACTTTTTTGTAATATTAATAGTAGAGGGGAGAAATTTTTATGTGAAAAAAATAAACTGTAAAAAAATAAAACAAAAAAAATAAGAACAGGGGAATTTTAAATGAATTTAGAATATGTAGATTTAAAAAGTGATACCACATTTAAGTATTTATTTAAGTCGAAAAATGGTAGAAGTTGGATTAGTAATATAGTACTTAATATAACAGGTGTAAACTTAGAAGAATATGAACTGTATGATAATGAACTTAATTCAGGTAATAAAAAGAAAGATTATAGACTAGATTTACTTTTAAAAAATATTAATAAAGATTATACAATAATAGAAATGAATAATTCTACAGAAGCAGATGCAATAAAATCAAAGTATTATGCACATAGATTAGTAGGGAAAAAATTTAATGAAGGAGAAAAATATGTGGAAACAAAAACTTATTTAATAAATTTTAACAATTTTTGTAATAGCAAAATGAAAGAATTAACTAAAGCAGACTTTATACCGACAGATGAAGCAACAGGATTAAAATTAGAAGATATGAGAGTATTTGAAATTTATTTACCTAATTATCATAATATGTGTTATGATAAGTGTAATGAAACAGAAAAGAAACTATGGCTATTTGGTTGTGAAAGTTTTGAAGAGATGAAAAGTCAAAACTTAAGCGACGAAGATAGATGGATAGTAGAAGAATTGGAGAGATTAGCTATGGATCAAAAATTTATTGATGAATATGATGCTGAACATGTTAATCAAATGCTTATGAATACAAAATATGATGAAGGGTATGATTCTGGATATGATTCTGGGTATGATTCTGGATATGACAATGGTAAATCTGAAGAAAAGTTCAAAATAGCAAAAGAAATGTTAACTGAAAATATCCCTGTAGAACAAATATCTAAAATTACTAAATTAACTCTAGAAGAAATAGAAAAACTAAAGGATGAAATGTAGAAACATTTTATCTTTTTTAAAGTTGATAAAAAATATTATTTAATATATAATATATTACAATAGGTGATAGATTATGAAGAAGAAAAATGGGTTTGTCTTTGTAGAAACAATGATAGTAATAGTAACAGTTTTAGCAAGTTTACTAATGATATATTCTGCATATGTAAGTTTAATAAGAGCTGAGAGAAAAAGAGTTAGATATGATGATCCAGCATTTATATATAAAACGTATGCTGTTGGTAAATTTTTACTATCATTTTACGATGACAATGGAAATTCAATAGTAGGCAATAAAATAAAGGAAATATTAGATACTAATAAAAAATATAGCTATGTTAATATTTCTGTAAATGATGCAGACTTATTTTCTTCAGGTTATGGTAATGGAAATGAAAAAAGAAAATCATTTTTTTCACAAATGTATAATGAATTACATATTCAAAATATATTTTTAACAAGTAAAGATGGAATAAAAGATATTAAAAATAATGAAAAAAGTGAAATAATTCCAAATAACTTTAGAAAATATATAAGTACAATCGATACAGCAAATGACATCTATGATTATTATATAGTAGTAGAATATGCTGAAAAAAGAAATGGAAAAGAATGCTCACCTAATCAGCTTGCTGCTGGTACCTTTGGAGAAACAAAATCAGAATCTAGCTGTACGTTCTTTTATTCAAATTTAAATATAGATGGTGGTGTTCTAGGTGAATAATAAAGGATTTACAATGGTTGAACTTTTAGTAAGTATTGCTTTAATAGCAATAGTAATGGTATTTTTAGTAAGATTATTAGTTGATGTTAGATATGATGGTGTTAACGAGCAATATGATACAAAAGATCAAATAAATAGAGCAGAAATAATAAAGACAATTGAGAGTGATTTTGCAAATGAAGCAATAACTAGTATTAATGATATTGGTTCAACTGCTTCAAACTTAAAAATAAATATAAGTACAAAAAGTGACAAGGCTGCAACTATTGAAATAAATCAAGAAGATAGTTTTATTTATACATTTAATGGGAGTAGAAAAAAATGGTCTTTAAAAAATAAAGAAAATAATTCTGAAACTCATTACAAAAAGACAAATATTCCATTAAAAGTAATAAAAGGTAATCCAGCAGATTCAATTAGTACTGATTCAAAAGATTATCTTATTATAATTGACATCCCACTTTTAGTAGATGAAAGTATGGCAAAATACGATAGTAATAGTAATAATACTGAAGTATTAAATGATAGTACTATGGATAATATTAGACTTACATTTTATTCTTATGAAGAAAATTTATTTACAGAAAGTCGAATATTAAATCGAGTATAGTATTATAGAAAATATTATTTGAAAAAATCTTCCTTTAAAATAGTTCATAAAGTTAATTTGAGTATCTTCTAAGATACTCTTTATTTGTGAAAAAATACTAAGTCCTCCAAAATTAACTAAAATAATAGAAAAAATATCTTTATGCTTAATATTTAAATGTATAAGTGAATTTAAGCCATTAGTAATTTCAAATAATCCATTTAAAATTTTTATATTTATATAATTTGTAATAATCATATAAAAACTAATAATACCTAGAATAGTTATTAAAGAATTGATTGCTTTATTACAAGTCTTAATTATTAGTTTACCTATATTTTCATGATTTATTTGATAATGATTATCTATATAACTAGTATATTTATTTCGTATAAAAAATAGTAAAATAAAATTTGAAATATAATGTATAATAATAATTTTTATAGATATTCTTATATCAAATAGAATATTTAACATATTAAATAAAAATAATGGATTAGAAAAATAACAAGTATATATTAATTTATTAGCTTCATCAATATTTATTAATTCTTTATTAATCATATCTTTTAATAAAATGGCATTAGTCGGAGTTCCAACAAAAAGAGACATTACAAAAAAATAAGTTCCATTATAAGATAATTTAAAAATATTATTAAAAAATTTATAAAAAACTGAACATACTATTATTGGAAAATTATAGTTTATTAAAATATCATTTATTATAATCATTGGAAATATAGATGGAACTAAATTATTAATCCATAAATTAAAACTAACTGTAATACTTTCTTTACTTATTGATGGATCTTTAAATAGTAGTATTAAAAAAAATAAAGTTAACACAATCATACATATATTTTTAAAAAAATGTTTCATATTTGATCCTCCTACTGGTATAATTAAATAGGTGAATGAATAAATGATTAATAAAATGTATGATAAAATTTTAAAATTTATAAAAGAAACATATAAATATTTGATATCGTTTATAGTAATTTTTTTAATTTTTTTTGTAGAATTACCATATGCAATATATACACCAGGTGGGAAAGTAGATTTATCTAAAAGAGTAATTGTTGAAGGTGGATATGAAACTAAAGGTGAATTAGATATGGCATACGTATCAATGGTAAGAAGTTCGATACCATATATTTTATTAAGCTATATAATACCTAATTGGGATTTAAAAAAAGTTAGTGATGTAACATATGATGATATGTCTATGGATGAAACAATAGAAATAGATAAAATAGCTATGCAAGAAGGTATTAACAATGCAATAATATCTGCATATAGAGAAGCTAATAAAGAAGTAAAGATAAAAGGTGAAAAATTGAAAGTAATGTATGTAGATAAAAAGTCAAAATCTAATTTAAAAATAGGTGATGAAATTATTACTATAAATGATATTAGAGTAAAAAATATTGATGAAATAAAAGAAATCATAAAAGATAAAAATATAAAAGATGAAATAAATGTTAAAATAAGAAGAAATGATAAAATAAAAATATTAAAATCTAAATTGATTAAGTTGGATAATGAAATAAAGTTAGGTGTAGCAACAACAACATTATATGATTTAGAAACTAATCCTAAAGTAAATGTAAAGACAAAAAGTAGTGAATCTGGTTCAAGTGGTGGACTTATGACCTCTTTAGCAATATATAATTCGCTTGTGAAACAAGATATAACAAATGGGGACATAATAATAGGAACAGGAACTATAGATGAAAATGGTAATATTGGAGAAATAGATGGAGTAAAGTATAAATTACTTGGTGCTTCTAAAAAGAAGGCAAAAATATTTTTATGTCCCCCTGAAAATTATGATGAAGCAATAAAAGTAAAAAAAGATAATAAATTAAAAATAGAAGTAGTAAGTGTTAAAACTTTAAAAGAAGCAATAAAATACTTAGAAGGAAGGATATAATAATGAATAGACTGTTAACATTTATAAAATATAATAAAAAAGTATTGATGAATTTGTTATTTATTATATTTGTAGTAGTCTTACTATTTATAGCAATTAGTTATTTGAAATAAAAATTAGATATGTTATAATAAAACAGTGTGAGGGAATGTTTATGTTAAATGTATTTAAAGATAATCATGAACTAAATGATTTAATTAATGATATTTATATGAATATACAAGATGTAGATGATGCATATATAGATAGTTTCTTTTCATTAAAAGACGGCGTAGAATATGAGCTTAATTATTTACAAAGTCTTATTGAAAAAATTGATAGAAAAAAATATGCTGAAGTTTTCAAATTAAATCTTAAAAATGCTTTATATTCTGTTTCTCCATTGAAAGTTAAAAGAGAAAGTGAATCATTATTGATTGGTGCAGAAGTAGAAGCAATTTTAGAAGAGAAAAAAGACTATGATAGTCACTTTTTACCAAGATTTTATGAGATAAAAGAAAAAATAATATACATATTTCAAAAGTATTATGAATCATTTTTACTATATGGTACTAGAAGAGATTTAAAAGAAATGTATGCCATATATAATGCATTAATATACTATTTAATATCTACACTTCCAGAAACTTACAAAGAAGAACTGATTGATTGTTGTGAGTCATTTTCATATCTGCCAACAGAACTTAGTGATAATAGTATGAGAAGTGCATATTTAATGAAAAAATTTGATATTTCTTTGAAAGAATATGTAATGAAAAAATATAAAATTAAACCTTATAAAGAAGAATATAAACATAAATTGGCAATATAATTTAATTGTCTTTTTCTTTGCGTTAATATAATCGTAAATTGACATAAAAAATAAATAATTATATACTAAAAATGATAAGGATGATATTAAATGAGTAAAAAATATAAAATTATTTTAGGCATAATAATAGTAGTGGCGTTTGTAAGTATATTGGTTGGAACTGGCTACTTTATATATAAATATAATATTAATAAAAATAGTGCAGAAGTAATAATTGTAGATAAACTTTCAATAAACTATTTAAATGGTAGAAAATTTAATTTTGATGATAGAGAGAAAAATATAAATTTTTCAGTAATAAATGACGGTGAAAAAGAAGAATCATTTTATGTAACAATTATTGGAGCAAAAACAGATAGTAAAAATATTTCATATGAATTATATGAAGGAAAGAAAAAGATAGTTGAAAGTACTAAGTTGTTAAATAACACAAATGGGTCATTATCAAGTATTTTAAATATAAAAGAAGATGAAACTAAGAGTTATAAATTTAAAATTAATAATCCTGATGAAGAAGATATATCATTTGAAATAGAAGTACAACCAACGTCTGTTTCTGAAAAAAGCTTAGCAAGTACGATACTTAATGATAATCAAATAAATAAAGAGGCAAAAACTAAAGTAGGAGAAGAAGCAGCAACAAGTGATGAAGGATTAATATTAGATATAGATGATAATGGAAGTGCATATTATTTCAGAGGAAACGTTACAAATAATTATGTTAGCTTTGCCAATAAGATGTGGAGAATAATAAGAGTGAATGGAAATGGATCAGTCAGATTAATATTAGATTCAGATATACCAGGTGCTAGTATGTATGATAGTACTCTCACAACTAACAAATTAGAGCATTTAAAAATACTTAATAATCTTAAAGTTTATAGTGTATTAGAAAAATTTTATGAAGAAAATTTAAAAAAATATGATGATTTTATATCATCTGAAAAATATTGTATAGATGTCACATATGAAGGAGAAAACTTATCAAATTATTTAAGAATTAATTCATCAAATATACCAACATTTAACTGCCATGGAACAAGAAATAATTCTAAAATTGGACTTATAACAATAGATGAAATAATATATGCTGGTGCAACAGTTAATACATCAAATGAATACTTTTATTTGAAAAGTGAAAATGTAGCTTCTGGAGTATGGACTTTATCGCCATTTAAGGAAACAGAAGAAGGGATTTACTATTATGAATTATCACCAAACGGAAGTATTCAAACGTCTCAAACAGGTGATTCAACAAGAAACTTAAGACCTGTAATAAATATTAAGAAAAATACTAATGTTACGGGTAAAGGAACAAAAGAAGAACCATATATAATTGAACAATAGTGATAACATAAAAGTGTTATCTTTTTTTTGTAATCAAAGTATTTAAATTTATAAAAAAAAATGATATAATAATTTACAGCATAAGGAGGAGTATAATGAAGAAAGCATTCCTTATAGTAATTATGTGCTTTTTAGTCTGTGGATGTGTTAATATTAATAAAAGTAATATTGATGAAATACTTACAGATTCATTAAAAAGTGAACTTAAATTTCATAATATTAATAGAAATGGATATAAATATTATGTTCCAAAAGGTTTAAAAGTTATTACTAAAAATGATTATAATGAAATACTAGCTGATGGAAACTACAAGTATTATTTATATGTAGATGTGCTAAGTTACTATAATAAAATAAATTTTGATTACATAAAAAAAACTGATGTATATTATTCAAATGTATTAAAATATAAAGATAATTTTGGATATTTAGAAATAAAAAAATTTGAAAGTGATAAATATTTAATTGAAATTATGTATAATTATGCTAAAATAGAAGTAATGGTAGAGTATGATGATATTAATAGTGTCATTGCCAACTCTATTAGTGTATTATCAAGTATAGATTACAGTGATAAAGTTTTAGCTAATCTACTAGGAGATAATAAACTTAATTTTAATGATGAAGAATTCAATATTTTTGAAACTGCAGATACTGAGAGTAATTATTTAAATTATGTCGAAAAATATGATAATTATGAAAGTAATGATTCACATGATAATGATTTCATCGATTAGGAAGGTGTTTTAAATGGGATTATTTAATAAATTGAAAAATGTTTTATTTGAAGAAACAGAAATAGAAGAACCAGAAATTGAGGAAGTAAATGAACAAAAATTAGATGAAAAAATTGAAAAAGCTACTATGAATTTACCAAAAATTGATAGAAGAAAGAAAGAAGAAAAAAAGATAACTAATGAATATAACTATGATGACGAACCAGATAGTGAATTATTTAAAATAGAAAAAACTTTTGATTTTCCAGCTTTTGATGAAGATGAATTTGATGATTTTATACCAAGAAAAAAAGAAGTAGAAAAGTCAAAAAAAATTGATGAAAAGGAAGAAGAAAGAAGAGAAAAAGAACTTAGAAGAAGTAGAATTGAACAACCAAAAAAAACAAAAAGTGAGTATAGTTCAACAAGAATTATTAGAACAACTAGAGAAGAACCAATGAAAAAAAACTTCCATCCATCTCCAGTTATTTCGCCAGTATATGGAATTCTTGATAAAAACTACAAAAAAGAAGATGTATTAACGAGAGATGAAAAATTAGAAAGAGAAAGTGTTAAACTAGATGTTGATAGTGTTAGAAAAAAAGCTTTTGGCGCTTTAGAAGAAGATTTGGTTCACAGTAGTGATAAAGAAGAACCAATTATTAAATTTTATGAAGATATAGATGATGTGGTATCTTCTGATGCCCTTGATGAAATAGAAGATAATATTGAAGATACATTGCTTGGAAGTGCAAATATAGAAGAAATAGATGTAACTAAAGAAATGGAATTACCTACTGAAAATATTGAAGAAACTTTAAAAGATAATGATGGAGATACAGAAGATTTAAAAGATATAGAAGATGCAGTAGATGAAATAGAAGAAGAACTTGAAATAGATGAAAATGAAGATACGTACGAAGATGACGAACAAGATGAAATAGATGAGCTATTTGAAGAAACTGAAGATAAAATTGAAATAGAAGAAGAAGTAAAAACTAAAAGAAGAAAAAGAAAAGAACAAACTGCAGAAGAAATAATAGATGAAAAAATAGAAGAAGAGTTAAGTGAAGAAGATACTAAAGATGAAGATGATTTATTTGAACTAATAGATTCAATGTATGAGAATAAGGAGGATGAATAATGGAATTTTGGTTGAAATTTTTACCTATAATAATTTATTTTTTGTTAATAATAATACTAGTTATTGGCATAATATTAGGTATAAAGTCAATTAATACATTAAATAAGGTAGAAAAAGTTGTTGATGATGTTAACGATAAAGTTAAATCATTAAATGGATTTTTTTCAATTATTGACTTTACAACAGATAAAATTGCATTATTGACCGATAAAACAGTTGAAGGCATATCAGCCTTAATTTCTAGGTTGTTTATAAATAGAAAAAAGAAAAAGAAAGGGAATGAAGAAGAAAATGAGTAAAAAATCAAATATTGCAAAATTTGCTTTTGGAGCTGCTATTGGAGCTGGAGTTGCTTTACTATTTGCACCACAAGAAGGTTCGAAAACAAGAGCTGAATTAAAAAAGAAAATTGATGAATTAATAAAGAAAACTAAAGATATAGATATTCAAAAAATGGCTGAAGATTTGAAAAAAGAGTTAGCTGACTTGGATAAAGAAAAAGTAAAATCTATAGCTAAATCAAAGGCTAAAGCACTATCAAAAAAGGCAGATGAGCTAGTAAAACTTGCAAAGAAAAAAGCAGAGCCAGCAGTAGAAAAAGTGGCTTTAGAAATTAAAAATAAAACTAGAGCTTTACTTGAAGGGGCTTTAGAAAAACTTGATGATGATTCAAAAAAAAGTAAAAAATAGATTTTAAGTGTAAACTTAAAATTTTTTTTATGTTTTTTATAGAATATATTTTAATAGTTTGATATAATTATTAAAGCATAGAGGAGTGATTAAATGACCTTAACGTCAATTTGGGGAGTAGCGACAAAGATATTAGATATTTGTGTAGTATGGCTACTATTCTATTTTATTTTAAAAAATATTAGAAATAACATTAAGATGGTTTTGATAGTAAAAGGAGTACTATTAATAATTGCAATAGAAATTGTTAGTAAAGTATTTAATCTTTACACAGTTGGCTTAATATTGCAGTATGTACTTGAATGGGGACCACTTGCAATAATAATTATATTTCAACCAGAAATACGAGCAGTGTTAGAATCAATTGGTAGAACTCAACTTTTAGGTAGGCATAAAGTGTTAACTGTCGATGAACGTGAAAAAGTTGTAGTTGAAATAATGAAAAGTGTTGAATTCTTAAAGAGAAATCGAATTGGAGCATTAATGGTTATTGAAAGAGATATATCATTACAAGAATATATTGAACCATCTACAAAAATATATGCAGATATAAGTAGTGAACTATTATGTAATTTATTCTTTCCAAATAGTCCACTTCACGATGGTGGTGTTATTATTCAAGGCGACAGAATTACATCAGCAGGAGCAGTATTTAAGACTAGTATGAATCCAAATTTAAATAAAAGAATGGGAACTAGACATAGAGCAGCACTTGGAATAGCAGAAGAATCTGATGCTATAGCACTAGTAGTTTCAGAAGAAACAGGAAGATTATCTATAGCATGTGATGGTGATATTAATTATAATCTTACTCTTGATGATTTTAGAAGTATGTTAATGGCTGAATTAAAGCCAAAAGCAGAAGTATTCTATGATGCTAAAACAGAAGAAGAACAGGAGGAAGATATAGATGATTAAAATATTTATGCCTTTTATAGTATTTTTCAAGGCAATTTATAGATTTATTGATAAAATAATAGTTACGCCTATAAGCCGTGCAATTTATTACTTAAGTAAAAAACTAAAAAGTAATACATCTCATATAGAAAAAATATTAAATAGACCTAATATATTAGTATACTTATCATTAGTTTTTGCAGTAGTAGTATTTGTTTTAGTTGATAAAAAAGTAATTACACTAGTTGAAACAGAAGCAGAAGTATTAACTAATCAGCCAGTAAATGTTTTATATAATAAAGAAGCATATGTAGTTGAAGGTTTAGTTGATACGGTTGATATAATTTTAACTGGTAGAAAAAGTGATTTATACTTAGCAAAACAATTAGGAGATCATGAGGTATTACTTGATCTAACTGATTATGAAGCAAGTAATGAACCATATAAAGTTAAATTAACTTATAATCAAACAATAGATTCTCTTGATTATAAAATTGATCCATCAACAGTAACAGTTACAATAAAAAATAAAGTAAGTAGTTTATCTGGAGTAACATATGATTTATTAAATGAAAATAAATTAAATTCAAAATTATCTGTTGGAGATGTTTCATTATCTAAAAGTGAAGTAGTAGTTAAAGGATCTCAAGATAACTTAGATAGAATAGCAACAGTTAAAGCTTTAATAGATCTTAATAACGGAGATTTAAAAGATGCTGGAAGTTATGATATTGATAATGTATTATTGGTTGCTTATGATGAAAAGGGAAAAATGATGTCTAATATTGATATAGTTCCATCAACAGTAACAGCTACTATTGAACTAAATACATATTCATCATCAGTACCAATTGCAGTAAAAACAAAAGGAAATTTAGCGACAGGAAAAGCTATTTCATCAATAACAATAAATGGTTCTAATACTCATTCTGTAGATGTTTATGGAGAACAATCAGTAATTGATTCAATAAAAAATGTACCAGTTTCGATAGATGTATCTGGACTTGGTGCGTCGGATTCAAAAACATATAATGTTACATTGCCAAAACCATCTGGAGTAAGATATATGAGTGATTCAACAGCTAAGATAGTTGTAAGTTTTGGAGATGAAAAGCAAAGAACAATAGAACATGTATTAATTGGTGCACCTAAAAATTTAGCAAGTGGATTAACTGTAAATGCTAAGACAGAAAATGATCAATCAGTTGATGTAGTAGTTAAAGGTGTTCAATCAGTAATAGATAGTGTTTCTGCGGATGATATTGTACCATATATTGATTTATCTGGTTATACAGCTGGAGAACATGAAGTAGAAGTTTTAGTTGAAAATGATGATCCTAGAATAGAATACATAGTAACTAAGAAAATCAATGTTGTTATAAAATAGAAAAATATCATAAAAATCAAAGAAAATTGGACAAAAATCCAATTTTTTTCATTTTTTTTAATAAATTTCACTGAAAAAAAAGGAAATTGGGAACTTTTTTGTAATATTAATAGTAGAAGGACTAAAAAAGTTCTTGAAAAAAAATACTTACAGAAGGAGATGGTAAACATAAATACCAAAAACATAATAAACGAAGAAATATTAAAAGATTTAGAAGAGAATATAGTTGATTTAAAACTAGATTCAGCATTCAAAAAAGTATTTTCAGATGAAAATAATAAGTATTATCTAGCATACTTAATTAATTATTGTACAGGTATGGATCTTGATTATGTAGAGAAACACTTAAAGTATAAGAATAATTTTGTATCAGGAAATAATCTAAGTAAAAAAATAGGAGATACAGATATACTAGTAGAAGTAGAAGAAAAAGTAATAAATATAGAAATGAATAAAGCAGTGGGAGAAACCCTAATAAGAAAGAATAAAGATTATGTATCATTTTTAAGAAGTGAAAATATAGAAAAAATAAAGAACGGAAAATCAAAAAGAAAGTTTATAATTCAAATAAATGTATCAGCAACATCAAGATTTAAAGGAAAAGAAAATGAAAGATTAGTATATGAAATAGAATTAAGAGAGAAGAATTTAAATATCCCAGATGTTTACAATAGCGAAATTATTTATGACATAAATCTTGAATATCTAAAGAATAATTTGTATAATAAGAAAAAAATAACAGAGAAAGAAAAGAATCTATTGTTATTCATAGAAAGAAATAAAAATGAGTTAGACAAATTATTCGGAGGGGATAGAAGGATGAAGAATATACTAAGTAACATAAAGTCAATAGGATATTTAAAAGATAAGATGTTTGCATTTGAATATGATAGAGAAGCATTTAGAAAACAAGTAGAAAAAGAAGCAAGAGAAGATGCGATAAAAGAGGCAGTAGAAGAAGCCGTAGAAAAAGCAAAGAAAGATGCAATTGAGCAAGGAATCGAACAAGGCATTGAACAAGAAAAATTTGAGATAGCAAAAGAATTATTAAAATTAAATATACCTGTAGAACAGATAATGAAGTCTACTAAATTAAATCTAGAAGAAATAGAAAAACTAAAAAGTGCTTAGGCACTTGTTTTGCATATTAAACAATTAATATAATTGCCAAAATAATTATAAATGTGATATTATTAATACAAGATAGAGGTGCTATATTATGAAGAATAAAAAATTGAAAATAATAGCCTTAAGCATTTTATTAGTAACATTAATTGGAGCAGCAACATATGCATATTTTGAATTAGAATCAGAGGCAACAAACAAAACAGAAACAAAAGTACAAACATCGACATTCGATATAGAAACATCATTAACAAACTTAGATGGAATAAATGCAAAAGATATACCACTTATAAATGAAGAAGAAATAGATACTAAAGCAGTAACACTAGATTTTGATGTAAAGTCCCTTGCAAGAACAAAATTACCTGGTAAATTCAATATATATTTAAAAGATGTAGAAATAACAAATAACTTTATAAGTGAATATTTTAAATGGCAACTTGTAATGGATGGAAATGTAATAGGAAGTGGGGACTTTAGTGATATAAATACTAAAGGAACACCAGATTCAAATAAAACAAATACAAATAGTAAAAGTTATTTTAGTAACTACTATATAAAACAAGGAATAAACTTTAATGGATTTAATAAAAGTAATTTATCATTAAAAATATATTTATTAAATGCAGAAGTAAATCAAAATTCATTATTAAATGGAAACCTAAAAGCAAAAGTTGCAGTTGAGGCATATCAGAGTGATTCTTTAGCTTATAGTGAAGAAGTACTTCATGGAGCAGATCCAGTACTTACTGATGACTTAGTACCAGTGTTAATAGAAAGTAATGGAACAGTAAAAAAAGCGGATGTAAATAGTGAATGGTATAATTATGAAAATAAACAGTGGGCAAATGCAGTAATACTTGTATCATCTCCATCACAAACATATGAAGCAGGAGATACAATAGCAGAATCAGATATAGAAAGTTATTTTGTATGGATACCAAAATATAGTTATAAACTATTCCATACAAACCAAGATAGTACAGTTATTTCTGG
>SVAH01000002.1 GCA_015059485.1 Bacillota bacterium
TTGTCAAGTATATATTTTTATGTTATCATTTAATTAGGTGAGAAACAGATATCCAATTTGGATAGATATTTACCACCTTTTGTGGGTAAACATCTTTACTCGAGTTAGAGAAAGATGTTTTTTATTTTAACCTAGAAGTTTTATTATTATGTATAATAAAATAAAAATTATTTTATAAAGTGTTGTGTCTTTTGTATCTTTCTTCATAAAACTACCGCCTTTCAATTTTAAGTAAACCAAAACCCCCAAGTAATTCTCCAAGGTTAGGCGGTAAACATCTTTTTTCTCTGCTTCTCAATGACTCTATAATAGAGTCTATTTTTTCTTTTTCAAGGCTTTCGACAAATATAGAAAAAACTAGAACTAATGCGACAAAAAAACACTTCATTTGTGAAGTGTCTTTTATTTAAAATTACTTATCTTCGCTATCACTTAAACCTTCTTTTATACCTTTTGCAATCTCTCCAGCCGCATTACCAATTGAAGGTGAAATTTGTTCAATTCCTTCTTTCGCAACAGGTATAACTTGTTGAGCTTGGAAAGCAAGTATTTCTCTTCTTTTTGCAATTAGATATACACTTAAAGAAACTATTATTCCAAAAAACAATACCATTCCACCAGTTGCACAATAAGTAAACTTATAATCTTCTGATTTTGCTAAATCATAATATACTTTATAATTTGCGGTTTCTAGTTTAAATTTTTCATTTTCTAAATCTTGAATCTTAGAACTAATAGTAGAAGCTTCTCTATGACATTGATTAACAGTTGCATACCAATCAGAATCACTCATATTTAATGAATCACATTCTTGTTTTTTATTATTATATTGCTCATTTAAAGTTTCTAATTCTTTTGCTATTTCATCTAATCTAGCATTTGCAGCATTAACTTTTTCTTCTGATTCTTTATATGCAGCATCATATCTCTCTTTGTTTATTCTTTCAGCTTCTTTTTTAGAAGAATTAGTTTTGATAATGCCTGTTGCAATCAATCCTCCACCTATTAACAGCGAAATAATGAATATAATTAATGATATTCTAATTATTTTCTTTTTTGCCTGTTGGTATTTTTCTTCATTTAAATATTTCTTTTCATTCATTTTAGTCAAACTCCTTTCTTGTCACATTATATCATATATTTTAAAAAAATGCACTATACCGTAAATTTTTGTCGCGATATTAATGAGAAAATTAAATTAGTTAATCATATAACTAAGGAAAGTGTGATATATATGGAAAATGATAATATATACTATCTAATTTCTCAGAATATAAAAAAACAACGCAAATTAAAAGGTTGGACTCAAGTTAAACTTGCAATGGAAAGTAATATAAGTGTTGATTACCTAAAAAAGATTGAAACAAAAAGTGGATGTGATAAACAGTTTTCATTAGATACAATCCAAAAAATATCTAAAGCGTTAAACATTGATATCAAAGAGCTATTTAATAAACTAGATTAATAATAAAAAGTCGATTAAATTTATCGACTTTTTATTATAATTATTTATCTCTTAATTTAGCATCCAATTTTGATGTTACATCATTTGCTATTTTATTAAACACTTCCATTACTTCATCATCTGATAAAGTTCTTGATGCATCTGAGAATATTAAGCTAAAAGCTATTGATTTTTCATCACTTCCAACATTTTCTCCAGTATAAACATCAAATACATCTATGTTGCTAAGTAATCTTCCTCCAGATTTTTTAATAATGTCTATAATTTCTTTAGCACTTACTTCTTTTTTAACAATAAATGCAATATCTTTTGTGATTTCTGGATACTTAGAAGACTCTTTAAACTTAAGTGGCTTAATACTAAATTCATATAGTTTAGTCATAGACATTTCAGCAACATATATTTCATCTTTATAAAGTGATGGATGAACTCTACCAATAATACCAACTTTTTGTCTATCTATTAAAATATCTGCACTAATACCTGGATGTAGTTCATCTACTTTAGATACTTCAAATGAATATCTGTTTTTAAATCCAAGATAGTTAAGTAAGTTTTCAACTATTCCTTTTAATGTATAAAAATCTGCTTTTATGTTATTATGTGACCAATTATTTTCTATATAATTACCTTTTATTAACATAGCAACTTTATGATCTTCTACATAGTTTTTATCGTATGTCTTAGCTATTTCGTATATTAAAATGTTATTTACTTTTCTAGCTTTATTATATTCATAATTTTCAAGTAATGAATTTAATAATGATATTCTAAGTGAAGATTTATCAGAACTCATTGGATTTGGTAAATCTAATATTTCCTTATTATCATAATTAAATTTACAAGCTTTTTCCCTAGATACTAAAGTATAATTTCTTACCTCAGACAAACCTAATGTTCTAAGACGTTTTGTTATTTCTTTTCTTATTTTTACATCTCCAACATATACTCCTCTTTTAGTAGGAACTACAGGTAATGTATCAGATAAATTATTATATCCATAGAGTCTACCAATTTCTTCTGCTATATCAGCTTTATTAGCTTCAATATCAAGTCTTCTTCTTGGAACTGTTATAGTAAATTTATCTTTATCTAATTTATATTCAAAATCTAATTTTTCAAGTTGTTCTTCTATATCTTTATCTGTCATGTCCAATCCTAAAACTTTATTAAGTTCATCTTTTGTTACTTCAACAATCTTAGGACTTTTATCAACTTCATCATGTATTAATTCTCCAGATAAAACATCTGCATTTGCATATTCTTCTAATAATGATAAACATCTATCCATAGCATTAATTGTATATTCATAATTTAGACCTTTACCATATCTTTTAGAGGCTTCTGATTTCAAGTTCAATCTACTTGCAGTTTTTGTAATAGAAAATGCATCAAAGATAGCTGCTTCAATAAAAATATTTTTAGTATTATCATCTACTTCTGTATTTTCTCCACCCATAACACCCGCAATACATGTTGGCTTACTTCCATCTGTAATTACTATATCGTTTGGAGTAAGATTTCTTTCTATTTTATCAAGTGTAATAACTTTTTCATCTTCTTTAGCATCTCTAACTAATACTTCACTACCTAGTTTATCTGCATCAAAGAAATGTGTAGGTTGTCCATATTCTAACATTACAAAGTTAGATATATCTACTACATTATTAATTGGTCTCATACCTGCAGCAATAATTCTTTTTTTAATCCAATCTGGTGATTCTTTTATTTCTACATTTCTTACCATTCTTCCAATATAATATGGACATCTATCAGTTTCAACAGTTAATTTAACATAATTTTTAACATCATCATTAACTTCTGTATATTTGCTTTTTGGATATTTAACTTTTCTTCCTAATACTGTACCAATTTCATGTGCAAAACCAATATGATAGTAACAATCATTATTTCTATGTTTATGAACATCTAATTCATATAATGTATTATTACATCCAAGATATTCCATAGCATCAACACCAACTGGTGCATCTTTTGGTAGTTCTTCTATTCCTTTGTTATAGTTTTCTTCTGTTTTTTCTTCAAGTCCTAGTTCAAATAAAGCACATATCATACCATTTGATTCAACACCACGAATTTTTCCAGCTTTAATTTCAAAATTACCAGGAAGTACTGCACCAGGTAAAGCTACGATTACTTTTAAATCTTTTCTTACGTTAGGTGCTCCACATACAATTTGTATCTCTTCTTTACCAACATTAACTTTGCAAACATGTAAGTGATCACTATCTGGATGATCGCTACATTCTATAACTTCACCTACTACTAAGTTATCAATATGATTTGTTATAACATCTTCAATATTTATACCTGCTTTAGTTATTTTTTCGGCAAGTTCTTTTAAATCCTGATCATCTATGTCTATATAATCTTTTACCCAATCAAGTGATATCATTATATATCCTCCCTTCTATCAAAATTAGCAGTTTCCCTTAAATCTGTATTATAGAAAGTTCTAATATCATTTATACCGTATTTTAACATCGCACATCTTTCAGCACCAAAACCAAATGCAAATCCAGACCAAATATTTGGATCATATCCGCATCCTTTTAATACATCATAATGAACAACTCCAGCTCCACCAATTGTTATCCATCCTGTATTTTTACAAATATTACATCCTTTTCCTTTACATCCAAAACATGAAATATCCATTTCTACTGATGGCTCTGTAAATTGATAATAACTTGGTCTAAATCTAGTCACTGTATCTTTACCAAATAATTTTTTACATATTACTGTTACTGTTCCTTTTAAATCTGATAATGAAATATCTTTATCAACTAGCAAACCTTCTATTTGTGTAAATTGATGTGAATGAGTTGCATCATCATCATCTCTTCTATAAGCCTTACCTGGACATATGATTCTAACAGGTTCCTTTCCCTCTTTAGCTAACATAGTTCTTGCTTGTACTGGTGATGTGTGAGATCTAAGTAGCATCTCATCACCTTTAACATAAAATGTATCTTGAGCATCTCTTGCTGGATGTCCTTTTGGAAGTCCTAGAAGTTCAAAATTAAATCTATCTTCTTCTATTTCTGGGCCATCTACTACATCATATCCCATAGACATAAATACACTTTCAAAGTCTTCAATAACACTCTCAAGTATATTAGGTGCACCACACAAAATCTTTGTTGCAGGTAAACTTATATCTATTGTTTCTTTAGCAAGTTTTTCATTCAATATAGCATCTTCTAATTCTTTATTTTTAGAATCTACTAATGATGTTATTTCTTGCTTTGTCTCATTAACTAATTTTCCAAATGTTTTTTTATCCTCAACAGACATATCTTTAAGTGATGAAAGTAAATCATTAAGTTCACTTTTTTTACCAAGATATTTTGATTTAACATTGGCAAGATCAGCTGGTTTTAAACAAGCAATTATTTCTTCTTGTGCTTTTTTTAGTATTGTTTCTAAGTTTTCTTTCATAATATCATTCCTTTCTAAAATAAAAACGCCCACTTACATACGTAAGGGACGAAAAAAACTTTTTCCGCGGTACCACCCAAATTCAAGGTTATACTTGCACTCTTTTGTAGTTTATAGCACTACCAACTTTTGAAACTCCATCTTTTGAAATTCATTTTATTAATTATCTGTTAGTAATTTCACCTGGTCTTTATACTAACTCTCTAAAAAAGATTAATAAAACTACTTAGAAAGACTTCTTCATTTCCTTCATATTTGATATTTTAACACTGATTTATTCTAAAATCAAGTTAATATTCATTTACTTCATCTATATCATTATTTAATGACTTTATTTTATTTTTTAACACTACCATATGTGGATACGCATTCATCAAACGTTTATATAAAAATGATCTTTGCGATATTAGACTTCTTACATATTTTGTTATTTCTTCTGTTGAATCTTTTTCAACTTTTAACTTAGGTATTTTTAATCTAAACATTATATGATATGAAACCAAATTATCCATTATAAAAAATGCAATTAGTATTAAAGAAAGTGTTGAAATCGTTTGGTTAGACATTCTGTTAATTATAGATAGAATAAAAGGATGTAAATAATAAACAACTAAACTTCCAAGTATACCAAATGGTATCATTGTTTCTAAACAAATTCTACCATTTATATTATATTTCCATCTTGAATAATCCCACCATCTTGCTTTAAATATTTTTTCCATAATATAACTTGTAAAGTATTCAAGTACTGAACAAATTATTATAGACATACAAAATAGTGCAAAGAAATTTTCACTAAACTTTGTTAATAAAAATATTATTAATATACAACCCCATCCATATATTGGACACCAAGGTCCAATTAAAAAACCTCTGTTAATTAATCTTTTATTTTCTATGGATTTACATGTTACTTCTAAAAACCATCCTAAAAAAGAATAGATTATAAAAAGTAGAAAAAGATATTCAAGTTTAAATAATGTTATTTTCATACTACCACCATATCTATTATAGCATTAATTAAAAAAAATAGAATTAAAATTCTATTTCTTTTGTTTTTTTAATTCGTCTCTTATTTCTTTTAATAATTCAAGTTGTGGATCAGCTTTTACTTCTTCCTCTTCTTTTTTCTTTCCAACAGCTGCTAATTTGTTTACAAATTTAAGTAGGCAAAATAGTACAAATGCCATAATAACAAAGTTAATAACAGCTGTTATAAAATCTCCATATCTTATAACTTGCCCACCATAAATTTTTATAGTTCCACCAACTTCTGCTCCTCCAATACCGTTAATTAAAGGATTAATAAAATCATTTGTTAATGCTGTAACTATATCTCCAAAAGCTGCACCAATTATGACACCGACTGCCATATCCATCACATTTCCACGTAAAATGAATGATTTAAATTCTCCCATAAATCCTTTTCCATTTTTTAAGATTTTTTCTTTATTAATCTTTTTTTCCATCTCTATCACCTGGCTATATTGTACGATATTTTTATTAAAATTGCAAAACAATTTAATTTTTCTATTTTAAAATTTTTAATAAATATAAATTAAAAATAGGCTATTTTAGCCTATTTATGATATGTTTCATTATTATTTATTTTAAATGCACGATATATTTGTTCAAGTAATAAGCCTCTAAAAAATCCATGTGGAAATGTTACTCTTGAAAAACTTATACTTTTTGATGCTATTTTTTTTATATCATCATGTATTCCAATTGAACTTCCAATTACAAAGTCAATAGTACTATAATTTATAAATGTTTTATCTATTAATTCTGCAAATTTTTCACTTGTTATTAAGTCTCCATTTATATCACAAGTAATTATATAATCGTTTTTATTAATATATTTTAGTATACTATCTCTTTCTTTTTCTAGTGAATTTTCATCTTTTATTTCAACAATTTCTAATTTATGATATTTGTTAATTCTTTTTAAATAATCATTAACTAAATCATTTAGATATTGTTCTTTTAATTTACCTGAACAAATAATTTTTATCATATCTCAATCACTTCTCCAACTTCATCTTGTCTTGCACATTTAATATCTTTAAAGTCTATATTATATTCTTTAAATGTATTCTTTATTGTCTCTAAAGCCTTTTCTTCCTTGTTGTTCGTTTCACTTAAATGCATTAAAACTATTTTTTTAGTTTTATCCCCTACTAATTTACTTAGATAAAAACTAGAATCATTATTTGATAAATGTCCATTTGAACCAACTACTCGCTGCTTTAAAAACTTGGGATAAGGACCATTCATGAGCATTTCTATATCATGATTACTTTCAAATAGATATACATTTTTATTATTCAACTTTCTAAAATTCTTTTGATTTATATATCCTGTATCTGTAACATAAACAATAGATTTACCGTTTTCTTCAAATATAAAGTTTCTAGTATCAGCAGCATCATGACTTGCTTTGATACAGTTAATTTTTAAACTTCCTAAATCTATGTCATCATCAAATATAACAATTTTGTCATATTCTTTTATATCAGGAAGCATTAAAAATGTTTTTTGATTTATAAGTATAGTAGGTTTATATTTTTTAGCAAAAACAGGTAGTGCTGAAACGTGATCTTTATGATCATGACTAATTATAACATAATCAATTTCACTTGGATCTACATTTATACTTTCTAAACATTCTGTTAAATATTTAGAATTTCTACCTGCATCTACTAAAATTTTATATTCATCTGTTTCTATATATGTGGCATTTCCTTTAGAACCACTTGATAATACACAAACCTTCATTATCTATATAACTGCCAAGGATTAAAGAATACTCCACCTTCATAAGGCATTCCAATTGAAGCTGAAAAATGTAGATGTGTACCTGTTGAGAATCCAGTTGAACCCATAAGTCCAATTACTTGGCCTCTTGAAACAGTTTGACCAACATTAACTTTCTGTGCAGATAAGTGTGCATACATTGTATAATAATTATTATCATGTTGAATAATTACATATTTACCTAATGAATAATGCGTTGATGATGTTACTACAACTCCATCTCTAGCTGCATATATAGGTGATCCATGTCCAGTTCCAGATATATCAAGTCCATAGTGCATTTTACCCCAACGATACGCAAACTCTGATGTAATAAGATATGGTGAATTTGTTGGCCATCCCCAAGCTCCACCAACATCAACAAATGATCCTGAAATATAACCACTTCCACCACCAGAACTATATCTTTTACCTTTAGTAGTAATTTCTGTTACTGGTTCTCTTATGGTTTCTTTGCTTACTACTTCAACACCTTGGTTTTGTTCTCCGTTAACTACTCTAACTTTTTGAGTAAACCTTGTAATACCAGTTACACCTGCTTGAGTGACTTGACTGTAATCACTTGGTTTTGAATTATCATATTTAGTCTCTTTTTCTAAAACTGATTCAACATCTTGCACAACGTGTAGTTCTTCAATTAAAGTAAGTTGTGGATTAATCAAAGCAATATTAACTTTTTGACCAATAGCAAGTAAACTATTCTCGTCTCTAAACTTTGGATTTGCCACTAAAAATTCTTGAGGGTTCAATTCATTAGCTTCTGAAATACTTGCAATAGTGTCACCTTGTTTAACTTCATAGCTTTTTTTCTCAGTGTTATCTCCAAATAATAAGAAACTTGTTAAATCTTTCTCATCAGTATATATTTTATCGTTTGCACTAATATATGTTTTCTTTATATTAATTTTTTCTTTAAAATACATATGTTCAATTATTTGTCCAGTTTCAATAATTTCATCTTGGGAATTATTAATATACTTATTAAATTCTTCTTCCGATATAAAAGCTGTTACAACATTTTTTAAAGCTTTTTTAAATATTTTCTTATCTAAAACATTTATAACTATATTCTTTTTAGAATCTTCTTCATCAGTAATAGTTATTTGATATCCTTCAATTGTAAAATCTTCTTTATCTTTGATTTTATCATATATTTTAGTTACATCAGTTATATTGTCATCATATGTTGTGTATTCCATTATTTCAAAACCTAAAGGTGGATATACTTTATTAACGTTATATTTATTTTTTATATCTTTTTGTTCATTATCAATTAGATCATATAATTCATCTGCATCGGCAATTAGTCCCATTTTTTGACCATTAAGATATACTTGATATACTTCCTTAGGTTCTTCATATTTTTTTGTCCTAGTAAAAAATATTAAAAAACTAACAACTATTATACAAGTAACAATCGTTATTATTTTTTCTTTTGATTTCATCATCATACCACCTTTACTCTTCATCCCCACTTACCTTTAAATAATTTTTAAAACAACTTTTATTAAGTTCAAATAATAAGTTTATTAGTCCAACTGCTCCTTTACGATGCTTAGCAATAATAAGTTCTGCTGGAACAATTTCTAGTTTTTCAGCTGACTTTGCTTCATGGTAATCTGCACGATTTATAAATAAAACCATGTCTGCATCTTGTTCAATAGAACCAGATTCACGTAAATCCGCCAGTCTTGGTTGTTTGGTTTCACTACGCTCTGCATTACGAGAAAGCTGTGCTAGTGCAATTACAGGTACTTTTAATTCCATTGCAAGTTGCTTAAATGATCTTGAAATATCAGACACCTCAACTTGTCGTGATTCACTACGAGAACCTGTAGTAACTAACTGTAAGTAGTCGATTACTACAAGTCCCAAGCCTTTTTCTGAATTTGCAAGTCTTCTACATTTAGCTTTTATCTCTGGTGCTGTTATTGATGTATTATCTTCAATATATATATTAGTTTCTGCAAGCTGTGAAATAGCTTCATTATATTTTTTCCAATCGTTACTATTAAGCATACCATTTTGAAATTTACTACCTTCAATTTGGCCAACTGCCGAAATCATACGATTGACTAATTGTTCTGCTGTCATTTCTAAGTTGAAAATTGCAACAGCCTTGTCTGTAGACATTGCAGCATTGGTCGCAACATTTAGTGCAAATGCTGTTTTTCCCATACCTGGACGAGCAGCTATTATTATAAGTTCACCTTCATGAAAACCAGCTGTTTCTTTATCTAAATCATAAAATCCTGAAGGTATTCCAGTCATTGATGATTTATTTTTTGCTCTTTGTTCAAGTTGTTCTTGTGCACTTCTTAAAACATCACTTATGGTTCTAAATTCACTTGTTTGTCTTGCTTTAATTACATTTAAAATATTTTTTTCAGCTGTATCAAAAAGACCAGTTAAATTACCATCTTCTTCATAACTATCTGATATTATATCTGTTGCTGTTTCAATTAATTTTCTTCTCAATGCTTTTTCTTTTACTATTTTTATATAATAATCCAAATTAGCAGCTGTTGCTACTGAATCTATTATCTCAGATAGGTATTCTATCCCACCAACTGCATTTAAATTTTTTTGTTTATCTAATTCATTTTTTACTGTTGTTATATCTATAGGTGTTCTTGCTTTATATAATTCATTTAATGCTTGAAAGACTTTCTTATTTGCTTCACTATAAAACATAGAAGCATCTACTTCTTCAACTATCTTTTCAAGTGCATATTTATCTAAAAAAGCTACACCTAAAACAGACATTTCCGCATCTAAATTTTGTGGCATTTTTCTGTTTGCCATTTCCTTCACCTACTTTTTCAACACAACACTAATATTAAATTCAACCCTCTTATGTAATTTTATATTTACTATATGACTTCCAAGGGAATCAAGTCCACTTGTTGGATGAATCAACTTTTTATCAATTTGGAATCCTTTATTTTTTAATTCATCACTAATTTGTTTAGTAGATATTGTCCCAAAAACTCTATCTTCTTTTCCTGTTTTTACTTTAAATGATATTTCTTTATTTTCAAGTTTCTTCTTAATTTCATTAAGTGATGCAACTAAAGAATCTTCTTCATCATTCCTTTTTTTGATTTGATTATCAAGTACTTCTTTGCTTCTTTTTGTTTCCATTACTGCAAGGCCATTTTTAATTAAAAAGTTATTAGCATATCCATCACTAACATTTATGATGTCATCTTTTTTTCCTTGACCTTTCACATCTTTAAGTAATATAACTTTCATTATATACCTCCCAAATATCTACTATCTATTATAACATAAAAAAGTAGATTTTGTATCTACTCTTTTCTTATTTTATTACTATTCATTCTTTATTTAAAATGGCATATACATTCTTAAAACAAATTTCCAATATGGATAGGTTGTTGAAAAACTATATCTCGGAATTAGATATCTATTATCTTTATTATCAAATTTTCTATATTCAATATCTCCACCAAATGCAAACGCTAATTTATAATTATTCTTTTTTAAAACTTTAATGTAATTATCAGAATATCTTCCATAAGGATATGCAAAATATTTTGTATCAACTACATTTTCCATCATTTTAAAATCTTCTTCTAATTCTTCTTCACTCTTATTATATGCCTCTTCAAAATGATTTTGATATGTATGAGATGCTATTTCAATATTAGGATAATCTTTATTTATTATTTCTAATTCATCTTTAGATATAAAGTCAGAATTAGTTCTATCTATATTTTCTCCTAAATAAAATAATGTAGCATTAAAGTTATATTCTTTTAATATAGGAAAAGCAAGTTCATATGCATTTTTCCAACCGTCATCAAAAGTTATAAGAACAGATTTTCTTGGAAGTTCACATTTCTTATCCATATAACATTCAACATCTTTTAATGTTAATGTTTTATAGTGATGATCACGTAAATATTTCATTTCTTTTTTAAATTCGTCTACATTTTTTTGCATATTATTCTTTGGAATTCCACTAGTAAATTCATGATATGTAAGTATTGCATATTTTTTTGGAAAAAAATATGGAAATATAATTAATAATAATATTATTATAATAGGAATACTGATAACTATAATCTTATTTCCACTAATCACTTTTTTCATACAATCACCTTTTAAACTATATATTATTTTAACATTTATCATCTCAAATTAAAAGAGCTTCTCAAAGAAAAAAACTCTCAATATGAGAGTCTTATATTCTAAATGGCGCCTCTTGTAGGACTCGAACCTACGACCTAACGGTTAACAGCCGTGCGCTCTACCGACTGAGCTAAAGAGGCATCAACAAGTAAATTATATACTATTATTATTAACTTTGTCAATATTTTTTATACATAATTTACTTATTTTTATAAAATTAAGCTAATTCTACTTCTGCTCCAGCTTCTTCAAGTTGAGCTTTGATGTTGTTAGCTTCATCAGCAGGAACGTTTTCTTTAACATTTCCACCATTGTCAGCTAAAGCTTTAGCTTCTACTAATCCTAATCCAGTGATTTCTTTTAAGATTTTAATAACAGCAATCTTATTTCCACCAGCTGATTTTAATACTACAGTTTTAGCAGCATTATCTTCTTGAGCTTCTCCACCAGCAGGTGCAGCTGCTACAGCTACAGCAGATGGATCAACACCAAATTCTTCTTTCATAGCGTCAACTAATTCTTTAACTTCTAAAATAGTCATTTCTTTTAATCCATTAATGAATTCTTCTTTTGTAAATTTTGCCATTCTAAATTCCTCCTCTTTCTTATTTTTCTAGGCTTTCTGCATATAGGTTTAATCCTATAGACAAATCACGAACATATTGAATCATACCACCAGCAAGCATTGTTAACAATCCTTCGTATGATGGAATATTCGCATATTCATTTATAGTAGTTAAGTCAGCAACATCACCACTAATAACACCAACTCTTATACTAAGTTTATCATGACTTTTTGCAAAATCAGCAATTACTTTAATTGGTTCAAGTAAATTTTCACCAAATAGTATAGCGTTTGGTCCTTCTAAGAAACCATCAAGATCAATTTTTAGATCATCTAAAGCTCTTTTTAATAAAGTATTTTTGTATACTTTAACTTCAGCTTTAGCATCTCTAAGTTGTCTTCTTAAGTCACTTAGTTCGTCTACTGTTAATCCTTGATATTGAAATAGAATTACTGATTCACTATTTTTTACTTTATCAGAGATTTCAGCAACGATTTGTTTCTTTTCCTCAAGAACTTTAGTACTTGCCATATAATTCCTCCTTGTTCTTATTTTATTAAAAAAGCTCTCCCAAAAGGAAAGCTTAAAACACATAAAAGTATATTAAGATTTCCCTCGGCATGATTATTAAGAATTTCTTCCCATGCTGTCTTTGGTTAAATCGCTTTTTCAAACATTATTCTATTACACATTTAATTAAATGTCAAATGAATTTTTATCTAATTTAATTCCAGGACCCATTGTAGGTGCAATAGTGATATTAGTAATAAATTTACCTTTAACACTTGCTGGTTTTAATTTAGAAATTGTACTAACAATATATGTTAAGTTATCAGCTAATTTATTTTCATCAAATGAAACTTTACCAACAACTGTATGAATGTTTCCAAAAGTATCAGTTCTAAATTCTACCATACCTTTTTTAACATCTTCAATAGCTTTAACTGGATTTGGAGTAACTGTTCCAGTCTTAGGATTTGGCATTAAACCTTTAGGTCCTAAAACTTTACCAATTTTACCAAGCTCTGGCATCATATCTGGAGTTGCAATGATTACATCAAAATCAAACCAATTTTCTTTTTGAATTTTTTCAATCATGTCTTTTTCTCCAACATAATCAGCACCAGCATTTTTTGCATCAGTTGCTGCAGTTCCTTTAGCAATAACTAAAATCTTTTTTGATTTTCCTGTACCATGAGGTAATACTAATGAACCTCTTAATTGTTGATCAGCTTTTTTAGGGTCAACATTAAGTTTAATAGCTACTTCTACAGTTCCATCAAATTTAGTTATTGAAGTTTCTTTAACTAATTTAATTGCTTCTTCAACAGAATATTCTTTTGATTTTTCTATTTTACTTGAAGCTTCCACATATTTTTTACTAGCTTTTTTCATATCTTTTCCTCCTAACTGTGGTTTATTTGGCGGATTTTTTATTTGAAAAATATAAATATTTTATTGTAATTAATCTTCTTTGATTTCAACACCCATGTTTTTAGCTGTACCAGCAATAATATTCATTGCTGCATCAACATCATAAGCATTTAAATCTGGCAATTTAGTTTCTGCTATTTCTTTTAATTGAGATTTAGTTAAAGATCCAACTACTTCATTTGCACCTTTACTACTTCCTTTTTTTATTTTAGCAGCTTGTTTAATTAAGAATCCAGCTGGTGGAGTCTTTAAAACAAAATCAAATGTTCTGTCATCATATACTGAGATTTCACAAGGAATAATTGTTCCCATTTTTTCTCTTGTTGCATCATTGAATTTAGTACAGAACTCAGAAATATTGATACCAGCAGGTCCTAGAGCTGTTCCAACTGGTGGAGCAGGTGTTGCCTTACCAGCTTCAATTTGTAATTTAATTTTTCTAACGATTTCTTTAGCCACGATATACACCTCCTATAAAAATTTGGTTCGCGTAAGTGGTCTGGGCAAATCCGCATTCCCTTCCACTTTTTTACAACAGTTACTAATAAAATATATAACTGCAGTCAAGATAATAACACATTATTTCTTTAAAAGCAAGTTTTTTGTTATATATTCTAGCAATTTATATTAAAAATAAGGTATAATTATTATAATGTTAACTTTAGTTGACAAATTTCAAAGTGAAATTGGTAGAATGCAACTATGTTTTTTTGTAAAATTATTTTTGAAAGAGGTGAAAAATATGAGTCTAGGAGAAAGACTTACTAAGTTAAGAAAGGAAAAAGGATTATCACAAGAAGAAGTTGCTGATAAACTTAATGTTACAAGACAAACAATTTCTAAATGGGAAACAGATACTTCAACTCCAGATTTTGATAAAATTGTTCCATTATGCAGATTATATAATTTAACAACTGATGAATTATTGACAGGTAATAGCAAATGTGAAGAACCTAATAATGAATTATCAGAGGAAGAGAAAAAAAGAAAAAAAATTGGAGGCTTAACATTTAGTATTTTTTTATACTTCGTTGCTGTTGCTTGGATTATGAGTAGTGTTGCTGCATTTAAATTTAACCCTGTTTTATCT
Organism: Bacillota bacterium; assembly: GCA_015059485.1. Classification (GTDB taxonomy): domain Bacteria; phylum Bacillota_I; class Bacilli_A; order RF39; family UBA660; genus RUG14121. The sequence goes on from SVAH01000002.1 coordinate 14,990, forward strand.
GCTGCTATATTTTTAATTATTTGTGGAATATCAACTAGTATACTAATATATTCTTTAATAATTTATAAAAGGAAAAAGACTGAGGAAGAAGAAAAACAACACAAAATATATAAACAAATTGATGATGTGTTAGCTATATTTACGGTAATACTATATTTCATAATAAGCTTTACTACTATGTTATGGCACATTACTTGGATTATCTTTATAATATATGGTCTAATAAGTGAAATAATAAAACTATTTTTTATGTTAAAGGAGAATAAAAATGAAAAATAAAGGAATAATAATTTTTTTAATAACACTACTATTATGTTTAACTATTTTTATATCCACATTATTTGTACTATTATTAAACGGAAAAGTCAATTTAGGAAAATTACAAATGTTTGCTAAATCTGCAAACAAAGAAATATATAATAATACACTTGATGATTTTCCCAAAAATATTGTAATAGATGTTGATAGCGCTAATATCAATATAAAACACAGTAAAGATGAAAAAGTTCATTTAATTGTGTATGGTGATGAAAATAAAAATAAATTAGATGTTAATAATACTAATAGTACTTTGAAAATTAAATACAAAAGGCATAATTGCCATTTCATGTGTTTCAATATTAAAAAAGGGAAAATCGACTTATTTATTCCAGAATTTTACGATGGAGATTTTAATATAAAAAGTGATGTTGGTGATATCTATCTTGATTCATTTATTAATTCATATTTAAATATTGATGCTGATGTTGGGAATGTTAATGTTAAAGATATTAATATTACAAAAATTAAAAGTGATGTTGGTAACGTTAATGTTAATAACATTACTGGATACTTTGATATAGATGTAGATACCGGTGATATTACTATTGATTATGCCAATATAGATCGTGATTCAAAAATAAATGTTGATGTTGGAGAAATAACTGTTAATAATATAGACGATATTAATATAGATGCAAAAACTGATGTTGGTGAAAAAAATATAAAAAATAACAATAAAAATTCTGATATTACACTAAAAGTTAGAAATGATGTTGGTGATATTAACATAAATTAAAACTGTAAGTTAAACTTACAGTTTCTTTTTTTAATCATTATACCATTTATTAATAATATCAACGTTAGTACTCTTTGGCATTGGATTTGGTATTTCAAATTGTGTTATTAATGGTATCTTAAATGCTGTACCAAATAGAAGTGCTGAACCAGGTCTTAAAGATTTTACTTTTTCAATAGCATCCATAGTAACATTTGAAGCTATTGAAGAAATTATTTTAATATCTTCTGGATAATACATTCTAAATATGATAAAGTTAGAACATTGTGATAAAGCTGTCGCTGATAATTCACTTAATCTTTGAGTAATGAGACCTAAAATAAGACCATACTTACGACCTTCTTTAGAAATTCTATCAAAGATATTATATCCAATAACATCTATATCTGTATCTCTTTGGATATATCTATGTGCTTCCTCAACAACTACATTAATTGGAAAACTTCCTCTATCTTCAATTGATGTAACAAATCTATAAAAGATCTTACAGAATATTTTAATGATTGTTTTTCCAAATCTATCATCTACTCCATTAAAGTCTACATCTATTATTTGAACATTTTCTCCATTTGGAGACATAAATAAATTTCTAATAAAATTATCTCTAGAAACAAATCCATTATAATCAAAGAATTTCTTTTGTTCACCATTTATTATTGAATGCAATTGAGTTTTAACTTTATTAAGCTTTTCATAAATACCAGGATTATTTAATCCACCTTCGCTTACTATTGCAAATTCAAGTGCATAGTACAAATCATCTAATGAATATTCTGTTGGTGTCACAGTTATTTGCTCTATATTAATATCAGAATATTGTTTTAAATATTCCATAACAAGTTCAACCGCAAGTAATTTTCCTTGTGAATCTATATTAAAACATTGTCTCATAGTACGATTATAACCTGGTTGACTAATTGTTGTTTCTAAATTAATGTCTTCAGTATTATATTTTGACAAAAATGCTAAAGCTTGATCTCTAATTTGTTGTGCTGATTTACCACTTGATAGCATATCAAGTAACCCTTTAGCAATTATATCATTTTTATATTTTTTACATATTTCATCATTACTTTTAAAGATATAAACATATGCTAATGTTTTTTCAAGAGTTGTTAATAAGTCTGGATCTTTTAAATTCAACAATAATGCCAAATCATCAGCATCAAGTAAATATGGTGGAATCTTAATAATTTCATCATTTTCTTTTAGGTTAGTTTCTGATGTATAAAATTTCACATTTATTCCTGGATGTGTATCAATATTTGTTAATGCTGAACGATACTCACCATATGCATCAAATATTATAATATGACTATTAATTGGATTCTTCTTATTATCAGCAAATATATTTTGAAGAATTCTAGAAACACCACATGATTTTCCTGAACCAGTATTACCAATTACCGCAAAATGATTTGAAAAAAAGTCATTTACATTAACTGATATATTAAATCCATCGTATACAGATGATTGTCCAAGTAATAAATTTTGTGGTAATGTTATATTTTGATTACCTATTATTTGTTCAAGTTCATTTTTATATACTAATCTACAATTAGCTTTGGATGATGGAAAAATATCTACGCCTGATGCAAATTTATCATTTGCAAAGAAACCTACTAGTGTTATTTGAAATTCTTGTTCATTTACAAATGTTATTTCTCCAACTAATTTAATTCTATCTTCAAATACTACATGATAACCAATATAGCTAGTTAAAGATTCTTTTTTTAAATTATCTACATGAATAGTTTTATCTTCTATTTTTAATATTTTTCCGAACATACTAATCAACCCTTTACCTTATTAATATAATAACATAAAAATTAATTATTAACAAATAAAAACTTATAGATTGTACACTCTATAAGTTTTTAGAATCAAATCCATGAGTTTTATAAACATCACAGTCTATATAAGCCTTATAATTAATAACATCTTTATTTGATAAAATCACATAACCATTACACTTTTTATTATCAACCTCTAATTTTTCTATTAATCCAGCACTTTTTAATTCTTCATACTTTATTAATATTTTTTCATTATTAACTGGATATTTAAAATCGGTAGCAGTATATTTTTTAGTTATCTCGACTAATTTCTTCTCTAATAATTTGTATTTTTTGGATTTATTTTTATAAATAAAACCAATTGAAGTCAATCCACCAATCAACACTATTGCTAAAAAGATCCAAATAACCCATATTTTTTTCATTTTATCCATTATTCAATTCTCCAACTTTGATATCCAGAAGTAACATAATTTTTACATTTTATAAATGATTCACTAACTAATAAATTGTCTTCGTTTTTCTTTACTACTGAATAACCTTTACATTTATCCCCAGATACTTTTAAATCTTCTTTGTCAATTAATCCTTTATCTATTAGTTTACTAGTACTTATTGTTACAACTCCTGTTGTAATATCTCTATTATAAAATCTATTTATATATTCCATAGAAACATCATCTAACGTTCCTTCTAAATCTTGATAATAAAATGAATCTATTGCTTCTCCTTCAGTATTTGCAAAGCCATTATATAAACTAATTATATGAAAAGTAATAATTAATAAAAATAATAATAATATTGAACTACCTATAATATAAGACCTAAATCCCCAACCATTTTTATTTAGCATTCAACCACGTCCTTTAGATTGCTATTATAATAAATTTATCATGATTTTACAACAATATTTTATAATCCTGTACTGTCCTGTCTTTCTCTAATGAATATTGGTCCAAATTCTTTTGCAGTTATTGAATGTCTATTATATTTATACATTTTATATCCTAAACCAACACATTCATATGTTTCACCATCATCATACTTATGATTAAATTCTTTAATACAGAACTTTAATGGTTTATCATTTTTAGCATTCATATAATCTGTAAATACTATTACAACCCACGAAATCAAAACAACTGTAAATATAGTATTAAATATTTTTCTTACAACATCTTTCCAATTTTTCATTGATATCACCTTCTATAATACATTATATATAATTTTCTTATAAATTTCTATATCTAATAATTATTTTCTTGCAAATAATTATCTAAAATACTATATAATTCTTTTTTAGATTTACAACTACATACTTTAACTTTATATTCTTTACTATTTGGCATGCCAGCCAAGTAATATAAAATGTTAGTTCTCATCTCAAGTAAAGCTACTGTTTCATTTTTATCTTTTTCAAGTAATTCATAGTGTCTCTTTATCATTTTAATTTTTTCTTCTAATGAAACAATTTCTGGCTCTTTACCATTTTCTAAATATTCTACACATTCTTTTATTAACCAAGGATTACCCAAGCATCCTCTTCCTATCATTACTGCATCGCAACCTGTTTCATCTAACATTTTTTTTGCAAGATAACAACTTGTGACATCGCCATTTCCAATTACTGGAATAGATACTGATTCTTTTACTTTTTTTATTATATCCCAATTAGCTAAACCACTATATCCTTGTGCTCTTGTTCTTGGATGAACTGTTATAGCACTAGCACCAGCGCTTTCAATTACTTTAGCTACTTCTACTGCATTAATGCTTTTATCATCCCAACCGGAACGAATTTTAACTGTTACAGGTACATCTACTGTATTAACTACAGCTCTTACTATTTCAAATATTTTTTGCGGATTTTTCAAAAGAGCACTACCAGCTTGTGATTTTACTGCAACCTTAGGTACTGGGCACCCCATATTTATATCAATAATATCTGGTTTCATTATTTCCATTACTCTTTTTGCAGCTTCAATAAATGATTCTTTATCACTTCCAAATATTTGTTGAGCAATAGGTCTTTCTTCATCACTCATTTTAAGCATATCTAATGTTTTTTTACTATCGTAAACTATTGCTTTATCTGAAACCATTTCAGCAAATATTAATCCTGCTCCCATTTCTTTTATAATTTTTCTATATGAAGTATTAGAAAAACCAGCCATTGGAGCCATAACTATTTTATTTTTTATTTCTATATTTCCAATTTTAAATTCCATAGAAATCACCTGTTAATAATATACTAAATATCATAGTAAAAAAGCAAGTATTAAAAAAATAGAGATTTATAATCTCTATCTACAAGCTATGTAGGTAATTGTTCCTGATTGATATGCTTGGCCAACATTATGAAGAATAACAGAATTTTCAAGCATACGATAATAATCATCTAATACATACCAAGATAATTTTCCATTTGAAGATTCAAAATAATGTGTAGTCGATCTTTTTTTATCATAAATGAAAGTATAGTTATAAACATCAACTTGTATCGCCAAAAAGGAAGGTATAAACTTATTCTCTATAACACATCCGCTATTAGTCCCACATGCACTCGTCAATGTAGCTGTTCCTCTTATGCAATCAGTTGTTGAGATTCCATTTAGCTGCGTTTGCAAGTCACTTATTGTTGCATCTTTTGCTGATACTTGACCTGTTAGCGTTGTTATCTGATTATTTAGATTACTTATTGCTTGATCTTTACTCGTTATTTGACTATTTAAATTATTTACTGTTGTATTTTGTGTTGTATATAATGTATCTAGGGCTTTATCTAGTGTTGTTTCTTTATATTCTATATCACTTGCATAATACTTTCTTGCTGCATATACACTTATACTTCCAGTTAGTATTATTGTTACTATTACTAGTAGTATTCTACTTTTTAATATCTTCATATACATTCCTCTATTCTAAGTCTATTTTACCCCCCCCCCAGGTGTACTTGTCAAGTATATTTTTTTGTGTTATTATCTATTTAAGTGAGGAGCAGATATCCTTCGGGCTAGATGCTTACCACTTTGCGGTTAGCATCTTTATTCAATAAGAATAAGATGCTTTTTATTTTAAATTAAATATAGCAAGTAGCCAATAATCAGTAGTAAAATAAAAATTATTATACTTTGCAAAAATAACCTAGTATCCTTGTTCATTATAACTACCTCCTTTGATTATTAACCAAAACCCACCTGAATAATTCGCCCAGATAGTTGGAGGTAAACATCAGAAACTCTGCTTTTCAAAGTCTCTATTATAGAGATTCTTTTTTTATTTTCAATACTTTCGACAAATATAGCCAAAACTAGAACTTTTATGACATAAAAAAACTTGAAATTATATTTCAAGTTCTACTTCATCGCCATTATTTAGCATTAAACTATTAGCATCATCAGTATCTATGTGGAATTCTAAAACTCCATTATCAGTTATTTTTATAAATGCTTTAATCTCTCCACCCTTTGGGCCATCTACTTTTACTCTTACTTCTTGATCATTTTTTACTTTTAATGCATCTGCCATTGCTTGATTCATATGAATATGTCTATTTGCAATTATACAGCAACTTTTCAAATTATAACTTCCCTCATCTGATGTAACTATTAAATCAACTGCATCTTTTAAGTCTCCACTTTTTCTAACAGGTGGTTTAACACCAAGTAATCTTGCATCTTTAGTTGATATTTCTATCTGATTATACTTTCTAAAAGGTCCCACTATTCTAACATTTTCTATTTTTTTGTCTCCCCATTCAATAGTTAAGGTCTCATTAGCGGCAAATTCTCCTTTTTGACCAATATCTTTTTTTTTGGTAATCTTCTTTGTAAATAGCATATTATATGCTTCTTCAGTTAAATGTATATGTCTATTGCTTATTGCTACTTTTACCTTCAAAATTCATCCCTCAATTCTTTATTAAACTTTCAGTTTCTTGCATCTCATTTGGAAGTGCTATATCCATATATTCAAGTATAGTAGGTGCTACGTTACAAAGACTACCACCATCTTCTAGTTCAATATTTGGATCTGTAACTATAAATGGTACTTTATTTAATGTGTGTGTTGTTATTATTTCATTACCATTAGTCTTCATTTCTTCTGCATTGCCATGACTTCCTAGTATAAATACTGTATAAAAGTTTTCTTCTGCCTCTTCTACTAATTTATTTAAACATAAGTCAACTGCCATAACCGCTTTGCATGTTGCATCATAATTACCTGTATGTGCTACTGAATCTGCATTTGCATAGTTAACTAAAATAAAGTCTACATCTCTTTGCATGCAACCAATTGCTTTTTTAGTTATTTCAACTGCACTCATTTGAGGTTTTTTATCATAACTTTTTACATCTTGAGATGGAACTTGATATCTTGTACATCCTTCAACTTGCCCAACAAAATCACAATCAAATACAGAAGTTATATAATTAAATTTATCTTCCTCAGCAATCCTTACCTGTGTTAAACCTAATTTTGATAAATATACTCCAAGAGGATTATTAATTTTATCACTATCTAAAAAATTTATTGCATTTATTCCTTTTCCCATATTAAAGAAAGTATATACTTTTAAATTTTCAACATCTGTTTTGTTAAATTCATTAAAATTAGGATTAGTCAAAGCTTCTAATATTTGTTTAGATGAATCACTTCTATAATTCATCCATATAACAACATCATTATCAGTTAATTTATTCAAATTGGCAGTAGCAATTGGAGGTATTATTTCATCATCTATTTCTTTGTCATAGCATTTTTTCAATACATCTTCAATGCTTCTGGTTCTAACACCTCTACCATTTACTATTAACTCATAATAATTCTTTGTGAGTTCATAATCAGAACTTCTATCCATGGCATAGTATCTTCCACATATAGTACCAATAGATGCATCTTTATTATCTTCTATTTTTTCCTCTAATACTTTAACAAGTTTTATAAATTCATAATTTTTAGTATTCTTTCCATCTGTAATTAAATTAAAATTAATATTGTTTATTCCAAAGTCTCTAAGTATATCATATATTTTTATAAAATGATCCATATGTGAATGAACACTACTACTAGAAAATAATCCCATTATATGAACATTTTTTTCAGTTTCTTTTAAGTAACTAATCATATTTAAGAATTCTTCATTTTCTTCAATCTTTTTATCTAAAAAATCATCTACTAATTCTTTATTTGTTAATAACTTATGCCCTGCCGCAATCGTCATATAATTTAGTTTTCCATCAGGGATTTGTCCTTCATTATAGCCAAGTTCTTCACCACATGCATCAAGAGTAGTATGTGGATATTTATCCCATATTTTTAAAATATTAACAGGGTTTGCATCCAATACTGCATTACCATGTCTTTCTTCTCTGTATCCAAAACCGTCCATAATAACAGTTATAATTTTTTTCATAATATCAAATTCCTTACGTATACAATATATCATAAACTAAATAAAAAGACAATTTATATCATTGTCTATTTATTAATTGGCTATTTAAATTCTTTAAATATTTCATCTATTTTGTCATTTTCTTCTTTAGATAGCTTTGAAGAAACTGAATCATTTTTAAATATCTTATCTAATTTTTCTTTTATTTGTTCTTTTTTAAATGTCTTAGCTATATAATCTATAAATCCTTCATTGTTTTCCCCCTCTTATATGTCTATAATTGTAGCACAAAAACCAATTTTTGTCAAATTTATGTAAACAAAAAAGACAATTTATATCATAACAACTTTATTGTCTAATCTTAATCTATCAGTTAATGTAACTATAAATTCAGCATTTGTTGGTTTACTTTTCTCATAATCTAGACTATTTCCAAAATATTTTTCCATTAAACGATAATCCCCTCTAGTCCAGCTAACTTCAATAGCATGACGAATTGCTCGTTCAACACGTGATGATGTAGTTTGATAACGTGTTGCAAGTTCAGGATATATTTCTTTTGTTATTCCCTTTAACATCGCAGGTTCTTTATACATCATAAGTATTCCATCTCTAATATATTGATATCCTTTTATATGTGAAGGCACTCCTAAATTATGTAACATTTCTGATATTTTAACTCTTAATTCATTTTCTCTATCACTGGTTTTTAATTCTTTAAAATTCATTATTTCTAAAATTCTTTTTTCTAGTGATTCCATATTAAATGGTTTTAACATATAATAATCTATATTATATTCAGATACTGCTTTTACAGTATATTCTTTTTTATAACTTGTAAGTATAATAACATGTTTCTTTATATTTCTTTCTTTCATTTCTTCAAGGATTGTTATACCATCTAACTCTGGCATTATTAAATCCATAATTATTAGATCGTATTCATTTTGATAATTAATAATTTTATCTAATCCTTCTTTTCCGTTTACTGCAGTTAATACTAAATCGATTACTTCATGTTTACTAAAATAATTTTTTACTCTGTTGACTGAATTTTGATTATCATCAATCATGAGTACATTAATTTTGTTTGACATGATTTTTTACCTTTCCTTTTCTAATTATTATATTTACCGCAATTACAAACTCATTATAAAAGAAAAAAAGACAAAATACTAGAGTTTATTTTGTCGAATTGTGTCAATTTACATATTTTTTTGTCGAATCATGTAAGTTTTTTTATTATTTTTTGTAAAACTGTGATATCTAATGACGAATTTGATATTAAAAAGCCATCAATATTTTCAAATTTTAGCAGCTTTTCAATATTAATTTCATCTACCCCTCCACCATATATAATATTTTTATTAGTAATTTTACTTAAAAAATTAATTATTTCATTTGTATATTCATAATCTAATTTATTACTACCACCTATTGCAAAAAATGGTTCATATGCAATTATTGCATCATTTTTTAAAACATCTTTTATTGAAAAGTATTCACTTTCTAAACTATTCTTTGTTTCTTCAATACTTGAACCATTATCTGTAAAACAATATATTACTTTAATATTATTATTATTAGCATTTATTATTTTTCTTTTTAATATATCAATTGTTTCATAATACTTTTTTCTTCTTTCTGGATGACCTATTATTACATATTTAACTGATAATGATCTTAATTGCCTACCTGTTATATCTCCAGTAATAGTATCACAATCATAAACAGATATATCTTGTGAAGCTAATTCATATTCAATAAAATTATATATATATGGTAAACTTGGCGCTATTATTAAATTTAGGTTATCAACCTTTATATTTTTTAATTTTTTTGTATATTCTTTTACTTCTTTATATGTAAGCTTATTTTTATGATTACAAATTAAATACATTATTATTCCTCATCTATTCCAGAAAGTCCAGGTAGATTTTCATCTGTTAAGAATTTTAATGTCGCTCCTCCACCACTTGAAAGATAAGTAAAACTATCAGCATATCCAAAAATATTTATTGCACTTACAGAATCTCCACCACCTGCTACTAAAGTACATTCACTTTCTTTTAACATTCTTAAAAACTCTTTAGTACCGTTTGAAAATCTTTCATCTTCATATATTCCCATTGTTCCATTAACAAATACAGTCTTACTATTTAAAACTGCTGTTTTATATTTTTCTATAGTTTTATTTCCACAATCTACTATTATATCATCACTATCAAGTTCATTTAAATGTTTATATTTTATATATGATTTATCATAAGTTGTTGCTACTATTACATCAAGTGGTAACATTATTTTTTCTCTATAATTTAATAATAATTCTTTAACTTTTTCTAAAATAGTTGGATTTTTACTTGCAAGAGACTCTCCAATATTTATATTTAATACTTTCAAAAATGTATTAGCTATTCCACCAGTTAATAATAAATAATCACATTTATTTAAAAAACTTTCTATTAACTCAATTTTGTCTTCTATTTTTGCTCCACCCATAACTACAGTAAGAGGTTTTGCACCTTCAATAATATATTTTTTTAATGAATTCAATTCTTTTTCTACTAAGAAACCAATACAACTTGGAACATATTTACTAATACCATAAGTTGATGCATGTTTTCTATGAGCAGATGCAAATGCATCCATTACAAACACATCACAAAGTGAAGCCCAATACATTGATAATTGTGGATCACATCCACTTTCTAAATTACCGTTTAAATCTTCAAATCTAGTGTTTTCAAGTAATAATATATCTTTTGGCAAAAGTGCATCTACTTGTAAATATAAATTTACTGCTCTTGTTTCATGTGAAAAATATATATCCCTTTTAAGTAATTCTTTAAGTCTTATATACACTGGTTCTAAAGAATTGATAACTTTATCTTCTTTGGTTTTTACTTTTCCAAAGTGACTAAGTATTACTATTTTACAATTTTGCTCTATTAAATAATTAATTGTTTCAAGTGATTCTCTAATTTTACTATCATCAAGTATTATTCCATCTTTTATTGGTACATTAAAATCACATCTTAAAACAACTTTCTTATCTTTTAAATCAGTATTTTTTAATGTTTTATACACTTATACCCCTCCTATTCAAATAGTTTTTTTGCTGTTCTAATCATTTGTGCAGTATATCCAAGTTCATTGTCATACCACGCAACGACTTTAACTAATTGTTTTCCTCCATCTTCAACTATATTAGTAGATAGTCCGTCCACTAAAGAACCGCATTTTTTCCCTAGAATATCACTAGATACTACTGGATCCATAGTAAGTTTCAATGTTTCATTTTGATTATTTTTTATTAAATTATTTATTTCATCTATGCTAGTATTATTAGTAAGTTCAAGTACAACGTCTATTACTGATCCATCAGAAACAGGGACACGATATGCATTTCCATCAAGTTTTCCTTTTAATTCTGGAATTACTTCTCCAATTGCTTTAGCTGCACCAGTTGTTGCAGGAACTATATTAGTGGCACATGCTCTTCCTCTTCTTGATTTATATCCTTTTTTATGAGCTATATCTAAAGTTGCCTGATCATTAGTATATGCATGAATTGTTGTCATAAATCCTTTTACAATTTTATTATTATCATTTATAACTTTTAAAACTGGTGCTAAACAGTTAGTTGTACAAGAGGCAGCAGATATTATTTGCTCACTCCCATCTAATGTATTATCATTTACATTATAAACAATAGTTTTCATATTTCCTTTTCCTGGTGCTGATATAAGCACTTTTTTAGCCCCTGCTTCAATATGTGACATAGCTTTCTCATATTCAGTATAAAGACCAGTACATTCAATTACTAAATCAACACCTAATTCTCTCCATGGTAAGTTTCTAGCATCACGTTCTGCATATACTTTTACTCTTTTTTTATTATTAATAATTATTTCATCATTATCATAGGATATTTGTTCTTCATGAAAAGAACGATGATTAGTATCATATCTAAGTAAATATGATAATTCCTCTGCATCTGTTAAATCGTTAATTGCTACTATATCGAAATCAGGACTTACTATCATTTCTCTAAATGCAAGTCTTCCTATTCTTCCAAATCCATTAATTGCTACTTTAATCATAAAAATCACCTTTCCATCCTATAAATTCTCTAAGTATTGAACTACTAGCTACATACTCACTACTAACTGAATAAAATCTTTTCAAAAATTCAATCAATCTTCTTGTTTCTTCATAATACTTTGAATCATATGTTACTGAATAAAGAAGTGGTTCTACAAATACTTTTAATACATTAAGTTCATATGGAAGTGCAGTATTAATTATAGTATCTGCTTGAGGTATATAAGGGAATATATATTTTTCTTCTCCTTCTCTAACAGATTGCCATGATTCAATAGATTCAGATACTGATCTTCCCCTTGTTCTAAAATCTCTTATAATCCTTCTAATTAATCTTAAATCAACAGTTGAAATATAATTATGTGGATCTATATTAAGTGGTATAAAAGGACTTAAATATATTTTATATTTCATACTTTTATCTATTTTTGGAGTCATTTCATCATTTAAGGAATGTAATCCTTCAATTAATATTATTCCATTTTCTTCAAGCTTAATTTTCTTCCCAGTACGCGCACTAGTTCCTAATGCAAAATCATATACAGGAAGAGTAATTTCTTCTCCACTAATTAATTTATCCAAATCTTCATTTAATTCTTCTAATTTAATTGCTCTTAAACATTCAAAATCATAATTGCCATTTTCATCTTTTGGAGTTTTTACTTTATCAACAAAATAATCATCTGCTGATATACATACTGCTTTAACTCCTAATATATTTAAATATGTAGTTAATCTTTTAGTAGTTGTGGTTTTACCACTTGATGATGGCCCAGCGATTAGAACCACTTTTATATTTTTATTTTTAGCTATTTCACTTGCTGCATATCCAACTCGATTATTAAAAGTTAGTTCACATGCTGATATAAACTGTCCAATATCACTTTTTGCTATTAATCCATTAAGATTTGATAAGTATGGAACATTTACTTTTTTTAACCATTCTTTGCCCTCATAAAATGAATCTATAATATTTTGATAGTGAACATATTCTGGAACTCTTCCTTCTGTTCTTTTAGATGGAAGAATTAATACAAATCTATTATCTCCAACATATCTAATATCAAACTTATCAATTGCACCAGTTGAATATGGCATTTCAGTATAAAAATAATTAAGTTCATCTTTTAATCTATATATATTTACTATATCAAATGACTTATTATAAATATTTTTAGCTTTTTCTTTTTCGCCTTGTAATTTATAGTATTTAATAGCTTCTTTTTTATATATATTTAATTTTTCAAATTTAATATCTTCTGCAATTATTGATGCCATTTTTCCTTTCACTTTAGGAATATCAACATTTTCTATTAATACATCTTCGACAGTTGCAAGTATTCCCTTTGGTACACTATGTTCAAATATTACTTTAGAACCTGGGAATATATCTCTAATAGCAAGAATAAAAATAAACTTTAATGCAGCTTGATACATTTTGTAGCCATTTTCATCTGTTACATCCACAAAATTTATATTACAATCTTCATCACATTTCATATCTAATGAAAAAAGTTCATTATTAATTTTGGCTGCTAATATCTTATTTCTTCTATTACGATCAAACTCTCTACTTATTTCATAATAGGTTAAACCAGCTGGATAATTCTTAGTTTCGTTTCCTACTGTTACTCTAATATTTTTCATAATATCAACACCTTTATTCTCTAATAATTTTATCATTAAAAAGCACTTTTTTAAAGTGCTTTTTAATTATTTATTAAATTCTTTTATTCTTTTTCTAGCATGAGTTGTTTTTATAAATTTAAGCCAATCTTCATTTGGACCATGTAATTTTTCATTAATAACTATATAAACTCTATCATTATTTTGTAATTCATAATCAATTGGAACTCTCCTTTGATTAACCATTGCATATTCTATTTTATCACCAAAATTATCTCCTAATTTGTAAGCAAAATCAATCGGAGTTGATCCAATTGGCAATTCATATCTATTTCCAGAAATATCATACACATATATTTGCTCTCCAAATGTCTCATCAAAAAAATGTTTTACAAAATCATCATTGTCGCTAAACATACTATTAATATCATTAACAGAGCTATAAAATTTACATTCTTTTCTAAGCTTTTCTTGCATAACATTTCTTGCATCATCTTGCCCAAATTTCCAATAATAAGTTAATCCAAATGACGCTACTGCATCCATTTCAAAGGTTCTTATTTGAGCTTGTACAAGCATTTTATTTGGGCCAAAAACTGTTGTATGAATTGACTTATACATATTTGTTTTAGGATTAAAAATATAATCTTTAAATTTGTCATTTAATGGATTATAAAGTGAATGAATATGTCCAAGTGTTAGATAACATTCTGGTATATTTTCAACCATTATTTTAATAGAATGCAAATCATGTAAATCATAAATATCTCTAACATTTTCATCTTTTTGAATTTGCCTATAAACTCCATATACATTTTTAGTTCTTATTTTAGCATCATTTAATATACAATCTCTATCTAATAAATATTGAATTTTTAAAAGCATTTCTTGTAATCCTTCTTTACTCTCTTGATCAACTTTTTCAATTTGTTCTTTTAATGATTCATATATCTCTAAATTAATATATTTTAATGATAAATCTTCAAGATAACTTTTTATTCTATATGCTCCAATATAATATGCAAGTGGTGCATATAACTTAAGAGTTTCTAAGGCATTTTCTTTTTGTTTAATTTCTGTTTTATATTGTAGTGTTCTCATATTGTGTAATCTATCTGCCAATTTTATAATTATTATTCTAACATCAGATCTTATACTAGTTATAATCTTCCTTGTATTTGCATTTATTAATTCTTTTTTATTTAAGTGGTCATCTTCTTTGATTTTTGTAACACCATCTACTAATTCAGCAACAGTCTCATTGAAATCATCTTTTATTTCTTCTTTTAAAAGATTAGTATCTTCAAGCGTATCATGTAAAAGTCCCGCGCAAATTGTATCACAATCGGCCCCTAGTTGTGCCAATATACATGCAACATTTATAGGGTGTATTATATATGCCTCTCCACTATCTCGTACTTGTCCATTATGTAATTGTGACGCAAGTTCATACGCTTTCATTATCATGTTTTTTTCATTAATAGGGTAAATTGATATTAATGTTTTAAAATCTTCAAAATTAAAAAGTTCATCCATATAAATACCTCCTTTACAAAAAATATTAGAGACATAAAATCTCTAATATTCTTCAATTAAAATTAAGGCATATTGAAAACATAAAACTATTAAAAAGTATATTACTGCTTTTTTTCATAAGCCTCAACTCCTTATGTAATTTTCAATAATTTTAAATCATATGAAGCCAAATGTCAATTTTTTGCAAAGAAATAAAAAAGCAAATCATTCACTTAATTTGCTTTCTATTTTCATCAGTCTATTATATTTTGCTATTCTCTCACCTCTTGATAAAGAACCTGTCTTTATAAAAGGAATATTAAGTCCTACAGCAAAATCTGCTATAAATGTATCCTCTGTTTCACCACTTCTATGTGAAATAACCATTTTATAATTATTTCTTCTTGCAAGTGTTATTGTCTTTATCATTTCGGTTACTGTTCCAATTTGGTTTGCTTTTAAAAGTATAGCATTTCCTGCTTTTTCATCAATTCCTTTTTGTAAATACTTACTGTTAGTAACGAAATAATCATCTCCAACTAACATAATTCTATTTCCAAGTATATTTGTTAATTTTGATAACGCTTCAAAATCATCTTCATAAAATGGATCTTCAATGGATATAATTGGATATTTTCTAATTATATTTTGATAAAAATCAATCATTTCATCCACAGATAAAAGTTTATTATCTAATCTGTATTTTCCATCTTCATATATTTCTGATGCTGCAACATCTAAAGCTATAAATACATCAACACCTGGTTTATAACCAGCTGTACTAATAGATTCTACTATTAAATCTAACGCTTGCGTATTATGAGATAAATCTGGTGCAAAACCGCCTTCATCTCCAACACCTGTTGAAAATCCTTGTTCTTTTAGAATTTTTTTCAATGTGTGGAATATTTCACTTCCACATCTTACTCTCTCTTTAAAAGATTTTACTACAGGAACAATCATAAACTCTTGAATATCTAGATTATTATCTGCATGTTTTCCACCATTTAAAATGTTCATCATAGGTATTGGTAATGATACTTTACCACTAGATAATATTTCATATAATTCTTTATTTTCAATTTTTGCAAGTGCTTTAACTGCACATAATGATACTGCTAATATTGCATTAGCACCCAAATTAGATTTATCTTGAGTGCCATCAAGTTCTAGCAATTTTTTATCTACATCAGCAGGATTTAATGTCATACCGACTATTTCTTTTTTTATAATAGTATTAACATTATTAACTGCTTTTAAAACTCCAAGTCCCATGTATCTATCATCTTTATCTCTTAATTCTAAAGCTTCTCTACTACCAGTTGATGCTCCTGATGGAACTGATGCAGAAACTTTAATCCCATTATCTACTTCCATTTCTACTTCTACTGTTGGATTACCTCTAGAATCTAATATTTCATAAGCTTTTATATTTTTTATTATTGGCATTTCTATCACCTTCCTTATTTAGTATATCAGTATAATTTTTTTTGTACAAGAAAAAAGACAGTTATTCACTGTCAACTTTACTAATTATTTTTTTTGCTCTTTTCTTTAATAAATTAGAATAACTAGCATTAATAATACCAATTAAAATTGAGAATACTGCTACTAATTCTAATGAACTAAAACTTCCAAATGGATAAAACAATAATAAATTTCCAACTGCTATAATAAGTAAAGACATCACTAATATAACTAAAAAGCTTTCATCTTTTATTCTTAATAAATTAACAGATAGAAGTAAAGTTTTTAAACCATTTATAATTATATAAACGCCATAATAAATTGGCAAATAGTTAATGAATTTAATTATATTAGTAAACATAAATATAGCAACAATAATATAAAGTATTCCAAATATTAAATTTGATTTATAAAGTGAATTTGAATTTGGCATAACAGCAGAATAAATATTTATGATTGCCTCAAGAATAATAAGAATTCCAAGTACATTGGCTACTGCGTTATCAGAGATCATTTTATTCATAAATATAACTACTCCTACAATTATAAATAATATTGAAAGAACTATTTCATAAACTCTGATCTTATTAAATGCTTTTTCATCCTTTTTTAAATTTTTACCAACAAATTTATCAATTATACTCATAAAATCAACTCCTTGTTAGCTATAGTATATCATTTTAATTAAATAAAATAAAGAAAAATATTGATTTTAAAGTTTTTTTTTGATATTATATTCTCTTAATTTGGAAAGAGGGAGATTAAGTATGATAAGAGAATTAAAATATAATGAATTTGAAGAATTTGCTAATAATCATATACTTGCTAATAGGTATCAAACTATTAATTATGCAATGTTAATGGCAGAGTATGACTATGACTTTGATTTAATTGGTTATTTTGAAAATAATATTTTAGTTGCTGCATCATTAATTATCTTTAAGAATATTACTACATTTAAAAGATATGGATATGCGCCTAAAGGTTTTTTAATAGATTACTTAAATCCTCATTTGCTTGAAAGATTCACTAAAGAATTAGTAAGTTATTATCAAAGACAAAATGTATTATTCATAAAAATTAATCCTGAACTTGTTATAAACGAAATTGATTTAAAAACAAAAGAGAAAACATTACATAAAAATGTTGTTGCCAAAAATTATCTAGCAGAAAATAACTACTACAAACTAAAAGACAATTTGTATTTTGAATCAAGATTGCCTAGATTTAATGCGTTTGTAGATTTAACGCATTATGATATTAATAATATATCTAAGCAAACAAGAAACAAAATAAGAAGAGCTGCCGCTAGAGGACTTCAGTTTGAACTTGCTGAAAATAACGGAATAGATATTTTATATGAATTTATAAAAAAGAAAAGAGCTAAAGACGTTGTTTATTATAAAAGATACTACAACATGTATAAAAAAACTAGTAGTGTTGATATTTTCTTAGTTAGTATAGACTATGATAAATATTTACTAAATGCTCAAAAAGAATATGATTTCGAACTTGATAAAAACGCTAAATCTAATAGCACTTTAATACATAATAATTCTAAGAAAAATATTAACAAAAAAATGGAATCTGATAGAATTCTAATTTCATACAAAAATGATGTTATTGAAGCAACTGAAGGAAGCAATAAAAATAAAAAAGTATATATTGCTGGTGCTATGGTTGTTAAACATAATAATAGAGTTGATATTGTAATGAGTGGTTATGATACTACATATAGACATTATAATGCAAACTATTTCTTACATCATTGTATTATGGAATACTATAAAAAATCCTATGATGTATTAGATCTAAATGGTGTAACTGGGGACTTTACTGATAAGAATCCATATCAAGGATTAAATGAATTTAAATTTGGATTTAATCCTAAAATATATGAATTTATTGGTGAATATGATTTAATTTTAAAACCTATGGCTTATAGAAAAATGTATAATAATGGTACATTAGCTAGAGCACTTAATAAAGAAGAAAAAGAATTACTACAATTTGGGTAATTCTTTTTTAACTTCCATAAACATCTAAATGACACCTTTTTTGTCTTTCTTCATGAAATATATTATGTAATTCATTTATTTCTTTTGATATATCATTAACTATTTCTATGTATTTTCCTCTTCCGTGGCTTGTCATTATTGAAACATAGTATGGTTCATCATAAAAAGCTATTCCAACATCATGATAATAAGTATCATATTGACCGTACTTATGAGCAATTATTATATTATCACTACCTGTTAAATTTAAAGCATTAGTATCATCATTCAACATTATTTTCTTTAAAAAATCACTATACTTTGTTTTACTATTTATTATTTCATATGCATGATGTAAATAAATATTCATATCAACTGTATTTTGATTTCCAAAAGTATCACCTGAAGTTACAGATATTTTAGTTGCTCCTAAGCCTTTTGCATATTCTCTTAAAGTAGATGTACCTATATAGTTTATAAGCATAAAATGTGCACTATTATCACTATAAGTAATTGCATATTCAATCAAATCTTTTAAACTAACTTCCTCGCCTATTTTTCTTGTCTTCATTCCTTTAGAAAAATCAGCTTTATATTTTGCTTCATATTTAATTTTAGTATTTTCTAAATCAACATTACCTTTTTCCGCTTCGTCGAGCAAATACATCGCTTCAACTATTTTTATTAAACTAGCTCCATAGTATTCTTGCTCTTCTTTATATTTATAAGAAAAACCAGTATTTATATCTTCATAATAAACAGAAGCTCTATATTTACTATAAATATATGAGTCCAATTTTGAAATTTTATCATTCAAAACATCCGTATTATCTTTTTCATTATATTTTTCAGTCAAACATTTATTATATTCATTAAGCAACTTTTCTTGTTTCTTTTTTTCTTCATTTTTTTTATTTGAAAAAACACTTTTTATCTTATTATTGTCAGAAAACTTTTCATCATTGTTCATTATTTTTGAACCAATAACAAAAATCAAACAAATAAATACGACTAATATAATAAAATTTTTAACTTTTAATCTCATTTTCTTCTTTTTTCTTCTTTTTTTAGTCATATTAATTCTCCTATACAAATAGAGTTTATCACTTAAAAAAAAATATTGCAATAAACGCAATACTTTATTTACTTTTAATTTGTAAAGAAATCATCAAATAAGTACTCTTCATCTACTAACATTTCTTCAGTTAGTTTTTCTCTAGCATCTTCTTGTTTATCTGAAATACCTTCAGTTAGTTTAACAGCATTACCATCTTTTATATATATGAAATTTGGAGCATATATTCTTTTTTCACCAACTACTACATCTTTTCCTTCTGAATCTGTCAAAGTATAATCAAGCAATACTCCTGATAATTTTTCAAGTAATTTTTTGTATTCTTCTGAACCTTCAAACACTTTTATAGGTTTATTCTTTTTCCCCAGCTTATAAGTATCTCTTAATATTTCATTTCCTTCATCATCCCATATAGATACATAGTAAATTTTTTTTATTTTCTTTTTATTTGCCATCTCAATAGCTTTTTCAATAACTGATCTACACCATGGACATTGTTTATCACCAAAATATAAATAAAAAGTTTCTTTATTTTCCATTTTAGCTAGTACATCAGATGCATTAATTTTTTCAAATGGATTATCTTTTGAAATTGAAACACTACGATGTTTCTTTCCATTCTTATTTTTTTTCCCATTTAATGATTCATAATCTTTTTTAAACGCTAAGGCTTCTTTGCTATATTCCTTTTTATTATCTTTTTTATTATCACACCCAGTGATTAAGACCATTGATAAAATTAATATCAATAAAAAAATTTTGTTTTTCATACCTTACCTCCTAATATAATTTTATCATATCCAATTAACTTATACCAGAAAAAAACTAGAATTCTTTATTCTAGTTACAATTTTCTTTTAACTCAAGTGGTATTTTATAAGTTACTATTTTATTATTATTTTTCTTTGCATTAATTTCAAGTACTAAAGAATTATTATTGTAATTTTTACAAGCCTTAGAATAATTGTCAATATTTAATTTCAATTTTTTTAAATATTCTTCTAAAGTTATATCACTTTGTTTGGAAGTTTCTTTATCAATTTCAACTAATTTTCCTCTTTGTCTTTCATACAATACACTTTCAATATTCTTATATTTAACTTCGTCATCGCCACCACAGTATTCTATATTAGAAATATAAATAGAAGATTTTTTCTTATCATATGCAATAGAACCAGATACTTCAAATTCATCACAACTAGTTGATATAGTTTTAAAGTTATATGAATCATTAATATATATTGATAAAAAAACAATAACCCCTACTAAAGCAAAAAATATTAATGTCAAAAATATTCTTGTTATAATTTTAGTTTTTTTACTTTTAGTTACTTTACCATCTAATATATCATCTACACTTATGTTAAAATCTTTACTCATTTGTTTTATTATAGCAACATCCGGTATATTTTTACCGTTTTCCCATTTGCTAACAGCCTGATACGTCACATTGTATTTATCTGCTAACTTTTTTTGAGTTAAGTTATTTTCTTTTCTTATTTTTTTTATAAATTCACTTACTTTCAACGGATCCATGCAGTAAACCTCCCTCATTCATTATTTTAAAACCTGATAATAATAAAGCAATTATATAATCAAATGATGTAAAAATAATACACCATATCAATGACATCTTAATACTTTGCTTTCGTACCATCAAAAATGGATATGGCCCATCAACAATTCCTAAAATATTTAATGTTATAAGTATAATAGCATAAATTATTGTAAATGATAATGCTATAATTGTATCTTTTCTTTTAAAATCATCTAATTTATCCAAAAATAAAAAACTAATAATTGTAAGTAACGGACAAATTAGATGGTGATATAGTAATGATCCTTTAAATAAGAAAAAATTAAAATCAAACTTATACATAGGAATTAATATAAATAGAACTACTAAAAAAGTTACTGTCATACATATAGTTGTCATATATTTAAATAATTGCACATTTCTTGGAATATCCTTTTTTCTTATCAAATAATAGCAAAATAATAATGAACTTCCTAATGCTAATATATTACTATCTTCTGTATAATATTCAAAACTAATTTTGCCATTGTTTTTAATTGTTAATATAAAACCTATTATTTCAAATAAAATTATTAACAAATTAAAAATTAATGATTTCTTATTTTTTTTCATATTTCTATTACTCCTTAGTAATTTTTTACCTATAATATTCTATCATATACTTTCATTTTTTTTAAGTATAAAAATACTATTTGTCATATAACGTTTACATTTTTATACTTTTTAATAGCTTTATAATATTCTTTGTATAAATTATCAGTTAAATAATATATTTTTTTTGCTTCATCAGTCCTTAAATATTTAATATTGCATTTCCAAAATGGAAATATTTTTAATCTATTTCTATCAAGTGCATCTGCATCTTTTAATACATCTGATAAAAGTTGAATTTTTTTTCTTTCCTCTTTTTTTACATTATCATTAAAAATAATAAGATTATCACTTACTGCATGAGTTTTTATGAGTTCTTTAATAAAATTTACTTCCTGGGATGTCAGTTTATCATTTAATATTTTTTCTGCTACTGTTGCTCCAACAACACCATGATTTCTATCACTGGCGCCTATTGTTCTTCCTGAATCATGAAAAAGACCAGCATATAACAAAATATTCCAATCTTTATTTGAAAGTTTTATTCCTTTTAAATTTATTATCCAAGCTGAATAAATTAATACTTTTTCAATATGTTTTAAATCATGATACATTACTTTTGTTTTAGTATATAATTTATTTTTTATACCAAAGTTAATAAAACTTTCTATTTTATTAATTTGATTTTTATTTATTTTAGTTACTTTTAAAAATAAACTATCCATATATTTTATATAACTATGTTCCATCGTACACCTCATATCATTCAATAATATTATAACAAATAATATGAAACTTGACTATTTCAAGTATTTTATATACAATATAATTGTATACAATTTAGTGAAAGGATGATTTATATGAGCGATAAATATGATAAGATGAAATTAGATAATCAAATTTGTTTTGCATTTTATGTTTGTTCAAAAGAAATCATTAGAAAATATCAAGATTTATTAAAACCATACAATTTAACATATACCCACTATATAACAATGCTTGCGTTATTTGAACAAGATAATGTTATGGTTAAAGAATTAGGCAAAAAATTATATTTAGATTCAGGAACACTAACTCCACTTTTAAAAAAACTTGAAGCACATGGGTATATTACAAGAGAAAAAAGTTTACATGATGAAAGAAACGTTTATGTTAAACTTACTGCAGAAGGTTGGGAACTTAGAGATAAGATGATAGATATTCCAGATAAAATAATTGATAAAATGTTTGAAAATGCACCTCAAAAACCTAAAAATTCTAACTTTTTACTATCAACAGTGCATGAAATTAATAAAATTATGACAAAAAAAAGAAAAAAATGATTGATTTTTTTCTTTTTCTATGTCATAATATTAAATGTCAGGAGAAATTATGCGGGTGTAGTTTAATGGTAGAGCTTCAGCCTTCCAAGCTGATAACGTGGGTTCGATTCCCATCACCCGCTCCATTGGGAAATCTGCTCGAACTTTTCGAGTTTTGATAGATAACTAATTCAGAAATGGATTAGTTTTTTTATATTTATTTAAAAAAATAGTTCCAGACTTTTATATAGCAAATGCGACTATTCACTTTGATGAACACTCTCCTCATATGCACATAGTTGGTGTTCCAGTTAAAGAAAATTGTAAAACAGGTTTATCGATACAAGTTGGTAAAACATCAATATTTATCAAAGAATCATTAGTAGTTATTCAAGATAAAATGAGAGAAAGATGTATTAATGAATTTAATATTGCCTATGGTTTAGAATCTAAACTTAAGGAAAAACAAAAAGGTAAAAATAGAGATATAACTTCATACGAAAGAAAACTCTTTAATGAAAGAGTTAAAGGATTAAAACAAGAAATCTCCAATCTTGAAAATGAAGTATCTAATTTAGAAGATAATAAAAAATCTATTAATAAACAAATAACTAAATTAAAAAAAGATAAAAACGATATAAATGATGAAATTGATAAAAAGAGAAAAATAAATAATAAAATTATTATTAAATCTAAAAATCAACTTTGGGATGAAAACGAAAAATTAAAAGAAGAAAACGAAGATTTAAAAAGGTTAAATTATCAGTATGAGCATAGATACAACGATTTAAAGGAAAAAACTGATTATCTTATTAATCACTTAAACAAAGTCTTTCAAAAATTACCAGAATTTATTAAAACAATAGTTGACCATTTATTTAATCATAGTGGTTTAGGTTTAAAATATTTCAAGCAACAGTATGATCCAGAAATTAAAAGGAAAGAACAAAGTATATTTAAAGGATTTAATTTATTTAATAAGAAAGAAATTGAAAAAGCAACTAAACATATTAACTATGAAATGAATGAATATGCCGAGGAATTTTATGATGATAAAAAAGATAAAGAAAGAGACGATGACTTATCATTGTAATTTACTGTCTTTATCTATGTATAATTTATCATCTTTTATGATAATTGTTTTTATTACAAATGTTTAATAACATTAAAAGTGTAAAACTAAAAAAAGAATTAATTTAAGTTAATCCTTTTTTAAAAATCTACTTCTTCTGGATTTTCTACTGATTCAAGCAGTTCATCAAGTTTATCCATTTTTTCAATTATTTCAAATTTTATTTTTTTTATTTCTTCCTTTATATTAGAAATCATTACTTTATTATCTTCCATAAGATTGTCCTCCATTAAGTGCATTTATTTGATTTTGAACATCTTGTATTTGTTTATCTAATCCATCACGCATCTTAACTAGTCCTTCTAATTGAAGTTTTAGTCCTTCTAATACATCTTTTGTTGGTGAATTTTCTTCTGCTTGTTCTTTTTTCTTTTTATCTTCAATATATTCTAAATAAAAACCTCTAAAATCAGCATTACCTAATAACCTCATTCTTGCAAAGAAACGATTATCTGGATTTAAAACTTCTTCCATAGAAACAACTGATGAGTTTTCTTCTCTAAATCTTCTAACAATTGCTTCTAATTCTCCAAGATCTCTACCAAATCCTAATCTTCTCAAATCTTTTGCTAATCTTTTATCATCTTTTATAGAATAAGAATATTCAGATTCTAATAAAACATCATTTACAAGTTCTTCACCTAAATATCTATATCTCATAATTTGAATTAAAGCTCCTAAATAATGAGCATTAAGTCTATTAAATTGTGTTTGATCATAGTTTAATAAATCATCGATAGTTTCAATACCTCTTTTATTTAAGGCAGTAACAATTATTCCTGATGCATTACTTTTTTTATTATCTACTACATCTGGAAATAAAAATTTGTCATCTACTAACTTTGTATTTACATCCATCATAAATATTCCTCCTTTAATTTACTTAGAATTTCCTTTTAAAGTCTCATTTTGCGTGATTATATCTTTCATTGAATTTGTTTCAAGTTCACGCAATTTTTTTATGCTTTCTTCAAATTGTGTTTGATCAATTTTACCAGTATTTAAAGCGTGTAGTAAATCTTGATATTTTATTTCTAGTAATTCAAACAACTCTTTTAATCTAGCCATTAAAACACTATCAATATATTTTTCAAATCTATTGCAAAATCCTCGTCTTTCAAATAAATCAGCAATCATAGAAATAGCAGTATCTCTTGAAATAAAACTATGTTGATGTGCTTGATCTATTTCTCTCATTTGAGTAAATGTTGTTCTATCAATTTCATCAAAAGATTCTGGTACATCAGCAAAAAATCTCGTAAAACCTCTTTTATCAATTGTTTGTCTAACTAAATTTAATGTTTTATTATCATCAACTAAAATTGAATTGTTAATAGGTAAATCTCTTGGAACTTCAACCTCATTAATTTCTTTTGGTGTTATTATACTACTAATTGGTGTCTTTTCAATATAATTGTTAATTGACCTTTCTTCTGATTGAACTGGTGCTTTCATCATTTCATCAAGAATTTCCATAAATTCATCCATATCTTCACGACTCATACTATCTAATTGTGATAGACTTGGAAATTTTTTACTATAAAACTTTGGTGTTCCAAAACAATGATAATCATACATTTTATCTTCTGGTACATTTTCACTTTCATATTGATAATTAACATCAGATAAATCTAAAGAACAGATTATATTTCCATTTTCATCAATTATTACATTTTTTAATACAGAAACAACTTGTGGCAAATCTCTTCCACGAACTATCTTTAAATTATCTGGTATTTCTATAATTAAAGCATCTCGTTCCCATTCTTTACCAGATTTAAAAGTATCTTGAATATTTATTCCATATTGATTTAAAATGCCTACATTTGGCAAAACTCCATTATGGCAAAATATTTTCATATTTACTCCTCCTCTTAATAATTATACCATATATTTTCTCTGTTTTTGCTTTTTTACTATAAATTTTCAACAAAATAAAAATTTTATGATACAAATTGTGAAAATTATGGTACAATGTTTATTAGAAATTGATACAGATTGTATTAATTCCTAATTGTGATAATTAAGTTGTAAATAACTTAACCAATCGCTCCATTTGAAATAAACGTCGAACTAATCGACGTTTTAATTTTATTTAAAAATATCTTACAAAAAAATTTAAATATCATAACGATAGAAATAATAAAAGCTTAATAACTGATAAAGAACATAGAGTTATATTTAATCCACCTAGAACAATTAATAAATTAGAGATAAATAAAGCACTTAGTTCTATTAATAGAGAAATGGATGAAGCTGCTGAAGAATTTTATCATACTAAGAAAGAAAAAGACGATGGCTTATCATTATAAGTCATCGTTCTTTTATAATTCAACATTTTTACTATTACCATCTAATTTAAAATTAAATGGATATATTATAGTTTTTTCATTTGTTAAATCTTTTTGTTTTATATCAATTATTCTTTCAATAGTAGGACTAGTATTAATAGTTACTATTTTTGATTTAACTTCTTTAACAAACTTAGAAGCATTTTCTGTTGATGTAGTGAATATAGCTGAACTATATTTGCTACCATTATAATTAATTTGAGCAATGGCTTCATCAACATCATTTACTATTATAGCACTAGAATGGTCTATTTTAGTATCACTATTTATATATAATTGAATATTTAAACCAGTATTTAATATTTTATTTAAAAAGTCTATATGAGAAGTATCTTCTATGTATATATCAAAATTTTCATAACCACTAACAATAGTTTTATTTTTAGATTTATTTAAAATCATGTTTTGTAAACTATGGTTACCTATACAAACAACTAAATCAATATTAGCAAAATTTGATAATACTTCATCAAAGTTCTCTGATACATATATTTGTACTAAATACTTAGATATATTAAATTGTTCTAAAACACTTTGTATTATTTGAATTAATAACTGATTAGTTCCAAACATAAACCCATTATTTGAAAATATTGTTGTATTACCAGCCATTATATTTCTAATAACCATTTCAATGATAGTATATGGATTACCATCAGTAATAACAACAACATTACCACAATCCATTACTTGAGTTCCATATACTATCCTTTTTTCTTCATCTTTTTGTGAAAGAGTAACATCACCATAAAATACATTTTCTTTTTCTAAATTAGAAAATATATTATTAATAATATTAAAATCTATTATAAAACCATTATTGTTCTTTTTATCAATATTATTTGCTTGTACAATGGTTTCTTTATTACTTTCTAAGGCCTTTTTTATTTGAGTAATTATTGGTTTTGTATTTTTACTTAATATATCTTTATTAACTTGTAAAGCATTTGATATTATTTTATTAATATTATTATCTTGCATGACCAACACCTCTTTCTTTATCCATTTCATCAGTTAATCCAGTAATTTTTGCATACATTTCTTTTTGTTTTTCATCTAAAGATGAAACATCAATTTCTTTATCACTAGCAATTTGCTCTAAAGCCAATCTCATTTGCATTACAACTTGATTTTCAATATCCATTTGTTGTTGTTCATTATCAACTTTAGTATTGAATAATAAATCACCAACTCTTAATTTATCACCATTAACATCATATATAATAGCAAAATTTGGATTCATTATTATTCTAGCAGTTTCTGGATTTAAACCATAATTTATTGCTATTTCAGTAACGAGATGTTCTGAATCTGCATAATCACTAACAGAAGTATCTAAATTTCTTGGATCTTCTTTAGTAACTATTTCTAGTTTTTCTAAAGATAGTAAAGATTTTTCTGTAAAATTAGAATCACTATATTCAACAAAAGCATCACTATGTACTGGAAGTGTATCACCATCAAATTCTTTTCTATCATCTCGTTCTTCTAAAATATATTGTGTTGTAGAATCACTTGTATAAAGTCCTCTAGATAATTTTACTGGTTCTTCAAAAGGTAATGGCCTTGAAATAGTCCCCTTATCAACTGCAGAATTTTGCTTTAATGATTCAGCAATATCATTATAACCTAAACCAACAGTTATTTTTCCTAATCTTAAACCATCGTATTGTTCTTGAGTAATTTTTCCACTTTCAAGAAGTTCTCTATATACTTTTTCATCTGATTCGATTAAATCATGTGCCGCTTGTTTATAGATTTCAAATACTTCGTCAGTGAATCCTTTTCTTCCTAATTCTGGATGTTCTTTAACAGCTCTTGCAAATGCTTTGTCTGGTATTTCAATATTATCAAAGCACAATACATCTTTATTTCTCCATACCCAACTTTGAGCGACTATATTTCCTTGTTCATCTTTAATTACAAATACACGACCATTTTTATCAACCATACTATGTTCCATACATACTTCAGCACAGTTATTTAACTCTTGACAACAATCTGTTAAAGTTCCTATTGCCATTGCCAATGGATCATCTAATCTTAATGTTTCATAAGTATATTTACCACTTGTTTTTTCAGCACTTTGTTCAATTCTAGGAATACTACTAAATGTTCTTTGCTTACCATAATTATATATTTGTTGTAATGTATTAAAATCTGCTTGACTATATCCTGCAATAGCTGATATTTCAGCAACTCGTTCATTACCAACATTAACTGAAGTAAACTTATTTGTTTGTACATAACTTACTGCTAGTTCCCAAGTTAAAGCTCTATTACTATTTATTGCTTTAATATCAGAAAATTGTCTTTGTACACTTGCTACCAAACTAACATACTCTGGACTTGCCATAATTTTATCCATATTTGCAAGTAAGAATTCCCTAAAATCAGCATCATATTTTAACTCAAATCCACCAAATAATTGATGTGCTTTATCTGGAGTAAGAATTGGAACTTCTCTGAATTTTTCCAATACATTTCTAATAGCCTGTGCTGATTTAGGACAACTTTGGGCATTAATAGTTAAAGTATAAGAGCCATCCTCATTTTTTCTATATATTTGAGTAAATATATTTCTTGAAAAATCAATTCCAACATTTTCTTGTTTCAATGATTCCATCAAATTTAATAAAGATTGAGTATCTAACAAATCAATAAATGGATTATTTTTAATGTGCTCCATCATTTTTTGATAAGATTCTTCAACTTTTGAACTAGGGAAAGATTCTCTTGTTGTATGAACATTACCCTCAGAATCTGTATAACTTCTTGATTTGACACCAAAAAATACTCCTCTTTGACTATGAAGATTGATTTGTTGATCTATCTGTTCAAATATATATGCTTGTTCTGAATCAATTTTCTTAGGTAAACCAGTTAATAAATCTTGTAATTTTTTAAATCCTCTTTGATCTTGATCAAATGCACCAAAGGAATATGCTAGTTTTAACATAGCATCTCTTGATTCTGGAGTCTGGGCAAAGTTTTTAATTTTCATCAAGTTGCTCCAATTAGATCCAGATGATAGAAATTTATCTGCCTCCTCAAGTCTAAAGTTTTGCATTACAACAAAATCTGGAATAAATTTCCCACCAGTTTTATCATACCAACTTTTCATCAATTCAATTTGATGAGATCTCATCATTTCTTTAACAGTCTCAGCTCTATTAATACCTAATTTAATTCCTTTTTCTTCTCCAAATACTTCTAAATATTGTATTAATTCTTTCTTCAGATAATTATTTCTAAGTAAAGAAGTAGTTAATGCTTTATCTTTTAAGAATGGTAGCCAATCTTTATGTTTTTGTAATACTTCAAATGACATAGGATAGTTATTACTATAATTATAGAAATATTGTTTTAATTCTTCTGGGGCATCTTCACTTAGGAATAATTTTGGTTCTCTTTCTTTTAGAAAACTTGGTGCATCATCTGGACGATAAGCAAGATTACCTAATTTACTTTCCCTAACAATAACGTCTTCAATTAATTTTGAAACCTCTTCAAAAGATAGTCCATCTTGATGTTGCATACTAAGATCTAAATATTTACCATTTCTTATAGTAATATCTTTATTAAGATGTTGAGCAATACCATCCATGTATCTTCCATATTTAGCACATAATTGTAAAAATTTTTCATTACCAAATATTTCCAATAATTCTAAATCACTATATTTTTTTTCAGAAGTTCGACCATATCCAGTATCCAAGAATATTCTTCCTTGATAATGATTTCCATCCTTTTTACCAAATGCAACTAATAAATTTTTATCTTTAAGATAATCTGCTAATTCTGGATATTTCTTTACATCATCGAAACTCAATGTTCTACTATAAAATGCTTTTGTTAATCTTTGTTTTTCTTCTCGTGATATGTTAGTTAAATTTTCAAAATTAACAAATAATTTTGGATAATCCGAAACAAAGTCAGAAACACTTGCTAAATATGAGTAATTCATTTTTCCTTTTATAATTTTATTATATATCGAATTTCTTAAAGATTTTTCAATTGTTTGCTCATTTTCTATTTCATTATATAAACTTGATATTATAATATCAGAAAGAGCAACACCATATTTTGAAACTAATTGTAATAATTTTTCATTGCCATACCTTGAAATATATTCACTCACAAAATTTATATCCATTGGCATAATTCTTCCTTGTTCATCAACCAAACTTGGAACACTCAATTTTATATTAGCTCTAAGAGTATTTAATAGGTTTTTATCAGTTAAATATGGAATATACTCCTTATGTTGAAACAAAAATTCTGGTGTAATTTTATTTCTATAAAAGGCATCTTTTAATTCTTCTGGGGCATTAATATCAACAAATATTTCTGGATGTTTATCCCTAAATTCCCCCTCAACAAAATCATAATCTGGAAAATCAGCAAATACATTATGTTGTTTCATATGATCAAGACATTTTGCTAGTTGGTCTAAGAATTCTTCATATTGTAAAGTACCATTTTTAAAATCTATACCATCTTTAGCCAATTCAGAAGGACTATGCATTCTAAAGTAACTAGCAAATGCTTGAAACATTTGTAAGTCAGTATTATTATTGATAGAAAAGAATTGAGTCTCTTTTTCAAATCTTTTTATATTATCTAAGTTCAAAGTATCAATAACTCGTTGTTGCATTTTATCCAATGGAAATAATGATGTATCATAAGCCATTAATTGTTCAGTTCTACCAGTTCCTAATTTATTATGTGCAGTTAAAAAAATTGCTAAATAGTTTGTTATTTTTTGCTTTACATCATCAGTTTGATTTAAATTCAACTTCTCACTTGCAGATGCAAAATTACAGAATTGATAAGTTAAATGACTCTTAATGATGTAATTAAATATTTCTGGATATGCTTCAATATATCGTGGTAAATTTTCTTCACCTAAAGCATCAGCAAGTTCACCAATATCAATTTCATCAGTAACTTGCGAAATAGGAATGTTTCTAAATAATGAAATATTATTCATTATATCATCAAGTGTTAATCTTCCAGTATAGTATCTTTGCCTTAAATCATCTGGTATATTTTCACCTATAAGTAAAATATCATTGTTTTCTTTAACAAATTGCTCTGGCAATCTTTCAAGAATTATATTATTATATCTTTTATGATTTTTAAAAAGTGCTTTTCTCATATATGAATAACATACATTTTTTATTTGAGTAACATCTGCATTTTTCAATTCTTCTTCAAAATCGTTTTGTGTAAAAGGATCAGAAATAATATAATCTACACTACTACTAAGTAGGAATGATATTTCATGTACTACTTTATAATCATCTTTTGAATTAACATATAATTGCATTGCTTTTTGAAATCCTATTTTATTAATTAAATCTCTTGTTGAATAATCAAAGCAATTTATAAATTGTTTCGATTGCAATTCTTGGATTTGATTGATAGATAATGAAAATAAGTCCTCCATATTTAATTGCATATTATAAAATTTTTGTTTAACTGAACTAGGGAAAGAATCAGAAAGAAATAAACTAGGATTGTTTTTAATAACATCAGAATCAAAATGTTCAGAATTTAATATTCTGTTTCTACCTCTAATATTTTCTATTTTACAACTTTTATAATTAGTATAAGGAGAATAATCTAACATATAAAAATCAATATTTGCATTTGTTTTAGAAAAATCTGCTATATGATTTTCATCAGCAATTATTTTCATATTCATCCATTCAGCATATGGAATATCACTTAAATCGTAACTTAATAATCTATTTTGAATTGCTAAATATTCTTCTGTAAGCCTTTTTTCATCAGCATCATGATTATAATTTTCATCATTTTTATGTTGTTTATAAAGATCAGCAACTTGTTTAATAATAGATGCTAATTGTTTTTTTATTTTTCTAAATTGATCTAAAGTCATTTTTTCAATCATTTAATACACCATCCCTAAATTGTTTGACCTATTACTAACAAAAGGTCAAACTACTATCCTATATATAATTATAACATTATTTTTACAAATTTTATCATTTATATTGGAAACATTAATAATTTATGGTAAGTTTTATATAGAAATTGATGCTAGTATGTATTAATTCTCAATTGTGATGGAAAAGTTGTAAATAACTTAACCAATCGCTCCATTAGAAAATTCGTCGAACTTTATAGTTCGACTTTTTTATTTAGATATATTTTATAATAAATTGGTTAATTTGATAAAATAGTTTTATTTATTTCCTTTTTATCTATTGGCGGAATATAATACTTATTATGCCTAACAATTTTTATTCTTTCTGATTTTTTTAGTATAGTAGCTGCCTTTAATAAGTCTATTCTAGTTGCTAAATAATCATAGTTTTCATATTCTTTATTAATATATTCATTATATCCAAAAGATTTTTCACATGTTATAAATATTGTACCATATTCCATGCTTTCTAAATCCTCTAATGCTACAGGAACAAAATCATTTGTCCCCATCTCTGTTCCACCAATAACATAAGTATCATAATTGCTAAATTTTCCAGTACTATTATCTGTTGATAATATTTCTTTTGCTTCTTCTTTTGTTATTTCACTTCCAGATATTATTACATATCTAACAACATTTTCTTTTAGTGCCTCTTCTAAAGATAATATTTCTTCTTCTTTTTTTTCAATATACGAATTTTCTTCATTAATATAATCACTATTAAAATAGTATCTACATATATCCTTATTTAGCATTACCAAACTTATTGCTTCATCTTCTTTATAATCACTTTTATATTTATTTTTATACAATGTTATTAATAAATTTTCTAACTTAATATTATTTTCATCTCTTTTATCTTCATCATAGGTAGTAATCAATTTTGTAAACTCTTTAAACTCTTCTTCGCTAAGATAATTTTTTACTTCCTGATCTATTCTATAATGATCACCTGTAAAATTGTATTCCCATACTGGATCTGGTCCAATTATTTCCATTAATATTTTTACTAGTTTAACTTCTTCACAATATGATGATATTTTACTAGTATTATAATATTCATATGATATTAATTCAGCACATGCTTCTTTTATTAAATTCCTTTCATAATTAGCTTGAAATAAATGAATAATCTCATGAGCAATTGTGTCTTTTTCTTCAGAAAAATTTTCATGATAATTTTTTACATGTATTATATTTGGATCTGTATAATCTACATATCCAAGTGTACCTTTAGATGCATTATAATCTGAAGCAAAATCAGTGATATCTAGATTTTCTAGTCTTTCTTTCAATACATATGCATTTTTTATATTTCCTTTTATATATGGAAGTATATCTGAACATAATTTTTCATTATATAAATATGATTTTTCTTCATTAGTTAGATTAGGTGAGGAATAAATAAGATTTCTTATATCATTTACTGTTAATTCTTTAGCAAATTCTTGTTTTTGCATGTAAGTTCTAGTAAATGGAATATCTAATCCTGATTCTGAAAGATAAACACAAAATCCAATTATTGCTGTGCAACTTGCAATAACTGCAAAATTTTTAAATCCGTCTATATTAAATTCAAATTTTTTGCTTAATTTATTATTAGTATTTCTTTTTTCTAAAATATTTGATATTCCATTATTTATAAATAGCATTTCAAAATCTTCTTTTTTATTTTTAAAATAATGCTTTAACCCAGTTATATTATCAATAAAAATGTCATACTCATCTTTATTACCTAAACATTTATAATCATATGATAACAGAAAACATCTTAAATAATTAAAAACACTATCATCTATTCTTTTATATGTATTATCATTTTTAAAGACTATTCCATCATATTTATCTTTATCTATATATAATTCTATAGTACTATCTTCATCTTTAATATATATTCTTTGCATACATCTAACTCCTTGTATTTTTAGTATAACATAAAAAAATTAGACATTGAATATTTTGTCTAATTTTTCTTTTATTTGTTCTTTTTTAAATGGCTTAGCTATATAATCTATAAATCCTTCATTTAAATATCTGTCTGCAGCTGCTGCACTACTTATGTGTAAATTTTTCTTTCTTTTCCAGCATTTATAATTTCACTCATTTTTACAAAATTTATATTTCTTAGTTTAGCTATTTTTCCCATAGTTTTATCCATTTTAATTGGATCTTGTAAATACTCTCTAACCATTTCATGAGTTGGTATTTTCTCCATAGTAACTCCCCCTCTTTTAACTAAATACGTTTTACAAAAAAACAGCAGAGGGGCCAAGTTTATATAAACTTATTCTGCTATTTCAATTAATATCTTTAAAAATTTTTCTATATCTTCTTCTTTAGTTAAATGCGAAATACTTATTCTAATAGTATTTGATGCCAAATTTTCATCGCCCGTAATAGCAAGTACTGATTTAGATGGTGCACTACCTAGAGCACATGCTGTTGTCGTTGATAAATATATTCCTTTATTATTTAACTCATTTAATATTCTTTTAGTATCTTTATTTATTAAGCTAATATTTAATGTATTTGGTATAGTATTTAATGGACTATTAATATGAACATAATCTAATTTAGAAAGTCCTTCTCTAATTCTTTTGTTTAATTTTTTAATATGTGAATATCTTTCATCCAATTTATTAATTGCTATTTCTAAAGCTTTTTTTGTTGCAAGAACATTTGCCACTACTGGTGTACCGCTTCTATATATAGTAGTACTTTTTCCACCATGTATAAGTGGAGTTAATTTAATATTATTTCTATTAACAAGTACTCCCATGCCATTTAATCCATAAAATTTATGTGGTGCAAATGTAATAAAATCTACATTACTATAATCTATATTAGTTTTACCAATTGCTTGTGTAGCATCAGTATGAAATACACAATTTTCATATTTTTTTACAATATTTACAATTTCATTTATTGGTTGAATAGTTCCAAGTTCTGAATCAACAGAAGCAATACTTACAAGAATTGTATTATCATCTAATTCGCTCTTTAATTCTTCTAAGTCTATTATTCCATCTTTTGTAAGTGGAATAACACTAACATCATAACCATGACTAGCCAAAAAGTTACATGGGGCAACTATACTTGAATGTTCTAAAGCAGATATTATAATTTTATTACCATATTTTTTATAACTTTCAGCTATGCCTTTAATTACTAAATTATTAGATTCTGATGAACCACTAGTATATATAATTCCTTCTTTATTTGTTTTAAAAATATCTGCTATAAACTCTGATGCATCATCTATTTTTTCTTTTGCTTCTACTCCTAAATAATGTGAACTATTAGGATTTGCTATATATTTTTTTGTAGCTTCTACATACTCATTTAATACATCATTATCAACTGGTGTATTAGCTGCATAATCTAGATATATCATATTAATTCCTCCTTAAAAGTTTAACATTAACCACTCTGGTTTAACAATTAAAAGTAATCCCATTATAATCATAATAATTGAACTAATTAAAGTACAAAGTTTATTATATTTATTTGTAACACCAGTTGCCTCAATAGTAATCATTGATATTATAAAAACTACCATATCATCTACCATATAGAAAAATATATAAATAAGTAAATATATAATCTTAACTAGTCCATTAACATTATTAATAGTTAATATTTCATTAAATATAACAGGAAAACCTAAAGAACATGCAAGTTCTATTAAATTAACACTTGCAGCAAGAGTTATTATTCCAATCAAAGATAAAATAAAACTTTTACTACTCATAATATTTTTCATTTTAGTAATTATTTTTTTTCTTTTTTTATCATCAACAACTGTACAGCCTGCTTCTTCTTTTCTAGTTTTTAAGTATTTTCTAAAGTTTAAAATACCTGCAACTAATATAAATATTGCTATAGCTATTTTTAAATAACTTATTGTTGCTACACTAAGTACAAAATTAATACCTAAAAGTGATAAGAAATACACTAAAGCAGAAATAAATAAGAATGTAATTCCTAAGAACCATGATTTCTTTTTATCTTTCATACCAAATAGCATATTTATTAAAAATAGTAGTATCCACATAGCACATGGATTAAATCCATCTATAAATCCAAGTATTATAGCAACTAACCATATTGATACATTTTTCATATTAACATTTCCAAGTATTGGTATTGTAACTTGGTCTTTATTAGAATCTATTTCACTATATTCTTTAATTTTAGTTTCTATTCTTGATGAAATGGTATCAGAAAAACCTATAAATACTGTATCACCTATTACAGTAAA
The DNA here is from genome assembly GCA_015059485.1 of Bacillota bacterium. Classification (GTDB taxonomy): domain Bacteria; phylum Bacillota_I; class Bacilli_A; order RF39; family UBA660; genus RUG14121. The sequence continues at coordinate 52,157 of SVAH01000002.1, forward strand.
TGGTACTCCATCAGATTTCTTTCCTAAAGATGTTGCAACTGCATCCATCATTTTAGCGTTATTTTTATCATGCCATACTTCAAACATATTTATATTTAAATAATCTTTATATTCTTCTTTTATGCTCTCTAACCACTTTCTTTCTTGTTCACAATGAGGACATTCTTGTCCATGAAATAAATATAAATTTATTTTTTCATTATCTATTTTAGTCCCAGTTATTGGTGATACTTTATCAACATAATCTTTAGATATAGCATATGAATTAATTGGCAATAATAAAACAATACTTATTAAAAATATTAATATTTTTCTTTTCATATTAAGTCACAATCCTTTATAAATTTAACTATTTCATCATAGTTTTTTTCTCCAATTAGTCTACTAATTTCTTTATCTTCTTTATAACAAATAACAACCGGTAATTTATCACCAATTTCTAACTTTTTCACTTCATCTTCATCAAAATCATAATCTAATGTTTCAATCTCAATATCATTATAATTATCTTTTAATTTTTTTAAATCTTTTTTCAACAACAAACATGACGGACACCATACTGCCGATATTACTATTAATTTTTTATTCATAATACTTCTTCCTCTCATTATAAATGATATATTAAATCGAAATTAATTGCAATAAAATATTAGTTGAACGAACTAAACCTTAAGTTGAATTAAAAAAGAACTATTTTTCATAGTTCCATATTCCAAGTTGTCCTTTAACTTTAATTGGTTTATCTAATACTTCAATATTATCTAAAATCCAGGCATATCTTCCAACTTCATATCGTCCACAAATATATTCCTGATGATTATTACTTTTTATTTCATTAATAAAATCTTCTGTCATTTCTATACAATCTACTAAATTGCATTTACATAATATATATCCATTTCCCATTTCTAAATTTCCAATTAATTTAACTAGTTCTTTTCTTTCATATATTTTTTTATCAATTGAAGCAATACTTGCTTGTATATATAACTCACCACGATACTTAGTTTTCCAACTTCTAGTTTCTATCTTTTTTACTCCATTTTTTATTAATGTTGCAAATGGTTCTTTTATAGTTAATACTTTCATACGTTTTCCTCTTTTATTTTTTTGATTAATTCTATACACCCGTTATATATATCATCATATGTTTTATCAAAGTCACCTGTATACCAAGGATCATCTACATCTTTATCTAATAACTTAACTATTTTTTTACTATTGTTAAACATTCTTTTTAAATTTCTCATATTATATTCATCAAAGCCCACTATTAAATCATAATAATCTAAATCATCCATTGTTACTCTCGATGCATAATGTTTACTATAAGGAATATTATGTTTATCAAGAACTTCTTTTGTACCATAATGTATATCATTACCTATTTCTTCATTAGATGTTGCCTTTGAAGATATTAGCCATTCATTATTTGTCAAATACTTTAAAATATATTCTGCCATTGGTGATCTACAAATGTTTCCATGACATACAAACAATATTTTTTTCATACACAAATCCTATATTTTTAAATCACTATTATCAAATTCTTTATCAATTAAAAGTTCATGTAATTCTTCTTCTTCGTTAGCAAGATATACTTCTTCAATTCTATCAACACGACACTTTTCTGATAGTAGTATAGAATTAGTCTTAGCTACTGCATCTTCTAAATCATCATTAATAACTACATAATTGTATTTTGTAACTTCATTTATTTCTCTATATGCAGTTTTAAATCTATTTATTATTTTTTCTTTATCTTCTGTTTTTCTATCAACTAATCTTCTTCTAAGTTCTGCCATTGATGGTGGTAATATAAAAATGAATATTGCTTCTTTAATTAATTCTTTTACTTTTAACGCTCCTTGGATTTCAATTACAAGTAAAACATCTTTACCAGAATTAAGTTTATCTGTAATACCAGATTTTGGAGTTCCATAATAGTTCCCATTGTACTCAGCATATTCTAAAAATTCATTTTCTTTTATTCTCTTTTCAAATTCTTCTCTGCTTAAGAAATAATAATCTACTCCATCTTTTTCTTGCCCTCTTGGACTTCTAGTAGTTGCAGAAATTGATAGGCATGTATCTCTATTAATTTTAAGTAATCTTTCAACAATACTATCTTTTCCTGCTCCAGATGGGCCAGATATAACAATCAAATTACCTCTTTTATTAGTTTTTATTATATTCGACATTTAAAAGCCTCCCTCTTTTTTCTATATTATAACACCTTTTTAATTAAAAAAAGTACTCAAATAAGTACTTTTCTTCAATTTATTTAATTTCAATTTGTTTTACTTCTTTTTTATTTTCGATTTGTTCTTTTTTAGGAATAGTTACTTTTAATATTCCATTTTTAAACTCAGCATCAATATCTTCTTCAACAATATCATCACCAACATAGAAACTACGAGAACATTCGCCAACAAATCTTTCTCTTCTTACATATTTTTCATCACTATCTCCATTATCCTCTTTTTCTACTTTAGCATTAATTTTAAGATATCCATCTTCTAGTGATAGATTAATATTGTCTTTATCATATCCTGGTAAATCCATATCAATAATGTAGCTATTCTTTGTCTCTTTAATATCAGTTTTCATTAAATTATTTTTTTTACTGTTAAAGAACATATCATCACCAAAGAAATTATCAAACAAATCAAAATCATTTCTTTTTGGCATTAACATCATATAAATCATCTTCCTTTCATAATGTGTTATCATTACAGGTAGCACATAAATATAATTTTAATACCTGTAGGTTTTACTACAATTATGTTATACCACTAAAATTAGCACTTGTCAATAGTGAGTGCTAATTTTTGGTATTATTCTACATTTATTTTACTTTGAAATAATACTAGTAATTAAATTACTAATTTCAGTTGGATTTTCAATAGATAATCCTTCAATTAATCTTGCCTGTGCATAAAGAATCTTAGCATAATCTTTTAATGCATCTTTATCTTCATTATATAATTTTGCAAGTTTGCTTGCTATATCATGATTTTCATTTATTTCAAGTATTTTTTCTGCTTTTACGTTATCAACACCTGGAATAGCATTCATTGCTTTTTCCATTTCAACAGTTATTTCTCCAGCAGAAGATAAACAAACTGGATGATTATTTAATTTATTAGTAAATTTAATATCTTTAACTTCAGGAATTGCTTCTTTCATAATATTAAACATGTCTTTAGATTCTTCATTTTTCTTATTTAATTTTTCTGTTTCTTCTTTTGAGTCTAATTCTAATCTATCATCACAAACATTTTTAAAATCTTTATCTGCATATTTTCCTAACATTTTGATTGCAAATTCATCAACATAATCTTTACAATATAAAACTTCAAATCCTTTAGATTTTACTGCATCAACTTGTGGAATCAAATCAATCTTATCAACAGATTCTCCACAAGCATAATAAATTTCTTTTTGATCTACATTCATTCTTTCAACATATTCTTTTAATGTTGTTAGTTTTTTATCATTAGATGAAACAAACATAATTAAGTCTTGAAGTTTATCTTTATTCATACCATAATCAGCATATACACCATATTTAAGTTGCATTCCAAAAGCTTCATAGAATTTATTATAATCTTCACGTTCATTATCTCTCATATTTTCTAATTCTTTTAAAATTTTTGTTTCTAATGATTTAGCTATTGTTTTTAACACTCTATTTTGTTGAATTGTTTCTCTTGAAATATTAAGAGGTAAATCAGATGAATCAACTACCCCTTTTAAGAAACTAAAATAATCAGGTACTAAATCTTGACATTTTTCCATTATAAGAACACCATTTGAATATAATTGTAACCCTTTTTCATATTCTTTAGTATAAAAATCAAATGGAGCATGAGACGGAATATAAACAAGTGCATTATATTCAATTGTTCCTTCTGCTTTAGTATGAATATGTTTAATTGGCTTTTCATAATCAAAGAATTTATCAGAATAGAATGTATCATATTCTTCAGCTTTTATATCTTTTTCTTTTCTCTTCCATAGAGGCACTAAATCATTTATTACTTCTACTTCTGTTACTGTTTCATATTCATCTTTATCATTTTCATTTTCTTTATCTTTTAAATGTTGATGAGTTACTTCCATCTTAATTGGATAAGTTATATAATTACTATATTTTTTTATTAATGTTTGTATTTCATAATCTTCTAAGTATATACTATAATTCTCTAAATCACTATCTTCTCTTATTGTTAAAATAACATCTGTACCATAATTATCACGAGATCCTTCATTAATAGTATAGCCATCTATTCCTTCTGATTCCCATATATATGCATCATCACTACCATAAGCTTTTGATATTACTTCTACTTTTGATGCAACCATAAATGCTGAATAAAAACCAACACCAAATTGTCCAATTATATCAATATCTTTTTTATGTTCATTATTTTCTTTAAAATCTTCAGATCCACTTTTTGCAATAGTACCTAAATTTTTTTCAAGTTCTTCTTTGGTCATACCAATACCATTATCAGAAATAATTAGTTTTCTACTATCTTTATCTATAGATATATTTATTTCTAATTTATCTTTAGATACTTTCATTTTTTTATCAGTTAATGATTCATAATGAAGTTTATCCAAAGCATCTGATGCATTAGATACTATTTCTCTTAAGAATACCTCCTTGTTTGTATAAATGGAATTAATCATTAAATCCATTAGTTTTTTACTTTCAGTTTTAAATTCTTTCTTTTTCATTTAATCACTCTTTTCCATTTATTAATATACTCTTCTTATTAGCACTTGTCAACAAAGAGTGCCATTTTGTATAAAAAAATAAAAAGGTATTACTACCTTTCTATTATTCTTCAGTACATTTATAACCTTGTTTTTCAAGTTCTTTCTTAGTATCTTCTGGACTTCCCATTTTATCTTTTTCATCTTTAGCAATTTTATCAACCTCTAAATCAGAAGTAACAAATAAATGTTTATCTTCAACTTTCTTTTCACAATTTTTAAATGCATCACTAAATTCATCCATAGAACTCTTTACTAGTTCACAGAAATCTTGTTTTTCAACTGTTTCAATTTGTTTATCAGTATAATCAGATAAATCCATATCATATTTAAAGTCCATAGTTTTAACTTCATTTCCTTTAAATCCAATATTAAATGTTACGTCTACTCCACTTGCAGTTTGTTTACAAACAAGTTTAGTTTCCTTTCCACATCCAGTAGTTAATAATACTACTAATGCTACTACTAAAATTTTACTCTTTCTCATACTTCTCCTCCTACTTATATGATATCATTTATATACTATTTAAGCAACTTAAAAAGAAACATTTTATTAAATAAAAATATCAACAATTATTCCAACAATTACTCCAACTACGTATATAACAGATAAAATAGTAATATTTTCTTTAATATTTTTATTTGTTCTAAATAACACTAGTAAACCAAGACCACATCCAGTTAATAAACCTGATAGTAATGTTCCAATAGTTATAAGTTCAGATAAATAAAGTTCAGTTATAATAACACTACTTGCACAATTAGGAATAAGTCCAATTAAACTAGCAATAAAATAAGTCAATATATTTTTGTTTAATAATAGATTAGATAAGTTTTCTTCTCCTATTTTAAAAATAATTGTGTTAATTAATAAATTTGCTATTAATATAAATAATGCTATTTTCAAAGTATGTTTAATACTAGATATGAATAAATTTTCATGATCGCAATGACAATGTTCTTTGTGACAAACTTCTTCAACTTCTATTTTGCCTTTATCTCTTATTATTAAATCTACTATAAAACCAATAATAATTCCAATAATAATTTTAAAACCTATTATTTCCAAAATTACTCCAATATTAGTTCTCTCACTTAACATTATAGGTAACATCTCATCACTTGTTGATAAAAATACAGCTATTACTGTACCCATAGTAATTACTTTACTTGAAAACAAATTTGATGCTACTACTCCAAAACCACATTGAGGTAGGCCGCCTAATAGTCCACCTAGTATTGGACCATATTTTTTATTTTCAGTTAGTATTTTTTTACTCTTATTACTGAATTTATGTTCTATAAATTCAAGTATTATAAATGTTACTAATAAATATGGTAATAATTTTAATGTGTCAACAATTCCATCAATTATAAATTCTTTCATATTACTTACTCACCTCACTACATTTTTTACATAGACCATCAATCATTATATTTTCTTGACTAGGTTTAAATTTATGTTTATTAGAAATATGTTCTGTTAATTCTTTAATACATTCACAATCAACATGTATTAAATTACCACATGATACACACTTTAAATAAAAATGATTATCTTTATTACATTTTTCTAAATATTGATAATATGTTTCATTATTACTACCAATATTCTTTCTTAATACTCCATCAGACACAAGCTTGTCCACTAATCTATATATTGTCGTTAAACCAGTTTTACTATCTAACTCATTATAAATATCTTTAATAGTAAACGTATTTTTTTTACTTTTAATTGCATTTAATATTATTTCTTTTTGCTTTGTATTATATGTCATAAATTCACCCTTTCATTAATTTGAAAATCATTTTCATTTTATATTATACACAATATTTTCTTTATTGCAATAAAAAAATTGGATTTTTATCCAATTCTTTTATCTAATACTCTTTCTTTTCTTTAAAGAAATTATTAAAGCTATAAATCCTAAGACACTTATGCCAGCAAGTGCAAAGTAAGCAATAACATTATCACCTGTTTTGGGATTACTTATTTTTGTTTTTGTAGCTATTGCATAATTAGAAAAACTTTTAGTTCTAAATGAAATAGTATTTGTCACAGGATCATATGATTCAATTTCTATAATTTCAAATTCTTCTCCATCATGAATATTATGTACAAGTACTATATCATCTGCTGTTAAACCATCTGCTAGCTTAATAGTTATAAGTGCTGATTCTTTTAATTCAGATATTTTATTTGACCATACGTCTTTATCATCATCTTTACCTTTATAATAAACATTATACAAATCAATATCTAAGTAGTTAGTAATTTTATAATCTTTTGCAGCCTTTTCAAAATCTTTTATCTTTGATGAATCTAATTCAATGTCATTTACTGTTAATTGTGCAGAACCACCAGAAAGTTCTTTATTCGAAAGAGTAATATTACCGCTTTCAATTTTTTTAGAATTTGCTTTTACTATATCTGATGTCTTTTTAAATGTTGCAGAGAAATGTATATTTCCACTTGAATCTGGCATAGTAAATTCAAATCTATTCATTGTTCCTGTAGCTTTTATTGGTTGTCCATTAATTGAAATACTTGTTAACTGATATCCATATTCTGGAATAAATTCAAATACAGCTCTTGTTCCTGGAAGAACAAATATTTGTCCAAAACCTTTATTTAATCCATATTTATCACTTTTTGATCCATCAGGTTGTTCTTGAAAATTAATATAATGACTAGGATCAATTTTATTATTTTCTCTATCATATACTTCGATTACTTTTGCATAACCGTGTTCTATTTTAAAATCTTTAGCCCACTCTTCGTCTTCAGGAGTTGGTGCTTTCCAATCAGGATTAGTCCAAATAATTGTTCTTGGAATTGTTTGTTGTGAACTTATTCCAGCGCCACGTACAGTATACTTGCTTGCTGCTGGTACTTCTATTTCATAAATATGTGCTGTAAAGTTTGGAATTGATGTATCTTCTGTTACAGTAACTTCTGGAGAATTTTCTGTATAATTAACCCCATTAATATTAAATGTAGTTACCTCTGGTTCTCCAAATGATGCAATAAATTTTAACACATTCGTTCCTGATGATGCTACTCCTGCATTATTAACAGTACCATCAAATGAATTTTGAGGGCCATTTTGATCATCAAATACTGTCATGTCATTAATCCACATGTTCATGCTAGTATTTTCAAATAATACATCAAATTCAATGTCATCATATAATGCTGCTTTAACGTTTGCTGGAATCATCATGCTGAATGTGATTGCTACTACTAAAAGTAGTCCACAAAATTTACTTACAAATTTCTTCATATCATTCCTTCTTTCTTACGATAAGTTTATCACATAAAAATAAAATTTTGAATACCTATTTTTTAACAATTTACATCTTTTTTATATAAATAACAATTATCATCATGAGAATAGATAATTCCAATTGCTTGCAAGTATGAATATATTATTGTACTACCAACAAATTTCATTCCTCTTCTTTGTAATTCTTTAGATATTTTATCAGATAATTCATTAGTTACTTTATCATTTTCATATATTATTTTTCCATGAGTATATTTCTTTAAAAAACTATAAAAACTACCATACTCATCTACTATATTTTTAAATATTTTAGCATTATTAATACTTGCATTGATTTTTAATTTATTTCTTATAATATTTTTATTATTTAATAATTCATTAATTTTATTTTCATCATATAAAATAACTTTATTCAAATCAAAATTATCATAAGCTTTTCTAAAACTCTCTCTTTTATTTAAAATACATTCCCATGATAAACCTGCTTGGAAAGATTCTAATATTAACATTTCAAATAAATAATTATCTTTTAAATTTAATACTCCCCATTCTTCATCATGATATTTAACATATAATTTATTTTTATCATTACACCATTTACATCTATTCATTCTTCACCTTTTAACTTATTGATAATTTCTAAGGCTGCATTTCTTCCACTACGAGCTGCCCAAGAAACAGTACTTTTTGCGCCAGTAACATCTCCTCCAGCATATACTTTTTCAATTGAAGTATGTCCTTTAGTATCTATCATTATTTGATTTTTACTATTTAATTTCAAATTTAATTTATCAAGTAAATTCTTATCTGTAGATGCACCAATAGCACTTATAACATAATCACATTCTAAATTATATTCAGATCCTTCAATATTAACTGGTGATAATCTTAATTCTCCTTCTTTTTTTACTAACTTAGTTTTAATTAAATTAATACCAGAAACTTTTTTATCACCAGTTATTTTTAATATATTAGTTTGTAATAAAAATTCTATTCCTTCATTTTTAGCTTCTTCTATTTCTTTTTTATCTGCAGGCATTTCATCCTCACTTCTTCTGTAAGTAATAATAACTTTTTTAGCATTTTTTCTTTTAACAAAACGAGCTATATCCATTGCAACATCTCCACCACCACAGATTACAACAATTTTATTGACAAAATTAATATCTAATTTATATTCAAGTATTTCGTTAGCTCCATATACATTTTTCAATTCTTCGCCTAAAACATTCATTTTATTTGATACATTAGCACCTATACCTATAAATACTGCATCATGTTCTTTTTGTAATTGTTCTAATGTAATATCTTCTCCAAATTTGCAATTATATTTAACATCTATGCCTAAATTTATTATTTTATCAACAGTATCCTTTACTATATCTTTAGGTAATCTAAAATCAGGAATACCATGAACAAGTAGTCCTCCTAAATAATCATATTTTTCATAAATTGTAACACCAATACCATTTTTTCTAAGAAAAGCTGCACAAGTAAGTGATGAAGGTCCTGAACCAATAACTGCTACTTTGTATTTTGTTTCATCTGGAACATCAATAGTCCAATTATTTTTTATAGATAAATCTCCAATAAAAGTTTCTAAATCTCCTATATTAACAGGTTCATAAGATACACCTTTTACACACATTCCCTGGCATTGTTTTTGATGTGGACATATTCTTCCACAAACCGATTCCAAAAAAGTAGTTTTTGATAATATTTTATATCCTTCTTCATATTTTTCTTCTTTTATCATTTTTATAAAATCAGTTATATCATTATATAAAGGACAGCCTGTTTGACAAGGTTTAGTTATACAAGATTCACAATAATTTGCTTTCTTTTTTATATCTTCAATATTATTCATGCTTATCACCTCTTAATAAATAAGATTTATCTTCATAAGTAGTATGCAATAATTTTTTAGCAAGTTCTGAATTTGGTTTATCTAAAAATTCTTCATATATAAATTTTATTTCAGGATTTTCATGACACAATCTTAAATTCATTTTTTTATCTTCATCATATAAAGCATTACTTCTTGCTTCTTTTGTTTCAGCCATATATAACATAGTAGATTTTGGTTGTCCACCACCAGCAATACATCCACCAGTACAATTCATAACTTCAACAAAATCATAATGTACTTCCTCTTTTAACAATTTATCAATTAAAATTCTAGCATTTCTAATGCCATTACAAACCGCCACTTTTATTTTCCTTCCGTTGATATCTACGTTTGCTTCTTTTATACCTTTAATTCCCCTTAATGAAGTAAACTCTAACTCTTCTTTTTTTAAATTCTTATTAGTTAAGAAATAATAGGCTGTTCTAAGCGCTGCTTCACAGACTCCACCAGATGATCCAAATATTACTCCAGCACCTGATCCAGTTTTAAGTGGTGAATCAAAGTTAGAATCTCCTATATCATAAACATTAATATTTTCTTCTTTAATTAATAAAGCAAGTTCTCTAGTTGTTAATATATAATCTGTGTCTTTTGTTGTTACATTTAATTCATTTCTATTAATTTCTGATTTCTTAGCTGTGCATGGTGCCACTACTACATTTATTATATCCTGTGGATTAGTATCTATTTTTTGTGCAAAATAAGTTTTAATTATTGATGATTGTATAGCGATTGGACTTTTAGTTGTTGATAAGTTGTTTAAAAGACTTGGATAAAATATTTCTAAGTATTTTACCCATGCAGGACAACAACTAGTAAATTGTGGAATTCTTGTGTTATTTTTGAGCCTCGTAACAAATTCCATAGCTTCTTCCATAATTGTTAAGTCTGCTCCAAATGTTATATCAAATACGTAATCAGCCCCTAGAGATTTTAATAAAGAAGGTATTTTCTTTTCAAGATTGATTCCAACTTCTAAACCTAAGTCTTCACCTAGCGCTACTCTAACTGCCGGAGCAACGCTAAATATAACTTTCTTATTATTTTTATCTTTCAATATTTTTTTAACTTTTAAATAATCAAATTTTTCATGTATTGCCTCTGTTGGACATATATTACTACACTGTCCACAGTTAATACATAATGGTTCTGCATCAGGTCTTTCTTCAAGTAATTTACTAGAAATAATTTCATCAACACATACTTTTTTACAATAACCACACTTAATACATTTATTATAATCTTTTACTATAGCATCATTATTTTTAGATATTGGTACTTCTAATTCATACATAACTAACCTCCATACTATAAACATTATAGCATGAATATTTGTGTTCTTACTTTTTATTATTAATATTTACTTCTTTTAAAAATTTTTTCTTATTAAGTATTCTTACTTTACAACTACTATCTAACAAGATCTTAGCTTCTTGTTCTTCCTTTTCTATATTTAATACTAACTCTTCAACCATTTCTATGTCTTCTTTTTTTATATTATTATCACTATTCATAAATATTTCATATATTACTTTCTTATACTTATCAAATTTATCTTTATCTATTTTTCTATATATATAATTCGCACTTTCTGTTATTCTAGATTCCTTTAATAAGCTTTCATATTTTGCAAAAAATAAATTAATTAACGGATATGAAATATATTCTTTATCTTCTAAATTAGGTAAATCATCAAAAAATGAAATACCTTTTTCATGTAATCTATCTGTTATTATTCTAGCTACTTTATCATTTATTAGTTCTTCAAAATAAACATCTGATGGATCTAGCATTGGATTTGAAATATACATACCATTTTTTTCTAATTGAGCATATTTTCCATCCTCAGTGGCAATTGCTATAACATTATCAGTTACTGCATGATTTATCTCATGTATAATAACTTTATCATTAGCTAGCAAGGAATAAAAAATACAGCTTTTCTCTTTTTTAGATTTACTAATATAATTAAACTCTAAGCCGTTTATATCTTCAATATTCAAATCCTGAGCATTAACTAAATTTGATGGTAAAGATTTTTCAAAAAAATTTTCCTCTCTTCCCATAGAAAAATATTTAACTAATTTATAATAGTCATTTAAAATTTTATTATCTTTTAAATATTTTCTAAAATTAACTATTACTTTAGGTATTTCAATAATACTTATATTATGTAATATTAAAAATAAACTAAGATATGTATTACTATCTAATTTAGAAATATCTAAAGTAGAATAATCAATGTTACAATATTTACTAAATTTTAATTCTAAACTTTTTTTCAAATAATCATTAATATAATTAGCATCATTATATGTTAAATATGAATAATAACTAATATTTTTTATCTTTCTAGTAATTAATTTTCTATACTTTTCGCCATAATATTCTACAAAAGCATTTATTATTTCTTCTTCATTATCTTTTATATTAGTTAATATACTTCTACTATATTTAACTAACATATTTTGTACATCATAATTTTTCATAAGTAATCACCAACAATTAGTGATTATTATAAATAATTTTCTTTAATAGTTCAATACAAATAAAAACTCTGAAGAATTAATTTCAGAATTTATTATTTAACGACAGGCAACATATCTAACAGTTCCTGATTGAAAATTGTCCCAAGCATTTTTCAGATATACATTATTTCCATTAACACGTATAAATGTAGAAATAGTATCATGTCCCATATCATTATTACGACATGCAGCAAATAGGTTACTTGAATTGACATTTTTATCAAAAAAAATCGAACATTTTTGACCATTTACAACATTTTCTTGCGACATAACTAAAAATGTAGGATTAAATTTATCTTCGATCAGGCATCCTGTACTTGTCGCACAAGTACTTGATGCAGTAAATGTTCCTCTTATACAATCTGTTGTTGATATTCCATTTAATTGTGTTTGAAGGTCACTTATTGTTGCATCTTTTGCTGATACTTGACCTGTTAATGTAGTTACTTGATTATTTAGATTACTTATTGTTGTATTTTGAGTTGTATATAACTGATCTAATGCATCTGACATATTATCTACATTAAAGTTTGGATTTGATGGTTCATAGTCTACTTGTGTAGCATAATACCTTCCTGCTGCATATGCTGTTATTCCTGAGAATAATATTGCTCCTAAAACAAAAGTTAAGATTGAGTTTTTAAATATTTTTTTCATTACCTTCATATACATTCCTCTATTCTTAAGCTTATTTTACCCCCCCAACAGGTCTTGTCAAGTATATTTTTTTATGTTATTATTTATCTAGTGAGGAGCAGATATCCTTAGGGCTAGATGCTTACCACTATGTTTGGTAAGTGCATCTTTATTCACTTTGAATAAGATGCTTTTTATTTTACATTAAATATAGCAAGTAGCCAATGATAAGTAGTAAAATAAAAATTATTATATTTTGCAAAAATAACCTTGTATCTTTGTTCATACAACTACCTCCTTTTGTCCTCAATGTCCAAAACCCACCTGAATAATTCGCCCAGATAGTTGGAGGTAAACATCAGAAACTCTGCTTCTCAGTGATTTATACTAGATTAATTAAATATAAAAGTAAAGAAAAAGCATTCGACAAATTTTGCAAAAATTTAGAAATAAATGATATACAAATTTTAAATCCTTATGTTATAATAACATTATAATAGGAGGAGTGAATAAATGAAAAAAAGTTTTAAAACAATGTTTACTTTTGTAATGGTTATTGCAGCACTTGTACCATTTATAAAGGTAAATGCATCTGAAGAAAAAGCAATTGGAACTACAGAGGCTAAGATAAAAGGTACTAATTATGAAATAGATGTTGATCATTCAAAAATTACCCTTGATTCTAACGCTAATGTAGAACTTACTGGTAATGCAGATAATTATTTTATAAATGTAAAAGAAAATGCTACTAACGTAACTATTACATTAAATAATTATAGTGTTTCTACTGGTGGATGGAGAAATGCTATTAACTTGAATAGTGGTAGTAGCATAAAAGTTATTCTAGTTGGTAAAAATAGTATTACAGTTGGAAATGAAGCATCAGCAATTAGAGTAATAGAGGGAACTTCTTTAGTTATTGAAGGAAGTGGAAAACTAACAGCAAAAATTTCAAATGGTGGTTCAGCTGCTAGTAGTGCTGTAATAGGTAGTCAATATGATCTTAACTGTGGTGATATAACTATAAATGGTGGTACTATCATAACAGAATATGAAGGTGGTGGTACTCCATCAGGAATTGGTACTGGCGATTGGTACTCCAATGAAGGCGACGTAAAAGGTAATATTACTATTAATGGTGGTAATATTACTACTTCTGTACTTGGAAGTGCTAGAGGTGGAAGTGTAATGAATATAGGCGGTAATGGTAATGCTATTATTTACACAGAACTAGTTGATGGAACACTAAACGAATTTAATGGAATTATATTTGATACAAATAATAATACTTCTGAAGTAATGGGAAATGTAACTATTTCTGAAGATTTATCTATTCCTGCAAATTATACTTTAACTATTAGTGCAGATTCATCTTTAACTATTTCTGAAGGTGTTACTTTAACAAATGAAGGTGAAATAGAAAATTTAGGATCTATCATGAATAATGGTAATATACAAAATGAAGGTACATTAACTAATACTGGTAGTTTAAATTCAGATACAGAAATTGAAGGAGTTACTGGTAATACTATTAACCCTGCATCATATGAATATCTTGAAGGAACTAATTTAAAATTTATAAAAGATGAAGATAAAACATTAACATTTAGAATAAATGCAGACTATAGCTTATTTGAAAATGGCGGAAAAGTTTATGTTAATGATAAATTATTAGATGAAAAAGATTATACTTCTAAATCTGGTAGTACTATTATAAAACTGGATGAACAATATATGAATTCATTAAATACAGGAAGTTATGTATTAAAAGTAATATTCAATAATAAAGCTGAAGCTAAAACAACATTTACTGTTGAAAAGAAAAAAGAAGAAGAAAAAACTGCTACAGTTAAAACAACTAATGAAACTACTGCTTCTTCAAAAATAGAAAATCCTAAAACAAGTGATAAAATCATAATATATCTTTCACTATTAGGATTAAGTATTATCGGACTTATTGGAATGCATTTTAAAAAGAAATTATTTAACTAGGATTTTAAATCCTAGTTTTATTATAAAAATAGTACCTAAAAAAATTAAAACTCCCATAAATAGGGAGTTAAAATCATACTGGGGCGCACTGTGGGAATCGAACCCACGCATGCTAGAGCCACAATCTAGTGTGTTAACCACTTCACCAAGTGCGCCATTTCACGTGACGTTAATAGAATATCAAATATTTGCAAAAAATGCAAGTTTTTATTATAATATTTATGATAAGGATGTGTTAAATATGATAATAAAACATTTTAAAGCATTTTTTTTAGATGTAAAATATGATTTTATTCACTTTTTTGACGATATTCATAAATTTCTTAATAAATTCTTAGATGATCAATTTCTTTTTGTTTTTGGAGTAGCTTTAATAGCTATTATAGTAGTAATACTTTTTGTTAATTTTAGTACTGGTGGTAAACACTAGTCTTTTTTATTTTTAAATACAAATAATTTACTAATAACATAATTCCCAACCATAACTACAATCTGATCAACTATATTATATATTACTAATGCTACTCCAATTAGTCCAAATATACTTTGAAAAGTATAAGTTATTATTACATCTAATACATATGTAGATAGTCTTCCAAGTATAAACATAAAAAATTCTTTTACATATTCTTTTGATTTTGATTCAAATACAAATCTTCTATTTGGATAATAGGCAAATAAAACAGCAGCAAGCCAAGATATAAAAACAGCAATTTGAACTTCTGCTTTATCATTTCTATCAAAAAGTGTTACTAATAACATATTTTTTACAAGTACATATACAATAGTAGTTAATACTCCAACTATTAAATAGTTCCATACTTCTGGATTTTTATAATATATTCCCCAACCCCAATTCCAAAATTTAATAAACGGATTTTTTTCATGTCCTTCAATAATCAATTTTCCTTTTTTTATCATAAGTATACTCCTAAATATTGTCTATAAATTCTTCAATTGTTTTTATAACTTCTTTATTATGTTCTAATTTTCTTGGCTCAAATTTACTAATATTTTTGATAGTATTTGCTAAATCCTTAAGATTCTTTAAATATATAACGTAGCCCTCTTTACTAAACTCTTCCGCTATTTCTACTTGATGATCATTATGTTGTTCTTTATATTTAGCAAGTCTTGGCACTACAATAACCTTTTTATTTTTTTCAATACCATTAAGTATTGAGCCAACCCCAGCATGAGTAATCATTAGCTTACACTTATCGATGTATTCATTTAATTTTTCTTGTGATACATAATCAAATATTTCCATATTATTTGATTCATATTTAGTATATCCTGCTTGAACAATTACTTTATCTTTTATATTCCCATTTTCAATGTCCTCATCTATTTGTTTTAAAAGTCTATCGAAACTTTTATCTTGCGTTCCAAGTGTTACTAAAATCATCAATAAATCAACCCCTTATAAATTGCTTTTGGATATAATTTAAGCATACTTTCCCATTGTACAATAAAAAGATCTGCAAAATGATATATAATTCTTCCTGTAGCCGTTTTTTTATTAATATTAGCCATAGTTTCAATATAAATTATTTTTTTTCCAAATATTTTGGCTATGCAACACATAGGTCCTGCAGATTGAACACCAGTTGTTATTATCACATTTGGTCTAATCTTAATAAATTGATATAAAGATATAAAACAATTTGCAAGTAATTTAAATGGATAAGTTAACATATGATCCTTTGTTCCATAAACTAGATAGAAAAATTTCCCATTAAATTTTTCTTTTAGATTATCAGTTGCCTTTAATTTTTCCGTAGCAAAATAAGAATCATACTTTTTGAATAGTGGTTCTAATCTCATAAGTTCATTAAAATGACCTCCACCACTAGAAATAAATAAAACTTTTTTCATTCATATCACTTTCCTAATAAATTATTTATCTTCTTTATTATATCATTATTATATGATTTTAATGAATTATATTTTTTTTCATGTTTTTTTAATTTTAAAATACTTTTAACAATATCATTAGTACCATTGATTCCATCAATATATTTTTCTAAGTGTTTTGGCATTATTATATCTAAACCTAATGCTTTTGCTTCTAAAAATACCATTCCTTGACCTTCATATCTACTTGTAAGTACAAAACCATCCATTTTATTTAAAATTGAATATACATTATTTTTAGCACCTAACAAAGTAACATATTTATTTAATTGTAAACAATTTATTTGCTTTATTAATTGTTTTTTCTTAGGACCGTCACCTATTATATATAAATGAAAATTGAAATTATTTTGTACTATTTGCTTTACATCGTCAAGTAAAATGTCAAATCCTTTTTGATGTGATAGCCTTCCAACAGAACACAAGTTATATTTACTCTCATCAACATTAATATTTTCTTTCTCATTTATTAAATTAAATATTTCTTCAGTATTAATAATATTTGGAATAACCAAATACTGTTTTGAATTATATTTATTGTATTCTTTAAATGAATCTAAAGCTCCTTTTGAAACAGCAACAAATGCATCATAATACTTATATTTTTTACTAAAGAAATGATATAAGACTCTATATTTTCCTTCTTCCTTTAGCTTTATTTTTATATCATTATGAACCCAAATAACCTTTTTCTTTGCTTTAACATTCAAACATGCAAGAGCAGTATCCATACTGTAAGAATTAAAATCAATCGCAACATCGTATTCTTTCTCAATCGTATTTGAATACATTTTATTTAGTAATTCAAAATCAACAAATTTAGTAATATATGGTAATGATTTTTTATATATTATTTTCACATTATCATTCAATAAGTCATTAAAAACATTAACACGAGAAAATAAGTACAAATCAACTTCATACTTATTATAATCTAAACTATTTAATAAATTAATTATTGATTTTTGTATTCCACCATATCCTAAATCTGTTTGAAATAATGCAATCTTTTTCATGACTATCACCTATTTTTTCGGAAATAATATATCAGTAGTAAGAACAATAAACAAGAATACAATTATTAATCCAATATAAATTATTCCAGCATATGTTGTATCACCTAGTGCATATAGAATTGATACAGCTGCGAAAAGTGCTTCTATAAAATATATAATTAATAATGATGTTTTTGTTGAAAAATTCATTTTTAATAATTGATGATGAAAATGACTTTTATCTGGTGTTGTTGGATTTTGCTTTTTCAATGTCCTTCTAATCACTGCAAAGGCTACATCTAAAAGCGGTATACCTAAAATACATACTGGTATAATTAAAGATGTGAACGTTGCTGTTTTAAATCCTAATAGGGATATTACAGCAATAATGAAACCTAAGAATTGACTTCCTGTATCTCCAAGATAAATAATAGCTGGAGGAAAATTATATACTAAAAATCCCAATGTAGATCCTAACATAATCAATGATAATATAACATCTAACCCATCAGACCTTTTCATCATAAATGATATTATAGCGATTGTTAAAAAATATATTGAACTAATGCCACCTGCTAAGCCATCAAGTCCATCCGTAAAATTGATAGCATTTGTTATAGTAACAATAAATAGCACTGTTATTATATAATTCCAAGGTTGTGGAAAATAAAGATATTTTCCAAATAAAGTTACGTCATTAAGAACTATATTACCATAAAAAACTATAATTGAAGCTGCAACTAATTGAACAATTAAACGATATTTTGCTTTAACAGGATTAATACAATCTACCATCCCGAAAATAACAAGTAAAAAACTGCCCATAAGTATTGATAACATTTGTAATGATTGATTAGCATATAACATATACCCTAACATAAACGAGAAAAATATTGCAAGTCCCCCTAATGTGGGCATAGCTACTTTATTTACTCTTCTAGCATTTGGCTTATCAAGAGCATTTACATGAATAGCTACCTTTCTCATAATAGGTACAAGTATCAAACTAGATATAAATGTTACAAGAACTATAACAAATATATTGTAACCATTTACTTCATAATTCATTTAATCACCAACTTTTATTATTTATATTATACCCTATATTTAGAAAAAAAAGAAGAAAAATGTATTATTTTCTTCTTTTTGATTTGTTTTTATTTTCTAATTCTTCTTTCTTTTCTATTTCAGATTCTACAGCTATTTCTAATTTAGACTCTTTAATTTTTCTTTTTCTTTTAGCAGATACTATTCTTGATAAAATAAAACATATAAATATAAGTATTAAACATCCACTAAATGCATATACTGCATATTTATAATTTTGAATTTGTTTTTCATATTTTTCTACTTGCTGATCATTAAATCTTTGAAAAGTATTTTCTTTTTCATCATATAAGTAATAAGATTCTTCACCTGTTTCAATGTTTTTACCATATACTACAAAAAAATCTTCATTACCATATTTATATGCTTCAACTTCTACATCATTAATAGTAATAGTAGTTTTTTCATATCCCTTTAACTCTTTTAATTCTAATAAATAGATAGTTAAGTTATTTGAAGTGAAATCTTGATAAATACTATAATCTCCATCATTATATATAGCAAGTTTGACATTTCCCTCTGAATCTTTTATTCCAACTAATGTAATTCCTAAAACATCATTTTTAAATGCAGGAACTTCCACTTCATCAATTGTAATTGTAGTCTCTTCAAAACCTTTAGGTTTATTTTCAATATTATCTGCTCTTTTAACAACATTATAATCTACACCATTTATAGTTACTTCTATCGGATTAACATCCTCTACTGTTACTACTAATTTATATGTTTTTGAACTTCCATTTTGGGCAGTAACTACGATTTCAAAAGGATTGGCTCCTTCTTTGACTTCTTTTTCACCAGATCCTTCAATAGATGCTGTTGAATCTTCTTTTGCAGCAATAATATTTATTTTATCAACAGTTGACGGAACAATTGCTGTATATTCTAAAGTATCTTTATTAAATTCTGGAGATATTTCATACCCTTCAATTTCTAGTTTTTTCAAATTATTATTTTTACTATAAGTTGCTTCAAGTTCAGCCTGTGTCATTATTTTAATTGATGCATTACCTGTTGATACAGACATCTGTGATTCATCAATCGCATAAACTAAATAACTTCCAATATTTATTGAAGCATTTCCATTTTTTAATACTTGAAATTTTAAAGTATAGCTTTTACTTTTAACTCCTGATGCTGATGTTGTGTAATCTGCCACCGAAGTCGTTCCCCCTACAAGTTTCAATTTTGAATTGTCATAATTAACGTTAAATTGCCATGATCCCATTGGAGTTCCAGAAGATACAGTAACTGTTGCGGTTATAGTATTTCCAACAACCGCTTTACCACTTGTTGATACATTAATAGATGCACTTGCTGCATTTACTTTTAATGGTATTAAAATAAGTACTACCAACAATATCATTAAACTTTTTATTCTTTTCATTATATACCTCATTTCTACTGTTCTATATTTCCGCTACCTAATATTTGTTTTTGAACTTTTAACAAATCTAGTGCATTAACCTTTCCATCCTTTGATGCATCAGCTGCTGTTTTATATGAACCATTTAAACCAGATGTACCAAGAATATCTTTTTGAATCTTCAATAAATCTAGTGCATTAATTTGTCCATCTCCTGAAGCATCTCCATATACAACAGCAATTAATGTTTCGTTTGATGAACCATTAATATTTATTCTATAGCCAGTTCCTATAACACCATCAACTTTTTGACCGTTAGCATTTGTTATAGTCACATTGCCATCGCCAGCTATTCCTTGTAATGCATTTTTTATATCATTAACACTAGTTCCAGGATTTATATGTGACATATAGCCACTACTATAACTAAATCCAGAATTATTTACTATTGCATCAACACTAGGTTTTTGATTAGATGTGCTATTTGAATTATTTGAAGATATATTTTCAGCTAAAGAACTAGTTGAATTCATTCCTGAAAAAACAGGTATAATAAATTCAAAATTTGCTCCTAATAAGCCAGCATCTCTATATGCATTATAACTAATTTTTGACTCACTAACAGGAGCTGCTATATTAGTCATGTATTGATTAACATATCTTGAAGTAGCTGTATTTGGGAATATATTAAACTTTTGAAAATATATTGTATTTTGTCCAGCGTTAATATATCTGTTTTTTAAAAAGTTTGTTCCGCCAACAATTGATGTAACTCTATCTTCTGCTTGGTTTCCTGTTCCACCCCATTTATGATTATATGCATAAATTAAAGCTTTTTCGGTAACATTACTTCCATCTGTTGCATTTATATTAAAGAAATTATAATAATTATCAAGTGAATTTCCATTATATGTTTTTGAAGGATATCTAGTAGTATAATTTCCAGATACACATGAATATAATTGTCCTGAGTATTCACCACTTGTCAATTTAGCGTTTCCTAATTCTTGTTTAATTCTTGTTGATATAGCGGCTTCATTTACATTAGTTTGTTCAGAAGCACGTCTTATATAATTTGGTAAATCCGGAATTTGATTTACTAAAAAACTATTACCAAATATTTTTGATGATACTGTTTGATATTGATCATGTGAAATATTAAAACTAGAATCTTGTTTTTCAAACATAAATATATTAACTTCATTCAAAAAATTTCTAGGATCCATATAATATCTAACAGCTTTTTCACTAACTGGATAATAACCTGAATCTGTTGCTTTAGTACAACTTGTATCTTTCATTGAATCATCTTTTGTTGATATTGTGTTAGAACCACAGCTTGCCTCAGCTGCAACAGACATATTCCAATCTATAGTATTTCCACTAGAGTCTGTTTTTTTAGCAACAAATGTCCAATTAGGATGAGCACTTTTTATTTGACATAAACCATTCCAATAACTTGAAGGAAATCCTGCTTGTTGAAGTGATACCTCACAATCATTAGTCGGTGTTTTTCCATCACTATCATCCGAATTATTTATTTCATATACTTTTAAATAATTTGAACAAACATAACCAGTATTACCATTATAATTTACTTTATACCATCCATTTGTACAAGCAGCATTTGGTGAAACAATTTGATTATCAGGCATATTAAATATTTCTCCAGAAGAAGCAAGTTTGTAGTAGTCAGTTGAATCAACACTTTTTCTTACCCTGACACCAGCTCCTGAAATAACACCATAATAACTTGAAGCATCAACTGTGAAAGGTGCTAAGCATATAACTAATAATAATAATAACATTGTTCTTTTAAATAATTTCATGCTTTCACTACCTTTCCATATTAATTAAATTATACCATTATTCTAAAAAAAACGACACAATTATCAACATAATATGTGTAAAAATGATGTAAAATAATTAACAAGTATCAATTATTGAGTTTTTATGATATAATTTTATAGATTATAAAAAGGAGTGAACGATTTGAAAGTATTACTACACAAACTTAAAAAATGCAATAAAATACTGTTATCTTTATTTATAATAACATTTATTTTATATACAACAAGTTTAGTGTTTATATTTAAAAGTATATTATCATTAGAAGGAATAGAAACTGTATTAAGAATTATTTTTATAGTAATTTTTAGTTTATGGTTAATAATCTATTTAATATGGAATTTGGTAAATTTAATATTAAAAAGAAATAAGACAATTATAATAACAACAATACTAACTATAATTATTTCAGGCGGTTTTATATATGCATCTTTAATTATAAATAAACTATATGGAAGTATTACAAACATGGCCGAAGCTAAATATACTGTATATACTACTAATTTAATATCACTTAATAGTACAGACACTATAAACAAAGATGATAAACTGGGGATGATTAAAAGTAAAGATGATATTGAAGGAAATATACTTGCAAAAGAATTAATAAAAAAAGAAAAGTTAAAAAATAAAATTGAATATTATGATGATTACTATTCTTTATTAAATGCATTATATAATAAAGATGTTAGTGGTGTTTTTGTTTCAGACAATTATGTTATTTTATTTTCGTCTGAAGAAAAATTTAAAGATATAGCAACAGACACTCATGTATTGCATGAGTATTCAAAAAAGATTGAAAATAAAAATAATAAAAATAAAAAAATAAAAAGTTTAACAGAACCTTTTTCTATATTACTAATGGGAGTTGATTCAGAAAAAGATGGCTTAAATGCAAATGCAGCTTTCAATGGTGATACATTGATATTAATAACATTCAATCCTAAAACATTAACAGCAACGATGTTTAGTATGCCAAGAGATATATATGTTCCAATTGCTTGTAATAATAATAGATATAATAAAATAAATTCTTCTGCAGCATATGGAACTGACTGCGTTGTTAATACAGTATCAAAATTAACAGATATAAAAATTGATTATCATGCAAAGATTAACTTTAATGGATTTATTGATCTTGTTGATGCTCTTGGTGGGGTTGATGTAGATGTTGAACAACCAGATTATGATTACTATGTAAAAGTACATGGTAAAGGCAAATTATGTGAAAGTAACCAATATAGAGAATCAGATGAAAAAAATCTTGTTTGTATGGATACTGGAATGCAACATTTAAACGGAAAACAAGCTCTTGCATATGCACGTAATAGACATGGATTTATTCAAAGTGACATAGCTCGTAATAGACATCAGCAACAAATAGTTGAAGCAATTGCTAAAAAAACATCTACTATTAAATCATTTGAAGATTTCGAAAAAATTCTTGATGCTATTACAAATAATATAGCAACTAATATGAATAAAAATCAAATATTATCTTTCTATAATGTATTAAAAGATATGCTTGCTAATTCAAAAAATAATTCAGAATTTGTAACGATTAAAAAAACATATTTAGAGACATATTCATTACCAGTTTACTTACAATATGCTTATATGTATACTTCTGCTTTAGGCTATTATTCTGGAAGCTTAGATGCAATTAAAGATTTAATGAAAACTAACTTAGAATTAAAGAAAAAGGAAATTGTTAAATCATTTAATTATAAATATGGAGAAAACTATGAGGCAAATGCAACAGGTAAAGGAATAACATCTGGTGGTAAACTTGAACTAGTTCCAAATTTTATTGGTCAATCAGAAACAAGTGCAAGAAATTGGGCTTCAAATAATGGAATAAATATTGAAGTTGTAGGCAGTGGACCAACAATCATTAATCAAAGCGTTCCTGCATCAACACTTGCTAAAAGTATATCATCTATAACAGTTGAACTTGGTGGTGGTCAAAATCAACAACCAACAAATGAAATTAGTGATGATAATCAAGAAGAAGTGGTTGAGCAATCAAATGAAGTAGTAGAAACAACTACTACTACTGAAATAGAAGATAATTTAGAATAAAAAGAGAAGTTCAAATTGAACTTCTTTTATAATTCTCTTTTTAATGAATAATCTTTTCGTACTATTCTTCCATCTTTAAACTCTAATCCAAGTATCTCAAGTGCATTATTTTCTTGTGAAGCAATCATAATGTCTCCAGAAATTCTACCAGTGCTTAACAGTTTTGATAAATCACTCTTAGCATTGATAATGCAATAAGAATTTCCTAATTCATCATTGCCAACAAAATAATATTCAGATTTATTATTTGTTGTTTGATAATCTGCAATAACCCCTCTCGAAGCTAAATTTGATTTAACTGTTTGAAAATAATCTACTGCCTTATTATAAGGCAAAACAATTGCATTACTTTGCCCATAAATATATAGAAGCGCAATACTTACTATATCTTCAAAATAAATTACATTATTCATATGTCACCTAACTATGTCTAATAACTTTCCTTTCTAATATCAAATATGTTCAAAAATTATTAATTATTCCCAATAATGTAAAAATATTATATCACAATTTTTTTTTAGATTGCAATAAAATAAAGGATGAAAAATTCATCCTTTATATTTTTATTTTTTAGCTTGTGAATCAAATATTTTAATTAATTCCTCACATATTTTAATATCTGGTTCCATAACTAAATTTAATTGACCATTTATCATTTCAGCTTTAAATATGGCTATATCATTTCCTAAATGATTATCATCTACATCATTTGCTAAATAATATTTAATTCCATTATAATCAGTTGAATCAAGCATTACGTATTTTTCACCATTATCTAAACTTATGACACTATTCATTATATCATTCATAACTTTTCTCCTTTTAATTACACATTATAAATGCATTGATGCAGCTTGCTCCACACCATCGACTGCCAAATTGGCTAAGTTTTGCCATGTCAACGGTACTCCATCTGCATTCATAACATTGATTGCAACTTGAGATGGATCTGTAGCTCCTACTGCTTGAACAATTGAATCAATTGATTGACCAGGTTCAATTGGAACTCTAACACCATTAAAATATGCTTCAAATTTTTCTACTCCTTCAAATGCTGGTTTAAATGGATTTAATCCATTAGTACCATTTAAAGCGTCTTCTGCTGTTTTAAATACTTGCCCCTTTGGAGTATAATCACTTACTAATACAGATTGAGTTTTAGCATCTGCAACTGTACTTAAATCTGGATCACTTGGGATTGACTTACCTACATTTTGAAATCTACTATCATTATAATTCATTCCAGTTTGATCAGGTGTTGGAGTAGGATTCTTAGCTGTATCAATTTGAGATACTTTATTAGCATCCATTATATTCTTAATACTATGTGCTGCAGATGATATTGTACATGCTACTGCGGCAGTTTTTAAGAATGTATTAATATATCCGCTTTTCTTAGCTGTAGCTATTTCTTCTTGTAAGTCTGCTGGTATTTCATCAAAAGCAGTTATTGTTGAAGCTTTTGTTTGATTTTGATTTCTTAAATTAGCTAAATTTTTTCCTTGAATATTAGATGCAATTGAAAATCCTGCAGTACCAATCAATGAAACAACTGGGACTGGTGTTGGCACAGCTAAATCTGCAACATATGCAACTGTACCTACTGCTGCTCCTAATCCTACTGCTGCAGCTTTTTTTAAATCAAATTTATAATGTGCACTTAATACAACATTTCTATTAAGTGGTTGAGTTAAATCTACAACATTTCCATTTTCATCAACCCAACCATCAAATACTTTTGCAGTTATTTTCTTTGGTCTTCCTTTTTTATTTAAAGGTACTGGGTCAATTACTGGTCCATGTATTACTTGATCTCTATTTACTTCTAAATTAGTATATTGAGCAATATCAAAATCACCATTTTTAAATGTTACTTTAAATTTATTATTTAGTTGTTTATCCTCTAACAATAAAGGAGTTTTCTCTTCAATTTTATCGTTGTCTATTGATTGCGAATTTTCTTCCTTTTGGGTGTTATCATTTTCAGGAATAATATCATTAGGTTTATTTTTATGTCTAGTTTTTTCAATTATGTTAAATAAATCTATTTTAGCAAATTCCTTTTTAAATTTTCTTAGTTCTTCATCTGTTAGATTTAACTTATTTAAATCAACTTTATCTAAATTATCTTTTGTAACATTTGCACCTTTTTTATTAAGTTCTGTAATTAGATTTTGTTCTATAATGTTTCTATTTCTTCTATAATTTATTTCTCTATCTATATCTCTAATCGATTTTTTTCTTTCTTTTAACAAATCAGGATCAGTTATTGAGGTCATACTTTTTTTTGTCTTAGTTCGTAAGTCAATAAGTTCTTGTTCTGAAAGATCTTTTAATCCTTCTGTTAAACCTGCTTTTTTTGTTGCTTCTTCAATTATTAAAGGTTCCATATTAACTAATTCATCTAGCTCTATTTGCTCTTCTGGAGTTAAGAAAGTTCTCTCTGAATAGTCTGAAATTTTAACCTTGTTATCTGAATAAAGATTAAGTAATTCCATAAATTTCATTTGTTCTAAATTAATTTTAAATTGATCATATTTGTCTGTTTGATTAGCTGTTTGAGAGATTATTTTTGAAGATAAATCATCATCATTAGTTTTTGAAGATGAAGATAAATCGTTATTTTCATTATCCAGTGTTTTTTCTAATTTCTGCTCGTTTTCAAGATATTCTTCACGTAATTTTTTTTCTTCTTCTGCAAGTTCTTGTAATCTTTTTCTTATTTCATTTTGTCTTTTTAATACATCAGGATCAACTTTTTTAGTTGAATTATCTTTGCTTAAATCTACTGGATTAGAATTAGCTTTTTCTAACTCCTTTAATCTTCGCTTTAATCCTGATATGGTATAAACTCCTGAAGGAGTAATAATAGCACCATTAGTTAACGGCAAATCACTATTTTCATTAGATTTTAGTATTTCTTTGATTTCTGTAACAGTTAACTCATCCATTTCTTTATGTTCGTTTATATGAAATGTCCTAAAAAAGTATTCACCTCTAAGGTCACCCAAATTGAACATACCATAAGGAGTTTCTATCTTCTCATCATTTAATAATTCAGAATTATCATCAATTAGTTTTGCAATTTCTTCTGTCGTTAATTCCTTAAACGGATCTGATATTTCTGCTGCAACACTCTCTTCAACTTGTCTTGTTATCTCATTATATTTATTTTTAACATCTTGAACTCCTACCACTTCTCCATTTGGTAATTCTACCTGAACATTTAAATATTTATCATCATCATCATATTGATCTAATATTGCTCCTAATTCTTCTAATGTTAAATTATCCATTATTCTCACTCCCTTACGATAATTCAGAAACTACTACTAAAAGTACTTTTTTTAACTCTTCTGAATCCTCAACTTTTACATATTTTTGTGATGATGTATCTTTTTTATAAACATAAAAATCTCCAGTAATATCATCATCTTCCCATTTTGCTAAATAAACATAATCATTATTTTCAAATTGAAAATTTTTTACTATCCTACACACCATTCCATCAACCGTGACTTTTTCGCCCATATTTACAGACCTCCTCTTATACTTTGAAGTATATCACATCGGTAAATTTGTGTCAATTCGTTCAGTCTTCAAAACATTTTATTTACAATATTATGTAAACAAAAATAGTGCTGGATTAATGCCAATCTAAATAATACATATATAAAAAGAATATAGTATAATCTATATTCTTAATAAAAGTATATTAATTTTTAGTCATTACTTTTTTAGTCCAACTTCGTTTGTTACATTTAGGGCATTTTAAAAATCTAGTAGTATTAATATGTGGAGCAAACAAAACAGCGAAATAACTAGTTGGAACAAATCTATGTCCACATTTCTTACATTCATAATATCCAGCATCCGCTTCTAATTTGAGACCATAAAAACATATAATTACTGTTGCCATTGTTGATATGCAAATTATAGCCCCTAAAACAGGACCTTTTTCTAATGTAAAACAAGCAAGTAATGTAATTGCTATATAAAATATTACAGCTGTACCTGTTAAAATATACATATCTGCAAGTAACTTTTTATTTTTAATTTCTTCTTGTTTAGCCATTTCAATTAAAAGTTCTTCAGTCTTCTTATCATTATTTTTCATATCTATTCTCTCACCATATAAAAGTTCATTAACATTAATATCTAATATATTACATAAATCTAACATTTTATCAGCATCTGGTAGAGATAATCCTCTTTCCCATTTACTAACAGCTCTGTCTGTAATATATAGTTTTTCAGCTAATTGTTCTTGAGTAATATTTTTATCTTTTCTACAACTCGCAATAAATTTTCCAATTTTAATTAAATCCATGAACTTTTCTCCTTTCATGACTTAAATATACATTAAATCACTTATTAATTACACATACTGGTGGTTGAGTTTAATTATTACTATTTTTTTACTAAAATTTTAGATAAATTCCCATTAATTATTATTGGCTTAAAAGCTTCTATTTCATCATGAAGCATATTGTCAGGTATATCATTATATAAATATATTTTCTTATTTAATCTAAATGCATTATATATTTCTAAAAATGTAGATGGCCCAACATAATTTTTAAATATTACTCCACCTTTTTCTTTATCATAGTTTAATGCTAAAATTAAATCAGCCTCTTTTACCTTATCCTCACTCATTTTAAAAAACTTTTGAAATAATTCTATATGTTCTTCTTTTGTTATATTGGAATAATCTATATCTGTATATTCATCATTATAACCATTTGGATATATAATATCAAATCCTTTATCTTTTAAATAGTTACTTATTTCTTCTATTTTATTATAAAATTTTGTACTACATACTATAAGTATTTTCATTTTTTCACCTTCTTAAATTAATTATCTAACTTATATTTATTTTACAAACTATTCATCAATTTTATTAACAAATTTTTTTATTAGTTTTGCTAATTCATTAGGCTTTTGTTCAATAATTTGTCTTATCTTATCATCTGATGGCATAGTTGTAATTGTTTCTAATCTTAATTCTTGCTTTCTTTTCTTTAACCATTTTAGATTTTCTTTAAATTCTTCAACTGTCCTAGCACCGCGTGATGACTCAATATATATTTTTGGCATATTATTTTTTTAATTCTTTATACCCTTTTATCGCTTTTTATTCATTATAAACACCTCTACTATATTCATTATACCACATATTTTTTAAATTAATTTTGTTCATAATATTATTAAAAAAAGTTGAATTTCTCCAACTTCTAATCTTAAATTTTTTAATTAATTATTCGTTTCCTTTTAAACTTGTAACCATATCAATTTTCTTAATCTTTCTTGCTAAGAATTTAGATACTAGGAAAGATACAATAAATGTTCCTATAGCTGATAAGATATATGTTCTTACTTTAATAAATGCTCCAAAGTCATAATGTTCTTCAATAGCTGTTTTAAATAAAAAGTCAGTTAAATAGAATCCCATAGGAAGCCCAAATAAACTAGCGATAATTGCTACCCAGTTATTTTGTTTAATAAATATATTTTCTATTTGTTTATCTTCAAAGCCTAATACTTTTAATGTAGAAAATTGATATTGTTTTTCTGTATAAGATAATATTCCTAAATTATAAATGATTATTCCACCTAATAGGATTGCAATTGTAATAATCATTACTAACATTGTTTTCATCATAGAAAGCATACCTCTCATACCATCTTTTAAATTATCTATATCTTGAATTGTTTCTACATTTTTTACTTCTTTAGTATTACTTAAATCAAGATTAGTATATAAAGAATCAGGTTTATATTCTATTCCAAGACTCTCTAAATAAGCTCTTGTCATAGTAATATTTTGATTTTGTGGATCTTTATTAAATCCAATTATTTTTGAAGTGTAATACTTACTATCTCCATAAATATGCCATGTGATTTTGTCGCCTTTTTTATAACCCTTAGTTTCAGCTAGTTTATATGTAACAAATACTCCATCATTACTTGGTTTATCTATTATATTATTTTTTCTATCTACAAATCTTAAATAATTACCGGCATCAGTTACTAAAATATTATTTGCGTTCTTTTGACCATCTGAGTCTTTAATTTCTATTCCTAAACTAAGAGAAGTATATTCACCATATTTATCATATAAAACTTTTAATTCATCTTCTTTCAAATTTTCTTTTAAATTTAGTTTATAATCAAAATTATATAAATCTTCAAATTGTAATTTAACAAAGAAATTCATTGAGTCTAACATACCTAATGCACATACTATTAATGTTGAGCATCCTACTACTCCAGCAAGTCCCATAAATGTTCTCATTTTATTTCTAAGAATATCTCTAATATTCCAAATAGTCTCAAAACTTAATTTTTTGAAGAATCCTTTCTTAGTTATATTTAAAACATTACCTTTGATACTTGGTATCTTAGTTCGAAGTGTCTCAGCTGGATTTTCTTTAAGGATACTTCTACCAGTTATATAAGTAATAACACCTACAATGAATGTTACTATTATAGCAATTAAATAACTACTATTATCCATTGCAGGAACACCGTTTGGTATTTCAAAGAATTTCATTTCTAGATTAATAAATACATTACCTATTAAATAATATCCTAATATTAATCCAGCAATTGAGGCAAATACACTTATCCAGAATCCATACCCTATGTAATGGAATAATATTCTGTTATTACTAAATCCTAAAGCTTTTAATGTACCAATTTGTACCCTCTCTTTTTTAACAATTCTAGTCATTGTTGTTAAACTTGCAAGCATTGCTATAAATAAGAATATTCCAGAGAAAACTCCTACATAAGTTTTACCTTCATCAATCTCTCCTTGATATGCTATATATGATGTTGTATCTTCTATTTTAATAATAGCTTTAGCATTTTCTATCTTTTGTTCGATTGTCTCTTTAACATTAGTTATATTATCTTTATTATTAACATCTACCATAACTGTATTATATGGTATGTAATCTTTATAATTAAAGTTTGGCATAGCCATATCAAATATTTTTTCTTCTTCGATGCCTGCTTCTTTCATAGCAAGTGATTTAATATAATCTTCTGTAATTTCATTAATTGATATATAAGCAAATCCAAATTCTTTTCTATCAGGATAAAGCTCAGATTCATCTCTTACATCATATAAATGATCTGGAACATTAATAAGTCCTCTAACTTTTTCATGTAGTTCCATACTTTCATATTTAACTAAAATTGTATCTCCTAGCTTAATATTATTTTCTTGTGAATAAAAATAATCTAACCATACACCTGATTTATTATCAAATTCTTCTCCCTCATAAACATAAAATTTAGATATATTATTTGTTTCAATTGCATTCAATAATAATGTTTTATCATTATCAGTTGTTGCTGTTATTGATAATTTTAATTCAGCATCTTTAACATTATCAATCTTTTTAATATTATCTAAATCATCATGATTAAGTAATCCCATAACATTTAGATCTTGCAAATTATTTTCAGAATAAAACTTATCAGCTGTTTCTTGCATACCACCCATATATGCTTTAATACCAGCATAAGCCATTATTCCAATCATAATCATTAAAAAGATTGTTATAAATTGAGATAAATTTTTACGAATATCTCTAAACATCTTTCTTTTTAACATATTACCACTTAACCTCATCTATGTTTTTTGGATGTTTATTAATAACACTTGCTTCTACCTTACCATTTTTAATTTTAATAACTCTATCAGCTATATCAGCAATTAAAGCATTATGTGTAACAATAATAACAGTTGTATCATTATCACTAAGACTCTTCAAAAGTTTTAATACTTCAACACCTGTTTTAGAATCAAGTGCTCCAGTTGGTTCATCACAAAGTAATACTTTTGGATTTTTCATTATTGCCCTAGCAATTGAAACTCTTTGCTGTTCTCCACCTGATAATTCTTGCGGAAATTTATCAGCATGTCTTAATAGTCCAACACTCTTTAAAACACTCGCTGAATCTTTAGATGTATTGGTAACATCTTTAATTAAATTAACATTTTCATCTACTGTTAGAGTAGGCATTATATTATAAAATTGGAATATAAATCCAACTTCATTAGCTCTATATCTAGTTAATTCTTTATCACTATATTTAGCTATATCGTTTTCACCAATCATAATTTTACCAGATGTTGCTTTATCCATTCCACCTAGTAGGTTAAGTAATGTAGATTTACCTGCACCTGATGGTCCAAGTATAACTACAAACTCTCCTTGATTAATACTTAAATCTATTCCATCTAAAGCATTAAATTTTTGTTCACCTATAATGTATGTTTTTTTAACATTCTTTAGTTCAATAAAACTGTTCATAAAATCCCTCTTTCTAAATATGAAACATATTTCATATTAATTATATTCTTCATGTTAAAAATAGTCAATAAAAATATGAACTTTATTTCACATTTATCGAATTTATGTTATAATTAACTTACGAGGTGACCTAGAGTGATTGATAATATTAGAGAGCCAAAACAACAAAGAGCTATTGAAAAAAAAGAAAAAATTATAGAATCTGGTTTTAATCTTATATGTGAAAATGGATACTATAATACAAATACTGCCGAAATAGCTAAAGCAGCTGGAGTATCCACTGGAATTGTGTATCAATATTTTAAAGATAAATATGATATCTTAATTGAGGGATTAGAAAAATATGGTGATGATATATTCTTCCCTATGTTAAAAAATAAAGATATTAAATTTGATAAAAAAGATTTTGATAAATTATTAAATAAAATGATCAATCATTACATAAGTAATCATAAAGTATCAAATGTTGCTCATGAAGAAATAATGTCTATGGTACATTCAGATAAAAGAGTTGCAGAATACTATTATAAAAGAGAATTAGAAATGACTAACTCTCTTAAAAACATACTATTAGATAACGGATTTGATAAAAATGATTTAACTGAAAAAGTCCATATTATGATGGGATTAATTGATAATTTATGTCATGAAGTTACTTATCATAAACATAGTGATATGAATTATAACATAATGACTGCATTAGTTATTGAAAATATAAAAACATTATTCAAAAACGACCTAGTTTAACTAAGTTGTTTTATTTTTTACATTATTTTATAAATTGTCCACAATTTTAAATTTAGGTGAACAAAACGTGGACAATAAGCAATTTTTGATCAATTTTTATAAAAAGAAAAACTCGCTTTTCCCTTATTTTATAAAGGTTTGCGAGTTACTTACCACAACATTGCTTATATTTTTTACCTGAGCCACATGGAATTTAATTACATATTTTTTGCTTTATTTTTCTCTTTTTATGCTTTAATTTTCATATAAATGACAATATTTTTCTCTTTTTATGAAAAAATAGGTATCTAAAAAGGTATCTAATTTTTTATTTAATTAGTTTTTCAAACGCATTAGCATTTAATATTGTGTTTGATACAAATTTTCCTTTATAGAAATTAGCCCAATTATTAAATACACATGGTGCATTTTTAGCTTTCTCTAATGAATCTATTTTTATAAAGTTTAATTTAATACCTTTATCTTTAGCATAATCAGATAACTCTTTAACTTCATATTCTACATATGGACATTCATTAGAATAATAAATAGTGAAAACTTGACTATCAATTTCCATCTTTCTAGCACTATCACTAAACTTAGGTGTTTCTTTATCATCAAATTGTAATGCCATTAATTCATAATCATTAATTGTATCTACTACCTTAAATCCATAATGTTCAAAGAATTTCTTATCCCCAATAAATGGTTTCTTCTTTTGAGATACCAATGTACAAACACCACTCATTTTTTTCTTTTTAGCATCTTCAATAGCATATTCTAATAATTCTTTACCAATACCTTTTCCTTTAAAACTTCCAGCTACCCATAAACAATATATATGCATATAGTTTTTACCAATAATAGGAACCCATGCTGTTTCTATTGGCTCATATTCAATAAAAATTTTACCTCTAGCATTTAGTTTTCTAAATACATGTCCATCTTTTAATTTACTTTTAATCCATTCTTTCTTTTTATCTACACCATCTTGATGTTTAGGATCTCCAATTGCACAACAAATATGTTCTTCTTCAATATTCTTTTCATCTAAATTAATGTACTCATTCATTTTATCTACTCCTCACAATTATATTATATCACATTTCAAAGTCTTTCTTTTATCAAAAAAAGTGTAGATAGTGTTGTATTTTTTACAATATTTTGCAACTTTTATATAATAACTTATTTATGTCTTTTATTCAAAATATTCACTTACTATTTGATTATATCTTTCTAACAAATGGTTATTATTTATTCTTTTATTAAATAGTTTTTTTAATTCTAGATAATACCATTTTAATTCATCATAATTATTTGCTTCTGTGACAAGGAATTCTTTTCCACTTATTTTATACTGTTCATAATCCGAAATAAGATTTTGCAGCTTATCGGCAATTTCAACAACTATTATATTATCAGTAGTAGTTTCCAGCCTTTTAATAAATTCCTTTTTTCTATCAATATAGTTAGTTATATTTTGATCTTCGGTCAATTGTAAAACACCGTTCGCTATTTTTTTTCCATATTTTTCTAATATGTCTTCATATGTATATTTTGTATCCTCAATAACATCGTGTAAATATCCAATAAATATTGTTTCTTCATCACAGCCAATATTTTTTAACATATTTCCTACCATGATGCTATGAAAAGATAAATCAATATCTTCTTTTTTTCTTTTTAGTCCTAAAAATGCCTTAAAAACAAAATGAATAATATCCTCTTCTAATTCATACATTCCTATCCACCTCTATATTTATTATACCATAAAATTATCCTTATCTATGGGCAATGGTAAATTTAAACAATTTTACTGTATCTAAAACAAAAAAATTGCAATAAATTGCAACTTTTCGTAATTTGTTGTTTTCACTAAAACCCTTATATTTATTGGATCAAATGACTATTTACCACAACATTGTTTATATTTTTTTCCACTGCCACATGGTAAAATATTAAAACAAACCAAGTAATTTTTTCCTTTTAAAGTGGCTTTTTTTATTTTAAATGTTGATTTTTTTATTGAATATTTGTAAGTTTTTTTCGTAGAACGTATCTAAAAACGTATCTAAATTATTTCATTTTTCTAGCCTTAATTAGACTATAATCATCTTTATCAACATTACTTGAAGTTATTTCTTGAAAGCCAACCCTTTTTAATACTTCTATTTCATGTTCAACAGTAAGTGGTGTATCTATATGTCTGTGATTTTCTATATTGTTTTCTAGTTCATATAATTGACCATCTTCTATTTCTTTTGATAAAGCTATTTTGTCACAATTTATGAACTGACCATTTTCTTTTAAACATTCATATATTTTCTTATATAGTTTTATTTTTTCTTCTATTTTAAAGTGATGAAGAGCTGATGTAGATATAACTGCATCATAATTATATCCAAATTCTTCTTCAAAGAAATCGCCACATATAGTAGTTACATGATCTGCAAAACTTCTTTTCTTTAACTCTTCAAGCATATTTTCGGTAATATCTATGACTGTTACTTCTACATTTGGAAATAATTCAAATACATGAATTAATTCTAGTCCTGTACCTGCACCTAAGTCTAATATTTTTTTAGTTTCTTTATCTAGGCTATCTCCTAATGTCTTTTTTGTTTCCATGTATGTACTATGTACATCATCATAAGAATCTATCTTTTCATTAAAGAATGTTCTTTGCTTTTGATTTCTTTCATATAAATTCATAATTATATCCCCCTTAAATTTATTTCTATATTATTTCTAATTAAGTCTTTAATTTCTTTATCTGTTAATTTAATACTATTTACACATAATTGTGTTGCTATACCATGAGTATAAAATCTTACTTCACGATATATTTTTTTTGCATCTTCTAAAGATATTTTATATTGCTTTACCATCGCATTGATTGTTTCAAAGTTTCTATCAGTATTTAATACTTCTTCTACTGTTCTAGAACCAGCAAGATCAGCCATAAATAATGAAAAGAATACATTTGGTTCTTTCTTTGCATAAAAAGCATATGCATAACTTATAGTATATAAGTAATCTTTTATATCAACATATTTATATATAAAAGATGAATAGTCCTTTCTTAAATAAAATTTAAGATCTTCTTTATACTTATCAAAGTTAGCATAGTTTTTAAATATTGGTTGTGTTGAGCACCCTATATATTTTGCAAGTTCTCTAACTGTTAGATTAGAGTAACCTTTTTCCTTTATAAATTCAACACTCTTTTCCAATATATCTTCTTTAGAAAACTTAATAGTTCTCGCCATAAACATCACCTCACAAATGTATAAAATAACATTTGTTATTTTATACTATACACCGCTTTTTGGCATTTGTCAACATAAAAATAACATTTGTTATTTTATTTTTGATGATTTAATATGTTTTTTAAGAAAAAAAACGTATCTAAAACGTATCTAAAGTGCTTTTTTTGATAAAAATTACTCAAAATGTGGAACAAATAAAAATCTCGCAATCCCTTTATTCATAAGGGAAAACGAGATTATTTGCCATGACATTGTTTATATTTGCGTCCTGAGCCACATGGCACACTACACTCACTTCTGACTCGTTAAAATGCTTTAAATTTATCTTAATACTCTTTAATATCATTTAAAATATAATTAAAACTCATTAACTTTTTCTAAAGTGTGGGTAAAGTAGTGGGTAATTTTACTTTATTATGCGTGATTCTTTTTTTGTATTACAAAGTGAAATATTATTATCTTTTGCACACCAAATCTTGCCATTGTTTTCACAGTAAAACTCTAAATTACCATTTGTTGATTTAATAAGACTAACATCAGTAAGCCCATCTTCTCTTAAATAATCTTGTAACAAATAATAATCTCCATATTGGTTAGCTACTTTAATTAAATCTTCTTTCTTATAAGTTTCATCTCCAACAACTAATATATTAGGATATTCTTCCTCATCTGTGTTATTATGTGGATAAATTGAAATTCCGTCCAAATTTAATCCTTCTTCAATATGGAAGTCTGGATATTCTTCACTACATGGTGTAATTATAATATACTTTGACATTAACATTGCACCTGCACTAAAGCCTAACATTACTCCATCATATTTTTTCATAACTTCTAATAATCCTAATTTTTCACACATTTCTTTTTGTTTAAATGGATCACCACCCATTAACATAACAAAACTAGCTTTGCTAACTATTTGTTGTGCTTCTTCTGGTGACATCTCAGGTGTAATTATTGTACTTATTTCAAATTCTATTCCAATATTTTTAAAATGCTCAGTAAATGCTGGAACATATTTATCTTTGGCTTTTTGAATTTTTTCTGGACTTCCAGGAATATATACTATGCTTTTTTTATCTTTTAATTCACTTAAGAACATATCGCCTAACCCATGTCCAAAAGCATTATTAATATCAAATCCACTACAATAATATCTTGTCATATTATCAACTCCTATAAATATTATACCATGTTTTTTTCTATAAACTTTTATTAAAACGATTAATATTCTATTTTTTCTTTATTTATAATAGGTTTAAAGCACTTTGCCTAAAACTCCAATGTGTGGGTAAAAGTGTGGGTATTTTTACTTTTTTATTCCTGTCCCTGGAGCACTCATTTCATCACCAACTATTTGTGATGCTAGAGACCTTGTTTCACTTTTTAATAAATATTTTGAAAATGATCTGCAATCAGCATTAGCATCTAGTAAACATAAAAAGTATTTTCTATCTATATCATCTAATACATCAAATTGCTTTTTTAAGGAAAGCTTTGCTCCTTTTCTTGGGTATATTTCATATTCATTTTCTGTTTCATTACCACTCAAAACAACCTCTTTATCAGGATTATCCTTATAAGCTATTAAATCAACGCAATAAACATAATCTAATCTAAATAAAAAATCTTCAAATTCATATGGGAAATTATAAGTCTTTTTTGCTTCTTCATATACTTGTTTTAATTTGTTTATACCAGCATTATCTTCATATAAATAGTTAATAGCAACGAAGAAGTCTTTAGGAACATTTAACATAATGGACAATTTACTTAATATAGAATCATACATTTCATAATTATGAAGTGCAGATGTTATAACTCCTCCATTTAACATTCTTAATTTGTCTGAGGGAATTTCTTTTTCCTCAAAAGTTACATTATATATTTCTTCATATACTTTCTCAGCAAAATATTGCGTTTGAGCTTCCATTATCATTCTTCCAATATTTGACTCTTGATTGATACCAACTTCATCATTTATTGGATTTGTTTGTACTGCATGATGCAATTCATGATAAACTGTTATTTCCCTTAATGGTTCTCCTAAATCTTTTCTTACATATATTATTTTACTTTTTGGTTCTCTTAATCCTTTACAATCAGGGCCCAGTTCTTTATAAATTTCACTATTTTGATCATAAAATTCAATTTTCGAAGCATATAATAAGGCATTATCAATTAATTTTTCTATATTATTAGCACCTAGTATTTGTTGATTCTTTAATAGCACACAAAAATAATTTGTAAAATACTCTAATGTAGTGTTATCTATATTAGATTTTTTACTATATATATAATTTTTAATTTCTTCTCTGTTCATCATATCAACTCCTATATTAATTATATCATAATTTTTAGAAATAATTTTAGCAAAGCAATAATTATTAATTAGATTCTTTGATTATGAGCATTTTTCTATAATTAAATGAAAATCAACATGTGTGGGTAAAGTGTGGGTAGCGTTGTAATTTTTACAACTTTTTAAGTAATTCTTTATCTATGCTTATGAGAAGGCTCAGTACTTTCATAATTTTGTGCTTCCGCTTGACTAAATTCTTGCTTTTTAATTAATTTTTTATGCGTTGGGAATAAACCTCCACAAGCAGTTGGAATTTGATGAATATCAGTGATACTTCCATCTGACCTTACTCTTTCTAAATTACAATCAATACCATCGGTTAATGACCAATATGATATACCATCTAGATGTACTCCCGATTCATTAATAACGCTTGATATTTCTCCAATTTTTTGATGTTTATATTCATAAACTTGTTCTAGAGTTACTTCAGGATTATTTCCAAATACTCTAGGTATTTGAGTTCTTCCTAGTGACATATCAAATTCAGTAATTTGTATATGTTTTCCTGTTCTTTCTTGCAAAGTTCTAAAGTCTTCAAAGCATCGTCTAATTTTATTTTCATCTTCACCAATTGTTATATGCATTTGTGAACCTAATGTATCAATTAAACCAGGTCGTTTAGAATCAATTTTTCCTAATACCTCTAGCACTTTTTTTCTTCTTTCGTCATTTTCTAAAAACGGTTCATTATACAGAAAGTTTACTCCTTCAGGTTTGTTTTTACGTGCATAATCAAATGCTGATAATAGTTCATCCATAGTTATACCATATTTATTTTCCCAAATATTTTTATATTCAGGAATTTCTCCAGGATATAAATCTCTATATAACTCTTTGTTTTCATCCAAAACTACTTTATATTTACCTGCTTTATTCTTTTTATATGAACACCACTTTTTTGTAGTATCATCATATATCATCGGATCAAAACTTACAATTTCATTAAATAAATCAACTGCATTAATAACTGGCTCTTCCTTACCATTTATTTTAACTTTATGATTTGAATTATATTTATTTATAAAATCAATACTTTTTTTAACATAATCTTTTATTATTTCTAACATTTCTTCTTTAGATTTCCCTGCAAATAAATTATCCATTCCATCTTTAACTAATAATGAATGATATCTAACTTGTTTTCCATTCCTATATGCAAAATCCAAATCTCTTTCAGCAAAATAAAAATCAAATCTTTTATCTGGATTACTTTTATCATATAAATCATTTACTACATTATATATTCTTCCAGAACCTATTAACATACTATTGAAACTTCCTAAATTATTATTTAATAGCACCATTTCTTCATATAAGTCTTCAGATTTAAGTTGATCTCTTTCTGTGGATACAAAATGATGGCTCATATCAAATATTTCTTCATAATTGTTTGGGTATTTATTTTTAATAAATTCTCTTAACCATGACATAATTTCTGGTGAATTATTTGATATTGCATTTTTAATTATTTCTA
Source organism: Bacillota bacterium (assembly GCA_015059485.1). Taxonomy (GTDB): domain Bacteria; phylum Bacillota_I; class Bacilli_A; order RF39; family UBA660; genus RUG14121. The sequence goes on from SVAH01000002.1 coordinate 92,776, forward strand.
TATCGTTTTCTTGAATTCCACAATGTCTAAGCTTATTATCTATATTAACTTTTTTATCTGCATCATGAAGTACCATAGTATCTTGATAACTTTTAAATACCAATCCCTTAAAATCATCTAATGGCATGGTAATCATTTTTTCCAAATCTTCTTTACTATAATTATGTTTTATTTGATCACAATGAATAATAAAATCAATTAATTCATTATTATCCTTACATTGTATTATAGATAACAAGTCTATTTGTTCTGCACTAAAATATCCCCCAACTATATTTGTATTAACTTGTAAATTGTTTACATCCATAACTATCTTCTCCTATTTATATTATACCATCAAATATCAAATATTTATTTTAAATTTACTTAATGAAATTATAAAATTCTAATTTTAGATACGTTTTGTATTTAATTTGAAAACTATATTTCAATATGCATTTTAGCCTTATTTTATAAGATTTTACAAAGTTTTTATAACGTATCTAAAACGTATCTAAGACAATGGACACTCCAAAAATTACCCAAAAAGTGGAATCATAGAAAAACCCGCAATCCCTTATTTTATGTGGGTTCGCGGGCTTATTTACCACAACACTGCTTATATTTTTTACCACTGCCACATGGATAAAAAATTTGCTCTGTTTAGCTCCACTTGGCTTCACAAAAGCCTTATTTTTCTTGCTGTTTTTCATTTGGCTTCACGCTATTTCACTCGGCTTCTATGGTAAACTGTATCTAAAATTAGGTTGTTGCAATTTTTTGCAACTTTTATATACTCCTATTTTTTTAATATTTCCTGTTTTGGTTTCATCATTTGATAATGGAATTGTGTTTCTCCATTTGGTACAAAACCTAACCTAGCATATAGTGATCCAACTGGATTTTGTTTGAAATATTGAATTTCAATATCTCTATCTTTGTTTTCTTCTAATTTATCTTTTAGTAACTTTGTTCCAATGCCTTTTCCTTGATATTCAGGAATAATACAAATATTTCCAATTTCATAATTACCATTCTCTAAAACTTCTCCATTATAGAATCCTATTTTTTGGTCTCCATTCATAATTATAAATGCATTAGGTTTAACAGTAGTTATAAATTTTTCAAAGTAATTTCTTTGATCTTCTTCTATCCATGCTCCCCAACATTCTTCTACATATTTTTTATATGCATTTTTCTTTACTTCATATACATATTCATAATCTTCATCTTCATACGGAACTAATTGTATTGTATCTACCATTTTTATTCCTCCATTTTCAAATTCATAATAAGGTCTTTCTCCAAAAATATTTATCTCATTTTCAGTTATATAAATAGTATCTTGTTCAGGTAATGCTATTACTGTTTCATTAGTACTTGAGTATTTTATTAAATAATCAGTATATTTTTTATGTATTTCTTCTGTTTTTGAATTAGTATAATGTGCAAAAACAGACTTCCCATTTAATTTATCAAATCCTTTTGTATCAATAAGATTAACATCATTTCTATCCATAGCTAAGCAACTATTTATATCATATCCAAATATAATTGCTCCAGCACTACATCCAATTACTATGCCACCATTGTCTAAATATTCATTTATTTTTTCAAAAATACCATTATCTTTGATCCCTTTTAATAATTTGTATGTATTTCCACCACCTATGAAAATTGCAGAATAATTATTAAAATCAAATGATGCAAATTGTTCGAATGTTCTTGGCATATCAACACCTACTACATCTACATTAGTTATTTGCTTTTGGAACCATTCATAGCATCCATCATACGGATGATCAGTTTCATCCATAGCTAGTGGAACATATAATATTGGTTTATTATGATCCATTGCTTCATTTACTTTACTCATGGTCAAAGCTAATTCTTTTGTACTTCCTCCACCATTTAAGAATAATTTCATAGTATCAACTCCTATAGTTATTATATCATAAAATGCACCTTATCTGTGTGGCAATGGTAAATTTAGACGTTTTTACTGTATCTAAACTGTATCTAAAACAAAAAAATTGCAATAAATTGCAACTTTCTTGAAATCATGAAATCTTCTAAAACCCTTATATTTATTGGCTTAAATAACTATTTACCACAACATTGTTTATATTTTTTGCCACTGCCACATGGACTGAGTGATACTATTTTCTAGCAATAACTTGCGAATAAGTTGTAATCAATGCTAATAATTTGTAAGTTTTTCAACAAATTTCTTAAAAAATCTCTCAGAAGTTATCTAAAAAGGTATCTAAAATACTTTTTTAATGATTTTTAGAATTTTTTTGTAAGTTCTTATATTTTTTCAAAATAATATACATTCTCAGGTAATTGTAATTTTTCAAACATTCTCTGTTTTATATATTTACCACCAATATGTTCATAAAATTCATTTGATGGATTTCCTACTAAACATCCTATGACCATTTTATCAAAATTCATTTCTTTTAATTCGTTAATACCTGCTTCTATTAATTTTTTTCCAAATCCATATCCTTTGTATCCGTTAATAATATATACCGCATGTATTTCACCGCAATTATCATAATCAGTTTCATCTGTTGATCCAACATTTATAAATCCTACTAATTTATCATCAACTTCTAAAACATATTGGTGATTTTCTTTTTCATCAAATTTGTTATAAGAGTTCTTAGCCCTTTCTTCTTCATTATTATATAAATTATCTAAAAATTCATCAGGCACAATTCCCCTATATGTTTCATTCCAAGCAACAGTAACAACATGAGCTACATCTGCACAATCTCTTCTTTCTTTTTTTCTTATTTTATAGTCCATAATTATTTAACCTTTCCATTTGAAACATATGGCTCATATATTTCTTTATATTTTTCAAGTGCATTTTTTACATCAATATTATAATCTACAACCATACATTTTTCATCTTCATTATAATATTCTTTTACTCTTACTCCACCTAAGGCTTCCATGGTTTTCCAAGATGCAGGATTATCTAAATCAGCATCCATAAATACCGTTTCAATTCCATATTCATCGCATACTTTTAAACCTAAATATAGGTTTACTTTATTATATCCTTTTCCTCTTTCAGTTGGGCGAATGCCATAACCAATATGACCACCAAATTTACTTAATCTTTCATTTAAAGCAGTTCTAATATTAATCATTCCCACAATTCGATGATCACTTTCTCTTACTAAGAAATATGTTCTAGCAGGAACTCTTTCTTCACTTGGTGTCATGGTATAATCTTTTTCTAATTTATCTAGCCATCCTTCATAATTATCAAGATATCTATGTAATCCACCTGATCCATTAATATCAGATTTATATTCATAATGCTCATTAATATACTCGATTGCTTCGTTTTTTCTTTCTATCGATGGTATTTCAAAATATAATTTTTCCATATTATCAACTCCTATATTAATTATATCATACTTATTAGTTTTCAAAAACACCTGTGAAAAGGTATCTAAAAGGTATCTAAAGTGAATTTTTGGTGATTTTTCGCAATTTTTTAGCAAAGAAAAAACTCGCGTTTTCCCTTATTTTATGCGGGTTTGCGAGTTTATTTTCCACAACACTGCTTATATTTCTTTCCCGATCCACATGTTCATGAACTTTTGGTATATATAGTATTATCGTTACTATCGTTATTATTGTTATTTCAATAAAAAAGTGGTTTGGTAACATTTAGTACATATAGTATTTATAGTACTATTGTAACTATTGTTATTTATATTCTGCAAACATTTTGCAAACATTGTTTGCAAAACTATTTTTCCCCATCGTAATAATCTACTTGACTATTTTCTTTATAAAATGAACTAGATATATTGTGTTCTATTATGCCAATTTTTCCAGAGTCAACATATTTAATAATATCTGGGGAGTTAGTTGTGTCAAAATCTATATATGTTAGTTTTTCATTCTTCGAAGTATTTGTTATCTTATGAGTTCCCCCTTCTCCACATGGAAAAACAATTATATCACCACTAGTAACCTTTAATTTTTCATCATTAGTCTCAACTTCACCAGAACCACTAATAATGTAAAAACATTCGGTATTATATTTATGATAGTGTTTTGGATAGGCACTTTTTAAAGGTGCTAACTCATAAAAGCATACATAACACTGACTAAAATCTTTTCTTTTAGTAACTTCATATTTTGTATAATCATATTTGTCTAATCCTGTTTTCCTTTTTCCTTCTATTTTGGAAATGTTTGTAAGAACAATCTTATTATTCATATACACCTCTTATACTACAATTTAGTTCATTCAATAATCAAAAATTGTTTGCAAGAATAATTACCTTTATTTATAAGGGTTTATAGCCTTTTTTGCAAACATTTTCATTTTTTTGCAAACAAAATGAAAACATTTTTGGTTTTTTTTATATTTTTTTGAAATTTTCAAATCCTCGCAAGCCCTTATTTTATATGCTATTTACCACAACATTGTTTGTATTTTTTACCACTGCCACATGGACATTGATCATTTCTACCTACTTTTTTATCTTTTTTAATAGGTTCTTTCTTTTGTTTTTCTCCTTCTTTAATTGTTTGTTTTCTTTCAACGTTAGCTTCAATAGAGGCTTTAAGAAGGAACTGAGCTATATTAGAATTAATATTATCAAGTAAGTCTTGGAATAATTCGTATCCTTCAATTGTATATGCTTGAAGTGGATTAATTTGCCCATATCCTCTTAACATAATAGCTTCTTTCAATTGTTCCATTGCTGTAATATGATCTACCCATAGATTATCAATAATTCTTAAAGATATAGCTTTTTCAAATTCATCAAATCTTGGAGCATCTTTAATTTTTTCATTGTAATCATCAGTTAATAATTTATATAGATGTTCAATTAAATCTTCATCATTTAAATCTTTAACATCTTCTGTATCTAAGTTATGTTTCTTTAAATAATTTGAATTAACATATTCAACTATTTCACTCTTATCATCTTCAGTAATATATCCCTCTGGTTCAATATGAGCAGCTACTAAACCTTCAATAGCTTCTTTAAATGTTTCAAGTACTCTATCATGAATATTTTCTTCATCTAATATTTCATTTCTTCTTGTATAAATGATATCTCTTTGTTGATTCATTACATTATCATAATCAAGTAAGCTCTTACGCATATCAAAGTTATTTCCTTCAACTTTCTTTTGAGCTGTTTCAATACTTCTTGTTAATGCTTTTGATCTAATTGATTGATCATCAGTAATACCTAAAGCTTCAATCATATTTTTAACTTTATCTGTACCAAATCTTCTCATTAAATCATCTTCAAATGATACAAAGAATTGTGACATACCAACATCACCTTGACGACCAGAACGTCCACGTAACTGATTATCAATACGACGAGATTCATGTCTTTCTGTACCAATTACACATAAACCACCAAGTTCTACTACTCCATCACCTAATTTGATATCTGTTCCACGTCCAGCCATATTAGTTGCTATTGTAATAGCACCTTTTTCACCAGCTTTAGCAACTATCTCTGCTTCTCTTTCATGGTTCTTAGCATTTAATACTTCATGTTTTAATCCTGCTTTTGTAAGCATTTTAGATAATCTTTCATTATTTTCAACAGATATAGTACCAACTAATATTGGTTGTCCTGTTTCATGAACTTTCTCTATATATTTAACTATTGCTTTATATTTACCAGCTTCATTTGAATAAACTAAATCTGGATAATCAATTCTAGCAATTGGTCTATTAGTTGGAATGCAAATAACATACATGTTATAAATATTCCTAAATTCTTCTTCTTCTGTTTTAGCTGTACCTGTCATACCAGATAGTTTATTGTACATTCTAAATAAGTTTTGGAACGTAATAGTAGCCATTGTTTTAGTTTCAGCATTAATCTTAACACCTTCTTTAGCTTCAAGTGCTTGGTGTAATCCTTCACTAAATTGTCTACCATGCATTAAACGTCCAGTAAATTGATCTACAATAACAACTTCTCCATTTTCAACAACATAATCTACATCTTTATGGAATCCATAATTAGCTTTTAATGCATTATTTAAATGATGTACCAATGCTTGATTATTAATGTCATATAAATTAGGTATATGCATTATTTTTTCTATTTTTTTACTTCCTTCTTCTGTTAAAGAAACATTTTTAGTTTTTTCATCAATAGTATAATCTTCTTCATTAGTTAGTTTTAGCACTGCACTATTTGCTTCAGTATATAAATTTTTAGAATTAACTTCTCCTCCAGAAATAATAAGTGGAGTTCGTGCTTCATCTATTAAAATAGAGTCTACTTCATCGACAATACAGAAGTTAAGTGGTCTTTGAACTCTATCTTCAGCTCTTGCAACCATATTATCTCTTAAATAATCAAATCCAATTTCATTATTTGTAGAATAAAGTACATCACAATTATAAGCTTCTTGTTTTGCTTGTGGAGACATTTCTCTTAAGTTAACACCAACTGTTAACCCTAAAAATCTAAATATTTCTCCCATCCAATTAGCATCACGTTGTGCCAAGAATTCATTAACTGTAACGATATGAACTCCCTTACCAGTTAATGCATTTAAATATGTTGGCATTGTTTCTGTTAAAGTTTTACCTTCACCAGTTTTCATTTCAGCTATATTACCATAATGAATTGCAAGACCACCAACTACTTGAACAAAGTATGGTTTTTCACCAATAACACGGTATGCTGCTTCTCTTACAGTTGCAAATGCTTCAATAACTATTTCTTCTAAATTATTATCATTTTCTTCTAGTATCTTTTTAAATTTATCAGTTTTAGCTGCAAGTTCTTCATCGGATAACTTACTCATTTCATCATCTAAAGCTAAAACTTCTGTAGCCATTTTTTCAAACCTTTTTAATTCTTTATATTCTGAGTCTATTAGTTTTCTAAATAATCCCATCTGTAATCATCTCCATAGCATTTATTTTACCAGAATAGAGTTAATAAATCAATTATTTAGTGTGTTTTACTTAAGAAAATACAAAAAAAGAACAATTAAATTTGTTCTCTTAATACTTCAGTTAATTTTGACATTAGTTCAGAATCTTTAACTTTAACAATATAAGTATCAATTCCTTCAATTACTTCTTTGAATATAGCTACTTTTGTAGGAATTATTTCTTTCTTCTCATCAATTCCCATAACCATAAAGTATTTTTTTCCTTCATACATTGTTTCATTTAAAACAACATATTTTTCTTTATTTTCTAATGTTATAATTGTATTTATACTAAGTCCCATAACATCCTCCTATGAAAGGTAATCTCCAATTAAAAATTCACCTGGATCTTCTTCTTTTTCTTCTTTTATACTACTAGAAGTATTATCTAATGGTTCAACATCTATTACTTTAATCTTTTCTTCATTAATATCAGTTATATTTAAATTTAAACTTTCTTCATCTAATACAGGTACACTATTTATACCTAAATCATCTATATTTGGTAATTCATTAATATTTGATACCTTATCAAAATTTAATTTCAAATCATCAAGAGAAGTGATTTTATCATCTACATTATTATTATTTTTTGATTCTTCTATATTATCTTCTTTAAATTCATTTGTATCTTCAGAATCATTTATGTCAATAATAAAATCATCTATATTGTCTTTTACTAATGATTCATCAATATCTAATAAAGATACATCATCTAAATTATAATCTTCACTAATATCATCATCTATATCTTTATCCTCTAGTTCATCAATATAAATTGGTTCATCATATTCTTCATCAGAAATTTTATAAGAATCTGTTCCTAAAAGCATTTCTATCTCATCATATATTTCGCCTGGTGTATATTTAAGAGATTTTCTTTTCTTAATTGCTTTAACTGTTTCGTTTAATTCTTTTAATGTAGCTTTATCATTTTCAATTGAAATAACATCTTTAACTTTATTAGAAGTCGCACATAACTTTTCAAGTTTTTTCTTTTCAATATCAATTTTTTTAATTTCTTCTTCTATTTGTTTTATATCTACATTTTCTAAATTATAACTCTTTGTAATTAATTCTCTTCTATCTGATTTATATAAATTTAATAACTCTTCAACATTATTTAATTCTTCTTTTTTCTTATCAAATGAAGCTTGTAGTGAAGCTTTTTTATTAATTGTTAAATCTTCACCATCCAATAGTTGTTGATATTCTTCAATTTTTTCTTTTAACTTACTTGCTTCAGATTCACAATAATTTATTCTATTATTTAAATCTTCTAATTCTTTAGTGTCAACTTTCTTAATTTCTTTTTTTAATATATCGATTTCATCTTGTAACTTTTTCTTTTTATCTTTAATATAATCAATTCTATCTTTTAATAAAGTTGTATCTGTGCTTTCATAGTTTTTAGAAGCAATCATTGAAGCAAACTCATCTCTTTTTGCTTCAGCATTTTCAAGTTCTATATTTAATGATTCTTTACTAGTATTAGAATCTAAATCCATATATGGTTGTTCTAATAATAAATCTCTTAATTCTTTTACTTTCTTTAATGCACCGGTTTTGTCATCATCAATTAAACAGTTTTTAGCATCTTCTGCTATCATCACCGGATCAGAAACTATTTGATTTTTTTCTTCTTCTAACTTTGCAATTTTGTTTTCTAAATCGTTAATTCGCTCCTCATCTTCTTTTTTTAATTCAGAATTAACATATCCTCTTCTATTAAGCAAGTTAGCTTTTACATCTATTAATTTTTCAGTATCTTCTTCTAATTTATTTTTTAATTCTTTTTTAGAAAAGCTCAATACCTCTAATTTGCCTTGTATTTTTTCATATTCTTTTGATGCTTTTTCTAAATCAACTTCTATTTTTTCTTTCTTTTCTTCTGTTTCTTTTAATAATTTATCAAAGTTTTCTTTTTCTAATGTATTATCAGATGCTAATTTTGTATTTAAAATTTTTATAAATGCAGAAGATTCCTCTAAATTTTTCTTTAGACTTTCAACTTCGTTATATTTATTCTCTTCCTCAGCTTTAACCTTAGTAATTTTAGAGTCAACATCTGCAATTGATTTATTTAGAGCTCTTATTTTTTTATTCAAAGATATCTCTATATTTTTATCGACTATTTCGCCTGTTGCATCAAAATACTTATCATCAGTAATAGATGACTTTAATTCTTTTAAATCCAATTTTTTTTCTTTAATTTCGCATTCTAATTCCCTTAACTCAACTTTTAAAGTTGCAACATTTGAGACAGACTCACTCATTTTAACAAGCGCATCTATCTTGCTAATAATATCGTTTTGCATTTTAGTCAACTCCCTTATTTTAGACTAATTACATGATAACATATATTTACAAGTTTTGCAATTTTAATTAGTACAAAAATATGAAAAAAATAACGTTAATCTAAATTAACGTTATGATAAACTTCTGTTACATCTTCAATATTCTCAAGCATATTTAATAATTTATTAAATGTTTCTAAATCTTCACCTTCTAATGTGATTTTATCTTTAGCATACATTCCAACTTCATCATATTCATATTCTACATTTGGTATAACTTTTTCTATAGCATCTTTTAATCTATTTCTATCAGATGGAGCTACTGATATTGTAATTATACCATCTTCATTTTCAAAGTCTATTGGTTCAATCACTTCACTTATTATTGAGTCAAATATTTCTTCTTCTTTATCACTATTAAATGATACGATTGCTAAATGATCATAATTATAAGATACTGAATTTGAAACACCTAAAGATTTATGTACTTTATTAAACGCTTCTCTTACAAAAGCAACTGTTCTATTTACATTGTCAGTTAATGTATTTATTATCAAAGTAGATGCACCAGGACCAAACCCTTCATATACAACTTCTTTATAATCTTCACCACCTAAACCTTTAGCTTTATCTATTGCTCTATTTATTATATCACTTGGAACTTGTTGTTTTTTAGCTTTATCTACTACTCTTTTTAACGCAACATTGCTTTCAAGCTCTGGATTACCTTTTGCGGCAAGATATATTTCTTTTGCAAATGTTGAATATAATTTAGCTTTCATTGCTCCTGTTTTTTGTATACTAGCTTTTCTAACTTCATATGCTCTTCCCATAATTTTCACCTCTGTTCTCTATTATACTATAAAGAATTATTTTTGACATCTTTTTTCTTTATTAGATATCATATAAACAAATGGTTTAGCCATTATTCTATTTAAAAATCTATATTTATAATTTCTTTTTAACTCCATTATATAAGATTCAATTGATTCGCTTTGATATTCTAAAGTATTATTTATTTTAGAACTATCCTCAAATACATGACCGCAATTAGTTTTTTCTAAAAAAACTACTGACCATAAATATTTGAAATTTAATCCATAAGTATTTAATATATTTTTTAAAATATAATTAAATGATGAAATACATGTTTTTCCACCACCTAAATTATATATTTTCTTGTTTAAGCCTTTACCATGATCAATTGTTTTTACTAGTGCATATGCACAATCATTTGCAGTTATAAATTCACTTTCTATATTAAATTTTGTACAATAATCAAAATCTTCTTTCATATTAGAATTAAGTACTGTTGGAATTCTATATATTACATAATTGCTTAATTTGTCTTTAATTAAGTTTTCAATAATTATCTTATTTTTAGTATAAAAATCTTTTTTTGATTCATCTAATTTTTCATTTGATGAAACTTTTTTAGAATTAATATCATAAACGTTAGTTGTTGATGGATAAATAAGTAAGCATTTAGGATTATAAAACGTAATTGCTCTTATTATATTTTCACTACCTTTATAATCAATTTCCTGTGCAACTTTTTCATTTAAATTAATGAATGACGATTTAACACTTGCTAAATGGATAATATAGTCATTATTTTTTACTAGATCATCCATTAGTATTGGATTAGTAATGTCACCATATATAACATTTATTCTACGTTGATATTTCTTTAAAACTTTATGTGATGTTTTATTTTTTAAGTCTAATGCTGTAATGTCATATTTCCCTTCACTTAATAAATATTTAATAACTAATTTACCTAAACCACCGGCTGCACCAGTTACTAAGACTTTTTTCATATATATTCCTCCAACTACGATACAATTATAACATTAAATAAAAAAAAACACTAGATAACAGTGTTCTTTTTTCTAAATTGCAAATATAATTAATGAAATAATTAACATTGCTAATAGGAATTTCCAAATTTGTTTAATCCAATCTTTATAGCTAATATTTAAATATGCAAGTCCTGCAAGTAATATAACACTTGTTGGAGAGAACATTTGAACTAATCCATGCATAGTTGGATAAATTACAAATATTTTATCTAAACTATTAGTATAAGCTGCAGATAAATATTGTCCAACTGTGTATCCTACATATCCAAAGTCTGCAGTAAAGAATGATGATACTAAAGCTGCAAAAGCTGTTCTAATTGCATTAAATTTACTTGATAAAATTGCATTAGTAATTGTTGGAACTATTGGTGACCAATATACTATTACAAAAACTGAATATGCTAGTACCATTAAAACAACAGGTTTAACCATTTTTGAAATACCATTTGTTACGCCATCAATAACTTCATCAATAGATAATTTATAAAGTACTGATGCAAGTATTGCAACAATTAGTAATACTCCAAAAATTGAATATAATTCCCAAGTTCCAAATGCTGTTACTTTACCAAAAATAGATGTACCAACAGCAAATTTACCAATTTTTAAACCAGTAAACCATTCATGGAATTTAGTAAATGTTGTTATTTTATAATGTTCTTCCCATCTAACATAGCCTAAAACCGCAAATACACAAACAACTAATAATAAAATTGCAATTGGCCAAACTTTAACATTTTTCTTAGTTGTACTTTCAATAGCAAAACTATCGTCCTTTGTTTCATCAATATTTTTAGATTTTGCAGCTTTCTTTATGTGTGAAATATTAAATATGCTAAATATAACATATGCTACACATAATAACGCAAATCTCAATTTCAAACCTTTAGTTATATCACCATTCATATAATAATTGAAATAATATAACCCTTCTGTACCATATGTTGCACCAATCATACCAACAAATATTGAACCAAAAGTAGCAATAAATGCTGTTTTTCTATCCAATTTTGCATTTAATAGTACAGTAATAATGAATGGAATTGCAAGTATTGAAATAAATACTTGTGCTGTAAGTGAAACAAAAATTGCAATTAATGCAGATATAACTAGTACTACTGGTACTTCTTTCCCTTTTACAAATTTTGCACACTTAATAACTAATTCTTTGTAACCATTAGTTTTTGAAATAACTCCATAAAAAGCTCCTAAAACTAAAACATAAATAATTTGTTGTAAAAAGAAACTAACAGCATATACATTAGATAGTGCAACTTCATTAATACCTGTTCTTGTTACTTCATTTTTAACAAATTCAGCCCCATTATAAGAACCAGTTGGAATTATCCAAGTAAGAACTATAGTTAAAACTATTGCAATTAATACAAATTTTACCAAATCATTCTCTTTGAATAACTTTTTCATTTTTCTACCTCCTATAAAGATTATACTCCAATTAAGCACTAAAAAAAAGACTTTATAGTCTTTTTTCATCAAAAATTATTATTAATTATATTTTTTATTACAATAAAAATTGAAATTGAAATTAAACATAATACTATTATAAGGGATAACTTATAATCAGATTGCTCTTCTAACTTTTCTTCTTTATCTTCTTCATTTATTTTTGTATTTTTCTTTGTTTTTTTCTCTTTATCATTTTTATTATTAGAATAAGTATCAACTTTTACATTATTTTCTGGCTCGTTATAATCATCACTTGAATCCATTTTATAAAGAATTATTTCAGCGTTTGATATAACAACTTCATCTGCATAACTTTTAACAATTTCATCAGGAATTTCAATAGTTGCACTTTCACTTACAGTTAAATTGTTTAAATTAATCTCTTTGGAATTATCTAATAAATTATCTTCTTTAGTAACAACTTCACTACTCTCATTTTCTTTTGATTGTTCAGTAGTAATTTTTAATTTACAAATTATCTCATCATTTTTAATTTTTTCATTATCATTTCCATATAATATTTCTTTTTCTTCTAAAGGTTCATAGTTTATATCTTCTGTAATCAATTTATATTTTTTATTATATTCTAATCCATAAAAGTATATTATAAAATCATTATTTTCTTTATCAAAAATATATATTGGATACAATTTATTTTCATTTTCCTCTAGTATTACTTGATTTAAATTTATATTCTGACCTTCCTCATTTTTTGCTTTTAACTTGATATTATAACGGTTATTATTATCTATTTCCATCATATCAATTAATGGTTTATAATAATGATATGAAAATGTAAGAAAACTATAATTATAATAATTATCTATTTCAATAAATTTATTATTACATAATTCTATTCCATCATTATAGAATGATATTTCATTTGTCACACCATGATTACCAGGAGCTTGTAACTCTGCTATATTTTCTATTTTCTTATTATATTTTTTAGCTATTTCTACCTCTTCTTGTATACTTTCAATCATATTAGATTTAGTATAATTCATTAGCTGAACATAATCGCATCCTTCTTTTATTAATGAATCGAGTATATTAATATCAAGTCTATCCAACCATACTGGAATACAAACAACAAATTCTAATCCAAAATTTTGAGCATAAACATATGCTTCTTTCATTGCATTAACGTAACTGTTAAATACTGCTACTTGTTCTTCATTAGACATATTTCTAAAGTTATCCAAAGTATGAAATTCTGAATCAATAGTAATCCCCTTTATTTTATGTTCGGAATTATTATTATAATTGTTTATTTCACCTATAAAAGATTTAATTCTATTTAAATTTGTTTGCTGATCATCATAATTTTCATCATATACTACATATGTATCTATATCATTTGCTTTATTATAACTAAAAAGTAACTCTTGGTCGTAACCAATTCTTGTATTTAAATTATCTGTACCAACATATGCATAAATTTTGCCAATATCTAAATCTTTTGTTAATTTATCATATTGAAAAAAGTCTATGTTAGTAGTTTCCCACATATACATAGATTTTTTATTAGTATAAGATGCTTTTACATTATTATTTTCTATATTAAATATTATAAATACTGATGATATCATTAAAACTAATAATATCATTTTAATTATACTTTTATTCATATCAAAACCCCCGTGAATAAAATATTTAATCCTTATTAATTGGTTTCATTGTTGGAAATAATATTACATCTCTAATTGATTCTGCTTCAGTAAATAGCATTATTAAACGATCAATTCCATATCCAATACCACCAGCTGGAGGCATACCATATTCTAATGCTTCAACAAAATCATAGTCTATATCATTTGCCTCATCGTTACCCATATCTTTTTCTTTTAATTGTGCTTCAAATCTTTCAAGTTGATCAATTGGATCATTTAACTCGGTATAAGCATTTGCACATTCATGACCAGATATAAATAATTCAAATCTTTGAGTAAATCTATCATCTTCTGGATCTTTTTTAGTAAGTGGAGATATTTCAATTGGATGTCCATATAAGAATGTAGGTTCTATTAAAGTTTCTTCTACATATTTTTCAAAGAATTTATTTATAATATGACCATATTGTTTTTCATGTTCTTCAATTTCAATATTATGCTCTTCTGCTAATTTAATACATTCATTAACATCAGTTATAGCTTTAAAATCAATTCCTGTTTTTTCTTTAATCGCATCTGTCATTGAAACTCTTTTCCAACTACCTGATAAATCAACATCATGTCCAAGGAAATGGAATGTAGTTTTTCCACAAACATCATTTGCTATCTTTTTATACATTTTTTCAGTTAAATCCATCATTCCATCTAAATCAGAATATGCTTGATATACTTCCATCATAGTAAATTCAGGATTATGGAATGGATCCATACCTTCATTTCTAAATGTTCTACCTATTTCATAAACTCTTTCCATACCACCAACAAGTAGTCTTTTCAAATTTAACTCAAGTGCTATTCTTAAATACATATCTAAATCTTGTGTATTATGATGTGTAATAAATGGCCTTGCTGCTGCTCCACTTAATAGTGTAGTAAGCACAGGTGTTTCTACTTCCACAAAACCTTGTTCATCTAAGAAATTTTGAATACATCTAATAATTTTAGGTCTCATAAATGCTACTTTCCTTGATTCGTCATTCATTATTAAGTCAACATAACGTCTTCTATATCTTTCTTCTATATCAGTAAGGCCATGGAATTTCTCTGGAAGTGGTCTTAACGCTTTAACTAAATGAGTATATTCTAAACATTTAATTGTTAATTCTCCAGTTTTAGTTTTCATTATTTTTCCATGAACACCAACTATATCACCAATATCTGCTGATTTAAATAAATTATATGATTCTTCTCCAATATCATTTATAGAAATATATATTTGAATAGGTCCAGTTTTATCTTTAATACTAAAGAATGATGCTTTACCCATTTTTCTAATAAACATAATTCTACCAACAACAGTTGCTGTATCATCCATATTTTCAAATGCATCATGCTCTACATCTTTATATTTTTCTTTTAAATCTGAAGCATATGCATCTCTTTCAAATCTTTGACCATATGGATCTATTCCTAATTCTCTTATCTTTTCCGCTTTTTCTCTTCTAACTAATTCTTGATCTGTTAATTCACGCATGTTAAACACTCCTTTTTCTATTCGTAGTATACTAGCAAATCATAAAAAAAGCAATTTATTTATTGCCTTTTTTTTCGTTTTCTTCAATATATTTTATTATTTTATTTTGATTTTTTATCAGTTTTTGAATATCATCATGTAAATCTTCTAAAATTAACTCACTTTTTAGATCTGTTTTATAGTCATTTTTATTTCTCAAAGTATCTTTTTTAGCTTGTCTATTCTGACTCATCATAATAATAGGTGCTTGAAGTGCAGCTAAACAAGAAAGTAATAAATTAAGTAATATAAAAGGATATGGATCCACTGCTTTTGTTAAAATAACACCATTAAGAATTATCCAAAATAATAAGAAAACAGTAAATCCAATTATAAATGTCCATGAACCTGCTATCTCACTTAATTTATCTGCAACTCTATCTCCACGAGTCATCTTGCTCTCTTCCTCTTTTTCAACATTAACCGCTATTTGTTCATCAATTAAAAGTTCCATTAAATCTTCTTCATCTTTATCATTTAAATCTTGTGCAATTAACATCTTAACTATATCTTTTTTAGTATTTTTATTATCCATAATTAATACCTTCTTTCTATATTCATTATACACCAAAAAAGACAACTTTTAAATTAAGTTATCTTTTAAATTAAATTGTATAAAATTTATTCTTTATTTTCTTCTATATTATCACTATTATCTTCTTTTAACTTTTCTACTTTATTTTTTCTTTTTTTATTAATTAAAATAATAATTATGATAGTTGAAAGTGAAATTGCTATACCAATTATACAATATGTTATAACATAGTCATCTATACTTTTTTTAGATGATTTTGTTACTTCTTCTTCATAATCTTCTTTCTTTTTATCATCTTCTGAAGAAAGAGGTTCTTCTTCTTTTTCTTCTTCAAATTCATATGTAAATTTTACTTTATTATCAATATCTGTTTCAAAATTATTTATATTTGTTTTTATCCATCCTCTTTTTCCTTCATATTCTACATATATATCTTCATCATCATCACCATATGAAAATGTTGAAGCATACTGAATAAATTTTTTATCTTTAGGTATTGTTGTTACTATACTTCCCTCATTTTCAGCATATTCGTATACTTTAAATTCTTTTTTTGATGTTGTAATATATGCTTCCTCATCTATATATAAAACATCTAAAGATCTAAATACTGGAACTAAATCTTCACAATCATTATATTTAAACAATTCTTCTCCAGACCATTGATCAGTTTTATATAATGATTTTAAAATAGTATTTTTAGGAATAGTACCACATGATGTTGTTTTAAAATCTTTTCTAAAAACGTATATATTAGATTCTTTTAATAATACTTCTCCGTTTAATATACTTAACCATCCATTTTTACCATTGTATGTAACATAAATATATGATATGCCTGAATCAGATTCACCTGTAATGTATGTATAGTTTAACTTTGTTCCTTTTTTAATATGAGTAATTTTATCATATGCAGATGAAGGTCCTTTTAAAAGATCTACTCCATCTTTAGCATATACTAAAGCTTGGCCACTCTTTTTTTCAGACATTTGTAATTTTGCAGCTGTTGGATCCAATTCTTTTGTAACTAGAGCTGTTCCATCTAATGAAGTTATATATGTATCATACACATCTTTTTCAACAATTATACTGTAAACATAACCACCATTATCTTTATACTCATATTCTACTTCAAATATATCATTATAATTTAAATGCTTTTTAGTATCTGTTCCTCCAGTACGATAGTAATAATCTATTCCTTCTGGAGCAGTTACTATTAATTTATATGGCTCTATAACTGGTGCTCCCATATCTGCTTTTACAACACTTGGTATAAAAAATACCATAATTATTAATAAACTTATTATTTTTTTCATATTCACACTTCCTTTATAATAATTTCCCTATAAAATAAGATCCACAATTTAATAATAATGAAAATAAATATGGATTTATTTTTTTATAATTTAAAATTTTTTTATAAATAAAGCCTTCAACTAATACTGTAAAAATTTCTAATATATAAAGACTTATTATTCTCATATTAGAGTTATACTTTATTAAAACTAATATTGGTACACTAACAACAATCGGATTAGTAGCTATATTTACAAGTATTATGTTTAGTACATCTTTTTTATTTCTGACTCCTAGAATTAAAGACAATACTAATTCAATTATAATCGTACATAGTAAACATTTAATCATTATTATCGGTAAATCATTTATATTCATTTTTCTTTACCTCTTTTATTATTAAAAATATAGTTATTAATATTATTAAAGACATAATTCCTAGAAATGTATAAAGTATTATTTCATTACCAAATATTAAATATTTATTAAAAATATATTTCATGATTTATCTCCTTTCAAAATAGTTGAAAGTAAAATTGCACAAATAAGAGAAAATATTACAATTATTATTATATTCATTGTCATAGTTAATTTAATAAAAAATATTGGAGCTGTTCCTAAAAATAATCCAATTGTTGTTAAGCCAAATGCAAATCCTGGAGTATTTTTTAATACCGAAACTAATATTTCAAGTGTTATTGCCATTGTCATTGAAAAAAGCATTACTCCGATTAAAGACACTATCATAACTTTATCACCAAAACATAAAAATGGTATTGCAAATAGTGTTGATAAAATTGCTATTTTTTTTATTCCAAATTTATCAGATAATATCCCTCCCAATGCTTTTCCAATTCCCATTGTAAAAAATAAAAGAATTGTTTGTGTTGTTGTTTTATTCCAAGATGTTGGAATACCATATCCCATATATCCTCTAACTATTACAATAAATATTGCTATTATAATTACTAAATATGGATTATTATTTTCTTTTACATAATTAAAACTATCTGTATTATCATTTTTTTCTTTATAAGTATCTGCCAGTATTATAAATGGTATTAATGATAATATAGGAATCAAAAGTACTAATGGATTAATTGTTGTTTTAGCTAATAGCTTACCAGTTATAACTCCAAATGAACCTCCAGATACAAATATTGCTGCTGGTGATAGTTTTCCATTAGAAGTTTTTAATGTAGATTCTGCTCCTGATATATGTAAAAAACAATTTCCTAAACACAAGATAATTAATGAAATATATATATTTATATTTAGAAATCCATATATTAAATATGATATTAGTAAAAATATACAACCTATTATTCCAAAATTAATTTTAGGATTTTTATCTGAAATATATCCAATTAAACTTTGAGGTACAAATGCAAGTCCATCATATATAAATGGAATTATCCAAACAAAATTGGAATTATTTGTTATTTTTGATAAATAATAAAAACATATTACTTCAACTATAAAATGAATGTAAAAATATAATATTCCTACTTTTATTCCATTTTTTCTTATCACACACACCTCCTATTATTAATTAAATTTTAACATACATAATTTCAAAAAAAAAGATTTAAAGTTATCTATTAACTCTAAATCTTTCTTTTGGATCTAATATTGCTTTTCTAAGTCTTATATCATCAGGTGTAACTTCAACATATTCATCATCTTCTATAAATTCTAATGCTTCTTCCAATGTGAATTTCTTAGGTTTAATTAAGTTTATAGCTTCATCTGCTCCACTACTTCTTGTATTAGTCAAGTTTTTATTCTTACATGGATTAACATCTAAATCGTTATCTCTATTATGAATACCAACAATCATACCTACATATACATCTGTAGCTGGTTCAATTATTAAAGTACCTCTATCTTGTAAATTAAATAATGAATATCCTAATGCTTTTCCATTTTCCATAGAAACAAGTACACCATTTTTACGTCTTGTTATTTCTCCAACATATGGTTTATATTCATCAAATGAACGAACCATTATTCCTTCACCTTTAGTATTAGTTATAAATGCACTTCTATAACCTATTAATCCTCTAGTTGGAGCACTAAATTCTAAATGAACATAATTATCATCACCATTAGTAATTGAAACTAGTGTTCCTTTTCTTTCTTGTAAATCATTAATAATAGTTCCTGAATAATCTTGTGGAACATTTATTAAAACTTTTTCAAATGGTTCACATTTTTTTCCATCTATTTCCTCAAATAAAACTTCTGGTTTAGAAACAGATAATTCATATCCTTCTCTTCTCATATTTTCAATTAAAATAGATAAATGTAATTCCCCTCTACCAGATACTTTGTATCCATCTGATCCAGGTAATTCTTCTACTATTAATCCAACATTAGTTTCAAGTTCTTTTTCTAGTCTTTCTTTAATATGACGAGTTGTTAAGAACTTACCACTTTTACCTACAAATGGTGAATTATTTACTAAAAAGTTCATTGATAATGTTGGTTTTTCTATTTCGATTGGAGGAAGCGGATTAATATCATCTTTTTTACATATAGTATCTCCAATAGATATATCACTACATCCTGCTATAGTAACAATATCTCCATAGAATGCCTCATTTTTTTCTACTCTTTTTATACCTTCATTAACAAATAATTTTGATATTTTAAATGATTCAACTTTTCCATCATTTTTAACAAGTGTAACTAATTCTCCTAATTTAATCTTACCTTTATTAACACGTCCTATACCAAGTCTTCCAATATAATCATCATAGTCTAATGCAGATATTTGTAATTGTAAATTATCATTTTCATTTCCTTTAAATGGTTCAACTTGATTAATAACTGTTTCAAGAAGTGGCTCTATATTATCATTTTCTTCATCTAAAGATTTTTTTGCAATACCTTGTTTAGCAACTCCGTAAATTATTGGAAAATCAAGTTGTTCATCAGTAGCATTTAATTCCATAAATAAATTAAATGTCATGTCTACTACTTCTTCTGGTCTTGCATCTTTTTTATCTATTTTATTAATAAATAAAATTGGTCTTAAATTTTGTTCTAAAGCTTTCTTTAAAACAAATCTAGTTTGAGGCATTGGTCCCTCTGCTGAATCCACGATTAAAACAACTGTATCAACAGTTCTAATAACTCTTTCAACTTCACTTGAAAAATCAGCATGTCCTGGAGTATCAACAATATTTATCTTATAATCTTTGTATCTAATTGCACAGTTCTTAGAATAAATTGTGATACCTCTTTCTCTTTCAATATCATTTGAATCCATTACGCAGTCTACTTTTTCTTCATGATCTGAAAAAACACCATTTTGCTCAAGTAATGCGTCTACTAAAGTACTTTTTCCAGCATCAACGTGAGCTACTACTGCAATATTAATTATTTTATCCATAAAATACACCCTCTTACACACTTTATAAATAGTACTATAAAAGTTCTATTTTTGCAAGAAAAACTTAATAAATAGAAGAAAAAAGTTAATTTTACTTAACTTTTAATTCTTTATCAAACCTTTTTTTAAACATTTTTGTAAATAATGATATTGCAAAAATTATATATAAAATTTCTATTATATAATGAATAATTGTATACAATTTATCAGAAATACTATTCCCAAATACACTAAACAATGATGTATCTACTGCTATAAAAGGTATCTTTAATAAAGAGACTATTAATAATAAAATTATTATATCTCTAACAACAATTGCATTTTGTTTTAATGAATTTTTCTTACAGTATTCAATAAACTTACTTAAATATTTATTAGATTTATTTTTTTTAGATTCTTTCTTTTCTATTTTATCTATATTTATATTGTATTTACTATATATTTCATTAACTTCAATACTTAAATCATTCATAACTTTGCCACTATCAAGTTCATTACTTACTCTAAATATTTCTTGTTGTTTTTCTTCATCTTTTAAATATTGCAATCTCTTTTCTAGCTCTTTTAAGTATTTTTCCTTATTCATTCATTATCACCATTCTTATCTAAACTTGATGTAATATACTTTTTTTCACTAAATATTTTAAAATCTATACTATTACTTTTCTTATTTTTTTTCAACTCATAATTGTTTACTTTTAATTCTTTTTTATCAACGATTTCATAACCATTTATATTAAAAGTAACTATATCATCATTTTTAACTACTTTAACAGTATTATCGACTTCATCTATTTTAACAATTTTATCTGAAAAATAAACAGGAATATGAGTTTTAGATTCACTTACTACATAATTATTTGAACCCCTATTATTATTTGGAAAATTTTGATCAACTGAAGCATTTATAAATCCATCATTTAAGAAAACTCCAATCTTATACTTAAAAATTGTTGAAGTAGGCATCATTAAAGTATTTTTATGAATACTATTTTTGACTTTAACAACACTCTCTATAAATTCCTCTAATGAATCTAAATTTATATTCTTTAAATACTTTTTACATATTGCATAATTATCAT
Source organism: Bacillota bacterium (assembly GCA_015059485.1). GTDB lineage: Bacteria > Bacillota_I > Bacilli_A > RF39 > UBA660 > RUG14121. The sequence continues at coordinate 114,843 of SVAH01000002.1, forward strand.
CACTGGATAATAATTCATAGACATCATTAAATTTCTTATAAAAATGTTTTTCTTTTATCACAGTTTCTATCTTACTGCCCTTTTTTATTCCTCTAAGATCATTTATTAATTCTTTAATTGGTGATGACAGTATTAAGTTTATTGATTTTTCTCTAGATGTTAAATTATTATAATATTCATGCAAATCATATTTGTTAAAATCTTCTAAATCCAATGTTTCGCCCTGTTCCATGTCTACTTCTCTATTAATTACATAATCTACTATATTATAATGATATTTTAATTCTTCAATAGATTTATCTGTCAATTCATTAATTATATTAGAAACTACGGAATTTCTTTTTTTAATAATTGTATTTTTACTAATAAACTTGTTATTCTTTGCATATTTATCAATATAATCAAATAAACTATTAATTTTTAATTTTTTTAATGTCTTTGAATTTTTTTCTTTTTCGTATTTCCTACATAATTCTTTCTTTTCTTCAAGTTTTAAAATTTCATTTTCATAAAAATCTTTTAAATACATATTATGAACATAATTAGAATCTAATAGTATATTTCCATATATTTTTACTGCTTCATCAAAATATCTATTAAAATTATCATCACTATCATTTTTAAAGTTTGTAAGTAAAGTACATATTTGATTTTCATAAAGTTGCGCATCAAATGCCACCATTTCAACAGGCATTACATCCTCTTCACTATCAATTTGATCTAAAAATTCAGATAAATCATCTAAATAATTTGAAATAATATTTATAACATCAGTTTCTAATGCTTTTGCTTCTTGAATAAAAAATTTTATTTTAGAATAGATTACATTAAGTAATGCTAAATTATCTTCATGAGTAGTATCAACAACTAATTCTTCAACTTTTTCTTCTTTAATTAATTCTTCATTTTTATTATTATTATTTAGTGTATCAACTGTTACTTCTTGCCTACCATTAAAAAAACTAATTTCTGGGGTTAAATTTTCATAATTATCAAATTCTACATAAACATTATCATTATCTATTTCTTTTCTATACCATAAATACATTTTCAAATAATTTTCAAAAGATTTTTTTGTTTTAAAAGTTAATACTCTTGATAGATGTCCATATTTAGTTTTATATGTTGCAAATATTCCAACTAAATTATCTTTTTCACATAATATTGGCTCAACATTATTATTTATAAAACCATAATACTTTAAAATCTTTTTTGCATCATTAAACTCTAACATAGCCATTCTCCTATCATTCTCAAATATATTGTACCATACTTATATATGAAATTCTATTGATTATTTTAAAATAACAGTTATAATTATTATATAAAGGATGTGATACATTGAATTCAAATAATGATGAAAAAATTGAATTAATTAAACCAAAATCAAAAAAACAAAAATTACGAGAAGATAATATTAAGGAAACTATTAATAAAAACAAAAGTATTATTGTACCTACTTTAATGGGAATAGTAGGTATAATATTTCTAACTAATTCTAATGACATTATTATTTACGCTTGTTATATTATTGGTGCTTTAATTGCTGGTTTTGGAATATATAATGTTATAAGATATGCGCAAATAAAAGAACAACTAAAGATCGAGGATACAAAAAAATTAACAGCTGGAATTATTTCAATTGCTATTGGAATATTAATCATACTTCTTGCAAGTGTTATTCAAACATTTTTAAATTTATTGATAGGCTTATGGTTAATAACTACCGGTATTATGAAAATAATTGATAGTGGAAAAGTTGATACTAAAACAAAAAATTTTTATTTAATTGAATCAATAATATATATTGGTATGGGATTATATTCAATATTCTTTCAAAATATATTATTAACTATTATTGGTATATGGATGATAATAGCATCTGGAATAGAAATATATAATCAATTAAAAAATAAGGATTAATTTAAATCCTTATTTTTTTTGACTTGTTTTTTTAGTTTTTGTAACTTTTTTCTTTGTAGTTGTTTTTTTAAGTTCTTTTTTTGGTTCTTCTTCAACTACTTCTTCTAATTGTTCAGAAGTTTCAATTTCTTCTTCTAAATTATTTGATTTTTCTTCAAATTCAAAATCATCTTTTGTATCTCTAGCAAAATAAATTAATGCAATGAAACCTACAAGAGCTGCAACTACTATAATAATAGTTGTTTTATCACTTTTTTCTGCATCTTTTTTAGATGTTTTACTATCTGCTTTTGAATCAGTAGATGAATTATTATTTGTTGTGCTATCAACTTTTATTTCACCATCAATAATTTGTTGAACTTTATCAACAAATTCTTCACTGTCATAAAGTTTCTTTATTTCTGCTTTGATATCTTCATCATATGTTTCAGCATATCCTTGGAAAGTTTTATCACCAATAATTATATATGGAACTCCTCCAACATCTTCTTTAAAATATGTAGCAACCTTACCCATTAATGTTGCATTATCTTCATCATACCAAACTTCATGAGTTTCTAATTTGAAGTATTTTGAATATTCTGTATCTTCAAGACTCTCAAAAAATGAAAGAGCTTTAGCACAATATCCACAACCTTCTCCTCTAAACATATGTACAGTTATTGGCTGTTTTTTTGCAGCATTTACACTAAATGGTATTACAAGTACAGCTACTAATGCAACCAATAATAATTTTATTTTTTTCATATTACTCCTCCTATGTGCAAAATTATACTATTTTTTAGGTTAAAATGCAACTTTTACACTATACATTAAATCTAAAATAACATATATCTCCATCTTGCATTAAATAATCTTTTCCTTCTATTCTAAGCTTACCTGCTTCTTGTACTTTCTTTTCATCTCCAAGTTCTTCTAAATCAGTAAACGATGTTACCTCTGCTTTAATAAACCCACGTTCTATATCACTATGAATTATACCTGCACATTCTTTTGCAGTCATTCCTTTTTTAAATGTCCATGCTCTACATTCATCTGGTCCTGATGTAAAGAATGTTTGAAGTCCAAGTAAATTATAAGTAGCAAAAATTAATTTATCAAGTCCACTATTAGAAATTCCTAATTCTTTCAAAAATTCTTTTTTATCGCTTTCTTCTAACTCTGCAAGTTCTGATTCTATTTTTGCACACATCACAATTACATTAGATCCCTCTTTTGCTGCATAATCAGAGATTTGCTTTGTATAATCATTTTCTCCAAGAACCAAATCATCTTCTTTTATATTGGCAACATATATTATTGGTTTTAATGTAATAAAATTAAATGCTTTAATCGGAGCTATTTCATCATCTGTTAATTCAATATTTCTTATTGGAATATTTTTAAGTAAAGCTTCTTCACATTTCTTTAAAACATTAAATTCTAAGACAGTTTCTTTATCTTTAGTAGTCTCAGCTTTTTTTTGAATTTTTGAAATTCTATTTTGTATTATTTCTAAATCTGCAAGAATAAGCTCTATATTAATAATATCTATATCACGCACTGGATCACATTTTCCTTCAACATGAATAATATTTTCATCATCAAAACATCTTACAACTTCTACTATCGCATCTACTTCCCTAATATGTGATAAGAACTTATTACCTAATCCTTCTCCTTTTGAGGCACCTTTAACTAACCCTGCTATATCAGTAAATTCAAATGTAGTTGGGACTTCACTTTTTGGCATATATAAATCGCATAAAAAAGTAAGTCTTGAATCAGGAACTGTTACTACACCTACATTTGGTTCTATAGTTGCAAATGGGTAATTTGCCGCTAAAATATTTTTCTTTGTTATTGCATTAAACATTGTTGACTTTCCTACATTTGGAAGCCCTACTATACCTGCTTTTAATGACATATAATTCACTCCTTATTGTTCTAATTTTCTTACTAAATTTTCTCTTTTATCAATAATATCTTGCTCTCCATCCATATATTGATATAATAATGGAGCTACTAATTTCAATGTTTCTAATGATAAATTATCAGATATATCATCTAATCTTTGAGATATCCTACTAATGATTATACCATATTCTACAGAAGACATAATATAATTTTCTAGTTTATAATAGCAATAATTTATAAATTCTGCATTAAAATATAAAATATCTCCTTCTTTTTCTATATTTACTAAATCATTTTTAAATTGTTCATCTATCTCAGTATCTTTTTCTACATATATATCATGCAATAATCTTACTAGGTAATTATATACATCATCATTTATTCTTGTATTAATAAACATCTGTCTTAAATTATCACAAACAGATAAAGTACCTTTTTGTGACTCATATAATTGCTTTGCTCTTAAAGGAAATCTTAATGCATCAAATAATTCAGTTTTTTTTGCTAATTGTGAATGTAATTTTAAAACTTCATTAAACATTTCATTACCTAACGATGTATTTATTGAATCCTCTATGTAATCTAAATCTCTTAAAACTAATATATCTAAAAACATTTTTGACTCATAACAACGTGCTGCAAAATCTTCAATTATTAAACTTTCTTCACAGTCATGTCTTAAAATGTATTCTATTTCATTAACAGATTTTCTTTCAATAATATCAATTTGATCTAAATCTTCACCAAATTCATCTAATAGATCTCTCAAATTACTTTTCTTATAAAACATAATAATCCCTCACTTATGGTTTACTATTATAAAATTTATTAATAAGAATTTCAAGTTATTAATCATTATCTATTTATTATTTTTTTACAATTATCATAACTATTTTTTAGTTATAATACTTAAAAGAATAATAATTAGTGAAAAATCTAAAAAAAATAACATCTCTGCTATTTTTCTATCGTAAAAGTTATTTCAAGTATTCAGTTAATACTCTTTTTAATTCTTTTTTATCTATTGGTTTGGCTATATAATCATTAAATCCTTTTTCTAAATATTTTTCTCTTTCTCCCGCTACTGCATTTGCTGTAAGTGTTACTACTGGAATATTAAATCCTGGTATGTTTCTTAATTTTTCGAATGTTTCTGTTCCACTCATTTTTGGCATCATATCATCCATAAGTATTAAATCATATTGTAATCCTTGATTTATTTTTTCTAAACATCCAAATCCACTATCAACAGTTTCTGGTTCTATTCCATATTCCTTTAAAAACCTTGCTGCCACTTTTAAATTAAGAGCATTATCATCAACTACTAAAATTTTCTTTTGACTATAATCAATTACATCTTGTAATTTTTTTTCATTTTTATTTAAGCCTGTATATGATACTATTTTTTGTTTTAGATACACTGAAAATTTTGATCCTTTTCCATATTTACTTTGAACTATTATCTTTCCACCCATCATATCTACTAATTTTTTTGTTATAGCCATTCCAAGTCCAATTCCCTCAATTGATGAATTCTTATCTTCATCAAGTCTTTGAAATTTAGTAAATAAATTATCAAGCATTTCTTTCTTTATACCTCTTCCTGTATCTTCAACAGAAATAAAAATTGTTGATATATCTTTATTATTCATACATCTTATTTTAAAATCTATAAACCCTTCTTCTGTATATTTAATTGCATTTGTTAATAGATTAGTCATTATTTCTTTAATTTTTCCACAATCTCCATAAAGAATCTCAGGTACTTCATCTTCAATTTCAAATCTAAAATCTATTGGTCTATCCCCAATTCTTGGTTTAATTAATTTAACAAGACTCGCACTAATTTCTCGCAAGTTATAATTTTCATTAATTATTTCCATTTTATCAGCTTCTATATTAGATATATCAAGTACACTATTAACTATTTCAAGTAAATTTTGACCTGCCATTATTATATCTTTTGCATCTTCATGACAATCTTCAACTGTCGTATCTTCAACAATTGCCTCTGAAAAGCCCATTATTGCATTAAGCGGTGTTCTTATTTCATGTGACATACTTGATAAAAACTCTGATTTAACTTGTTTTGCTTTATTTATTTCAAAATTTGCTCTTTCAAGTTTTTCTGTCATTTTAAAATCAGGATTATCTATTGTATGATACATAACTAATATAATATAACCCATTATAAATGGATCAACTATTATCATCGGAAATTTTATTTTTAAAATAAAGTTTATTAATTCTAAAAAAGTTAATATATAAAGGGGATAAAATTTTTTGTTTTTTAAATTACTTGATGACAATAATATTAATAATATTACAAATAGTATTAAAGCTAAAAACAAGACATAGTATAAAGTATTTAATGTTAAGCTTATTGGATTATTCATTACATATATACTCGATATCAAAATACATATAATTGAATAAAAGAATGCTCTCATTATTCGCTTTATCTTAAATAAGATATTATACATATAAACAAATAACCAGTATACCCAATAAGTAAATATTAATATGTCAATTTTTTTTAACAATTCTAGCATATATCTATCATTATTTTTCAAATTTAATATTGCAAACACATTCACTAAACACTCCATAAAATTAACAATATATAATATAGAAAATAACGTATTCTCTGTATTTTTTATATTCTTTTTAAAATAATATAAAATAAAAATCAATATGTTTATAAATAAAGCTACTATTGAAAAAATATATGAAACCATTTTAATTACCATCCCAATCTAAAGTTTTCTGTCAAAAAAAATAGCCCTTCATCTAGATGAATAAGCCACTTCTTTAAATAATAATCAATACCAATTTTTCTGAATTTGAGGCGAAACTTCCCCCCTAAAAATGTAACCTATTTTTTTTAAAATTACATGATAATTCAGCTTATTATTGTTAAAAAAATGTGGCAAAAATACTCTTTTTATTGAATTTCCCCAATTTAATAATATTACTTTCTTTTTTATATTATTTTGCAATATTTTATAATACAGCAATTTTAAAAAAAACAATTTATTCATTTTTAACACCTACTTTATATATTTATTTTTTTATTGCTAACATTTTGTGCGCACAATATAAAGAATACCACAAATAAAAAAAATGTTAAACAACCTTTAACATTTTTTATTAATTCTTGTCATAAAATTTACACATTTTTAAATAATTGATGAGCCATGAATTCCAATTGGTAATCCTGTTAAATACCATAATACTAATAATACTAATAAAGATATAAAAGTGAATATTGAATAAGGTACTTGATATTTAATTGATTTAAATAAATTAATTGATTGTTCTGACTGATTATATTTCTGTAAATATGCTAAATATATTACAAAATATGCAAATAATGGTGTCAATCCAGTAGTACTACTCTCAGCAAATCTAAATAATACTTGAGTAAATTCAGGACTTATTCCAGCAGTCATACATATTGGTACAACGCTACCTGCAAGAATACTCCATTTAGTTACAGATGTTGGAACTAAAATAGTTATTAAAGCAAATATTACAAATAATAATATAATAAGTGGAACACCCATAAACGATAATTTTCCAATAAAATTTGCAAATAAAGCTACTATAATTTCTCCAATATTAGTATATCTAAAAATACTTATCAAAGTAGAGCCAAAGAATATTAATACTAATATACTTCCTACTCCATCAAGAGAATGTCCTAAATCTTCACATAAGTCTTCATTATTTTTAATTGTTTTAGCACCAATTCCATAAAAGAACCCTAATACAACGAATAATAAAGTTACTATAAATACAAAACCATTACTAAAGAATGAATCATAACTAAACAATTTATCAATATATAAATTTTGAGTTTTATCTAGTAGATTTCCACTAAATGGAAGACCAGGTATAATATTATATATAAATATTAATAAATAAATACTACCTGCAATTATTGATAATGCTAATCCTTTCTTTTCTTTCTTACCTATTTTGAATTCATCATCTTCTTCAAATTCATATGATTCAACTTTTTCGGCAATAATTTTTTCAGTAATATAAGTAATTATAAAGCTTAAAAGTATTACTGCAAAAATCATTATGAATAAGAAAGCTCTGATTCTTATATTATATGCACTATCTAATATCCACGATGATGTCAATGTAGTTGTTAATAATGAACTATCTATACTTGTAAACAATATTGATAATCCACTACCACAGGTTAATGCAGCAAATGTTGCTATTATACCAATTTTAGGATTACGCTTTCCATAACTAAATAGTAATGCACTTATAGGTATTAATATAATATAAGATAAATCACCAATTATACTTGACATTATACTTATAAATACTAGAAAAAAAGTAACAGTATTCTTCTTTGCATTCTTTGTTAAAAGAGTAAATATAGTTTTCAAAAAACCACTTTTTTCCATTACTCCTAAACCTATTAAAATAATAATTAAACTACTTAATGGAACAAATGATACAAAGTTTGATACAGTTGTTGAAAATATATATTTAATACCACTTGGACTAAATAAATTATTAACTTTAATATATTCATTAGTATAAGATAATGTGTTAGGATTTACCTTATTATAATTTGCTTGTATTCCCAATAGTGAAAATAATCCGCTAAGTAATATGGTAACTGCAATAAACATAATTATTGTCATTATTGGATGTAATACAACTTTTTCTTTTAATTTGTTTTTATTTATTTTCATTAGAATCACCTAATACTTTTTTTAATTTTTTTTGAAATTCCAATCTCCCCATCATTATTTCTCTACCACAATTTTCACATTTAATTTTTATATCAACACCAACTCTAGTTATCTTCCACAAGTTAGTTTGACAAGCATGTGGCTTTTTCATAATTACTAAATCATTTAATTTATATGTCTTGTCCATGATGCACCTCAATCTGTTTATAAGGAATTTTAATTTTTTCTTTATCGTATGTATCCTTAATTTTTCTTAGAACATCTCTTTTAATTTGCCATTGTTTTTCTTGTGCACATTCCACTTGAATTGTATACATTACTTCAGATGCTCCAAGTTCTGAAATTCCTAAATACTTTGTATTTTCATAAATATCCTTTTCTTTTTTTAATTCTTCAATTAAATTGTTTAAAATCTTTTCAACTTTAGCAGCCTTTTCTTCGTATGCTGTTGGTATATTAACAATTAATTTTGCACTCTTTTGACTAATATTTATAACCTTTTCAACATTACGATTTGCAAATACTAAAACTTCTCCATTAAAGTTTCTAATTTTAGTGCTTTTAAGGCCAAATTCAATAACTTGACCGGTAAAATCATTCAATTTTATATAATCACCAACAACGTAATAATTTTCCATTATAATTGAAATTCCACTAATTATATCTTTTAATGTATCCTGTAATGCTAAACCTATTAAAGCCCCAGCTATTCCAACACCAGCAACTAAACTACGAACATCTATTCCGTATAGTTTAAGAATAAATATTGCCATTATAATCAGTAAAAAATATTTATACAAACTTTCAATTATTGATACTACAGTTTTTCTTTTCTTAACTTCATACGTATTTTTCCCAGTAGTAAATACTTTAGATATTACTAATTTACCAAAATTATATATTATGTATGAAATTACTACTATTAAAATTAAACCATAAACTTCTTTCTTACTAATTATTTGAAAGATTTTTTCTAATAGTTTCATATTAATCACCATCTATTTCAATATTTAATATTTCTAAAATTCTTTCTAAATCCTTTTCAGAATCAAATGGTATCTCTATTTTCTTATTACTTATCTTTACTTTTGTTCCAATTTTATCTCTCATAATATTTTGAAACATAGAATAATTTCTTGGAAGTTCTTTTTTAGTAATTTTATTTAATTTTGGTAAGTTTTCTTCCGTAATTATTTTTTCTAATTCTCTAACACTCAATTTATCAGCTACAATTTTTTCTTGTAATTCATAAATTTTATCAACATCACTAAGTTTTGATAAACATCTAGCATGTCCCATAGATATTTTACCATCTGCTATTAAATCTTTAGTCTTATCAGGTAATTTTAATAATCCTAACATATTGGTAACATGACTTCTACTTTTACCAAATTTCTTTGCAAATTCTTCTTGAGTCATTTTAGACATGTTTATAATATCTTCATATGCCATAGCTTCATCAATTGGATTAAGATTTTCTCTTTGAATATTTTCTACTAAAGCAATTTCTCTCATTTCATTATCATTATAATCTTTGATAATTGCTGGTATAGTTTTTAAACCAGCTAAACGTGATGCTTTTGTTCTTCTCTCACCAGCTATTAAATCATAACCTTTAACACTTTTTTTGACAATAATTGGCTGTACTAAGCCATGTTCTTTTATTGAATCTGCTAATTCATTCAATGATTCTTCATTAAAAGTTTTTCTAGGTTGATATGGATTAGACCTAATCTCATCAAGACTAATTTCTATAATATCTGATTCTTTAGCACTTGAAACAACATCTTTTTCAAACTTTTCAAAATTAATTACTTCATTTGTAAATAATTGTTCTAATCCTCTGCCTAATGCCTTTCTTTTAGTTTCCATTTCTATCTATCACTTCCTTTGCTAAATTAGCATAAGCTAAGGCTGCCTTCTTTTTTGGATCCTTTGGTGGATCGTATTCATCTATTGGTTTTCCATATGATGTAGCTTCTACATATGCTACTAATCTTGGAATAATAGTATCAAATACTTTTGACTTAAAATATTTTCTAACTTCTTCAATAACTGATAATCCCATTATTGTTCTTGAATCAAGCATTGTAAGAAGTACTCCTTCAATTCTTAAATCAGGATTTAAATTAGTTTGTACTAAAATTACCGAATTTAATAATTGTGTAATTCCTTCTAATGCGAAATATTCACATTGTACTGGAATAATAATTGAATTACTTGCAACAAGTGCATTCATTGTAATAATTCCTAATGAAGGTTGACAATCAATAATTATATAATCATAATCATCTTTTACTTCTTCTAATTTTTCTTTCAATTGATTATTTTGCTTAAATGTTGGAGCTTCTAACATTTTTTTTGTAAATTCTACATCTACTCCTACTAAATTAATTGTTGATGGTATTATTGATAAATTTTTAAATTTTGTCTTTATAATCGCATCTTTTATTTCACATGCACCCGTTAAAACATCATAAATATCATTTGCAAAATCAGATGTTGTAAGACCCAATCCAGTTGAAGCATTTCCTTGTGGGTCAAAATCAACTAACAATGTTTTTTTATTCTTTTTTCCTAAAGCCGAAGCTAAATTTATACTAGAAGTAGTCTTTCCTACTCCACCCTTTTGATTAACTAACGAAATTACTTTTGCCATAACATCACCTTTTCTTATACATCACTTATTATATTTTATCATATTAAATTTATTTTGTCTTTTTTTATTTAAAAAATTATGTTTTATTTTAACATAATTAAATAAGCAAAAACTATTCCAAAAACTACTATACCACCTACTAGTATAAATATATTAGCATATCCTGTTTTTGCAAGCTTCAATTCTTTTAAATTTAATGATTTTTTTAATTTTAACAACTTCTCACTCAAATCTTCGTTTTTCTTTTTTCTTTCATAATCAAATATATCAACTTCCGTTCCAAATTCAATTGCATCCAATCCTTTTTCGATTTTAGATTTTTCATATACACGTGTAATATTTATTTTTAAATTTTCAAAATATATTTGATTTGTACAATTAGTACTATTTAAAATATCTTCAATTAAGTTTAATATTTGCTCATAATTATCTACTATTAAATCAGTAATATCTTTTATTTCATCTCTATAATTTCTATACAAGCTTTCAAATGCATATTCTTTTTTTATAGTCACGCCATTTAAAACATAATAATCATTTTCTATCAAATCACTATTTAAACATTCAAAAGAATCTTCAGTATTTCTATAGTTTTGGTTAGTTATTAAATCTATTAATATTCTATCTAAAAAGTCTTTTCTAATTGTGTTACCTTCCATTAATCTATCTATTAAATATTGAACTTCTCTTGGATCACACAAAGCATCTTCTTTTACTAATTCTGTTTTTTTTGTATTAGCTAAATTTTCATTAGATATTAAATAATTTCCTGATACATCTTTTAATGATAATAGTGAATTAGCACTATAACCTAATAATCTTTCTATAACATTATTATATAAACGTGTATCATCATCTTCTACTTTTGTTATTATTTTTTTCTGATTGTCCAAAAGTATCACATTATCAGTCATAGGTACACAAACTTGTTTTTCTTCTTTTTTTTCAAAAGTGTCATATGATATAACTTCAACTTCTTTTTGTTCTATTCTATTTATATTAACTGTTTTATTTTCTAATTGACTTTCGATATTATCCATTAGTTCCGAATTAATTATATCTTTTTCCACATCAAAAACATTGTTGATAAATGATAAAATAGATTCCTTTGTTTCCAACCCATTAATAATTGAAATAATTCTATCAATTATAAACACTTGATTATGACATTCTTTTTTGCATTCATCAATTACCTTATTTTTTTCATTAGAACCAACAGTATTAATTATTTTATAAAAATACTGCTTTAATTTGTATGTATCGTTCATATGACCACAACCTTATTATCTTTATAAATTATAGCATATTAAACTAATATAATAAAGAAAAATATCGACTATATAATCGATATTTTCTATATTAATATTTTTTAACGACATGCAACATAAGTCACTTTACCAGATAAATTTTCAGAAATATTAGTCATAAATAAACTATTTTCCGATATTCTAAAGCCATTAGATAAGGAATCTGCAAATTCAGTATAATCCGTATATGCATCAAATCTTATATTCCCAATCTTTTTATCAAATCCTAATATAAATTGATAAGCAGAATAAGTAGTTACTGTTACAGAAGCATAAAATGGTGCAAATTAATTTTCAACTAAGCACCCTGAACTTGTCTTACATTGACTCGACAAATCCATTGTTCCTCTTATACAATCTGTTGTCGATATTCCGTTTAATTGTGTTTGAAGATCACTTATTGTTGTATTTTGAGTTGTATATAACTGATCTAGAGCATCTGCCATATTATCTACATTAAAGTTTGGATTTGATGGTTCATAGTCTACTTGTGTAGCATAATATCTTCCTACTGCATATACACTTATACTTCCTGTTAATATTACTGTTACTACTACAAGTAATATCCTACTTTTTAATATTTTTTTCATTATCTTCATATACATTCCTCTATTCTATCTCCATTTTACTGCCCCCACAAAAAGACTTGTCAAGTATATTTTTTTTTGTTATTATCTATTTAAGTGAGAAGAGGCATTCCTAGGGACATGCACCTCACCAGTGTTTGGTGCTTTCATTCAGTTAGAATGAAAGCTTTATTTTTATATTAGCTTTAGTATGATTACTAGTAATATAAAAATTATAATAATAAGAAGTCCGATTAAAAAATCTTTCTTACTCATTAGTACCACCTCCACAATTTTTCATATGAACCCCCTGAGTTAAAGTCCCTCATAAGTTTTATTGTGGTGGTGTGCTTTTTTTCCTCTTCTCAAGGACTCTATTATAAAGTCTGTTTTTTTATTTTCAATACTTTAGACAAATGTAGACAAAATTAGAACTAATACGACAAAAAAATAAGGACTTTTAAGTCCTTATTCTAATTCATCTTTTAATACATCCATTAATTCTTCTTTTGTCATTTTTGTATAGCCTTTTATTTTTTTTGCTTTTGCAAGTTCTCTCAACTTAAGAATTGTTGGTTCATCACTAACAGGACATTCTTCAGTAGTACAAATTTTTCCAGTTAATACTAGTGATTCAATTTGTTCTTTTGTTAGAGTTTCATTTTCTACAAGTGCATCTGCAAGTAAATGAACTAAATCTTCGTTTTGTTTTAATACTTTCTTAGCTATATCATAACAATCTTCAATAATTTTTCTAGATGCTTTATCTATTTCTAAAGCAACTTGATCTGAATAGTTACGAGTCTTATTATAATCTCTTCCTAAGAATACATTTTCACTACTTTGACCTTCATATTGCATTGGTCCTAAATCTGACATACCATATTCTGTAACCATGCTTCTTGCAACATTTGTAGCCTTTTTAAAGTCATCTGATGCTCCAGTTGTTACTTCTCCTAAGAATAATTCTTCTGCAGCTCTACCACCAAGTAATCCAGTGATATGATCTGTTAATTCTTTTTGAGTCATTATAGCCATTTTTTCTTCTTTTGGTAGCATCATTGTATATCCACCGGCATGACCTCTTGGAATAATTGTGATTTTATGAACTTCTTGTGCATCTTCTAATTTAATTCCAAGTACTGCATGACCTGCTTCATGTATAGCAACAAGTCTTTTTTCATTTGGAGTAATCTTTCTTGATGTTTTAGCAGGTCCCATTAAGACTCTATCTGTTGCTTCATCAAGTTCATCCATACCTATTGCATTTTTATCACGACGAACTGCAAGTAGCGCTGCTTCATTAAGTAAATTTTCTAAATCTGCGCCACTATATCCAGGAGTTCTTTGTGCTAAATTTTTAAGATTAATTGTTTTATCAAATATTTTATTTTTTGCATGAACATTTAATATTGCTTCACGTGCTTTAGCATCTGGAAGCGAAACTGTAACTTGTCTATCAAATCTTCCTGGTCTTAGAAGAGCTGGATCAAGTACATCAGGTCTATTTGTTGCAGCAATTATAATAATTCCTTCATTTGCTCCAAATCCATCCATTTCAGTTAGTAATTGGTTTAATGTTTGCTCTCTTTCATCATGCCCTCCACCAATACCAGAACCTCTTTGACGTCCAACAGCATCTATTTCATCTATAAATATTAAACATGGTGCTGATCTTTTTGCTTCTTTAAACATATCACGAACACGAGATGCACCAACACCTACAAATAATTCAACAAAATCTGAACCACTTATGTAGAAAAATGGTACATTTGCTTCTCCAGCAACTGCTTTGGCAAGTAATGTTTTACCTGTTCCTGGAGGACCTACTAGTAAAACACCTTTAGGAATTCTTGCTCCTAACTTTTGGAACTTTTTAGGATCTTTTAAGAAATCAATTAATTCTGCAACTTCTTGCTTTTCTTCATCTAATCCTGCAACCTTATCAAATTTAATATCTCCACCATTTTCAGATAGTTTTGCTCTGCTTTTTCCAAAATCCATAGAACTCTTATTTCCACTAGCCATTTTACTAAATAATATATAAGACAATACTACTAAAATAACAAGTGGTAATACATTTACTAAAATATATACTATTTGACTTGATCCTGGATCACTTTCATTGACATACTCATTAAGTTTATGACTTTCAACATAATCTGTTACATCACCAATTTCAGCTTCAATTACTTTTGCTTTGAAACTTTCGTTTTTATCATAATCCTTTAATTTACCAGTAATATAATAAATACTTTCACTACTTTTTGGTGTAATTGTTATATCAGTTACTTTTTCCTTTTCTATTTCTGTTAATAATTCACCAGCTGATAATTCATGTACTACATTACCACCAAAGTTTAAATAAACTAAAACAGCAGTAACAATTAAACATAAAATCATATACGGTAAAATATTTTTAAAAACACTATTGTTTCTTTTATTCATTTTTTCCTCCTCTTTTTAAAATGTACTCCAATATTATATCACATTTTTCCGTTTTGTCTTTATCAAATTTTGATTTTTTTATGCCTGGAACCCATAATATTTGATCATCGTTATCACAAACTAATAAAATACTACATCTATCATCATATTTTATTTTTTCATCAGTTAAAATATCACTAATTTTTTTTGTCCCATTCATATTTTTAACTGATATTCTATCACCATTTTTCCTTGTCCTAATATGAAGTGGCATAGATATTTCATCACTTTTTAATCTTAATATATAGTTCGACTTTGAATCACTGCTTGAAACATATTTAAATTGTTTACAATTTATTTCTAAATCTTTGTCTAAAATAATATCAATTTCTTTATTATAATTCTTTTTAACTATCTTAAAAAAACCATAATCATTTATTCCAATATAATCATTTGGTAAATCAATTTTCGAATTTGTTTTTTTACTTGTAATTAAATCAATAATATTATTAACATGATTCTTATGAATAATTTCAAGATGTCCATCATAAATATCGTTTAATAACTTTTCAATAATTTTATTTTTAATTAATATATCTTCTTTATTAAATTCTTCTATATTAATCATGTTGTTGTTTAAGATTTTACTTTTATTAATGTATTTATCTATAAACTCATCATACATATTCAATTCATCAGAAAATTTTTTATATTTTAAATGGACTTTATCAGTCTCTTCCTTTAAAAAAGGTAATACATTATGTCTAAATCTATTTCTTGTATGTTCATCTAAATTATTTGTATAATCTATTGCATACTTAATATTATGTTCATTAACATAATTTATCAAATCTTTTTTTTCTAACCATAAAAGTGGTCTAATAATTTTATAATTATTTTTACATGTTTCAGTCGGAATACCTTTATATCCTTTTAATATACTTCCTCTTGATAATCTCATAAGTATAGTTTCAATTAAATCATCACCATGATGTGCAGTAAATAAATATTTTGCATTATATTTTTTTATTAATTTTTCAAAAAAATCATATCTAATTTTTCTTGCTTCCATTTCGAAGTTGTTGTTGATAACTTGTTTAATTTTCATTGACTCGAAAATCACGTGTTGATAACTAGTATATTTTTCCACAAGCTTTTCTTCTTCATCACTTTCTTCTCTGATATTGTGATTTACGTGTGCAACAATTATTTTTAAATCAAATTTTTTCTTATAACTACAAATAATATCAAGTAAAGCCATTGAATCAGGTCCGCCAGATGTTGCTACTACTACAGTATCATTTTCCTGTAATAGTTTATCTAAATATTCATATACTTTATTCATTTTCACAACCTGCTTTCAATACTGATTCGATTATTTCATTTATATTGCCATCAAGTACTTTTGCTGCCTGTGCAGTTTCATATCCACTTCTTTGATCTTTTACTAATGTATATGGTTCTAAAACATAACTTCTAATTTGACTTCCAAAATCAATATTAGAACTTACACCTTTAATTTTATCCATTTCTTCCTGCTGTTTTTGTAATTCAATTTGATACAATTTACTTTTTAAAACTTGCATTGCTTGTTCCTTATTCTGTGCTTGACTTCTTTCGTTTTGACAAGTAACAATTGTATTTGTTGGAATATGTGTAATTCTTACTGCTGAATTAGATGTATTAACTGATTGTCCTCCAGCTCCAGATGAATGATACACATCTATTTTTAAATCAGATTCTTTAATATCAATATTTATATCTTTATCTATTTCTGGAATAACTGTTACTGAAGCAAAAGATGTATGTCTTCTAGCATTTGAATCAAATGGAGAAATTCTAACTAATCTATGAACTCCTCTTTCGCATTTCAAATATCCATAAGCATATGAACCCTTTATATGAAGAGTAACACTTTTAATACCTGCTTCTTCACCTTTTTGTTCATCTAATACTTCACATTTAAAATCATTAAGTGATGAGTATCTTTGATACATTCTTTCAAGCATACTTGCCCAATCACAACTCTCTGTTCCTCCGGCTCCTGGATGAATTTCTAAATAACAATTACACTCATCATATTCTCCACCTAGAAGTGTATTAATTTCAAGCTTTTCTATTTCTTCACCGCTATGAACTATTTCTTTTTCTATTTCTTTAAGATCTTTATCTGAACATACTTCAATATATTCTTCATAATAGTTAATATTTTCAAACAGTTCATTATATAAACTAGTTATTTTAGATAAATCAGATATTTTTTTATTAATATTATTTGCCTTTGAAACATCATTCCAAAAATTTGGCTCATTCATTTGTTCTTTTAATAATTCTATTTCTCTATTTTTTTCTTCAATGTCAAAGAGACCTCCCAATAGTAGCAAGTCTTTCCTTTAAATCATTAACAGTATTTTGCAATTCAAATTTTTCCATAATTAATCCCTTCTTATTTTAAGTAGTTTTTTTCCTTTTTCAGTATTAAAGTATTCATTGATAATTTCTTCATTTATTATTTTTTCATCAACACCCATATTATAACATTTAATATTTATAAAAGAAATTATTAATTTCTCAAAATATTCTTCATTATCTGCTATTTCATCACATATTATATCTGCTATTTCATTATTTTCAAACATAAGCATTCTTGAATCGCTTATTTCATTTCCTGGAATTATTAACTTTTTATCTTTAAGATATTTATTCCATTTATAATCTAAAGTTATTAATTCAGTCAATAAATCTTCATATAGATACGGATTATTTCCAGACAAGAATTTTATTAATCCTTGAATGGCTAAAACTATATTATCCTCTATATTTTCAACAAATATTTGTTCATAACTGCCTAATTCTTTTTCTATTTCATTTTTATAATAATTTCCTATATCATTTAAATCTATGTCATAAAAATATTCATGTAAATCTTGACTAAATAAATTAAATCCATAGAATAAAAAATTATGTTGCAACTCAGTTAATGAACACATTGATATAATTTTACTTGGTAGTGGCATATCATAAAATTCTACTGAATATGGTAATAACTTTGATAACAATTTTTCTTCTTCAAAAATTCTTTTAATTAATGTTTGATCATTGTTAAAATATTTTATTTCATTAAATAAATTTTTTTCTTCTTTAGTAGCTTCACTTAATAATATTTTTTTATTTAATATTTGATAAGCATCTAAAAATGCTACTTGTATTACAGAACTTGATACCATATATAATGGTATAGAATTACTTTCATAATACATTTTCAATTTTTTTGCATAATTATCATATAAATTAATAACGTTTTCACTTTGATTATTTATTCCTTGATTTAAAACATTTTCATAAATAAATGTTCTAAATATATCATTACTATTATTTTTTTCCATAAACCCACCTCAATTTTTATATATAATAATTCTTTATTCCAAAATAATCAAGTATATATTAAACGAAAAAAACACTAATTAATATCAGTGTTTTTAAAAATCATCATTTTGACCTAAAGTTACTTCTATTTTCTTTTCTTTATTATCACGTAGTACAGTTAAAGTAACTTTATCTCCTACATCATATTTATAAAGATAGTATTTTAAATATGCAACATTTTTAACTTCATCATTATTAATTTTTATTATAATATCTCTTTTCTTTAAACCAGCCTTTGCTGCTGGTGAATCTGCTTCAACTGAATCTACATATACACCTGTTCTTGATTCTTCAAAATTTTCACTAAAGAAACTAGTATCCATTTCAGAAATATTATACATTGATACTCCCAAATATGGTCGAGTAACTTCTTCTTTTTTTTCTAATTTTTCAGCATAATGTGACGCTATTTCAATAGGAATAGCAAATCCCATTCCTTCAACACCACTACTTACAAGTTTCATAGATGTTATTCCAATAACTTCTCCATTTACATTCGCAAGTGGGCCACCACTATTTCCAGAATTAATTGCTGCATCTGTTTGAACAGCAGTCATAACCCAATCACTCATTGCAGAATAATTTGTACTAGAAGAACTAACTTCAATTAGTCTATTCTTGCCTGATAAAATTCCTCTTGTTACTGTCCATGAATATGCACTATCCAGTGGAGCACCTACAGCAAAAACTGTATCTCCAACTTTTGCATTTTCACTACTTCCCAAAGTTGCTACTTTCATTCCTTCAAACGAATCTATTGATAAAACTGCTATATCTGCATATTTATCACTGCCTAATATTTCTGTTTCAATTTTTTTACCATTTGTAAAGGTTACATAAACTTTATTTCCACCTGATATTACATGGTTATTAGTAAAAATATAACCTTTCTTTGACTCTTCTTTATAAACAAATCCTGTTCCAGAACCAATTAACTTATCATTTTTATATGTTTCAACAACTACTACTGCATCATATATTTTATCAACTGATTCTGATAATCCAGTTTCAGTAATACTTACATCTTTTACAACTTTTGTAGTATTAACGTTTTTTGTTTCAATAAAATTCGTTGGGAAAAAATAGATTATTGCATACATTCCTCCTGCCCCTAAAAAGAAAGTAACAATAACTAATATAATTTTTGAAAATACTTTGCCAGTATTATTTTTTAATTTTTCAAACATTTTATAACCTCGCAATCTCTTTATAATTTTCTGGAAATCCCATTTTATCTAAAACTTTATTAACTGGTATTACACTCAATTTTCCTTCAAGAACATCTATTTCATAAGAAACTTCATTTAATAATAATGTAAAATCATCTTTTCTAAGTAAGAACTTAAATATTATTAAAACTGCAAATAGATCCTCTTTACCATATATATATTCTCCATCCATAATATCAACATTTAATAATTGATGATATTTAGTATTATATATAGGCTTTTGAGCTCTGTGTTCAAACACTATATCTTCATGTGCACATAAATTTCTATAATTAGAAAGAATTGTTAAATAACTACTTAAATCTTGATAATTAACATTAAAAATTTCAGCAATCTCTTTTTGATTTTCTATTTTTAAAATTCCATATAATTCGCTAACAATTCCAAAAGATAGGACTTTTACAACAATCCATGGAGGTATATATCCATAATTTGCTATATAATGACTTGTTGCTGCATGCTGTCCACCATTAATTCTAATTTGTCTTTTCATTTTTTTTAATAAATCATTAACTTGTCTTATCTTGTCAGGGTCACGATTAAAATTTTTAGGATTTAAATAATTTTTTTCAGTAATACCAAATGTTTTTGATAAATTATATGCAATGACACTTTTGATATTATTTTCTATAATAAGAATGTTTTTAAATATTATATTTCTAAGCTGTCTATCAAAATTAAATAAAGCATATAGTTCCCTAAAATTAGTACCAGGAATAAATTTTTTACTTTCTGGGGATCTTAAAAATAGATGTCTATAGCCACTAATAAAGAAATAATTTTCACGAAGCAGTATTTCTTTAGTATTATCTACATCATCTATAATTAATCCCTTTTCTTCTAATATTTCAATTTGTTCATCGATTGTTTTAAAAATCTTATTCATCATTCTCACCCTACTATAGAACATTATATCACAAAGTACATTTTAATAGTATATTTTTTATGTGTTTATTATGTTATAATTATGTGAAAGGTTGGTGAAAATTTATGCCTCAATTAATTACTCATAATATTTTTGCTACTGAAGTTTACGAAAATTTAAACCAAGATATACAAAAAAGTATTTGCAATAGTTTACCAATATATAAAATGTATGCTCAAAGCTTTGATACATTTATATATTATTTTTCACTAAACTTCAAAAAAGTAAAACTAATGACTAATTTAAGAAAAAAAGGCCACAAAACAAAAGTTAATAAATATTTTATTAATATGATAAACAATATCAAAACATTAAATCTTGAAAAAAATGAAGAAGCACTTGCATATTTATTTGGCTCTATAACTCATTATGTTTTGGATAGCACATGTCACCCTTTTATTTTTTATAAAACAGGAGTATATAGTAAAAATAATAA
This sequence comes from Bacillota bacterium, assembly GCA_015059485.1. Taxonomy (GTDB): domain Bacteria; phylum Bacillota_I; class Bacilli_A; order RF39; family UBA660; genus RUG14121. The sequence goes on from SVAH01000002.1 coordinate 136,358, forward strand.
GAAAGATACTAATAAATATAAGGGACTACATATGAATATGGAAACAAATATTGACGCCTTTTTCTACATAAATAAATTTAAAAAGTCCTTTCATAAAGTAAATACTACTAAAGATTTTATTCCCAAAATTAAATTTTCTAAAAATTTGGAATTGATTATGAACAAAACTATTAAAGATACATTTAATATTGATAATTCTGCAAAATACTATTTTAAAGGTTATAATAATTCCAGGTGGTTATATCCATTAATCATAAATGATAAACATGGCATCAAAATAAAAATATATAAAGTATTAGATAAATTACTTTTTTTTACAAATTATAAATTTGAATATTTTTCTACATATATAAAACAACCTAAAATTTATTATTTAAATATCGAACATAAAAAATGGGTATTTCCAAGTAATGAAAAAATCAAGAGTAATGAATCTTTTATTGATTTATATAATAAAGCTATTAAAAAAGCTATTATACTAATTACAGGTGCTTATAATGTATTAAATGGTACAGTTAAAATAGAAGAGTTTGAAAAAAAGATTGAAAATTTATCTTATGTTAGAGGACTTGATTGCGATAATAGTACATACATGAAATATTTTGAATTTTAGTAATAGCAAATTATTGCTTCTGCAATATACTTAGCTATTTTTTCTTGATATTCTTCTTTAACAAGTTTATTTTTTTCTTTATAATTAGACAAAAAACCACACTCAATTAATACACCTTCTGGCTTTAGTTTCGAATACATATAAGTTGTAGTTGGAATTTTCTTTATACTTCTATTTGTTTGGATTTTACTATTTAAATATTCTTGTATAGTTTTGGCTATTAATTGATTATTCTTTTGGTTATTATTATAAAAAACTTGAGGGCCATAATAACTTGAATCATCTAAATAATTTAGATGAATAGATAAGTATAAATTAGCATTAGAATTATTAATAATTTTTATCCTATTATCAAAATCACTTCTTTTTCTATTTCTTATATTTGGACTACTCAAATCATAATCTCCACTTCTTGTTAAAATTACTGTTGCACCATTAATTGATAAATAGTATTCTAAATACTTTGAAATATTTAAATTAATATTACTTTCATATACTGTATTTGAAACTGTTCCTGGATCTTTACCACCATGTCCAACATCTATTACTATTATTTTTCCAGATAATGGTAAACTTGCTTCAACTTTCAGATAAGCAAATACAAAAAATAAAATGATAAATGCAAATAAATTTTTAAAATAATATTTTTTCATATTTAAGTATATTAATCATTAAAAAAAATAATCACTTGGATTATTTAATTTGATTTACGATCTACAATTAATTTTGGAAATTTAAATTTACTTTTTTGAATATCATTATTATTTTTTTTAACTTTTTTATTTTTGATTTTTACTAACTTACTTAATTTTTCATAATCAACAATAGCTAATTTTAATTGTTTTTTCTTCTCTTTTCCACTATCTTTATTAGTTATATACTTAAATTTTTTGTATGTAATTTTATTTACTTTTAAGCCAATTTTTATTTCTAATGTTTTTATATTTTTATTATTTTTTAAATCATCTTTTTCTACTTTTTTACTATTAACAAAAATATCTAAAGACACTACTTGAGAAAATCTATATATTTTTTCATTTAGTTTCAATTCTTTAAAAGATTCATTATAAACAATATTATGATGATTCATAATAACCCAATCTTTATTATTACTATTGGATGTTATTTTTGGAAATCTAAAAATTTTAATAAAAATAAATCCAATAACATAAAATGTCATTTTATATCCCAACAAAAAGAATAATATGGAGAAACTGAAAAACCAAATAAAACTGGAATAACCAACTGGTATAACTAATAATGAAAGTACTAACATTATACAACCAAGTAGAAAAAATGATAATCTAAAGATTGTTTTAATTAAATCCATGTTTCTCACCCACTTCTAAACCATATTCGCTTGCCCTATATTATATACTAATTTTTTTAAATATCAAGAAAAAACAACAACTACTCACTATATTTTTAAAGAATTTGTTTATCTTTTTTAAACATATTTCAACTATATAATATCATATTTAAGATTTTATAGTCAATTATTTTATAAACAGCAAAAAAAGCCAGTATACACTGACTTTTGAAATATTGAAATAAGTTTTAACGTTTTGAAAATTGTGGTGCACGACGTGCTTTTTTAAGTCCTGGTTTCTTACGTTCTTTAACTCTTGGATCTCTTGTAACAAATCCAGCTGTTTTTAAGATTTTTCTATAAGAATCTTCACTAGTAACATCAGTATTTGAATCAAATTCAATTAATGCTCTTGTAATACCTAATCTTATAGCACCAGTTTGTCCAGAGAAACCTCCACCTTTAACTGTAACATTAATATCAACATTATTTTCATTACCAGTTAATACTAGTGGTTGTTTTAAATCCTTAACTAATGTTGCATATGGCATATACTCATTAACATCTATACCATTAACTGTTATTTTACCAGTACCATTAGTAAGTCTTACTTGTGCTTGTGAACGTTTTCTACGTCCAGTAGCTGTCCATACTTGTTTACTTGCCATTTTAATGCCTCCTAATCAACTTTCATTTCTATAGGTTTTTGAGCTGAATGTTTATGATCTGTTCCTCTATAAACAAATAACTTTTTACCCATTTGTCTACCAAGTCTATTATGAGGAAGCATTCCCTTAATAGCTCTTTCCATCATTTCTTCAGGATAACTTTCGATCATTGTTTTAGCGTTTCTTTCTCTTAAACCTCCTGGGAATCCACTGTGATTATAATACATTTTATCATTTAACTTATTACCAGTTAAATTAACTTTTTCTGCATTAATAATAATTACATAATCACCACAATCAACATGAGGTGTATATGTAGGTTTGTGTTTTCCTCTTAAAACAGTAGCTGCTTTAGTTGCTACACGTCCTAAATTTAAACCTTCGGCATCAATAACATACCACTTACGTTCAATATTTTCTTTTTTTTGCATAAATGTACTCATAATTATTTTTCCTTCCATAATCATTATTTTTTTCGACTTTCCCAGGGTCTAAAAAACAACGAAAATAAAATGTACCAGTTAAAATTATATGCGATAATACCCTAAAAGTCAAACATTTTTAATACTTTTATTAATATTTTATATTTTTTAAGTATAATCCTCTAGCAAATGCAGTTGGTAAAACTCTTTTTTTATTATAATTATCTAACATATCCTTAATATATTCTTTATCTATTTTTCCTTTTCCAACTTCAATTAATGCTCCGACTAGATTACGAACCATATATCTATAAAAACTTTTGCCTGTAAATTCTATTTCAATAATCCCATTCACTTCTGAAAAAGATATATCATAAATAATTGCTTCATAATTTTCTCTTTCACCACTAACAAAATTTTTAAAATTATGTACACCTAAAAATTCTTTAGAGGCTTCCTTCATTAATTCTATATCTAATTTATTTTTTTCATAATACACATAATCAGATAATATAGGATTATATTGTCCATTATTAATCTTATAAACATATTTTTTCTCGGTTACATTAAATCTAGCATGAAAATCGTCATTAACTTGTACACAATCTTTTATGTAAATATAAGGTTTTACCAAACTATTAATTGCTTTTTTTAATCCTTCTTCTGTTATATTAATATCCAAATCAAAATGTGCTTTTTGATCTAAAGCATGTACCCCTCGATCTGTTCTTCCTGCTCCTTTTATTACTACTGAACCTTTATTAATTTTAGTCAAAGCATCTTCTATTACTCTTTGTACACTATTATTATCTTTTAATCTTTGAAATCCATTAAATTTTGAGCCATCATAACTTATACTTATCAAATATCTCATTATACGCCTCTATAAATTCCTTTTATAAGTTCTTTTATATCTATATAATCATCCAATTTTGAATACTTTCTACGAGCAGTTTTTACAAAATCTATTATATCTGGCATATCTGTATAATCATATATTTTATCAAAATAAATATCTTTTGCACTTAGTTCCATTATAACTTTTTTATTTTCAACAACTAAAATAAAATCTATACAATCTAGTATATTATCTAATCTATTTGTAATAAAAATTACAGTTTTATCATATTTACTAACCATCTTTTTAAACAGAGCCTTAAAATAATTAAATTCTTTTTCTAAAAAATTATTATCAAAATCACTAAGTATTATTCTATCTTTATTTTCAAGTAATTTGATCATTAATTCAACTTTCTCAATTTCATTTGATGAAAGAACATTTAAAGGTTTCATTTTATCTTCACTATTTAACAAACATATTCTAAATGCTTCATCTATTTTTTCATTATTTAAATTTTTAAATTTATCTTTTATATACTCATTTAAAATCATACCTGTCAAAAAATCTTTTTCTAAATTCTCTTCATCTATATTTAAATCATTATCTATACCAATAATTGCAGTAATCTTATTTTTTTTAATTTCCATCACTATCACCACTTTTTACTTTAATACTCTTGATATTTCTTGATAAGTTACATCCATATATTCTTTTAAATCTATATCATTATTTTGCGCATAACACTCTTTAAGAAAATGTATTAACTTTTCAAAATTATTTTTCCTAGTTGTATTTTTAAATATATCCGGATAAATATTTAAAAAATAATTTATACTACTAACTAACATTGTTTTATTATCTATATTATCAATGCTACCACCTTCAAGAATGCTAAACAAAATTGCATCATAACTTATACAACATAATGTTGCTTCGATACTTAATCCTGAATTTCGATTTTCCTCTTGAAATTCTATATAATCATTTATTAGTTTTTCTTTATCACTTAATTTTAGATTATTCAACTTGTTCATCTCAACAATTATTTGATTTAAATCTTTATTAAATTCTTTATACTCAAATCTAATTATTGATATAATATTTAATACTTTATTAATTACATCATCATCTAATAAGAAAAATGCCCTATCATATTTTAACAAGTAATTGCAGCCTTCTATAAACATAATTATTCTTTCTTCATCTTCAGTAGAATAAAATTCTTCTAAAAATGAATTATTTAATACTAATAATTGATTTTGAATAGTTATTGCATTAATAATTGTTCCCAACTTAACTTTCATATTATTATCCCCCATAAAAATTTATTTCCATAATTTATCTATCAGAATATTTTTATCATAATAAATACTATTAATTAATTTATAAGTTTTTAATTGTAATGATAAATCTATCATAAATGGTAATTTAAAACCTAATCTTTTTAATAACTTTTCTTCTAATAATACTTTATCTGAATCACCATAAGCTATTATTTTTCCTTCATTCAATATATAAGTTTTATTAGTATTGAATAATTCATTCAAATCATTACTTACTATAATATATTTTATATTATTAAGTTTTAAATATTCTATAATTTTATTTTTATCATCATTAGACACATAAGTAAATATATTATCAAAACTTATAAATCCATTATTAATTAATATTCCTCGTAATATGGATAGTTTTATTTTGTCATGATTTTTTAGATTGTTTGGATTATTTAGTAAATTAACACCCGGAAGTAATTTTTGAACTAATCTTTTTTGACTATCGCTTAAAAGTAAATATTTCAGTTCATCTTCTACACTTGAAGAAAAAAATATATTTTTTTTATAAATTCTTATAACGCCATACTTTTCTTCTAATACTCTTAGGAGTGATGTTTTTCCACTTGGCGATGGACCAATTAAAGATAGATTATCATCAAAAATAAAATCAATATTTTCCAATATTTTTTTATTATTTTTGGTTAAATTGTATTTTTCTAAAAAAATACTTTCCATAAAAATCCTCCAAAATGTTTAGTTATTATAACACTTATTTTAAAAAAGACAAACACTTTCATGTTTATCCCTACTACTCAGGTATTCTGATAATTACTTCATCTGGTAAAGAATACATATATTTCTCTCTTGCATATCTTGCAACATAGTCAGGGTCTTGCAGTTTATTTACTTCTGAGTTTAATGATTCCTCTTTTTCTAATAAAGTTGTATATGACTCATTAAGTTCCGATATTTTTCTTTTATTTTGTACTATTTTAGTCCAGTCATTGAATACAGAGAAAACTAATGCAAATATCAAAATTGATAATACCATTACTTGAAAAAATAATCTTCGTTTTACTTTTTTTGTAACCTTGCTCTTCTTCATATGACCATACCTTTCTACTATAAGTATAGCATTAATTATTTTTTTTTCAATTTTTTTATTGTCGACTTTACATATATTTGTGTACAATATGAAAAAAAATAACCAAAAATTAGCATAAATATAAAATATATGTGAAAATATCCATTGTTAATTTTATAATTTATAATTACATATATTAGTACCATATCTAAAGAAAAAATAGAATTTTCTACATATTTAATTATAGTTCTATTATTATTAATTAATTTATAATTAATTTTGACTATATAAAAAAAGATAGCACCGTATAAAAAAGAAAAGATAAAAGTTAATATTTGTAATTCATTATCCATTATTTAAACAATTTAGTTATTAAACTTTCTTGTTTTTTATTTTCTTTACCTTCTACATAATTTAAATTATTAATTTTTCCTTTTATTTTTACGTTACCATCAGCAGTATCTAACTTAATTAATTCTAAATTTTCTCCTTTTAAAAGTATTACTCCCATATTACTTTCCATTAAAAATTCTTCATTGTCAAAACTAACTATCTTTTTTATTCCGGTTAAAAAAATAGTTTTTCTATCTGTCATTTTAACTTCATGATTACCAATTAATACATTATCATTTTGCATATATTATCACCTATTAATATATATGTTTTAAAAAGAAAATTATGAAAAAAATAAAAACTACAATTTAAATAATAAACTGTAGTTTGTTTATCCTACTAAAAACTTTTAGAATCTATCACTTATTCTTGTTCTTTTGATTCTTCAGGTTTATTGTATTCTTCAAAAATTGCATCTTCAAACATTTTTCTTACATCTGGATTTATTGGATGAGCAATATCTCTATAATCCCCAGTTGGAGTTTTTCTAGAAGGCATTGCTATGAATAATCCATTATCTCCTTCAATGATTCTAATATCATGAATAGCAAATGAATCATCAACAACTACAGTTGCAAGTCCTTTGATTCTCTTTCCTTCTCTTTCAATTTTGTGTACATTTACTGATGTAATTTCCATACAATCACTCCTCCTTAAGTTATCTATTAACTTACCTACATTTTACCAGTATATTTTTATTTTTGCAACATTTTTAATAATATTTTATTTTTACCTCTCCTGTTAACACATCTACATAATTAAAACTTTTATCTAGTCCATTTATATTAACAGTAAATATTGCTGGATACACATTAGAAATATATCCAACATATGTAGCATTTCTATTTCTCATTCCATATACTTTTATTTCAATATTATTATTTAAATTCTGTTTTATTTTATTTTTTACATCATCAAGATTCATTTAAACATCCTTTCTTATCTTGGATACCCAACAAACATAAGTCCATTACTTTTTAATCCACCTATACCATCTTTACCATACTTTGTTTTATTTAATAATTCTATTAAATCTATTTCTTGACTTCGTTCTGTTAACGCTAAATTTGATGCTATTATCGCAGGGTCAAGCGCATGAATATTTATTCTTTTGGGACTCGATGCAAAATTAGCACCTGCTTTTATTAATTCTTCGTAATCACTTTGACAAGCCCCAGCTATTATTACAAGTTTATCATGTGATTTTTCGTACTTTCTTGCCATTTTTATTGCATTTACAAAACTTAGTGAATTTTTATAATTACGAATATCATTCTTATCTCCTTTTTTTTTCAAAAAAGCATCATGTCCAGTTATTATAACTATATCAGGTCTATATTGCTCAAGTAATGGTATTATTTCTTTATATATGTTTTTTTCCTCTAGTTTTTTTCCTACAGCATATACATTCATATTTTTGTAATATTTTAAACATCTGTCTAAATATTCACTATCCCCATCAATATGTAATACTTTGGCTGGCAAATAAAAAAAATCTCCCCTTAAAGCAAAATCATCATTCTCTGCACTTATTTCAAATTCATCTTCATTATCTGGAATTTTTTCTTTAACCAAATCACTAACGAAACTATCTGCAAATAATCTGACATCTTGACCTTTAAGATAGTAGATTTCATTTTTTATATTTACTACTTTAAACACTATATCATTATCATAACTTTTTCGTGAAACATAATCTCCTTTTTTGATATCCATAATTCTTCACCATTATAGTATATGATTTATAAATGTTTTATTTTACAATTTTCATATAAATTTTAATAAATGTATCTAAATCCAGTTCTTCTGCACGAGCACTTTCATTATACCCATTTTCCAATAATATTTCTTTTATTATGGTAAAATCATATTTTTTTAAATTATTTTTTAATGTTTTTCTTTTCATTGAAAAACATTCTTTTATAAATTTTGAAAATTTAACACTATCTATATTATATTCATTATTTTTTTTTGTAAATTTGACTACCGCACTGTCTACTTTTGGTACAGGATTAAAACAAGTATTTTTAACATCAAATAATTTATCCACCTTAAAATATGTATTTAAATAAACAGTTAAACTTCCATAATCTTTTGATTTTGGCTTTGCACTAAATCTATCTGCTACTTCTTTTTGTACTAAAAGCACCATTGATTCAACAGGTATTTCGCTTTCTATTATATGCTCTATAATAGGAGTTGTTATATAATATGGAATATTTGCTATTATATATAATCTATTATATGTTATATTTTTTATATCTTCTTTTAAATTAGTTTTTAAAAAGTCATTATATATTATCCTAGTTTTCTCATTTTCAAGGTGTAATAAAAATGGTTTTGTCCTTTCATCTATCTCATAAGCTATTAAATAGGAATTTTTCTTTATCAATTTTTTAGTTAATGCGCCCATACCAGGGCCTATCTCTATTATTAGATCATTTTCTGTATCAATTGAATTTGCTATTTTATTTAAGATATTGTCATCATTTAGAAAATTTTGCCCTAAACTCTTTTTTGCTTTTAAATCTTGCATAAATACCTCCAAAAATAAGAACTGGATTACCACCCAGTTCTTAGTATATCATAACTTATAGATGAACGCCCAATATTTTTTGATGCATATTCAGTACTATTAGTTAATAAGTCAATATCATTTCCTATTACACCACGATCAAGTACAATAGCAATTACTGGCTCACTTGATATTGATGCTTTATTAAATCTGATTACTGTACCACAAGCTAAATTGCTCGATGATGCAACTATTCTTACATTACCATATGTCTGGTCAGGATATGTTTCTGTACCATTTAATACATTATAAGAAGGTAAACATCCTAATCTTCCACCACATAGCGGACAATTAGCTGTATATCCAGTTAAGTCTCCCGTATATGTATCTTTTGCAGAATATATATCATTCGCAATATCTTCTTCTAATTTTAAAGCCATAGTAGTTAAATTGATTGTTCTATTTTCATTAACACTCTCAATTTTTGATTCATAATTAGTAGCGGATGACTCTACTATTAAAAGGACAACAACAATTATTGAAAGACGAACTAATACATTAATACCTCTAAATAGGCCTTTCATATATCCACCTCACATTATTGTAATGTCATTTTATCACATCAGTTTTTAAATGTCAAAAATACGTTTTATATTATCGTTGGTAATTTTTGCAAGTTCTTCTATTGATATACCATATAACCTTGCTACAAATTCAGCAATTTCTTTTATATATTTAGGACTATTTTGTTTTCCCCTATATGGATGAGGAGTAAGATAAGGACTGTCTGTTTCAAGTATTATATTTTCAAGACCTACTTCTTTTATAATATCTTTAACATTACTATTTTTGAAAGTTATAACACCATTAACTCCTAAAACATATCCCATTTTAATATAAATTTTAGCTACTTCTAAACTACCAGTGAATGAATGAATTACACCTTTCAATTTATATTTTTTTAATATATCAATAGTATCCTGTGTTGCTTCACGTGAATGAATTACTACAGGCATATTATATTCTTCAGCTAATTTTAATTGAGATTCTAATAATTTTTTTTGTATATCTTTATTTTCTTTAGTATAAAAATAGTCTAATCCAATTTCTCCTATTGCAATTACTTTTTCAGTTTTTAAATTATTTTCAATATATTTCAAATCATCTTCATTATATGAGTCTGCATTTTCTGGATGTATACCTAATGTAATATATATTTCATTATATTTTTTTGATAATTCAATCATTTCTTTATTTGATTTCATATCGCAACCATCAGATATATATCTTACAACATTATTACTTTTTGATTCTTTAAATATTTCTTCTAAATTATCATAATATTCACTGTATAAATGACAATGTGTATCTGTAAACATATAAATCACCATTTCCAATAACATTATACCAAAAAAATATTTCCTAGAAAATAATTTTCCAGGAAATAGGCTAAAATTTGAATATTTTATCTAGTTTTTCTTTTATTTCTTCTTTTGTAAATGGTTTTGAAATATAATCTTTAAATCCTTCTCTTAAATATTTTTCTTTTGAACCTGAGATTGCATCTGCTGTTAAAGCTATTACAGGTGTATTAAACCCTTCGATTTCTTGTAATTTTTGTAAAGTTTCTTCTCCACTCATATTTGGCATCATTATATCCATTAAAATTAAATCATATTTTTCGCCATCTTTTATTTTCATTAAACATTCTTGACCACTTTCACATTCATCAATATTATAATTAAATTCATCTAATGCCCTTCTTGCCACTTTTATATTTAATATATTATCATCCACTATTAAGATGCGTTTACTTATAGTCTCTACACTACTATAAATTGCATCTTGTGGCATTTCAAAATTTCTTCCATTTGGATTATTTAATTTAGAAATTTTTTGAGGTATTTGAACTCTAAATATTGAACCTTTTTCTAGATCACTTTGTACTTCTATTTTTCCATTCATTAAATCAACTAAATACTTTGTAATCGCAAGTCCTAATCCAATTCCTTCACTTGCACTTGTTTGTTGTTTATCAAGTCTCTCATATTTAGTAAATAATTTTTGGATATTATCTGCTTCTATTCCTTGTCCTGTATCAGAAACTTCTATCATTAAAGTGCATAAATTAATATTATTTACACATTTTACTGTTAAATTTATTTCACCTTCATCTGTATATTTTATTGAATTAGTTAATAAGTTACTAATAATTTGCTTTATATGCTCAATATCCCCTGTCAATTCAAAAGGAATTTCATCAGATAAAAGTAATTTGAATTGAACATTTTTACTAATTAATTTTTGTGGTATATCTTTAGTACTATTGATAATTTCATTTCTAAAGTTATAATTTGTATTATTCAAATTCATCATATTTGCTTCAATAGTAGTAATATCCATTATATCATCAATCAATTGAAGCAATGTTTTTGACGATTCTAAAATATAATCAGTATCCTCTACTATTCTATGATCTACATTACTTTCAAATTTTTTAATATCTTCAGTAAATCCAATAATTGAATTTAATGGAGTTCTTAATTCATGGGATAAATTTACTAAAACATTACTTTTAGCTTTACTATTTTTTTCAACTTCTTTATTTTCTCTTGTTAGTGCTTCTACTACTGCTGCTTCTGGGTTTTCTATTGTAAATATAGTAATCATACTTATAACGCTTATTATCATAGACATAAAATTTATTTCAAGCATTGAAACTTTTAAAAATGAAGATATGGCCATTAATATTATTATCAAATTCAAAATTTTAAATCTATTTTCATCTATTTCATTTAATTTATCTTTTGACAAATATAATATATAAATTATGAAAAGATCAAATATTATTATTCCTAGCATTTCAAATATTAATATAGAACCAGTGAAATATCCCAAACTATTTATGTTTACTTTAAAAAATATTGATGTCAATCCTAAAATACAACTTCCAACTATTAAAATTTTTTTTGTTAATTCAGTATTTTTTATAATTTTAGCTGAAATATAATAGGTTAAAAGTGCACTCCACAATAATACAATAATAACATCCATTTTTTTAAGAAATTTTAGAAAGAATATTGACCCTGGAGATACTAAAAATATACTTGTAATAAGACTGACTGACGATTCAATAATATTCAAATATAGCAATAATTTTAAAATTTTATTTTCTTCATTTTCAGTCTTTTTTATAAAAAATATTACTGTAAGTATTACTGATACACTTAGTGCTAAACTTGTAAAATATACATTTGACATTTTAACATCTCCTTATCTTTTATAATTATATCTTATTTTTTTCATACTTAAAAGAAAAAAAGCATAAAATTATGCTTTTTTATCAATTCTATCAAATAAATGAACTGGTTCAGAAAGTTTTGTTCCGCTAATTAAATTACCAAACTTTAATGTAGATTCTATAGTCTTTTCATCAGTATTTAATTGCTTAAATATCTTATCAGCAGTTTCTGGAATAAATGCTTGTAAATATACTGCGCATACTCTAATACCTTCACAAAGATTATATAAAACTGTTTTTAATCTATCTTGTTTAGTTTCATCTTTTGCCAAACTCCAAGGCATTGTTTCATCAATATATTTATTACAACGTCTTAATACATCAAAAACTTCTTCAATAGCTTCTCCTACTTTTAATTCATCCATCTTTTTAACAATTTTTTCATTTAATGCAAGCACTGTTTCTTTTAAGTCTTTATCAACATCTTCTTCTACATTCGTATTTTCAACTACTCCATCAAAGTATTTATGACTCATTGATACAGTTCTGTTAACTAAGTTTCCTAAAATGTTTACTAAATCACTATTAATTCTTTCAATGAGTAATTCCCTTGTAAATACTCCATCTGATGCAAAAGGTATTTCATGTAAGAAATAATATCTTACTGCATCAACACCAAATTCATCTACTAAATCATCTGCATATACAACATTACCAAATGATTTTCCCATTTTACCATTTCCCATATTCAAGAATGGATGGCCAAATACTTTTTTAGGAAGTGGTATTCCTAAACTAAATAAGAAACATGGCCAATAGATTGTATGAAATCTAATTATATCTTTACCAATTAAATGTAGATCTGCTGGCCATTTATATTTAAATTCTTCAGTACCTCCATCCACATCATAACCAATATTAGTTATATAGTTTGTTAAGGCATCAAGCCATACATATACAACGTGTTTATCATTAAAATCGACAGGAATACCCCATTTAAACGCTGTTCTTGATACGCATAAATCTTGAAGACCTGGTTTAATAAAGTTATTTAACATTTCATTTTTTCTAGATTCTGGTTGAATAAAGTCAGGATGAGATTCAATATATTCCTCTAATTGTTTTTGATATTTAGATAATCTAAAGAAGTATGCCTCTTCACTCTTCTTTTCAACTAATCTTCCACAGTCAGGACAAACTACATCACCATCATCATTTTTTACTACTTGAGAATCAGTCCAGAAAGATTCATCCGGAGTACAATACCATCCCTCGTATTTTCCTAAATAAATATCATCTTGATCAAACATTTTCTTGAAAATATGTTGAACAACTTCCTCATGACGTTTATCTGTAGTTCTAACAAATCTATCGTACGAAGTGTTCATTAAATCCCATATTCTTTTTATTTCATCAGATGCATCATCAACATATTTTTGCGGAGTTACACCTTTATCCTTTGCTTTATTATCGATTTTTTCTCCATGTTCATCTGTGCCTGTTTGTAAGTATACATCATATCCTTCTAATCTTTTAAATCTTGCGATTGCATCAGCAAGTACAATTTCATAAGTATTACCAATATGAGGTTTACCTGAAGCATAAGCAATTGCAGTTGAAATATAATATTTTTTATTTTCCATAATATCACCTTTCTAAATAAAAAAATTCATAAGCCTAAGGACGAGTTAATACCCGCGGTACCACCTTAGTTTATGAATTTATCATACACTTTATTCTTAACGCGAATTAAACGTTTTAACTCCGGAGCCATGTTCGAATAACCTTGTTTACTTATTTCCACCAACCATAAGTTCTCTTCAAAACTCTAGTTACCTACTCTTTCCTTCTTCATTAAATTATAGCGTTATAATATCACTATTTTTATAAAAATTCAATATTTTATCTCTTAAATATAGATTTTGCTAATTCTAACTCTTCTGCTTCATTTAATTCATCATGATAAACATAGTAATCATATTCTTCAATAGCAGTTTTTAATTTATCTTTTATACTTATATATTTTCCACATTTTGCTAATTCTATACCTGATGATGCTAATCCTAAAATAAATGACGAATATGAAAATATTTTTATTAATAATAACAATTTAGTATATTTATCAGCATCATATTCTTCATATTGCTTTCCTAATACTATTTTTCCTTTAATATCTTTAATGTTTTTATTTGTTGATACAACATGTACATCATATATTTCTAAATTTTCATCCAATTTATTCACTATTTCTTTTAAATTTTCACTATATTTAATTTCTGTTGTTATATCAATTTTTTTATCATTTATATTTTTTTCATCCGAATATAAATAATCAACAACTTCTCTATAATATTCTAAAGTTGAGGAATCTAATTTATAATCACAATATTCTCTAACATATTTTTTTCCATGATACTCATTTGATGATATTTCAATTATTTTCTCTTCACCTGTATCAATATCTTTTTCTAATGCATAATGACAATTTGCTTTTGAATTTGCATACTTAGGTCCATATTGAATTCCAGAACATAATATTAATGCGCCAAGTGATGCTTTTAAAGCAGCTCTTCTAATATAAGAATCTACTTTGTATTTAAAATCTAATTCTTTTTTTTCTAATTCTTTTATTCTTTTTTTTCGTCTTTCTTGATTACCATATAAATTCTCACTTAAATCACTAATATAAATATTTATTTCTTTTTCATTTTCTTCAAATATATTTTCTCCAATATATAGCAAATCATTTATAATATTTTTATAAAAATATTCTTTATCCATCTTATTATAATAATTTACTAAACTACGTAAATTATTTAAATAAGTATCTATACTGTAACCAATTTCTGATATAACTATCAACATTTTTTCAATGCTATTTAGAATTATTTCTGCAGTTTTATAGTCATATTTTTTAATCATTTTTCTTGTTTCTTCTAATGAATTACTTAGTGTTATATTTTTTTCCACATTAAATACCCCCTATTTAATTAAAACGTATATTATCACCTTTTATATTTATTGTCAAATATTAATTTTTTTTACAATTATACTATTTAAAAAATTAGCTACTTTCATTATTTCTTCTAAATTATCATTTATTTCTAATACAAGTATTCCTATTACATCTGATGAAATAATTAATGGTTTAGAATAAATTTTATGTATATTATTATCTATAGTTACATCAAATATCATATCTTTCCTTGTACTTATCATATCATTAAATTCTTTTATAAATAAAAGTTTACCTAATTCTTCACTAGTATACAACAACAGCTTATCTCTATCATAAAGATTTATATTGATATTAAAAGACTCTGATATATATTTTATTATTACATTGAGTGTATCTTGCATACTATATATTTTTGAAAATTTTTGCATTATTAAGGAATTATTGTCAACAAATATTTCTAAACTTTCTCCTTCTCTAATATTTAGATTATTTCTTATTTCTTTTGGTATTACAATTCTTCCAAGTTCATCTATTCTTCTTACTACTCCGGTTGATTTCATACTGCTTTTAATCCTCCATTCATAGTAATAGTATGTTCAATAATTAATATATTATAAGAAAAAAAGAACTATCTAGTTCTTTCAGACTGTTGACAAATAAAAACAGTCTTTTCTTTTTTATAAAATTGTATTATAATTAAGTTACGAGATA
>SVAH01000019.1 GCA_015059485.1 Bacillota bacterium
TCTTTTATTTTGGTTTTATATAATAAAAAAGACTGTCATACAAATATAATATCTATATTTGTCAACAGTCTGAAAGACCGTTTTAAGCGGTCTTTTATTATAAATAATTTTTCTTATTAATTCTTTCTAAAGTATTAATATTATTTCTAATAAACCTTTCTAAATAGTGATATAGTTCACCTAAAATAAATGATTCTCTTTCTAAATTATCATCATATTTTTTAATAGCTAAGTCTATTAAATATTCTATTTCTAAAGTTGATAAACTTCCAAATAATAAATTACTATATCTATCATACATCTGTTTTTTAAACACTAAATCTTCTTTAGAAATATTACTTTGAGGTACCTCTACTGCCTCTGTTTTTTTTGATTCTTCTTTATTTTCTTCAACTAATTCTACTTTTTCTTCTTTTTGATTTTCAACAGGTTCTTTAATTTTTACTTCTTCTTTTATCTCTTGCACTACTTCAGACTTTTTCTCTATAGATTTATTAAAAGTATTTATTATTTTTTCATAACTAATTAATTCATTTTTATTAAAAACTTTCTTTGGTAATGAGCAGTCTAAATTATTTCCATGTATTTTATGTAATAAATTTAATTGACTTTCCTTTAAACATTCAACAAATTTATTTAATTGTTCTTCTGAACAACCTAAAATATTCATAAAACTTACATGATAATCTTTTAACATATCATCTAAAAGTACAATAGCTTCATCATATATTTCATTATACTTTTTATAATTTTGTCCAAAATAATGAAATTCATTTAATCCTTTAGAATGTCTTAAATATATTACATCTCTATATTTTGGTGCTAATAGTTTAACTACTATTTGTAGATGTTCTACTTTTACATCTTGAAATAATTGTAATAAAGTTACATTACTATTTTTTTGCTTTTTTACTTCTTTACTCTTATTAATAATATTTTCGTAATTATCTACTTTCTTTTTTACTTTGATTGTTGCTTTTGGTTTTTGATTTTCATTAAAAATCTTATTTTTTAACATATCTTGAACTTTAGGAAGAAGTTCATATATAAAGTATTTACCGTTTTCCTTTGTATATTCACTACTTCTCTTAGGATGTTCTAAGTCAGTACCATATCTAAGTTCTATTTCCCTTTTATCCTTTTCATTTAAAATATTCAACACTTTATCAACATCTTGTTTATCGTATTTTGAACATAAAGTATAAATTGTTTCAACAAATTTTTCCATACTATCACCCTTATTTACGCGTATTATAGTACACAGCATGCTATTTTTCAAGTATTTTTTTATTAATTTGAACAATTCCAGCATCTATTATAATAGATTTATCATTTATATATTTTTTATTTATTGAAATACATTTTAAACTATGTTATTATTTATTTAGTGAGGAGCAGATATCCTTCGGGCTAGATGCTTACCACTTTGTGTTTGCATCTTTATCCATTAAGGATAAGATGTTTTTATTTGTTAACCTAAAATCTTTACGATAATAAGCAACATAATAAAAATTATAATATAAAGTGTTGTTTCCCTTGTATCCTTCTTCATGTTACTCCCTCTCTTTCAGCCTCAATTAAACCAAAACCGCCTGAATAATTAGCCCTGACTAGAGAGGTAAACATCAAAATTCTGCTCCTTAGTGGCTCTATTATAATGAGTCTTTTTTTATTTTCAACCCTTTCGACAAAGTATGACAAAACTAGAACTTTTATGCACCAAAAAAGAGATTATCAATCTCTTATTTTAATATTTTTTTAAGATACTGCCCTGTATATGATTCATTAACTTTAGCTATTTCTTCTGGAGTACCAGTTGCAATAACGCTACCTCCACCATTACCACCTTCTGGTCCAAGGTCTATTATATGATCTGCTACTTTTATTACATCTAAGTTATGCTCAATAACTATAACTGTATCACCATTATCAACATCTCGTTTATCGTATTTTGATCATAAAGTATAAATTGTTTCAACAAATTTTTCCATACTATCACCATTATTTACGCGTATTATAGTACTTTTTTATAAAATTTCAATAGAAATTTATACTTTTAAAAGAAAGACATCATAATGTCTTTTTACTCTTCTATAAATGGCATTTCTTTATCAAATGTAACTTCATTATATTGTTTTATACCTTGTTTTTTACATAACTCTTCATACTTATCATCCCAAGATAGTCTGTAAGAGTCTTTAATATCTAAATTTAAATTAGAAGCCCACTCTTTTACAACATCTTCTGGATTTTTTTCATTACTTTTATTTTCTATTTCTAAAGCTAGTCCAAAAGGATATTCATCCACACTTATTTCAATATCATCATTATAAAATATAGTTCTATATCTCTCATAACTCTCTACAACAGTAAAATGCATAACATTTTCTACTATAAATAAGAAATTATCTAAATCTTCATATGGAATGTTAACTTCTCTTTCTTCCTCTTTATTTACTTCACTTTCATATGTTGTTTGAATTCTTCTTTTCCAACTTAGCTTACATTTAGACTCACTATTATTTGAAGAAATTCTAAATCTAAATCTTCCATCTATTTCTTTTGAATAAAAATTATATTTAGAATCACAATGATTATATTGTATTGTCTTTTCATATGTTTTTAATCCTTGCTTCAATTCTTTAAAACTACTTAATTTATTAATTATTTCTTCTAATTTTTTACTAGCGTAATAAAATCTTACTTCGTATTCCATAATATTAAATCTCCTTCATTATATAATTTTTTATTGCTTTTAGGATTTATTTATTTTATTAATTACTGTATTAAAGTATACTTTAGATGAAACTGGAAAAGTTAACTCATCAAGTGCAGGTAAAGTATCACATAGCATAATTTTTTCTATTTCATACTCTGTAGGTAAATATTCCA
Source organism: Bacillota bacterium (assembly GCA_015059485.1). Lineage (GTDB taxonomy): Bacteria > Bacillota_I > Bacilli_A > RF39 > UBA660 > RUG14121. The sequence continues at coordinate 2,893 of SVAH01000019.1, forward strand.
TCTCTTCAATTTCACAATAACAAAGTAATCCATATGTACTAATTTTATAAACACAAATTGGTGTCACACTAATTTTAGTTGCACCAGTTTCTTCATACATTTCTCTTTTAGCAGCATCAAGCCATGTTTCTCACTCTTCTATATGTCCACCTGGAAATTGATATGTTTTATTACAATAACCTAATGTTATTTCATCATTATCATTAATTATTAATGCTTTTGTTCTAACTACTACTTCATCAATAGCGTCTTTTGTTGAACTATCATAATTGTATAATACTTCTTTCATTTAATATCACATCCTTATAATTTTTTTATATCTGTATACATACGTTGATGATAACCGATATTTTCATAGAAGTTTATATCATTTTTATTATATATATCCCATAATTCCATATTATCACCTACTTTTCTTTAAAGTTTAATTTCCATTAACTCTTTTTTTATTTCAAAACTTTCGGTTGTAGAAGTGTCAAAGTTATTATTATTCAATATATACGTCACCCACTCTACTGCTATATTTTTTATATAAGGAATTTCTAATTCTTTTAGTTCAATATCATCTCCATAATACTCATCTAAAAAATTATACATTCCAGTTTTATCTAATCCTTTTGATTTTGTTATAAAAAGTAAAGATAAAATTATTGAAATTTCTACAACACATGGACCATATTTTGCATCATCAAAATCAATAAAACCTATATCATTTGAAAAATTAGTATTATAAAAAATATTATCTTTTGTTAAATCAAAATGTAATACAGAACATCTCTTAATATTATTATTAATTTTGAATGGAACCTCTTTTAATTTAAAACTATTGTTATTAAGGGTTAAGTTATGTATTTTTCTGACTTCTTTAGCAATCAATGGTGTTAACGTTTTGCTATCGTTTTTCCATATATTTGTAATTTGTTCACCTTCTAGAAATGAATATACTACACAATACTTATTTTTATTGATTCTATAATATTTTTTGCTGTCTGTAGTACTTATTATTTTAGGAACATTAATATTACTTGATATTAAAAAGTCATGAAGTTTTACCATAGCTATCGTATGGCTATAATTATCATATATCTTAATAACATATTTTTTCTTTAATAATTTAGCTATATACACATTTCCATCAGTTGAATCATCATTTTTTTCTAAATCACAATTTTCAAAACCATATCCCTCTCTTAATATTTCAATTAATTCTTTCATTTTATTTTTCCTTTACTTTTATTCTTCTTTTAATATTTTGAACATCACTAAGAATTTCATCATTGTTAAGTGATGGCAATTTTCTTAATTCATCAAGTTTTATAATATCATCTACAAACAAATTAAACATTTCATATTGATTAATGCAATAATGACATTTTTCATGTTTTTTTAGACTATCATATCCTGAATTAATTAGTATTTTATTGGAATCAATCTTTTCTGATAATACATTTTTTTGGCCACTATATAGTATTCCTATCGGACATTTTTCTAAATTTCCATATCCATCTATACTTTGTACGAAATAAGGTATATAACAGTTATAATTTCTTTCACCTGTTTTCATTATTTCTATCATTCTTTCAAAATATGAAATAGGTGGTAGTATACTACTATATATATAATAATTACTATCAATACATTTTTCTAAGCTTTCAATCTGTTCTCTATTTGCATCAAGTATCTGTCTAGGTTCACCTCTAACAGGTCTTGGCACAATACATAGTTTTTCATATTTTCCAAATTGCTCCAAAAATTCTTTAAATTTATCCGTATTATATTTTGTTAACACGCAGTTAATCTCTACCCCAATACCATTATCTAATAACTTTTCAATTGTTTCAACAACTTTTTTTGTAATTTGTTCACTATGTGATTTAGAATAGTTTGCAGCAGGTGTCACACCATCTATTGATATCTGAAAAACTATATTACCCATTTTTTTATATTTACTTATATCTTCTTCTCTAATATTTGAACCATTGCTTAATATTTGGATCATTTTATAATCTCTATGAATGCTATTAACAAAATTACATAAATCATGATATACTGATAATTCTCCACCAGATATTTTTAAAATATCTGTTTCCATTAATTCACGATTTTTTAACATAACCTGTCTTGCTAAACTATAGAACTCTTCAAAGCCTCTTCTTTTTTCGAAGAAACTTTGTACACTTTCTGGCATTTCACTTATATTTTCAAACCACTCTTTTGCAACATGCAAACTACCGTTTTCATCTCTTTTTAGAGAATAGTCCGTTGGACAAAATCCTTCACAATATTCACATCTGAAATTACAAAATTCTTCTGCTATCCTTTGATCACAATATATTGCTAACTCTCTATTTTTCATTATTTTCCCCCAATCATTTTTTTATAAAAATTAATATATTCATTGACTATTATTTCTTTTGAATAATTCTTTTCAATTTCCTTTTGCTCTAATAACATTATAGTGCTGTCGTCCTTTAATCTATATGCTTGTTTTATTGAATCACATATTGATTTTAAATCACTATTTGTAAGTATAATGGACTGATTTTTCTTATTAAGATACGGTATATTACCAGATTTAAAACTTACAACCGGAGTTTTACAATAAACAGATTCTATACATATCTGTGAAAAACTTTCTGGTAACAATGAAAAATTCAATGTTACATCTGCAATTGAATAATAATACTTTAGTTTTTCACTTTCAATCCAACTAACATTAATACAGTTCGTCGGAAAATTTTTACATTTATCAAATATTCCAATAATGCAAGTTTCTTTATCAAATTTATCTAAATATTTTGCTAATTCTAATAAATACTTACTTCCTTTTTCTTCTATAGGCCTTGCTGGGAAAAATAGTATTCTTTTATATTTTTTTGCTACTTCTTTTATTATAAATGGTGTATTAGGATCTTTTAAAATTTCATTTTTACTTATTGGACAAAATATTTCGTTATTTATATGTCTAGGTATTACAAAGCAATTTATTTTACCATTAATTTTCTTTCTATTTTTTTCATATTCTTTTTGTGCAAATTCAGATGGCGCTAATATTGCATCAAAATTTCCACCCAAAGATTTATCTAAATGACTACCCTTTTCTGCAGTTGCTATTAAAACATCATGTAAAAAATATATTTTTTTTGCTTTACATTCCATATTTGGAAATGTGAATGAACAACAGTGAATATTAAGTATATCTGATTTTTCAGCTGCTTTTACTATTTTGGAGATAGTATTATCATCTGTTAACACTTCAAAATTTATATTATATTTTTTAAATTTTGTTGATTTAGATATAATTGATCTACTTAAAATCGTTACGCTTTCAACATCTGGATGTTTAGCAAATTCTCTAGCAAGATTTAATATTGTTCTTGCTTTTCCACCATATTGTAATGGGAAAATTTCTGGTTCATCATCAAAAAAACTAATTTTCATTTTTTCACCACCATTTCAAAATACACCATTATCATGTTATCAACATCATACTCTGATTGTAACGCTCTTGCATCTTCTCTAACAAGAGCTAACATCTGATTTCGGTTAATATCATCAAATTGTGATTTATATATGGATATACAATCTACAATTTTTTCTATTTTGTCCTCTATATCAATTATTACTTCATTAAGTGAATATTTTCTTTTTAATTCTGACAATCTTTCCATATATTTTTTCTTGCACCTAGCGTATGGATATTCTGGATAAAATATTAACTTGTATTTGCAATATTTATCTAAATTGTTAATTATTGAATCATAAACAATCAAATGATCTGGATGTTCTCCTATTCCCATCGGAATCATAACAGTTGTAATTTTTTTGTTTTTATTTAATATATTATCTAAGTTATCACAAATTTCTTTTTTTAATGTTTCATCAGTCTTTTTTGTAATTCTCGTTGATGCTTCCTTCATTGAAATAAAACTTTCTTTTAATACTTTTTCTATAGCAAACTTTGATTCTTCCAATCGTAATTGCTCATATTCTGCTTGAGTTATTGATATATAATCTTTCCAAGTAAAATATTCTAAACTAGTTTTTGAAAATATATTAAATACTACAGCATTATAATTATTGTAAGTATATGCAAGAGCTGATAATGCAAAATCATCTGGATGTGGTTCTAAAACTAGTACTGTCTCATCATATTTTTTTATGCTACACTCTTCATAATAAACTCCTTCATTTCTTAATATATAATCTATTACTTTTTGAATACCATCTAATTCACTTATTATTTTATTATCTAAATAATATAGATTTTTTTTATCAACTTTAAAAAATGGAGACTTTAATTTTCTCATAATCATTCTCCTGTTCCAATGTAAATAATTTTGCTATCAATAAAATCGGACTTGTTATATGAATTCCAACAATCGACAAGATACTTTATATTTTTATATTTTGTGTAATCAATACTTCTAAAGCAATCATGAAAACATCCAATTATGACAACTTCTACTTCACTTAATGTTTCATCTAATCCTTTTGTTTCATTATTAACTAATGGATCATAAATTCTTATATCAATACCATTATTCTTTAAAATATCATACAATACTATTGCCTGGCTTCTTCTAATATCATCAGTGTTAGGTTTATAACTTATTCCCAACATAATAACTTTTTTATCATTCAAATACTCTCCATTGTTCTCAACTCTCTTTTTTAGTTTATTATAAGTATATTCAGGCATATATTCATTAATAATGATAGCCTCTTTGAATAATCCCATATCTATTATGTTTTGGTCTCCAACTGAATCTAGTAAATAATGAATATCTTCTGGAATACAATGACCACCTGGACCTAACCCTGGAGTTGAAATTTGTAATGAAAATTGTTCAACTTTACTGTTCAATCCATTTATTATATTTTTTATTGAAAAATTATAATTATCGCAAATTTTTGCTAATAAATTTGCCTGAGCTATACTAACATTTCGAAGTGAATTTTCCCAAACCTTAACTAATTCTGCTTCTTCTATTGAACCCATCGGAATAATTTTCGCATTTATAATGCTTTTATAAAAGTTACATGTTTTTGCTAGTGCTTCAGATGATGTTGCACCACATACCCTATTAATATTTCCAACCCAATATTTACTATTTCCAGGATCTATTCTTTCAGGGCAATATGCTAAATCATAATCAATATTTACTTTCAAATTATATTTTTCTAATTTATCAATCACATACTTTTTAGTCATTCCAGGGGCAATTGTACTTTCTATTATTAATAAGCATTTTTTCTTCATAATTAGCGCTACATTTTCAATCACTTCATTTAATATTTTTAAATCTGGAATATCATTAATCGTTGGAGTTGGTACACATATAATAATTATATCCCTATCATTCAAATATGAATAGTTATTAGTAACAAATATTTCTTTATTCTTTAATGTTGATTTTTTTATTTTTTTAGGTATATTTACTTTATTTTTTATATTTTCAACTTTTTTCGTATCAACGTCAATTCCAATAACATCATATTCTTTTGAAAATATCAAATACAACAATGGCGCTCCAACATAACCAAGTCCTATAACTCCCACACTAACTTTATCATCTATCATCATACTCACCTTTTATTTTTTTAAACTCAAATGATATAATTTTTCACCATCATTTAATGTTGTCATATACTTTGCATCAAAATGTCTCTCGTAATAGTTTTCTTTATATGACTTAAAATATACTTTAGAATAACCCATTTTTGCGGAATATTCAAGCATTTTTTTAAATAATAATTGACCTAAGCCATTATTACGATATTGTTCTTTTATGTAGTATGTTGCGACCCAAGGTGTAAGTTGTTCATATTCTTTTCCATCTTCCCTAAATAAAGAAATAAACCCAATCATTTCACCCCTAACTGTCATTATTAATGCATCTATCAGTGGATCGTTCTTTTCTAATATATTTTTTTTATGGATATTAATTTTCTTTATAAAATCATCAGATGTTTTATCTCCTGGCCATTCTTTAGCACATAGATATAGGTATTCATCAATGTACTCTAATTTATCACTTAACAAGTAAAAATTCACATTTTCATTTTTTCTATCACTATAATTTAAATATTTGTTTCCAAACAAATCTATTGAATATTTGCTACTCCACATTCTATTTTGTTCTTTTCTATCCAATTCAGTTCCCAATATATTTTTCAAAACATTAACCAAACCATCTACCGAATTATCAAATACATAATAGTTTTCAGCATATTTAGCAATTTCCATATAGGTTGGTATATTATTTAGAATCGTCACTATTCCCAATGATAGTGACTCTAATGCAGCATACCCAAAACTTTCTGATTTACTGGGTAGTATTACTACATCTGCTATTTTGTATGCATCAGACATACTATCAAATCGCTTAATATTTACATCTATATTATTATCTTTACAAAATGATGTTATTTCTGTTGCAAATTTTTTATATTGTTCATCTGCCCCTGAACACACAACTTGATATTTAGATTTGATTTTATTATCTAATTTGGCAAATGCTTTCATAAATAACATAGGTTGTTTTTGAATTGGCTCTAATCTACTCGGCAATAAAATAACTTTTTTGTCTTGTTCTAATCCTAGATTTTTCAATATATCTTTTTTATCTTTTTTACAAGACAATCTCTCAATATCTATTGCATGTGGAATGCAACCTATTTCAGAATTGATAAGTTTACTATAAATATCTTTATAATAGTATGATGGAGTTACAAAATAGGTATGTTCATTTTCATTTTCTGAACGCATAACTTCCAACATAGTTTTAAAAGATTCTCTCCCCCAGTCCAATTCATACTCAAATGGATTCGTGTGAATTGTAAATATTCTTTTCTTATTTGAAGCAAAAGTTAAAAATAATTGTGAATTTAATTGTATTAAATCATACTTATCTATATTTATTTTTTCAGCAATCTTTTTTGATAATGCATCAAATGATGATTTCGCATCAAAATTGTTAAAATATTCTCTCAAAAAATATTCATCAACATTATTTTTATTATCAAATAAATCGATACTTATATAATTAACGTTATTTTTATTGTATGTTTCCCCAGAAAGCATATATACATCAACAACATTACCTGATTTAGTGAGAGATTCTGCTATATCTATTACAAACCTCTCAGTTCCACCCACTGACGTTGGTTTTATCGTCCATGGACTTAGAATTGCTATCCTCATATTCTTTTCCCCACCTTTTTTTGTAATATCTTACCATTATTGTTATTTAAATGTTCTTTTGCTATACACTCTTCACCATCATTTTTTCCATATACATTTTGATCTATCAATAGTCGTTCTCCATCAAAATAACCTATTTCATATCCTGGTTTTGCAAGAAATAAACATGGATATATATTATTATCTGGTGTTAAAACAATGTTGTCTTCTATTGCATAACATCTAAATTTTTTTGAATTTCCCGGTCCAAAACTTCCACATCTTTCAATATCCATAAAATCTTGATCATACTTATTACGTTCGCTATTAACTTCATGCAAAAACCATTCTATTTGATCATTATTTAGTACATTATCTGAATCCAAATTAATCGCATTACCTTGTTTAATATAATTTGTAAATCTCACCGACATTGCACCATATTGCACTGCATTGTTTATAATATCATGAATCAATTTATAATTTTCAGTTGTAATCGTAGTATATAATTTTAATTTTAATTTCTTTTCAATTATATTTTTTATATTTACTTCTAGTTCATCAATAGCAACCGAAGATATTTCATTTTGTATTCCAAAATGATATGACATAAATATTTGCTTTATACCATTATCTATCAGATAATCTAATAGTTCTTGATTCTGATAAATTGCTATTCCATTTGTCATTATAAAATCCTGTTTTGCAATTGGATAGCTTTCGATATAACGCGGATCTGTTAATATCTCTGATCCATTTATTTCCACTTTATATTTTTTACTAAATTTTAAAACCAATTCTTTTAATTCTTCTGGTGTTCTATTGCCTACGTATGATATATAGCAATGTTTGCAGTTAGTGTTACATTTAGAACATGCCATTATTGTTAATTTTTTTCCAGTGTATTCATACATATATTACTTATCTCTATCAATACCTAAAATTTCAATATATTTTTCGAAAATTTCATCTTTTAATTTATCATCATTACATATCAAATTAACAACTGAATATCTATCTTTTCTTGGTTTTAAATTTTGAAAAACTTTATAAATAAGATCATAACTTACATGATATTTTTCGTTAAGGCTGACAATATCTATTTTTTTCAACGCATTAACAACTTTTTTACCTTTTTCGTAGTCCATATCATCATTTAAAATTAAGTATTGTGATAACATCATAAGTGTAATTCCATTTCCAACACTGATTACATGTGGAATATCTATTTCTTTTTCCAGTGCTTTTGCAAAAATATGTTCTGATCCACTTTCTGGTTTACCACTTCCATACTTGTTGGTAATCATTCCTGATTCACCAATTTTATCATATATAAATGATTCACTATTTTTTATATTATCAATATCATTATTTAAAACATAATCAATACTTGAATTTAATAGATTACTTGCTTGATCATATTCTTCACTCTTCGCTTCATTATTATACTCAATTGCTAATTTCCAATCATTTAATGCTGTAAATATTGAAAAAATATCTATAAAACCATATAAATTATTTTCAGCTGATTTTTCAAGTATTTTTTCGTCATAATATATTTCATCTGGCATTTTTGCATCCAATGAAACAACTTTACTATCTACTACTAATGCAACTTTATTAGTTGCATATGCATTAGTTGATATCATTGTCGGAATTATTATCGACTTAATTTTAAATTTAAAAGATAAATACTTACATATATCTATTGCAGTACCACCACCGATTGCTATTACTTTTTTATAATTATTTAAATATTTAAATTTTTCGTCTATTAATTTTTTTTCTTTTGTTATTTCATGTGTACTATAATAATCATAGTTTTTATTTGTTAATGATATATTATTTTTTCGAATAGATGTCTCTGAATAAACAACCAAAGATTTTTCACTATCATTGGATAGTACATCCTTTACATCTATTTTTTTTGTTACTATTCTAAAATCTATATTTTCCATATTATCACCTACTTTTCTTCTAAATATTTAGCAAGTTTTTTATATGCATCTTGACTCCAAAAGTTCCATCTTTCTTCATCTGGAAAACACCCTAGTGTTTGATTTTCTCCTTCTGGAATAAATATAAAATCCCAACTCCATCCATAAGTACCTGATTTTTTTGTATCTATTACTCCTTTAGTAATTCCTTCAAACACAACTGGTTCTTTTCCAGGTTCACAATATGCAATAGATTCTTTGAAGTATGCACTTCTATCTTCTATTCCTTCCATTAATTTTAATAATCCATCTTCTCCTAGAGTTTCATCTACAAATCTTGTATATACTCCTGGAAATCCTTTTAATGATTTAACAAATAATCCTGAATCATTTTTTAATACAGGTTTATTCAATTTTTCAGCAACCCACTTAGCTGAATATTTTGAAACCTCTGGTACATCATCTGATTGTATCTCTGGTGTCTCCATTTTAATATTATCAACTTCAAACCCTAATGGTTCTAAAGCTTGTTTGGCACTGGCTATCTTAGCCCAGTTACCTGTTACATAAGTTATTTTTTTCATAAACACCTCCATTTAGACTTATTATATACTTAAATAGTAAAAAAGAAAATACTATTATTTTAGTATTTTCTTTAAATACTGTCCTGTATAAGACTCGCTAACTTTAGCAACTTCTTCTGGAGTACCAGTTGCAATAACTTTTCCTCCACCATTACCACCTTCTGGTCCAAGGTCTATTATATGATCTGCTACTTTTATTACATCTAAGTTATGTTCTATAACTATAACAGTATCTCCATTGTCTACTATTCTTTGTAAGATAACAAGTAGTTTTTTAATATCATCCGTATGAAGTCCAGTAGTTGGTTCATCTAATATAAATACACTCTTACCTGTTGCTTTTTTTTGTAATTCTTTAGCAAGCTTAACACGACCTGCTTCACCACCAGAAAGTGTTGGAGCTGATTGTCCAAGTTTTATATATGAAAGACCTACATCCATCATAACTTGTAATTTATTTTTAACTTTAGGTATATTTTCAAAAAACTCTAATGCTTCAGATACTCTCATATTTAGTACTTCTGAAATATTTTTATCTTTAAATTTAATATCTAGTGTTTCTCTATTATAACGTGTTCCATGACATACTTCACATGGTACATAAACATCTGGTAAGAAGTTCATTTCAATTTTCTTAACCCCATCTCCCCAACATGCTTCACATCTTCCACCTTTTACATTAAATGAGAATCTATTCTTACCATATCCTCTCATCTTAGATTCTTTAGTATTTGCAAATACATCTCTTATATCATCAAATACACCAACATATGTTGCTGGATTACTTCTTGGTGTTCTACCTATTGGATCTTGCGTAATATGCACAACTTTATCAATATTTTCAAGTCCTTTTACTTCTTTACAATTTCCAACTACTACCTTAGATTTATATACTTTTTTAGTTAAACTATTAAATAAAATATCATTTACTAAAGTAGATTTACCTGAACCAGATACCCCTGTTACACATACAAATTCTCCAAGTGGAAACTTAACATTAATATTTTTAAGATTATGCTCTTTAGCACCCTTTACTTCTAAGAATAACTTGTTTCCTTTTCTTCTTTTCTTAGGAACTTCTATTTTTTCTTCTCCAGTTAAATACTTACCTGTTAATGATTTTTTATTTTTCATAACTTCCTCTGGAGTTCCTGATGCCATTATTTCTCCACCCATATCTCCAGCACCAGGTCCTACATCAACAAGATAATCAGCTGCAAGCATAGTATCTGTATCATGCTCTACTACTATTAAAGTATTTCCTAAATCTCTCATTTCCTTTAATGAATTGATTAACTTATCATTATCTCTTTGATGAAGACCAATACTTGGTTCATCTAACACATATAAAACTCCAGATAATTTAGAACCAATTTGAGTTGCAAGTCTAATTCTTTGAGCTTCTCCACCTGACAAAGTAGATGCAGATCTATTAAGTGTAAGATAACCAAGACCTACATTATTTAAAAATTCTAATCTATTAGATATTTCTTTAATTAACAATTCACTTATCTTTTGTTCTTCTTTATTTAATTTCAATTTATTTATAAACTTATATAATTCTTCAATAGATAAAGATGTCATATCATAAATACTTTTATTGTTTATTAAAACATTTAATATATCATCTTTAAGTCTCTTTCCATGACAAGATGGACATTCCATCTCTATCATAAAACCTTCAATCCATGTTCTTATCCATTCAGCAGTTGTTTCTAAATATCTTCTTTCTAAATTAGTAATAATACCTTCATAAAAGTCTGTCTTAGTTCTAACATTACCATTTTTAGAAACATATTTAAAATCTAACATAACATCTGAGCCATAAAGAATTTTATCAAGTTTAGAATCAGGTATATCTTTTATTGGCATATCAAGATCTATTCCATAATACTTAGCTGTTGCCTCTACTTCTGTATACATAATATTTTGATCTTGCGTTAAAGTTACTATTCCACCTTCATTTATAGATTTTTCTGGATTAGGAATAAGTAGTTCTTTAGATACTTTCATCTTCATACCTAAGCCATTACATTCTGGACATGCCCCCCATGGCGAATTAAACGAAAACATTCTTGTTTCTAAAGTTGGAATTGAATAATTACATTTATCACAGGCATAGTTTTCACTCATTAAAAGCTCTTCTTTGCCAATAATATTAAATAATACTCTTCCATCTGCAAGCTTCGTACAAGTTTCAATAGATTCAAATATACGACTTCTCTCTTCTTTTGAGACTTTAACTCTATCAACTACTACTTCAATAGTGTCTTTTTTATTCTTTTCTAATTTTATATCTTCAGATAAGTCTCTAACTTCTCCATTTATACGAACTCTTGAATAACCATTTTGTCTTAAATTATCTATTATTGATTGATGAGCACCTTTCTCAGCTCTTACAACTGGTGCCATTATTTCAATTTTAGTACCATCTTCAAAATCCATTATCTTATTAGTCATTTCTTCAATACTTTGACTTTTTATAGCTTCATGATGAATAGGACAATATGGAATTCCAATACGTGCATAAAGTAGTCTTAAATAATCATAAATTTCTGTTACTGTTGCAACAGTACTTCTTGGATTATTATTTGTTGATTTTTGATCAATAGATATACTTGGAGATAATCCTTCAATTGAATCTACATCTGGTTTAGATGTACCTCCTAAAAACTGTCTAGCATAAGCTGATAAACTTTCAACATATCTTCTTTGTCCTTCAGCATATATTGTATCGAAAGCAAGACTAGATTTTCCTGAGCCAGATACCCCCGTCATAACAACAAGTGAATTTTTAGGTATCTCTAAATCAACATTTTTTAAATTATTTTCACGTGCTCCACGTATTACTATTTTATTATTCATAAAATTCACTTCCTAACGCTAATTATTTTACCACATTATTTGCTATTTTATTATAAATTATTTATAATATTTTATAGAGGTGTTAAATAATGGAAACAAAAATACAAAATAAGTTTGAAACAGAACTTTCTTATATAAAGAACGAAAGAATTAGAAAAAGTGGTAAAGTATTAGTTGACTTACTTCCAGATTACTTTTTTAAAGTACCTGCATCTTCAACCGGAAAATATCATCCTAAGTATACTACTGGAGAATATGGACTTTATAAACACGTTAAAGCAGCTGTTAGAATTGCCAAAGAATTACTTATTCTAGAAATGTATCAAAATATTTTTACTGAAACAGAAATAGATTTAATTTATTTAGCTATAATATTACATGATGGTTTGAAAAAAGGTATCAATGAAGAAAAATATACTAGATTTGATCATCCAATTCTTATGGCTGACTATATTATGGATAATAAAGATAAAATAGATTTAACTGATAATGAACTTGAAATATTAACTGGGGCAATTAAAACTCATATGGGACAATGGATATACGACTTCAAAGGTGATAAAGTTTTAGATAAACCAACAAATAAAGTTCAAAAATTCGTTCACTTATGCGATTTTTTAGCAAGTAGAAAAATATTAAATGTAGAATTTGACAGTGATTTACAAATTATTGACTAATTTAACAAAATATGCTATAATTTAATCACTAAGGGGGAATAAATATGTATGAAAATGGTGATAAAAAGAGATTTAATATTGATTTTCCAACAATAAATTTAAAAAAACATCCTAAATACAATATTGAAACTGTTGATGAACAAAATAATGATTATTTTATTATTCCAAAAGGAATTGTCATTAAATTTCTTACAGTTGGTATATTTTTCTTTATATTTATATTCTGTGCTTCTAAATTTGGAACTGTAGTTGCAAAAGAATATGATGAATCTTCTTTCAATCCTAATATTACATACATTCAAAAAGAAGTTATCTCATACTATAGCGCAGGTAACATTCCAAAAAAAGTTGACGAACCAACAAAATTAACACTTACTGAATTAGTTAATAAAGGTATAATAAATACAAATAATATTCCAAAAATTGAAGAATGTAATTTAGATGATAGTTATGTTGAATTATCATTAAATAAAAATAATACTTATTCTTTAGTAATATCAATTAATTGTAATGGTATTATTGAACAAAAAGAAGAGACATTAAAAAAGATATAGAAAACTATATCTTTTTTTAATCTTTATAAATAGTAGTACTTCCATCAAAATACTCTATATTTTCATCACACCACTGTTGTGTAGGTTCATTTCCTGCACCAAAAGCTTCAGTTAAGTCAACCATTCCAATTCCATCTACATAAGTTTTATTGCGGTGGTGTTCTTTTTTCCTCTTCTCAAAGACTTTATTATAAGAGTTCTTTTTTTTTATTTTCAATACTTTAGACAAATGTAGACAAAACTAGAACTAATACAACAAAAAAAGGAATAACTTTTGTTATTCCTTAACTAATTAATGTTATTCTTGCATAACCATTGCCTGCATGTCCATTAGTTGTTGTTCCATCTGGTTGAGGTTGACCACTACAATCAGACGTTAATTGATTTGTCCATTTACAACCATTACCATCTATCATTTGTGTACTATTTTCTATAAACACCATATTTGAATAGTGTTTTGAACAATTTATATCATTATTTCCTGTCTCACATCCTGATTTAGGAGATTCATTAGTAGCAGACGTTATGGCTACACAACCTTTATGTCCAGAAATATAGGAAGAACCACTAGCACCACCATTTAATCCTGATGTTCCAATTTTATATGCACTTTTGTCTGCAGCTCCACCATAGTAGCCTCCACCGCCTCCACCGTTTGCATGATCTTTAACGACTGAATTGCCACCTTTTCCAAAAGAACCTAACCCACAATATTCAGAAATACTGCATGTTCCTCCAGATGTTTGTGTTCCACCGTAAATATACATATTGTAATCTGGTACACCAGATTTTAATCCTGTTAGTCCTCCTCCTGGCATACCTGTACTTCTTCCAGGGCCATTAGTATAATTACAATTAACAGGCATTGAGCCAGTTGTTGCTCTACCACCTGCACCACTTGCTACCATTATTCTACTTCTTAAACCTAACGTAGAATCCCAAGCAAGTTCTGAAGATGATGGTTCATAGTTTTCCCCAAAATATCTTATATCTGTTGCACCTCCACCAGAATAAGCTCCATTTTGACCATAATCCCCATAATTTGAAGCATAGCCTACTCCTCCTCCATTATAAGGAGTCCTTCCTTGTACATTAGTAGATTCCCCTACATAAACATAAAGCTTTGTTCCTTCTTCTAGCTCAATATTTCCAGATGTATATCCTCCACCATTATAATTTTCTGAATAACAATATGATCCTCCCTGAGCCCCCCATAGTTCTACTTTATAAGTTCCCGTTTTAGGAGCTACAAATTCTTGCTGATTATCTGTATATTCATAGTTTCTAATATATTTTTCCCATATAGCTTTTAATGTATGATTTTCATGTCTTACTACTTTTGTATTATTTGTTACATAATATGGTTCATATTCTGTTGCAGTAGCCCCTTCTTCTACTTGGATATTTTTATATTGAAGACCTGTTCCTTTATTAAGATTAATAGCACCTGCAATCCAATCATTAGCATAATTTCCACCTTCTGGAACACTTAAAGTAAATGAAGATCTTTGACCAACTGTACATCCAGCTGTAGTATAAAATAAAGTATTATTGTATCTATATAAATCATAAGAACTATTACCAAAACCAATCCAAATAGCCCCACTTGTTGGAACAGTTACTATTTCCATACTAATTGTATATGTATGCCCTGGTTGAATACTATCAGTTTTAAATCCTACTAAATGATTACTACTAGAATAAGCATTAGTAGAAAAAATACCTGTTTGCTCATCAAAATTCAAAGCATTACTTTCATCATAAATTGTGTAATATGGTTGTTTTTTCTCATTTATAATATTCTTACCATTCCAACCCTTAAATATATATCCTTCTCTTGTTGGTGTTGGTAGGTCTCCATAATTATCTCCATACATTACTGTTTTACTTTCTGTATCAACAGTACCTCCATTTGCATCAAATGTTACTATCATTCCCTCTGTATCTAGAGAATTATCACTTGTTGATGATGTTACTATTATCTTTCCATTAAAGCTTTTATTCATTGTACTTAAATCTTCTACATTCTCATCCATCCATATATATAATCTATATGTCTTACTTTCTCCGGGTGTTACTACTGATGTATTATCACTATTCATTGTTGCTTTATTTAAATGTCCACTTGTAAGTATATATGAATTTAATATATTATATCCTTCATATGTCGTATTATTATAACTATCATATGTATTTAAACTTCCTATTATCTTAGGCCCAATCGCTTTGTTATTTTCATCTATTAATTTATAATCTAAATAATTATCTAAATCACTATTTCCTGTTGTATTTAATGTTATATTATAATACATATCTGTTGAACATACATTTGTTATTGTAAATTCATATGGTGTATTTTTCATTGCATCTTCCTCTGTCATTGGATATGTATTAGTTAAATTTATTGATGTTGAATTTTCATCATTAAATTGTAATTCAAAACATGCACTACTTAAGTTATTAGCACTTTTTTGTATTTTTGTTGCACTCCATCTTGCATATGATACTGATGCAATACTTATAACTAATAGTGTTATTATTGATATTAGTATAACTACCTTCTTATTTTTCATACGATCACCTATTGTGGCCTTATTATATCACGTATAATATCAAACATAAAGTATTAAAGATATATTTTAAAAATTGTAATTTATATTAACTTTAGTATGACTACTAGTAAAATAAAAATTATAACAAAAGAATTCTGAAAATTCAGAATTCTTTTAATAAATTTAGCGCCAAACTGTATAGTAAACTGTTATATTGGCATTATATACACCAGTTCCTGAATCAGTCGAAAAAACAGAAAAAAGAGTTGTATCTTCAAATCTTACTGACGTTGATTTTTGAAATCTTAGGTCTCCATTTTCTTTTAACTCATACATATATAATATATTTGTAAGTTGATTATATTCATATGTATAAATCGAATTATTTAGTGGATTTCTATATGAAACTACAAATAGTTTCGGTACAAATCCAAAATTAATATTAATTTGACTATTAGCCGGTTTATTATATGAACTGCTTATACCATTTCCACAGCCTGTTGATAATGCATTTATAGTTATATCACTATTCATATATTTACCATTTGTTTGTAATGTTTGAGTTTCACTAGAGGCTGTTATATTTGTAGTTCCACTATATGTAGGTATTGATCCTGTTACAAGTGTCCCATTACTTTTATATGCTTTTTTACCATTTAATAAATAATTTGATTCTACATCTGTTGGCGTACTTAAATTTTTATA
>SVAH01000020.1 GCA_015059485.1 Bacillota bacterium
AAAGATAATATGTTTGCATTTGAATATGATAGAGAAGCGTTTAGAAAACAAGTAGAGAAAGAAGCAAGAGAAGAAGCAATTAAAGAGGCAAAAGAAAAAGCTGAAAAAGAAGGCTATGATAGTGGTTATGATAATGGTTATGATAATGGCTATGATAATGGTAAAAATGAAGAAAAAATAGAAATAGCAAAAGAATCACTTAAACTGAATATACCTATTGAACAAATATCTAAAATTACTAAGTTAACAATTGAAGAAATAGAAAAATTGAAAAGTGCTTAGGCACTTTTTTACATATTAAACGATTAATATAATTGCCAAAATAATTATAAATGTGATATTATTAGTACAAGATAGAGGTGCTATATCTATGAAAGATAAAAAGTTGAAAATAATAGCCTTAAGCATTTTGTTAGTAACATTAATTGGAGCAGCAACATATGCATATTTTGAATTAGAATCAGAGGCAACAAACAAAACAGAAACAAAAGTACAAACATCGACATTCGATATAGAAACATCATTAACAAACTTAGATGGAATAAATGCAAAAGATATACCACTTATAAATGAAGAAGAAATAGATACTAAAGCAGTAACACTAGATTTTGATGTAAAGTCCCTTGCAAGAACAAAATTACCTGGTAAATTCAATATATATTTAAAAGATGTAGAAATAACAAATAACTTTATAAGTGAATATTTTAAATGGCAACTTGTAATGGATGGAAATGTAATAGGAAGTGGGGACTTTAGTGATATAAATACTAAAGGAACACCAGATTCAAATAAAACAAATACAAATAGTAAAAGTTATTTTAGTAACTACTATATAAAACAAGGAATAAACTTTAATGGATTTAATAAAAGTAATTTATCATTAAAAATATATTTATTAAATGCAGAAGTAAATCAAAATTCATTATTAAATGGAAACCTAAAAGCAAAAGTTGCAGTTGAGGCATATCAGAGTGATTCTTTAGCTTATAGTGAAGAAGTACTTCATGGAGCAGATCCAGTACTTACTGATGACTTAGTACCAGTATTAATAGAAGATAATGGAACTGTTAAAAAAGCTGATACAACTAAAGAATGGTATAGTTATGAAGATAAGAAATGGGCAAATGCAGTAATACTTACATCAAACCCATCAACAACATATAATGTAGGAGATACAATATTAGAGACGGATATAGAATCATACTTTGTATGGATGCCAAAATATAAATATAAATTATTTCATACGAATCAAGCAGATGGATATACAAGTGGGCAACCTGCAACTTTAGGAAGCGATGCACAAGAGATAGATGTTGTATTTGGATTAACAAATACAACAGATACATCTACTGAGTGTGCAACACCAATGACAAGTGGAGCTACAGGAAACTGTGCAGATAACAAATACATGACACATCCAGCATTTATAAGCATGAACACAAATGGATTATGGATAGCAAAATTTGAAACAACAGGAACAACAACAGGAATAACAGTAAAACCAAGTTCTACATCATTAAGAAGTTTAACACCGAAGCAAATGTTTGAATTAGGTTATAATTATAAAAGAGTTAATGAATCACACATGATGAAAAATACAGAATGGGGAGCAGTTGCTTATCTTTATCATTCTGAGTATGGAAGATGTACAAACGGAACATGTGAAGATATAAGAATAAATAATAATTCAAGTTATTTAACAGGATATGCAGCAGCAGATGGAACAAATCAAAGTACATATCCAGGAACATATGGAAACGATTCAACAAAGACTTTAACGTATAATACAACAACAGGAGTAAAAGCAACAACAACTGGTAATATAACAGGTGTATATGATATGTCAGGTGGTGCTTGGGAATATATGGCATCATATAGAGCAGGAACACTTGGAGAAAGTGTATTTGATTCTACAAGCATTTCTAGTTATGATTCAAAATATTTTGATGTATATGATGCAAATTCAGGCTGGACAACTTATAGTAAAAGAATACTTGGAGATGCAACTGGAGAAATGGGGCCAATTTATTATTATGCAGATGGAGATACGAGTAATAGAGTTCATAATAATTGGTATGCCGACGGTTCCGACTTTGTGGATTCATCTTACCCTTGGTTCGTACGAGGCGGCCATTACGACCATGGTGTCCTTGCAGGTCCGTTTTACTTCAGCCGCAGCTCAGGTGGAGCGAATGGCCGCCTCGGTTTCAGATTAGTCCTAGCACCATAAAATATTAAATAAAAAAGGAGTTAATTTATGAAAAAAGATAATGTTATAGAAAAGGCAAAAGAGATGTCAAAAAATAAATATTATTTAATTGGAGGAGTAGTTCTTATATTCTTAATAGTTTTATTTCTATTAACTAAAAGTACACCAGAAAAGACTACTAAAAATTTTCTAGAAGCTTTACAAAGTGGTGATTCTAAAACTATATCAAAAGTTGTTTGGTGGAATGAAAATAATGGCTATTATGATTTAGAAGATATTGATACAATAGATATTATTGATGATTTAGCTGAAGATGCAGAAGAATCGAATTTTAAATATAAAATGGGTGAAATTAAAATTGTTGATGATGAAGCAAGAGTAAAAATTAAAATAAAAAAAGGAAGTACTTCTGTTAGAAATGGGAAGATATATTTAAAAAAAATACATGGTAAATGGAAAATAAATATAATTAAAACATTAAAAAAAGGAATTAACTTTTAAAAAAAATCTAGTTTAACTAGATTTTTTGTTTTAGCCATTTTTTTCCATCAACCATTCTTGATACTAACATTGAGGATGCTGTATCTCCAACTACATTTAACATAGTTGCAGGAGCATCAATAATTGTAGCTATAACAGTAAGAATAGGTAAAGAAGCTATTGGAAATCCCATTAAAGTTATTATCATCATTTCACTAATTGTTCCGCCACCAACCGGAACAGCCACAATTAATAAATTAGCAATAACGGATGTAGTAATTATTTTAATAACACTTGCAGTACTTGTAACATCTATACCAAATAGATATGCTAAAAACATTATTTTAAATACACTACCAATTAAAGAACCATCTTTATGAAAGCTGGTACCAAGTGGAATAGTAGTTTCAGCTATATCATTTGAAACACCAATTTTTTTTGAACAGTCCATATTTACTGGAATAGAAGCTGCAGATGAACAAGTAGCAATAGATGTTGCAGTAGCAGGTATTATATTTTTCCAGTATGATTTAAGACCTTTTTTCCCACCAGCTATATAAGCATATATACTGTAAATAATTAAATAGAATAATATAGATACAACTAAATAAATAATAAATGTTTTTAAATATCCTATTGCAATTTCATTTCCAAATGTACCAATAAGCGATGCAAAGTAACATCCAAGTCCAATTGGTGCATACATAAATGCAAATTCTAAAACTTTATTAATTACTTTATTAGCTGATTCAAGTAAGTCTTTAAATGGCTTAGCTTCATTTCCTAATTTAGAAATAGCAATGCCAACAAATATTGAAAATATAACTAAAGCTAAAATATTATTCTTAGATAATATTAAACTAAAATCTTCAACACTAATAGCTGATACAGTTCTTTCAAGTAAACTTAATTTTACATCCTGAGCATTATCGTTACTCATTGATGTCTTTATACTAGCTGTATCTTTTGGATTTACTAACTTAAAACTATAAGTAGACACAATACCAACTAGCACGGCTACTAAAGAAGTAATAATAAAAACAGTTAAAATGGATGTAAGAACTTTTCCTAGTCTTTTTGGATGAGTTATCTTAGCAATTGATGTTGTAATTGTTAGAAAAATTAATGGAACAATAAGTACAAACATCATGTTTAAAAATAAATCTCCTAGTGGGCTAAGTATACTAGCTTTTTCTTTAAAAATAAGTCCAATACAAGCTCCAATTAATAGTGATATTAACAGTATAATTGTTTGCTTGTAATTTTTAAATATTTTTTTCATAAAACATCTCCTTCTTAATAAAATGATATTCTTCATAACAAAAAAATGACAGTAACTTAAATCCACACATAAAAAATATTTCTTTTTTAAAATCCACAAGTATGATATAATAAAAAAGGAGGCTAAGGAATGAAAAAGAAGTACATAAAATTAAATAATAACGACGATCATTTAAGTTTAGGTAATCTATTTAGATTAATTAAAGAATCTAGTAAAAATAAATCATCAGCAATGCAAAGTGAAATATTTTGTACATTGTTTGAGGTTGAATCTATTAATGATACTACTGTAAATAATTATTGTGTAGGTTGTAGAGGAATAAGCAGTGAATATAAACAAATATTTTTGAATAAATTAAAAAAATATAAAAAAAATAATAATGAATTTGCGGATAATATTATAAATCTATTAAATATAATGGATGGGGTAGTATATACTACAAAAGAAAAGATAAATTTTATCAATAATAACGTAAGTGCAGTATCTTTGTCTAAGAAACTTTATAATATTGCAAAAAATGATAAAGATGTTAATCAAGATTTAGTATTTAAAATAAATGATTTTATAAAAAAAGAAGACTATTATAACGCATTAATAGAAGAATTAAATTTTATAATAATTGAGAAGCACCAACCTATTTATGAGAGTGATTTAAAAAAAGAAGTAATAGAAACAATCCTTAGTGATACAAGTATTAGTTCAAGTAGTTTACAAGAGTATTTAAACTTAAAACTAAGAGAGGGGATAAATTATATTTACTCATTAAAAAATATGGCAGAAAATGGAAATGCATATGCCAATTTTGAAATGGGTGAAAATGAATATTACGGTTATTATAAAGGAATCCCTAGATATAATATTGCTTTTGAATATTTAAAAAAAGCTGCTGATATGAATCATGCAACAGCAAATTATATGATAGGTAAGATGTATATAAATGGTATTATTGGTACATTAGATAATAAAGAATTGGAAAAAGGATATGAATATTTAAAAAAAGCATATAGTCTTGGAAATATTGCTGCTTGTAATTCAATCGGTAATATGTATAAAAATGGTGTTCATCCATTAAAAAAAGATTTAACTATGGCAATAGATTATTACAAGAAAGCAAGTAATCAAGATTATGCGTATTCTTTAAATAATTTAGGAAAAATAGAAGAAGATAATAAAAACTATGAAGCAGCTTTTGAATACTTCTTAAAAAGTGCTAATTTAGGCGAAAGTTGGGCATGTAATAAAGTAGGAGAATATTATAGAACTGGTATAATAAAAAAAGATATGAAAGAAGCATACAATTACTATAATAAAGGATTAGATTCAAGTATTAATACAATATGTTATTTTAATTACTATAATTTAGCTAAATACTTTTATATGAATGGCTATGAAGAAATAGAAAAAGATGAAATAAAAGCTGTGGAATATTTAAATATTTCAAGTTCTAAAAAAATACTTGAAGCTAATATAGAATTATTATATTTCTATATTAGAAAATATATAGAAACTCAAAATAGTGGATATTATAATAAAATAATAAAATTACAAAAGTTAATTGAATTACATGATAATTATAATGAAAAGATAAAAAATGAAATAGAGGAAAATATAAAAAGGATTAATAAGCCAGAATTAAATATTATGGATATTGTTAAGAATATAAAGCTAAAAAATCAAGAATAACTTGATTTTTTCTTATTTTATAAGTATATTTTCAATAATTGTTACCATTTTATATAGTATATAAGAAATAATCATTAATATAATTATTCCACTCATAACAATATTCAAATTAAAGATTTGAGTACCATACATAATTAAATATCCAATTCCAGCTTTACTAACTAAGAATTCACCCATAATAACACCGCTATTACCCTTGGTGCGAGAATATTTGCAAAGGTTATAAGATTCCAAGAAAGGTGTAATAATTATGGGAGCAAGAATGACTTGTCCTTATTGTAATAGTAAGGATACAACAAGTGTTATTTATCTTTATAGATATAATGATAATAATACTTTTATTAAAAAGAATAATGATGAAGTAAAATATTCAGAAAGAAAAAGAAAACCTAAAAGATTAAACTATGATGGAACTCTTATAACTGATCATAATCATAATAAGTATTGTAATAAATGTCATAAATCATTTAATTCAATAGAAAACTTATATGCAGTAGATATTAGTAAAATAACATTAGTATTTATGTTAAGTAAAGCAAGATATAAGTATGAATTTATATTTGATGATAAACCAACATTTATATTTAAAAGGAATTATGAATTAGTTAGTCAAGAAATAATTACTAATAAAGATAAAATAAAAATGCTAGATAGTATAACTAATTCTAAAATAAACTTTTGGAATAAAGAATATATCAATAAGGATTATGATAATTATAAATGGATATTAAAGTTAGAATATTATAATGGACTTTCAGAATGTTTTAATGGACATGATATGATTCCAAATAATTGGAATATATTTATAAATGGATTTAAAAATTTTATAAATAGATATGATGAAGATAATTTATTAAGAAAAATAAAAAATAACTAGAAAGATGTTTAAAAAGCATCTTTTTTTATTGTGTAAAAAGAAAGGAGAAACGATATTATGAATTTAAATTATGCAATATTAAGAGTTGAACCTATTATGACTATACCTGATTTAGCACAAATAGGATCACATAATAAACGAGAAAAGAAAGCATATCAATCTAACCCAAATATTAAATTAGAATTAACTAAAAATAATATAGAACTTGTTCCTTTAAATGTTAAATATGTTAAAGGTTTTGATGAATTAACTAAAGAATATAAAAAAGAACATGATGAAAGAATGAAAACTGAACGAGCTGATAGAAAGAAAAGATACCATGAAATGTTAAATAGTTCTAAAAATGTTGTAGCTGATGAATTAGTTATGACTGCTTCACATAATTTCTTTAAAGATATGTCTAGAGAACAAATAAAAGATTGGGCTGATACTTGTATGGAATTTGTTTATAATGATTTAGGTTATAAAAAAGAACAAATACTTCATGCAACAGTCCATTTAGATGAAGAAACACCACATATTCATTGTGTTGTTGTTCCACTAGTTAAGAAATTAGATAAAAGAACTAATACAGAAAGATATACTATTTCTAAAAAACAATATATTAAAGATAAAATTCAATTATCACATTTACAAGATTTATACCATAAAAGACTAACTGATAAAGGTTATGATTTAGAACGAGGCATTAAAGGAAGTGATAATAAACACATTAAAATAAAAGAATATAAACAACTTTCTAAAAAATTAAATCATGAATTAAATGTTAAAAATGATAGATTTGATAAAGCAATGAATGATTTTGAAGAAAAAATGAAAACAACTAAACAAACACTTATTATTGATAAAGACTTTGTTAAGGTAAAAAAAGATACTTTTGAAAGTATGAATAATGTTATTAGTGAATCTAAAAAAGTAATGGAATTACAACCTAAACTACAAACAATATTTAATGAAGTTGATAGTTATGCTAATAGTTATAAATCACTAGAAAAAGAAAATCAAAAATATAAGAAAGAAGTTAGTAAACTTGAAACTGAAAATAAAGAACTAAAAGATGAAAATAGAAGTTTGATATATAGATTAAATGAACTATTTCAATTACTAAAGAAATTCTTAAGAAAACTATTACAACGAGGCAATGATTATACTAAAGATGAAACTGCTTTAGTTGTTAAAGATTGTTATGATAATAGTGAATTTGATATGGGAGATGTTATTAAAATATCTAAAGGAACAACTAAACAAGATGAATTATTTGAATATGTTGAAGCACCTGATTATTACAAAGAAAGAGTTAGAAATTATGATGAAGATGAATACGATAAAGACGATTTTGATTTAAGTAGATAAAAAATACTCTTGGTAAAAGAGTAGAAAAATATATAAATTGCTTTATCTCTGATAGATTAAAAGAAATAGTAGATAATAAACACTTTGGTGGTGTGAGATCAGCACATTTGGAAATAGTTGAAAAGGAATATATAAATAGTGCATTTTATTGTGAACCATTAAAGACTTTTTCAACCATTGGATGTGTTATATTCTTTTATAAACAAAATAAAAATGAAGAAATGTATAGTTTGTTAGAAAAAATAAATGACTATGAGTAGTATAACTGTTTACAGATTTTTGACAAAATAAAGTTTTTGTGTTATTATAAGCACTATCAAAAAAGCAATTCTTTGCTATTTGGAGGGGTTTATATGGAAAGTAAATTTTGGAGAAAAAATCCTATTAAGGAATTTAATACAGAACAAACGATGTATTCGTTAGTTACAGATGAGGCAAAAAATGATTTAGATTTAGAGGCAACAGGATTTATGGGTAATTCTATGACATATAGAGAATTATTTGAATCTGCTGATGATTTAGCAAAATCATTTAAGGCTATGGGTGTTAAAGAAGATGATAATGTTGCAATATTAACTATTAATATGCCATTAGTTCAACAATGTTTATTATCATTAAGTAAAATTGGTGCAACAATGTCTTGGATAGATTTAAGAACTCAAGAAAGAGATATGATTACATATATTAATAATACTAATAGTAAAGTTGTAGTGGTATTTGAAGATATGTTACCAGTTGTTCAAAATATAATTGATGATATAACAGCTGAAAGAGTTTTAGTTGTATCACCAAAACAATATTTAAATCCAGCTATTAGAGTTCTAGCTAATTTAAAAGATAAAAAAGAAGGTAAAAAGATTGTAATGCCTTCTGATGATAGATTTGTTACTTATTCTGATTTTATTAAAGAAGGAAGACATACTGCTGCTGTAAGTACAGCAAATTTTAAACTTGATAGACCATCACTTATTGTTCAATCAAGTGGTAGTACAGGTAAAGCAAAGCAAATTGTTCATACTGAAAGAAACATAAATTCACAAGTACAAAAAATGGCTTATATGGATTTCCCATTTTATAAAGGAAATACAATGTTTGTTGCTGTTCCACCATTTATTATTTATGGTTTAGCTACATCTACATATAGTAGTTTGGCATTTGGAATGAAAGCAGAAATGTGTCCATTTGTAGATGAAAACATTGTTTATAATAATTTAGGTAAATTTGATGTTTCATTTGCTGTACCATTACATTATAGATATGTATATGAGCAATTAACTAAATTAAGAAATGATATTAATCAATTACAAAAATGTAATGATTCAACTTCAAAAAAAGAATTAAAAACTAAATTAAAAGAATTAGATAGAATATTAAAAGGTTTAGAGAGAGCAAAATTATTTGGATCAGGTGGAGATAAAATCACTTGTGAAGAAGTTGTTAATATGCAACATGCATTTAATGTTCCAATTGCAAATGGATTTGGTAACAATGAATGTATGGGACCTACAATCGTTTCACCTATGTATGTTAATAAACCAGGAACTGTTGGTGTACCATTACATGGTATTGAAGTTAAATTCGTTAATCCAGAAACTGGTGAAGAAGTTAAACAAGGTGAAGTTGGGGAATTATATGTTTCATCAGATAGTTCATTTAAGGAATATTTAAATAATCCTGAAGAAACTAACAAAGTTAAAATTACTGATGAAAATGGAAAACAATGGATAAAAACTGGTGACTTATGTGTTATGGATCAAGATGGATTTATAACTCCAGTTGGTAGAAGTAGAAGATTAATCATCAGCGATGGATTTAAAATAGCACCAGATACAATTGAAGATGTAATTACAGCATTACCTTATGTTAAAGAATGTATTGTAGTAGGTGTTCCAGATGAAAAACTTGGTACAGTACCAATGGCATTTGTTGAAGTACAAGAAAATATTAATTTCAATGATGTTTGTGAAGATATTAAAAATAAATGTGCTGAAACAATACCAGCATATGAAGTTCCTAAATACTTTGAACAAGTAGATGAAATACCATATACACCAAATGGAAAACATGATTTTAGAAAACTTGAAGAATTAGGTAAAATCAAAGTTGAAGAACAAAAAGGTGTTGCTAAAGTTCTAAAAAAATAACAAAAATAAAACTATAATGTCAAATTATAGTTTTTTTGTGGTATAATGGTCATGATAGTAGGTGGTAATTGGTGAAAGGGACAATATTTTTAACCGTATCAGCTTTAGTATATACAGTAGCAACAACTTATTTATTTTTTAAGAAAGACACGATAAACAAACTAGAAAATAGAATATTTAAAAAGTTATTAATAATGTCTATTTTATCTATGTTTTTTGAATTAATGATTATTCCTATAAATGATATACCAGGATTAAATACATTAATTCCTAGATTTTTCTTTGTATGTATATTACTATGGCTGGCGATATTTTTTATGTATTCTTTTGCTATTACTACATTTGATGATAGTAAATCAGAAGAAGATAATATAAAAAAGTATCAAGTATCTCATATTGTTTTTATGATTATAAATCTAATATTATGTGTATTAGTTTTTGTGTTACCAATGGAATTTATTTCTGAAGGAGATAATAAATTCATCAATGGCCCTGCTGTTAATGTATTATTTGTAACATTAGCTGTATATTTAGTATTTATGATTGGACTTGTATTAACACATATTAAAAAAATACATAATAAAGGATATATTCCAATTATCACATTGATAGTATTATTAATAGTTGAAGGTATAGTTCAAAATATACACCCTGAAATGTTACTTGCAAATGGTGTATTTGGATTCATAATATTCTTAATGTATCATACGATTGAAAATCCAGATTTAAAGCTATTAAAACAAATGGAATTAGCAAAAGATCAAGCTGAAAGAGCAAATCATGCCAAGTCAGATTTCTTATCAAGTATGAGTCATGAAATTAGAACTCCACTTAATGCAATTGTTGGATTTAGTGAAGATATTCAAAGCCATAAAGATACAGCTGATCCTGAAATAGTAGAAGATGCTGATTACATTATGGAAGCATCTAAAACATTACTTGAAATTGTAGGGAATATACTTGATATAAATAAAATTGAAAGTAATAAAATGGAAATTACTGATGTTAAATATAATTATAAAGAAGAAGTGGAACAACTTGCCAAAATTGATGCAACAAGAATTGGTGAAAAGAATATTAATTTTAAAGTTAATTTAGCACCAGATATTCCTTATGAATTAATAGGTGATAAAACTCATATCAAAGAAATAATTAATAACCTTTTAACTAATGCAATTAAATATACAGATGAAGGCGAAATAGAATTAAGTACTAAATGTATTAATAAAGATAATATTTGTAATTTAATTATTAGTGTAAGAGATACAGGTAGAGGAATTAAAGCAGAAAATATAAACAAATTATTTACTAAATTTGAAAGATTAGATGCAGAAAAAAATTCAACTACTGAAGGAACTGGACTTGGACTAGCTATTACTAAAGCATTAGTTGATATGATGGGTGGTAAAATTAATGTTCAATCTCAATTCGGAAAAGGTTCAATATTTGTAGTTCAAATACCACAAAAAATAAGTCAGATGGTTAATCCAGATCAAACGGTACAAATTAATATTGCACCAATCAAACAAGCTATGGAAAAACCTATTGTAACTGAGGTTAAGACAGAGCTAGTAGTAACACCAGTTAAAGAAGAAGCACCTGCTTCTTCAACTAAAGAATGTGTATCTACTGGATTTGATGGAAAGAAAATATTAATTGTTGATGATAATAAATTAAATATTAAAGTAGCTCGTAGAGCTTTAGAGGGATTTAATTTTGAAATTGATGAATGTTATGACGGACAAGAATGTTTGGATAAAGTAGTAAATGGAAATGAATATGATTTAATTCTAATGGATATCATGATGCCAAATATGTCTGGTGAAACAGCAATAGCAAAATTAAAAGAAAAACCTAACTTTAATATTCCAACAATAGCATTAACAGCTGATGCCGTTGTTGGAGCTAGAGAAAAATATTTAGGTGAAGGATTTGTAGATTATATTGCAAAACCATTTAATAAAGATCAAATTAAAGAAAAATTAGATTTGGTATTTGGAAGTAATGAATCATCTGAAACATTAAAGAAACAAGAAATTAAAACAGAAGAAGATGAAGTTGTAAAAGCTTTTTCTGATATGTCTAAACCAGTTAATGAAATAGATGTTCCAAATCAAATTGCATCTGAACCTAAATATGATCCAAATGTGGATAGATTTAAAGATGTTGAAGCACATGTTTTTGGTGGAGAAGAAAAAACTGACCTAAATACTAACGAATAATGATTAATTTTAAAAGACTATCTTTAAGACAAGATAGTAACACACTACCAAGTCGGCAAATGCCAACTAGGAATAGTGTGCAAAGGGACACCCTTTTGAAACCCGATAAGCAACATTTCACAAACTATCGTAAGTGAATGTTGCTCTTTTTTATTTTGTCTTACGACTTCATAAAAAAGAAAGAATACTATCGCCACTTTCATTGCTTCGCAACAAAACGTGCCCCGTATTCTTTAATAGAAAAATCTCTAATCTTACGAAAAGAGATTTTTTAATTTTGCTTTGGTAATTTATCATAGTCATATTTATGCTCAGCAAATTCTAATTCTTCAAAAGCATATTTTATATCTTCTATTGCTTTATCAATTGTATATTGGCTATCTTTATTATCTTTCATTATCTGTAAATGTTCCATTGTATAAAATAGCTTTTGTCTAGCATCACTAATTTTTCTTCTCTTTTGAGAATCAAAATCTAATAAATCTATTTCAGATTTTTTATATTGTTCTATTAATTCTTTTAAATCTTTTGAAGATTTATTTGCATATTTATCTTTATTGAAATAGAATAGCATCTCATCATAACCTGCAACTTTTAATAATTTTTGTAAAGACATATCTAATGTTTCAGCAATCTTTCGTAGATCATCAATATCTACTTTTTTTATTTTGCCATTAATTAAATCGTTTAATGTACTTCTACTAATACCTGTTTGTTTAGCAAGTTCTCTTTGTGAAATGCCTTTTTTAACTCTAGCATCTTCTATTAAAACTTTAAGTTCTTCTGAGTTCATTTAACCACATCCTTTTTACTAATAAATCAGTATAATTACTAGCAATTTTCTTCCTCAGTAATTACATTTTATCACATAATTACTAAATTGTCTAGTTTTTCGGTCAAAATACTTGACATTATTTCCGGACAATGTTATATTTATATTGTCCGAGATATTGGACATATAGAAAGGAGTGAAAAATATGTATGAAGAAACAAAAGCAACTTGATCTAACAAACAATGCTATTTGGGATAATAAAAATATTAAACCAGAAGCAAAAGAAATATATTCCTATCTATATTGCAGGGGATTTGATAGAACAATATTCCACTTCAATATAGGAGATATCCAAAAGTATATTCCAATAACAAATGTAGGATTTAGAAATAATCTAAAGATATTAGAAAAACTAAAACTACTAATATATAAGGAATATAAAAGAGGAATGTATGAAATACATATCTGCTAGATAAGTAGATATGGAGATACACTAAATGTTCGGAGATTTAGATTAGTATCTCAAATCTTATAGAAATATAAGATTCAGAAATCCACCAAGGCGGGATTTAAAATATTGGCTTATAAAAATCTTCTACTTTAGCTCGTTTTTGCTTGTATGATTGATACAAGTTTTTTTATTGGAAATTTATTTTAGAAAGGAGAATGCCTATGCCAAACAAAATAATAAAAGGAATAATATATGGGTTGTATTGTAATTAATGACAATGTTATTGAAGATAAGAAATTAAATTCAACAGATAAAGTGGTATATGGATTAGTAAAAGCATTAAGCAATGATAAAGGTTATTGTTTTGCTACCAATGATTATATTGGTAAACGATTAAATCTTTCAAAAAGCACAATATCAAATACTATTAGTAAATTAAAAAGCCTAGACTATATTAAAACAAAGACAGTAGATTATCAAAGAAGAATTTTTATAAGAGATAAGTAAAATTTAAGAGGGATATATTAAATTATTAAGATAGTCCCTATTAAAAAAATAAGATAGGTATATGAATATTTTCTTATACCCTATATGAATAAATTAAGACCATAATAGATAATATAAAAAATAATTTAATAGATAATATAATAGATAATTTAGTATTCTAATTATCATAAAAGAAAGGATGTGTTAACATGGATATAGAAAAAATAAATTATAACGAAGTTTTAATATCAGGTAAAATAAATAACATTAAGCATTTTAATAACTATATAGCATTTGGACTTACTTGCAATACTTTTGCTAAAATTAAATCTAATTGTTTTATTAGTTTTCATGTGTATGAAGATCTTTATAATATTTATAAGGATCTTTTTTATAAGAACAATAAGATTTTTGTAAAAGGATATTTAAATTCATATACTGATAAAGATAATAAAATTGTAACTTATGTTAAAGTAACAGATTTATCAAATAATCCTGAAGATGTTATTGATGGACGAAAAGGTCCATATATAAGATATGATGAAGATGGAGTTATGGTTTGGAATGGTAAAAGATGTGAAGCAGATCCTTTTAGTGAAGATGATCCTGAATACTTGGAATTGGTAGAAATGCTAAAGGAATACGAATAATAGTTTTTAAAACTTCATAAAAATTATTAGAGGTGTCCTATGATAATTGTGAATAACTATGATAAAAATGGAAATAAAATTAATCCAAGTGAGATAAAGATTACAGATGTGGTTATATATGAGATTGTTAAAAAATATGCACATATATAAAAATCAT
This sequence comes from Bacillota bacterium, assembly GCA_015059485.1. Lineage (GTDB taxonomy): Bacteria > Bacillota_I > Bacilli_A > RF39 > UBA660 > RUG14121. Next base: position 14,768 of record SVAH01000020.1, read on the forward strand.
CATGTAATAAAATCCAATTATGTGGTAAAATGTAATTGGAATCTTATAATCTTGCTTTATAAGGAGGAGTTAATATAAAAGCGGGATTATATGCAAGAGTTTCTACCGACAGCCAACTTGAAGGATATTCAATAGATGCACAAAAAGAATTTTTGTTAAGTTATGCAAAAAGCAAAGACTATACAGAGTTTGAATATTATATTGATGGTGGATATTCTGGTAAAGATTTAAATAGACCAGCAATTCAAAAACTAATTGAAGATTGTAAGAATCATAAAATAGATGCTGTATTTGTATTTAAGTTAGATAGAATATCAAGAAGTCAAAGAGATACATTATATTTAATAGAAGAAGTATTTAATAAATATGATGTAAGTTTTATTTCAATGAGGGAGAACTTTGATACATCAACTCCATTTGGTAAAGCAATGATTGGTGTATTATCAGTATTTGCTCAACTTGAAAGAGAAACAATATTAGAAAGAACTCGTATAGGGCTTAAAAAACGAGCTGAAGCAGGTCTTTGGAGAGGCGGAGGTAAAATACCATTTCCTTATCGTTATGATAGAAATACAGGCACTTTAATACCAATTCCAGAACAAGTAGAATTACTTCATAAAATGATTTCACTTTATATTAGTGGTAAAAGTTTTAATGCTATTGGAGATATAGTTGGAATGGATGAATCATTAGTTGAAACTAGAATATTATCCATAACTAATACTGGTAAAGTTCCATATAAAGATGAAGTCTATGATGGAAAACATGAGGCAGTAGTATCTGATGAACTTTATGAAGAAATATTAAGAGTAAATAAAGTAAGAAGTCATGAGAAATATGAAAGACATTATTTACTATCTGGAAAAGTATATTGTGGGCATTGTGGAGCCAAGTATAGATATCAAAAATGGGGAAAAAGATTAATTATGTATTGTTATTCACAACAAAAAAGTAAACCAAGATATATTAAAGATCCTAATTGTAATAATAAAAGATGGGACACATTTGAAGTTGAGGATGCAGTGTTAGAAGAATTATTTAAAATGAGTCTAGATTTAAATTTATTTAAGAAAACTTTTAATATAGCAACTGTCAATGTAAAAAATGAATATAGAACAAGACTTGAAGAAATAACAAAACAAATAAATAATCTATTAAATAATATAGCAAGTGGTATAGCTGTGGAAGAAACTAATAAAAAAATAAATGAATTAGAAAAAGAGAAAGAAACAATAGAAGAAAAATTGATTGAATCAGAGCAAAAAGAAAAAGATAATAAAGTATCTTTAAATATGATAAAGAACTTGAAAGCAACTTGGTTTGATATGGACTTTGATGAACAAAGAAGAATCATTGAACACTTAATAGACAAAGTTATAGTAAATGATAATGAAATCAATATCTACTATAACATTTATTAAAAAATGTTTTTTCTCCCACCGGGGGTAATAGTCCAATTAAAGACATTGAAATATTTAATTTTAAAGATGAAATAAGTGTCACAAATGAATTTGGGATTATAAGTTTAAATATTATTTGGCGTTTACTTGCTTTTAATGTTTTTAAAAGATTTATTTTGTTATTGTCAGTTGATACAAAACCATTATAAATGGTTATAATGTTTATGATTAAATTAATAAGTAATGCCATTACAATAATTGATTTAGTATTAGCTCCAACCCAAATAATGATAATTGGACCAAGTGCAACTTTAGGTAAAGAGTTTAGCATGGTTAAAAAAGGTTCAATAATCTTTGATAACAATTTAAAATTATATAGTAGTAGTGCTATTATAAATCCTAAAAATATTCCTAAAGAGAATGTAATTAATAATTCATATAAAGTAGTTAATATATGGTTAATTAAATTGAAATTACAAAATAAATTTTTTATTGTTTTAAGAATTAATGTTGGCTTAGAAAAAATAAATGGATTTATTATATTTTTATTTGACAATATCTCCCAAAGAAGAATAAAAGCAAATATAATTAGTAGTTGAATAAATAATATAATTCTATTAGTTTGTTTAATTTTTTTTAAGTACTTTTTTTGTTTAATTGACATTAATATCTAAATCCTTCCATATCATTTGATGATATTTAGAAAAATTTTTAGATTCTCTTCTTTCAAGAGGGTTATTACCTAAATTAATATTATAAACTTTTTTTATAGTACATGGTCTTTTAGATAAAACAATTATTTTATTGGCTAGACTTAAAGCTTCTGAAATATCGTGTGTAACCATAATAGCTGTTTTTTTCTCTTGCTTAATCATATTATAAACATCGTTTGAAATAGCAACTCTTGTTTGATAATCTAGAGCTGAGAATGGTTCATCTAGCAAAAGTACATCTGGTTTTAAAGCAAGTGTTCTAATAAGTGCAACCCTTTGTCTCATTCCACCTGATAAACTTGATGGTTTTTTATTTTTAAACTCTTCTAAATTATATAATTTTAATAAAGAATCAACATATGAGTAATCTTTAATATTATTAATATTTAGACCTAATTTACAGTTATCATATATTGTTAAAAAATCAAAAAGGCAATCGGTTTGAAACATGTAACTGATTAAATTATTATCTGAAAACTTATAATATCCTTCATAATCATTATCAAGTCCTGCTAGTATATTAAGCAGTGAAGATTTACCACATCCTGATGTTCCAACTATTGCAATAAAGTCACCTTTATAGACGTCTAATGAAATATTTTTTATAGCTTCTATTTCACCATCTTTGGTATTATATGATTTAGATAGGTTAGATATAGTTAATACTTTATTTTTCATATAAGTTATGTATTAGTTTATTATATTCTACATAGTTATCTAATAAATTAGCATCAATCATTATTTTCTCTAAATTTTCAAATGATTCTTTTGTGATAAATGGGTTTTCAAGCCATGAATCATATTTTTTATATCTATCTATTATGGATGTAAGTGAATTTTTAGATATTTCTGGAAATTGTGGAAGAATAACTTCTGCAACTTTTTCTGCAGAGTTGTTTTTTACATATTCAAGTCCTTTATTAATAGCATTAGTAAATTTTATAAGTAAATCTTTATTTTTTTCCAAATAACTATTTCTACAGTAGAATGCAGTATATGGAACTTCACCAGATAGTTTGCCTATACTTTCAACAACATAACCATATCCCTCTTTTTCTAAAGCAGTAGCATTTGGCTCAAACAAATTTACATAATCACCAACTCCAGAAATAAAAGAGCCAGATAATGCAGCAAATTCGACAGAATAATTTATTTTAATTTTATTAACATCTATATTATTATTTTTTAGAGCATTAATAAAATTAAGTGATGGCATACCAGCAGTTCGTGTACAAAACTTATAATGTATTTTAAACTAGTATTATAAGTTTTGTAGTAGAACACCGGCTCTGTTACAAAACTTATAACATTAATTTTTCTTTGAATTAAAAGGATTTTTCTTTTTTTATAATTTATTATTCAATGCGGTTATCACACTCGTATTATACAAGTATAAGGAGTGATGATTATGAGTTAAACCTATCTATATTATTATTTATTAAGAGATATATATTATCAGAAAAAATATTATATATTGAATTGAATCTAATATAAAAGTTTATTAGGTTAAGTAACAGATTATAAGGAGATAAAGTTGAAAATTATAGTAATGAATGTTACTAAAAGTTTATTTATAGCCGGTAAAGGTTATAAGTATGAAGATTAATATTAATAAGTTAGATAGTTATGATATTAATCCTAGAGATGAGGTAACGTTAATAACATATAATTCTTGGTTAAAAGAGATATTATATGTTAAAAATAAGAATACTAAGGGTAGAATAAAATTATTACCTGGTGGTATGTATAAGAATACTACTACTGGTGAGATTAAACAATGTAAGAAGCAGATTGAGAATAGATCTCAAGGTATAAGTTCTTTAAGGAAAACATTTAGAAGAATACGCGAAGATATAAATGTTAACTGTGACGACGTTAGAAAGTGTAAGATGATAACTTTAACATATAAGGAGAATATGCTTGATACTAAGAGATTTTATGATGATACTAAAAAGTTTATTATGAAGTTTAAGTATAAGTTTGGTAAGGTTGAATATATGATGTTCTGTGAGCCACAATCAAGAGGTTCCTTACATGCTCATATAATCTTTATTTGGGATGAAATAGCTCCATATATTGATTATAATGAAGTAATCAATATGTGGGGTAAAGGTCGTGCTACAGTAACTCCTCTGTATGGTAGAGTTGATAACTTAGGAGCTTATTTCACAGCTCATTTAAGTGATTTACCTGTAGATGAGTGTAATATGACTTATGAAGAAATTATTAAAAATCACTTGTTTGTTA
>SVAH01000021.1 GCA_015059485.1 Bacillota bacterium
GGCATGCCGCCAGCGTTCATCCTGAGCCAGGATCAAACTCTCAATAAAAAAGATTTATCTATTAAATCATTTATTTTAGTTTAATCTAAGCTACTCAAAATTGACTTTTTTACTTAGTTTTCAAAGATCATTTCCGCTTCTTTTTTAAGCGTGAACTTACTATACCAAATTAAATTATCTTTTGCAACATTTTTTTACATTTTTTTTAATTTTTTTGTAAATTCAATATTGCTTTATCGATTCTTTCCTTCGGCACAAACACTATTATACACATTTATTTTTTTATTGCAAGTGTTTTTTTAAATTTTTTATAAAAAAATTAAATATTATTTTTTATTTAACTTTTTTATTTATATTATAATATATGTCATAAAAGAAAAAGAATTACATTTTTTGTAATTCTCGATAAATTTGATAGTATTTTTCAATTGTTTTTTTATTAAATGGATCTTCATTTTTTCGTTTAGCAGCTATTAGATTTGATAGTTCATTTCTTACAACTAGATCTAAATCGTCTGAATAATGCATTATTTTTTTATGATATTTATATTCATTACGATCAAGTACTCGAAAACCTCCATCTGGAAAAACTCTTAAGTCTAAATCATAATCAATATACTTTATTACATTCTCATCTACAACAAATGGTGTTGCAATATTACAGTAATAAAATAAACCATGACTTTTTAATTGTGCTATTACATTGTACCATCTATCTTTATAAAAAAATAATATTGCTGGTTCATTAGTATAATAACTTCTTCCATCTTTTTCTGTTATCATAGTTTTACCATTAGCACAAACTAATACATCTTTATTATTTTCTAATACAATAGAACAATCTGATGTATGTTCTATCGTTCCATTATGTTTATAACAATGAATACTTATCTTATCACCTTTCTTTAATTCATTCATATAAATCACCAATACCAAGACTATTGTACCACAAAAAAAGAAAATAACAAACTGTTATTCTCCTAAAACTTCCAATGCTTTATTTAATTGTGTATCTATTACACTTCCATCCTCTGAAACTTGCAAGTCAACTTCATAATCTGGTGATAATCCTTTTTTATCTATGCAAACATTATTTGGAGTTAACCATTTAGCTGATGTATATTTATACATGCTTCCACCTTTTAAGTTAGCAGTTTGTTGCACCTTTCCCTTTCCATAGCTTTTCTTACCTACTAATAATGCATTATAACTGTCTTTTAATGCTGCTGATAATATTTCTGATGCTGATGCTGTTGATTCATTAATTATAACTGCCACTTTATAGTTTCTAGCTTCCTTAGTTTCATCTTTATAAACATCTTTTACATCTTTATTTTCTAATGAATATATTACTTTTCCTTTTTCTAAAAACAAACTTGATATGTCTGTTGCTGCTTTTAAATAACCTCCAGTATTATTTCTAAGATCTAGCACTAAATTTTCTATACCTTCATTTTCTAGATTTTTTAACTCCGCATTGAATTGATTATAAACTGTATCAGAAAATGTTGAAATATAAATATACCCTGTTTTCTTTCCATTATTTTCAATTACTTTTGAATCAATGGCTGGCACATACAATTCCTTTTTTTCAATTTCTAATTCTATTTCTTGTTCTTCTCTTTTTACAGTTATTTTAAATTTTTTATTATCAGCAGTTTTAATTTTTTTTGCTAAATCTGTTGTTGATAAATTAGTTACATCCTCATCATTAATTTTTATTATTTTATCTTCTGTTTGTAATCCTGCTTCTTTTGCTGGTGATGCATCAAATACTTTATTAATGATATTTCCTTCCTTAATTTCTACTCCAATTCCTTCATATGTACCGTTTAATTTTTCTGTTAATTCTTTTGTTTCTTTCGAATTTAAATATGTTGTATAGTCATCACCTAAATAATTTAACATTGCTTCAATTGCTTTATCTATCATTTCTTCTTTATTTACATCTTCATAATAATCATCAAGTACTGATGTATATACATCTATAAATTCTTGTAAATCTTTGTCATTTGATACTTTTATATTTTTGCTTGCTTTGCTATTGTTTAATAATATTACACCAGTTGTTATACTAGTAATTATTGCTGTCGAAACTATTATTAAAATAATACCTAAAAGACCAAATTCTCTTCTTTCTCTTTTCATGTAATCGCCTCTATCTTTTTAATTGTAGCATACTATAAATAAAAAAGTAAGTCTTTAAAACTTACTTTACTACAATATTAACAATTTTATTTTTTATAACTATTACTTTTACTATTTCTTTTCCATCAATATGACGTTTTACATTTTCATCATTCAAAGCTTTTTCTTTTACAGAATCTTCTTCTTCATCTACTGATATTGAAATAGTTCCACGAACCTTACCATTTACTTGTACTCCAATATTTATTGTACTATCAACAGTTTTAGATTCATCATATTTAGGCCAATGAGATTTACATAAAGTTTCTCCTAAATCATATTGTTCATTTAGTTCTTCTGTTATATGTGGAATAATTGGATTTAATAGCATTAATAACAATCTATAATCATCTTTTGTTATTCCATTTTCAAATTTTTCATATTCATTTAACATTATCATTAATGATGATACTGCTGTATTATATTTTAAATGAGTTAAATCAAATTCAACTTTAGCAATAGTTTTATTAGCAAGTACTTCATCTGTATAACCAGATTTATCATTCAACTTTTCTCCAGCTTTTATAACTCTATCAATAAATCTTGAACATCCACGAAGTGAATCTACATTCCATGGAGCATCCATTTGATAATCACCCATAAACATTTCATACATACGAAGTGTATCAGCACCGTATTCATTAACTATATCATCTGGATTAATAACATTGCCTTTTGACTTAGACATTTTTTGATTATCAGATCCTAGAATCATTCCATGTGATACACGAGTCCATATCATTTCTTTATTAGGAACAAGTCCTATATTATATAAAAATTGTACCCAAAATCTTGCATATAACAAATGTCTTGCAGTATGTTCCATTCCACCATTATACCAATCAACTTTATTCCAATATTTCATTGCATCCATTGAAGCAAACTCTTTTGTATTTTTTGGATCCATGAATCTTAAAAAATACCAACTTGATCCAGCCCACTGTGGCATAGTATCAGTTTCTCTTTTTGCAGGTGCACCGCACTTAGGACATTTACAATTTACAAATTCTTCAATCTTAGCAAGTGGTGATTCACCTGTATCAGTTGGTTCATACTCTGTTACATCTGGAAGTAAAACTGGTAGTTCTTCATCTGGAACTGGATTCCAACCACATTCATCACAATAAATCATTGGAATAGGTTCTCCCCAGAATCTTTGACGTCCAAATACCCAGTCTCTCATTTTATAGTTATTAACTCTTCTAGCAATATCTTTTTCAACTAACATATCTGTTATTTTCTCTTTAGCATCTTCAACAGTTAAACCTGTAAATTCTTCAGAGTTCATTAATTTTATACCTTTTCCTAAATAGTCATGCTTTTCAAAGGCTTTTTCACTAATATCTCCTTCAATTACTTGAACAATATCCAAATTATGTTCTTTAGCATATTCGTAGTCTCTTTGATCATGAGCTGGTACTGCCATAACTGCACCTGTTCCATAATCTCCTAAAACAAAATCTCCTAAAAATATTGGAACTTCTTTTCCATTTATTGGATTTATTGCTTTTATTCCTTTTACTTCTACTCCTGATTTTCCTTTATTAAGTTCTGTTCTATCCATTGCAGATTTTAAAGAAGTTTCTTTTATGTATGCTTCTACTTCTTCTTTATTTTCTACTCTTGGCATTAATTCTTCAATCAATTTTCCATCAGGTGCTATTACAAAGAATGTAATTCCATACACAGTTTCAATGCAAGTTGTAAATATCGAAAATTTTCCTCCACCAACAATATCAACATCCATTTCCACTCCTGTTGATTTTCCTATCCAATTGATTTGTCCTAACTTAACTTTATCTGCAAAATTAGTGTCATCAAGTCCATTAAGTAAATCTTCAGAATAATCACTCATTCTAAGCATCCATTGAGATTTTTCTCTTTGTTCAACTCTAGATCCACATCTTTCACATACTCCGCCAGCTGCATCTTCATTAGATAACACCATCTTACATTTAGGACACCAATTTACTTTTGTTATTGCTTTATAAGCCATATCATGCTTAAAAAATTGAATAAATTGCCACTGAGTCCATTTATAATACTCTGGATCAGTTGTTGAAAATGCTCTAGACCAATCAAATGAAAATCCTATTGATTTCATTTGATTACCAAATACTTCTATATTTTGCTTAACAACATTTTTTGGATGTTGATGTGTTTTAATAGCATATTCTTCAGCAGGAGCACCAAAAGCATCATATCCCATTGGATAAAGAACATTATATCCTTGCATTCTTTTCATACGTGCAAGTGCATCTTGTGCAGTATAACTTCTTACATGCCCAACATGAAGACCTGCTCCACTTGGGTATGGAAACTCTACTAATATATAGTAAGGATTTTCTCCCTGATTTTCTGTTTTGAAAGTTTCATTTTTTTCCCAATAATTTTGCCATTTTTTTTCTATTTCTTTAAAATTATACATTATTTCTTACTTCCTTTCTTCTTTGTTTGTTTATTTTTTTCATATCCTTTTTTTACAAGTATTCTTCCATATATTTCATATAATGAATAAATAAGTGCAAAGAGGAGGATAAAACCTACTAAAAACTGAAGTGCCATTGGAACATCTAATAATGATATTATAGATGTTACTGTTGCAATAATAAATGCATTTAAAAGTGAGATTACTAAACACACTTTTTTATATTTTAATTTTGTTGGACTTAAATTGAATTTATTAATTAAATATTGAACCTCACCAATTTTTTTTGTCTTTTTCTTTTTAATTTTAATAAGATCCATAATATATGTAATTAGAAATACTACAATAAATATTATTATAAATAAAAATATTAAAAATCTTTTCATAATAATTCCTCCTATAAATGTAAAACACGAGTAACATCCAAAGGACGAAGTTACTCGTGGTACCACCTTATTTCCTAGATAAATCTAGCTCATTAAACTCATTAAGGGAAGTCAACCCAACACTCCAAAAGCAAGTTCATAATTTCACTTTACTTATTTCCACCAACCATAAGCTCTCTTTAAAAAGATTCATTATTACTACTCTTTCTTCACCGCTTATGTGTATTATATGAAATTTTATTAAATTTTTCAAGATATTTTAAAAAAAAGAACTTCTAATAAAAAATAGAGGTTAGCTTCTATTTCTTGAATCGTTATTTAAATAAATATCTTCTCTACTGTTTATTTTTTGAATATCATTAGAAAAATTCATAAAATATTCATTACCAACATAATATTTTTTATTATAAGTAGTAAATCCATCACTTGGATTGTTGATATCTGGCATGTTATCAACACCAAAGCATGCTTCTGCATCCTCTTTTGCTTTATCTTTATCAATAAATCCATTTATATCATATATCTTAGCTTGTAAATCTGATTCTAATGTACTTACCATTTTAACAAATTTTGCTTCTTCTGTTTCTAAATTTTGACATTCTTCTAATAACTTTACTATTTCATCTTTTTGTATAAATCCATCAAATATTGTGGCAATTGTTCTTTTTGCTTTTTCATTTCTATCTTCAACTGTTGGATAACTTCTTGGAGTTAATTCCTTATCTACTTTTTCTAATTCTTTAATTGTAATCATCATAAAAACTTTAGTAAAATCTAAATCTAATTTTCTTTCACTCGCTATCATAATAGTTAAAACTAAAGTTCCATATACATGTTCTGCCACTGATTCTAAACGTGGACTTGACACTTCTAGTTCTTGCCATCCTGTACGTATTACTTCTTTTAATTTATTTGCCATCAAATAAGCTCTTATTATTTTAATATTTTCCATTTTTTATTCCTCCTCTGTTATTTCGTATTATATAATAATACATATATATTAATCAATATTTTATTAATATACAATTTACTTTGCTATTTTTCTAATTCTGTTTCATATAATTTTTTATATTCTTTACATTTTTTTATTAGTTCTTTATGAGATCCACTAGCAATTATTTTACCACTTTCCATATAAAATATTTCATCGCAATTTAGTATTGTAGAAAATCTATGTGCAATTATTAAAATTGTATAATCTCTTTTCAAATTATTAATAGCGTCTTGAATTTTACTTTGTGTTTCATTATCAAGTGCAGAAGTTGCTTCATCAAATAATATTATTTCTGTTTTTTGTATTAAAGCTCTTGCTATTGCAAGTCTTTGTTTTTGTCCTCCTGATAATGTTACTCCACCTTCGCCAACTACAGTATCATATTTATTTGGTAGTGATTCTATGTAATCATCTAAACAAGCTAGTTTACAAGCTTCTTTTATTTCATCTAAAGTAACATTTTCTTTAACTAGTTTCATATTATCAACAATACTCATATTAAATATATAAGGTGATTGTCCTATTATCGTTATGTTCCCTCTTATAGAATCTTCATCTAAATCATTAATATCTTTTCCATCTATTGTTATTTTTCCAGAATCTATATCATACATTTTACATAATAATGAAAATATAGTAGTTTTCCCTGCACCTGATTTTCCAACAAAGCCCACTGTTGTATTCGCTTTTACTTTAAAGTTTAGTTTATCAAGTACTTTAACATCATTATCATATGAAAATTCAACATCTTTAAATTCAAAATCACCTTTTATATTCTCAATTTTATTTTTTCCAAACTTTTCTTTTTTAAATTCTTTATTATCTAATATTGAAAATACTCTATTAAATGATAAATTAAATTTATGTGCTTCTTCTAATAATGAAGATACAGAAGATTTAAAGTCACTCATTACTTTATTTCTATATGAATATAAAGCTATTGCCATTGCAACAGTTAACACATTATCTTTTATTAAATAGATAAATATTATTATAAGAATAAATTCAAATAATTCGCTTAAAACATCTATAAAGAAATTATAAGATATATCAACATTTCTCATACTTAAATATAAACTATTTTTTTCTTTTATATTCTCATTTAATACTTTTATAAAACTATCTTTAGCGTTTAACATTTTTACATCTCTTGTTCCACGTACAAGTTCTGTAGTTAAACCAGATACACGTTCTTGTTTTAATCTTTTTTCTTTATCTTTTCTATTTACTTCCTTAGCTTTGGATAAATGTAATCTTGTTAAAATAATTGCAACTAAAACATAATATAAAAATACTATTTTATTGATCACAAATATTGCTATAAATGTACCTAAACTAGATATTAGTCCAATTAATCTTCCATATCCTGTTGTAAACATAGTGGCAAGTTCATCTGTATCAGATGTCATTCTTTGAACAAAAGTACCTGTGGAATTATTGTCTAAATCAGTTTGAGTTATTTTTAGTATTTCTCTTCCTAATTGCTTTTGCATTTTTTCTGTTATTCCAACAGTAAATTTTTGAGTATTCTTTCTAATTAAAACTGTTTTTATAGCCCCAATAAATCCAACAATTAAAATTACAACACTCATATATATTAATTGCTCCCATTTATTATTTGTAAGATATACTATTTGTTTGGCTGCTAGTATTGGTAATAGTATTCCTATTGCTATTCCAAAAGCTGAACCAATTGTTTCATATATTAAACATTTTTTATATTCTTTACCATATTCATAAACTTTTTTTAAGTTTCTAATTGTCTCCTTCATTTTTTACAACTCCCTTTTATGCTAATTAAATTATATCACTTTAACTTATTAATTGCTTCTTTAATTAATTTTTTTATTTCATTTTCATCTATAATTATACTTTTACATGCTATCTGACAAGATAGACCATGTGTATAAAATCTAACATCTCTATATAAATTTTCTGATTGTTTTTTTGATAGTCCATATTGTTTCGGAATAGAATTAATAGTATCCAAATTCCAACTTGAATTTAATACTTCTTCTATAGTTCTACTACCAGCTAAATCTGACATAAACAATGCTTTAAAAATGTTACTTTCTTTTAAAGAAAATAATGCATAAGCATAACTAATTGTATATAAATAGTCTTCTTTATTAACAATATCTGAAATAAATAAATCATAATAATCATGTAAATATTTTTTTAATTCTTTTTTTAGTCCTTCCATACTTTCAAAATTTTTAAATATAGGTTGTGTAGAACATCCAATATATTTACATAAATCTCTTGCATTCATGACTTCTATTCCTTTTTCATTAATAAAATCTTTTGTTTTTTCTAATATTATATTTTTATCAAATACTACTTTTCTTGCCATACAATCATCTCTTTCTAAAATTAAATAACATTTGTTATTTATTATACTATCATATTCTGATTTGTCAAGCATAAAATAACGCTTGTTATTTTATTATAAAAAAATAATGATTACTTAACTAGTAAGTAACCATTAAATTCATATTCATATACTTTATCATCATTTAAGCTTAATGAAATATTAGTTAGTATTAGCTTTGTGTTTTCATCAACAATTATTTCATTATTATATTCAAAATAATTATCTATATTTTTTTCATTTTCTATATATTCATTTATTATTTCTGACATATCAATATAATATCCAGAAACTTTAATTTTTTCGAATACTTTGTTAACTTTTTTATTAATTCCGTATTTATTTTCGTATACTATTTTTAAAGTACTATAACCTTCTATATCAATATTATCTATATTAGCATTAGTATATATATAGTGATTATTATTCATATCATAACTATAACTATTATATTTTTCAATTTCTTTTATATCAGACTTATTTAATACTTTTTTAATATACTTTTTTCCATCTTCAGACATTTTTAAATATTGGTATGCACCATATATTTTCTTTTTTTCTTTGTTATTTATTTTTTTATTATCTTTATATGTTTTTAGTATATTATATTGACTTGAATTAGATACATCAAACATATTAACTACTGGTATAACTCCACCAACTAAAATAATTACACAAAAAACTATTATCATATTTGGAATAAATTTTTTATTTACTTTATATAAAAGTACATATATTATTTCAACTATTATTACTATTATTCCAATATATCTTTGTGGAGTAATTCCATACTCACTAATTCTTAAATATAATGATATTATTTGAAGTAATATAAATGGGCTAAATAAATACGGTAATAACTCATTAATTTTATTATCTTTTACATATGATACCATTATAGATATTGGTATCGAAAAAATAAATAAACTAGTGATTATTGCAAATACTTGATTTTGAGGAATATTCCACATAATTATTATTTTAAATAAATATAGATATATAACTACGTATGCTATGTAAGATAGTCCTGATAAAACATACTTTATTACTCCATTTATAAATTTAGATTCACTATTATCGAAATTTATAAAGCTTAATGCTATATTAGGTATGTAATATAATCCCACAAGTAATATTTCTAATCTTATTATAAGTAAATCAGTTTGCATTATAAGTAATGTAAATATGCCACCAATTGATGCTATTCCTATAGCTAGTATTACATTAACTATAGAGACTTCAACAACATTTATTGCTACCTTTGTAATGAATTCATTAAACTTTTTATTAGAGTTTTTGTACAGATTATATATACCAAGTAATAAACATATTAGTATGAAACTAATTTCTAATCTTATAAAGATACTTAAATATTCTGTATTGTCAAAAATACCTTTAGTTAATATTCCGGCAATCACTGAAACAATTATACAAGATAATATTTTTTTTATATTAGCTTTTGAATATCTTGTTTCTACTAGTGAAGTACCACTTATAAGAATTACTAAAAAATTTAAAATTTTTAATATATTTTTATTTTCAAAATTATCTCCTATTACTATACTTAAAAATATCATAGTAAATGTTGAGATTATTAAGAATATAGGAAATCTTTTATAAGATTTTCTTATATTTTTACAACTTTCTTTTAACTTATTATTCATAATTTTCTCCATTAGAAACCTCTAGTTGATCCTCCGCCACCAGAAGATCCTCCACCTCCAGAGAAGCCACCGCCTCCTCCAGATGACCAGCCGCCTGAACTATGTCCACCAGAACTATATCCGCCAGTAGTACTTATATTTGAATAATCAAAAGTTTGAAGAACTGCCCATATATTAATAGGTGTTCCAACTAAGAAAAACCATAATGAGGCAGGTTGTTTATTAACTATATAACTTCCTATTGCAATTATAATAGTTAATGTTTCTAATATTGAAAAATGTGTTATTTTTTTCTTTTTGCTATCCAAATTCACTAAAAATATTATTATTGTATAAATAACTTTTGCAACTAATAACGTTGCTATAAAATTTAATTCATCTGAATCTTCAGTTTTTTCTACTACTGCACTTTTTACAGGAGTAACATCAGTTTGGAAATCATAAATCTTAGCTACTTCTTCATAAAATGCTTTATAACCGTTTGTTATACCTTCATCCCATTTGTTTTCTTTTAAATATGGAATAATATATTCATCTTGCATTCTGCCAGTTTTACCATCTGGAAGATCACCCTCAAGTCCATATCCAACTTCTACTCTAAATTGTCTCTCTTCTAAAGCTAAGAGCAAAAGAAGTCCATTATTCTTTTCTTTATCACCTATTCCAAATTGTCTAAATGTTGCAGTTGCATATTCTTCAATTGATTTTCCTTTCAAATCTTTTACAGTAATAACAACTATTTGAGCAGTTGTAGCATCATCCAACGCTTTACTTTTTTCAAATATAAACTCCTCTGTTTCATCAGATAAAATATCTGCATAATCATTTACATAAAATTTGTTTGTTGGTTCTAATGCGTATACATTTGTTGTAATAAATAATGCTATAAACATAACTAATATTTTTTTCATATCACTATCTCCTTCTATGATTAGATTATACTATAATATTATAAAATATCAAAATAAAAAGATGGAATTATCCATCTTATACTTCACTTGCATATTCAAGAAGTTTAATAAACATTCTAATGAATATTGGCTTTAATCCACTACTTTTTAATTTTCTTATAGCTATACGTTTTTTCTTAATGTCTAAATTTTCATCAAAAATTATTTTGGCAATTATTTCTTTTAAGTTAGTATCTATTTCAAGATCGCTAATAATAGAATCGATATCTTCATTTATAGCTCTAAGTGCCTCTATTTCAATGTCTTTTCCTTTACAATTAATTGTTACTTGTGAAATAGTTTTAACATTATCTACTTCTACTATAAAATCATTATCTTCTACATAACTTAAACATTCAACTTTTTCTTTATCTATATAAACAACTACATCTTCAGCTTCTCTTGTATTTCTGAATCTAACTTTATAATTTCTTCTAGCTGGAATTATTCCTGATTTTCCTTCAAGAGGTCTTATTATTAATGTATAATTATTTGCTAAATAATTATAATCAATTGCAGTTATTAAATAATATCCATCTTCATAAAGCGAACTGTATCCATCATCTTCATATAATTTAAATATATTACTCTTACCTGGGAATACATGTATTTCCATACTTTCTGGTGGATTTGTGACATTTATATTCTTATCAAGTATTGAAAGTGGAATAATTGATCCTTCTTTAGCATATACTGGATAATCTTCATCATTATAGAAAGTTACATATCTTTTATCGCCTGCAAATTTTTTGCCAGTTTTAAATTCATACCATGTTCCTTTTGGCAAATAAACTCTCTGGACAGCTCTATTCATTACAGCATCTTTTGGATTAGTTATTGGGGATACGAATAACTCACTTCCAAAATAGTATTCATTTTTATATTCAGGTTCATCATATGTTTCAGGTGATTCATAATAAAGTGGTTGAACAAGTGGTAGTCCATTTTTGTAATAACGATATGCTCCTGAATAAAGATAAGGAATTAATCTGTGTCTTAATAAGCAATACTCTCTTACTATATTAAGTGTATTACTATCCCATTTCCATGGTTCCCTTTTATAGTAATGTCCATACTTAGATGAGAATCTAAATATTGGTGAATATGTTGCAAGTTGCACATATCTTTCATATAATTCATTATCTTCAATTCCATCTTTATAACCACCAACATCATGACTCCACCAAGAAACTCCAACATTACTAGCTTGTGAATTATAAAAAGGTAATATTTTTAATGTATCCCAACTAACTGTAGTTTCTCCTGAATAGTGAATTGGATATCTATGTAATGCTTTTCCATTGCTTTTAGACATTACCATACCTCTTTGATTTTGATTAGCTTTATAATAATTAAAATGATAATTAGTTAATGCTTTTAAAGAATTTAAATCATTAGTATATTCTAACCAATAAAAATCCACACCTAAACGTGTTAATGGTGCAACTATATTTTGAAAATACTCATTAACAATATTTTTATCATATATATTAAATGGTATTGGTTTTCCATTTTGTATTCCTAAATCTCCAGCTATCTTAGTATAACTTTCTTCATATACATTTATTCCACCTACTGGATTCATATTAAGTCCAACTCTAATACCACGATCATGCATATACTTAATAAATCCACTTGGATTATCAAATAATTTTTTATTAAAAGTATATCCAGTTTTATAATCAAGGTATTCTTTTCCATCAATTATGGGTTTTGTATTCCATTTATGTCCAAGTAATAAAACAGAAATTGGAATATTATTCCTATTAAATAAATTTACTAATTTTTTAGTATCATCAAAATTATATGTTTTATCTCTATGCCACCATATTCCAAGCGCATACCTAGGTATTAATGGAGGTCTTCCTGTAAGCAAATAATAATCTTTTAAACATAGTCCAAAATCTCTTCTATACATAAATACATAAGTATCTATTCTGCTTGATGCTATTTGATACATATATCCTTCACTATCAAAAATCATAGTTTTACTATCATCTATTGAAGCAAAACCATCTGTTGAGTATAAACCATTTTCCATTTTTACTTTTGTACCGTATTCATCAAACCCTAAAGTTTTTCCTTTAAAATTTCTTGCTTCTGGATGATTGAAATACCAAGTTTTATCTGTATTAACAAGTTCTATTTTTAAATTAGCATCTGGCGCAAACTTAGGGCCAACAAAAGGCATACCTTTTCTATATTGTAATTTAAAATACTTTGTTGTTATTTCTAAATATTTGTTATCTTCATTTACTTTAAAATCAGGTGTTGGAAATTTTCTATTTAAAACTGTTTCTGTTAAGCCATCATAAAAAAGCCCACCATCACTATATTCTAGTCTAAGTAAGCGTTCTGTTAAAACAGTTATTCTATAATTATCACCTTTAAAAACTGTTTTTTCATTACTAATACCTAATGATTCGTCATATTTAAATCGTTCATCATTCATAACTAGCACCCTCTTATTTATATTAATATAATACCATAAAGTAAGGTTCTTAACAATTATTTTTAGCGATTTATATTTAATTTAAAACATACCTAGTATTGAATATTCTTTTGTCACTACAATATTTCATAACATATTTATTATCTTCTTTAGCTATTATTATTCCTATAGTTTTATCTTGATATATTGTTTTAATATTTTCATCTATATAATTCATATAGACTTGTACTTGTCCAATATGTTCTTTCTTTAACTCTGTTGTTTTAAGTTCAATAACTACATATGAATTATATTTTATATTAAACAATAATAAATCAATATAGTTATATCTATTACCTAGTTTTATTTTATATTCATTTTCAATAAATGTAAAACCTTCACCTAATTCTTTTAAAAATGATGGTATATCTTCAAGTATTAATTTTTGTAATACTTTTTCTGACACATTTTCATCTTTCTTAGTATTTTTCATAATTATTGGATTTTTTATAAAGTCTGCTATTTGATATTCTTGCGTACTATCTAAAGATAATTTATTTTTTGTTTCTTCACTTAATCTTTCATATTCTTTTGACTTTATCTTTTCGCCTAGCTGTCTATAACTTAAATGATACTTTTCACATATATCAATATAGTATTTTATTTGTCCATTATCTTTTAATGTGAACAATTTTTTGTAATGATTCCAACTTAAATTGAATTGGTCATGCACTGCGTGACTTTTTTTAAACAAGTAAAATTGTCTCATATATTTAAGTGATGTCTCACTATATTTAAGTCCTGTTTCTTTTAATAACTTAATAGAATATTCTTTAATTAGACCATTACCATATTTTGCTCTTTCTTCTCCTCCTTGTGCTTCAATTAACATCTTACCTACATTATATTTAGTTTCAAATTCACTTTTATTAATTGAATACTCTTTTACTTTCTTTGTTATTTCATAGTTTAATAGTTCTTTTTTTATTTCATTATAGTAATTTGTCAAAACAAAAATCTCCTTTCATGTGTTTTTATGATGTATCCTAACACACGAAAGAAGAATATTTTGTCGATTTATCTGACAAATATTTATTTTATTAATTATATACTATGGTGCTAATACTAATCTGAAACTTTTACTTTTTTATTCATAACATTATTTATATTTTTCATATAATTAAAACTATTAGCGTGCATTGCATGTGCACAAAACGAATTATATGACATTTTCATTCTATTTTCATCTAAATGATTAATTCTATTTAGTTTAATCCATAGTCTAATATTTTTTCTAAAATTATTTTTAAATCTTTTCCTAAGTAAAATAAAATCTTTATATATTACATAACCACTAAAATTAACTCCAAACTTATTATGATAATATTTACATTTAGAATTTAATTCCAAATGTAATTGTTCTATTAAAAAATGCCTTATTTTTTCCAATATCTTTGTTGCTTCATTTTTATCATTTAATAACAATATAAAGTCATCCATGAATCTTTCATAATATTTTATTCTTAAAACATTCTTTATATATTGATCTAATTCATTTAAATATATATTAGCAAAATATTGTGAAGTATAATTACCAATTGGTATACCAATATTACTTCCATCGTCTAATATTATTTTAGTAAATTCAATTACTTTTTTATCCTTTATTTTATTACTTAATAAATTAAGTAATATTCCTTTATCGATATTATAAAAATATTTTTTTATATCACATTTTAAAACATAATAATCTTTATTTTCTTTAAATTTTTTCTTCATCTTTCTTTGCATATTTAAAACAGCTTTATGATTTCCTTTATTTTCAATACATGCATATGAATCACTAATAAATCTTTTATGATAATAAGGCTTTATAAATTCTTCTACATACCATTGATGAACTATTCTATCTTTATAAGGTAATGATTTAATTAATCTTTCTTTAGGTTCATAAATAATAAATTCTCTATATTTTCCAAACTTATAATTTCCACTTTTTATTTCATTTAAAATTCTAATCAAATTAGTTTCTAAATCCATCTCAAACAATATTACTTCTTTTCTAAGTCCTTTCCCCTTACATGCTCTATAATGAGCAGCAAGTAAATTTTTAAAAGTTAACTTTTTATAAAAACATTTTTTTATGCTTTTACACATGATGTAATCCATCCACCTAACATATTACCAATATTATAAATTTTTTTACTCCATGCTTTATAATTTTTAATACTTATATATTTTTTCTTATAAGAAATTCTAATTAAAATCTTTAACATTTTCAAATTAATATCTAATGAATTTAAAGATGTTAACTTATCTGATTTATCAAAATACTTATATGCCTCCAAAACATTTTTCATACCATCGTAAGTAATATTTTTAATAATACTTACCAAAGAATTTTTTTCATGTTTGGGATACTTCTCCACAATATTTTCAGTATAAAAAATTAAAGTTATATATTGTTTGTATATATGTAATTCTTCTACATCTTTCATTTACTTCACACTTTCCTTTAATATTTCTAATTTAATTAATGCTTCAATCGGAGTTATATCATTAATATCAATTTCATCTAGAAATTTTTTTATATCAAAATTATTTTTATCTTCAATATTTTCAATTACATCAATATCAAGATTATGATTATTAAATACCTTTAAATATTGTTGTAAAACATTTTCTGGAAATCCACATTTATAAGTACTACCAAAAGGTACTTTCTTTAACACTACATATTCATTAATTAAATCACAATCACTATCAATAAATATATAAAACTTACCACATCTAAATAAATACATTTTTTCATTATTAATACTTTTTAACCTTTTAAATTCATCAAATATTTTACTCACTTTTTTACCACCTTTACTTCTATTAAATTTAAAAAAGCAGCACAAAAACATTTAGAAAACAATGTTTATTGATACTGCTTAAAACATTCTAATTTTCACCATTTTATTACTCACCAAAACGTTTTTATTAAATTTTAATTCAATTACTTGAATAGGCACCAAGTTTCTAAGATTAACACCAATTATATAAATCCGTAAACTTATTTCTTTAGTGAGGCATAAGCCTAATAACTTTAGTCTAAGGGCAACCACGAGGCGGAAACCGATGTTGCCATTCGCTCCACCCGTGTTGTTGTTGAAGTTGAAAGGTCCTGCAAGGACACCGTTGTTGTAATTGCCGCCTCGATTGAACCAAGGGTTACCTGAGTTCACGAAGTTAGAATTGTCAGCATAAAGAGTAACAAGAGTAACTTTTTATAACAACTTGTAGCCTACATTTATATTAATTAATAAATGCCATATTTTATTTTGTACCATTACCACTCAGTCGTGGTAATGGTACTTTTTCTTTATCCCCACTTCCCGCCGAAAAAAGAGTGCGGGAAGTGATATTTAAGTTCTTTTTTCTATCTATTTTTTATCTGAATTTCATATGTTCTTTTTCTATCCTTTTGCCCGAAAGCAAAAGAGCTAGACTATATGCTAGACGCATATAGATCTATGGGGCAACCACGAGGCGGAAACCGAGGTAGCCATAAGCTCCACCCGTGCTGTTGCTGAAGAAGAAAGGCCCTGCAAGGACACCGTCGTGGTAATGGCCGCCTCGAATGAACCAAGGGTAACCCGAGTACACGAAGTCAGAATAGTCAGCATACCAATTATTATGATGTCTTACGTTACTATCTCCATCAGCATAATCATAAAACGGTCCCATTTCTCCGGTTGCATCTCCTAAAATTCGATAAGTATAATCATAATTACTTACAGTCGTTGCTCCATATACATCAAAGTATTTTGCATCATAATTTGCAATTGTACTTGCATCAAATCCACTTGAGCCAAATGTTCCAGTTCTATATGATGCCATGTATTCCCATGCTCCTCCACTCATATCATATATACCTGTTATGTTTCCTGTTGTACTAGCTTTTACTCCAGTAGTTGTATTATAGGCTAATGTCTTAGATGAGTCTGTTCCTGATGTGGCTGGATATGTACTTTGATCTGTTCCATCTACTGCTGCATATCCTGTTAAAAAACTTGAATTATTATTTATTCTTATATCTTCGCAAGTTCCGTTTGTACATCTACCATATGCTGAATGATAAAGGTAAGCTACTGCTCCCCATTCAGTATTTTTCATCATGTGGGAATTATTTGTTCTTTTATAGTTATAAGAACTTTCAAACATTTGCTTTGTTGTTAAATTTTTTAATGATGTTTGACTTGGTTTAACTGTTAAAGCAGAAGTTGAACCTGTTGTTTCAAATTTTCCTACCCATAATCCATTTGTGTTCATACTTATAAATGCTGGATGAGTCATATATTTTCCATCAGCACAGTTTCCACTTTGCCCACTTGTCATTGGGGTTGTACATTCAGTTTCACTATCTGTTGTGTTTTCAAGTCCAAATCTTATTTCTATTTCTTTTGCATCACTTCCAAGTGTTGATGGTTGGCCGCTTATCGTTGTACTATCCTGGTTTGTATGGAATAGTTTATAACTATATTTTGGTATCCATACAAAATAGCTTTCAATATCACTTTCTGATATTGTATCTCCTGCTTCATATGTTTGTGATGGATTTGATGTAAGTATTACTGCATTTGCCCACTGTTTATTTTCATAACTATACCACTCATTATTTATATCTGCATATGTTACTGTTCCATCTGATGATAATGTTACTGGTATTAAATTACTAGTAAGTACTGGATCTGCTCCATTTAAGATACTATCTGTGTATGTTGCTACTGCATTTATATTTGTATCTATTCCTACTGTTCCTCTAAATACATGTCCTTGTGTTTCACTTTGATCTTCATTTGTATATTTATATT